>DXDA01000005.1 GCA_019115745.1 Candidatus Alistipes intestinigallinarum
GAGATCGACTACCTGCGCAAGCACGGCATCACGGCCGACTACAAGAAGATGGAGTACTCGATCAACAAGGGGTTGTGGGGCACCTCGATCGGCGGCAAGGAGACCCTCCATTCGGAGCAGACGCTCCCCGAGGAGGCCTATCCGAGCCAGATCACGGCCGAAGGCGAGGAGCATCTCAAACTCTCGTTCGACAAGGGAGAACTGTGCGCCGTAAACGGGCAGCCCTATGCCGACAAGGTCGAGGCCATCCGCGCCGTCGAGGCCATCGGTTCGAAGTTCGGAATCGGACGCGACATGCACATTGGCGACACGATCATCGGCATCAAGGGTCGCGTCGGATTCGAGGCCGCAGCCCCGATGCTGATCATCGCCGCACACAAGATGCTCGAAAAGCACACCCTCACCAAGTGGCAGATCTACTGGAAGGATCAGGTCGCCACGTGGTACGGCATGTTCCTCCACGAAGCCCAGTATCTCGAACCCGTCATGCGCGACATCGAGGCCATGCTCCTGTCGTCGCAGCGAAACGTCACCGGTACCGTCGAGCTGATCCTCCGCCCGCGGAACTACACGCTCGTCGGCGTCGAGTCGTCGTACGACCTCATGAAGACCGACTTCGGCGAGTACGGAGAGGTCAACAAGGCCTGGACCGCCGATGACGTGAAGGGATTCACGAAGATCCTCGGCAACCAGATCAAGATCTACTACAACGTCCAGAAACGCAACGAAAAACCCGAAAAATGATCCGCGCGGGAATCATCGGAGGCGCCGGATACACGGCCGGAGAGTTGATCCGCCTGCTGGTGAACCACCCGCAGGTGGAGATCGCCTTCGTACACAGCACCTCCAACGCCGGGAATCTCCTGACGGAAGTGCACGGCGGACTGGAGGGTGAGACGTCGATGCGCTTCTGCGAGGCGTATGACCTCGCGGCGGTTGACGTGGTCTTCCTCTGCTCGGCGCACGGGCAGAGCAAAGGCTGGCTCGCGGAACAGCAACTGCCCGAAGGGTTGCGCATCATCGACTTGGCGCAGGACTTCCGCGACGAGTCCGAAGGATTCGTATACGGGCTGCCGGAGATGAACCGCGAGCGCATCCGGCGGGCAAGGCGGGTCGCCAACCCCGGCTGTTTCGCTACGGCCATTCAGTTGGCACTGCTGCCGCTGGCTGCGGCGGGACTGCTGCAGGACGAGGTCCACGTCACGGCCGTAACCGGTTCGACCGGTGCCGGGGTGAAGCCCTCGTCCACGACCCACTTCAGTTGGCGCGCCGCAAACCTCTCGGTATACAAGGCCTTCACACATCAGCATCTGCTCGAAATCGGCCGCAACCTCCGGCTGCTGGAGCCCGCGTTCGACCACGAAATCAACTTCGTTCCGATGCGCGGCGACTTTACCCGCGGTATTCTGGCCAGCGTCTACACCTCTTGTCCGCTCGATGAAGAGGCCGCCCGGAAGCTCTACGCCGACTACTATGCCGACGCGGCCTTCACCCATGTGGCGGAGCGCGGGGTCGATCTCAAACAGGTTGTCAATACCAACAAGGCGTTGGTCCATGCAGCCAGGCACGGATCGAAGCTGCACATCGTTTCGGTGATCGACAACCTGCTGAAAGGAGCCTCGGGGCAGGCCGTGCAGAACATGAACCTGATGTTCGGGTTCGACGAGAAAGAGGGGCTGCGGCTCAAGGCCTCCGCATTTTAATAGAATACCGTTCCGGAATGGGACGGCAAAACCAGAAAAACGGATTCATGGAACTTTTCAACGTATATTCACTCTATCCGATCGAGCCCGTGCGGGGAAAGGGGTGTTTCGTCTACGACGAGGCCGGAACCGAGTACCTCGACCTCTACGGCGGGCACGCCGTCATCTCGATCGGCCACGCTCAACCCGACTACGTAAAGGCCGTCTCGGAGCAGGTCGGAAGGCTCGGCTTCTACTCCAATTCGGTGCTGAATTCGCTGCAGATCGAGCTGGCACAGCGTCTTGGACGCGTGTCGGGCTACGACGACTACCGGCTCTTCCTCTGCAACTCCGGCGCCGAGGCCAATGAGAACGCCCTGAAGCTCGCCTCGTTCCACACCGGGCGCAGCAAGGTCCTGGCCGTCGAGCGCGCCTTCCACGGCCGCACCTCCGGAGCCGTGGCCGTCACGGACAATGCTGCCATCTCGTCGCCCTTCAACCGCACGCCCAACGTCGAATTCACCCCGCTGAACGACCTCGAAGCGGCCCGCACGAAGCTCGCCTCGCGCGAGTATGCCGCCGTCATCGTCGAGGGCATTCAGGGCGTTTCGGGCATTCACTGCCCCACGGACGAATTCCTCCGCGGGTTGCGCGAGGCGGCCACAGAGACCGGCACGCAGCTCATCCTCGACGAGATTCAGTCGGGGTACGGACGCACGGGGCGCTTCTTCGCCCATCAGCAGGCCGGGATTCGGCCCGACCTGATCACCACCGCCAAAGGAATGGCCAACGGATTCCCGATCGGCGGCGTGTTGATTGCCCCGCACTTCGAGGCACGGCCCGGGATGCTCGGAACCACCTTCGGAGGGAACCATCTGGCCTGTGCCGCGGCCATTGCCGTGCTGAAGGTCATCGAGCGCGACGGACTCATCGAAAACACCGCCGAGGTCGGGAGTTATCTCCTCGGGGAGCTCCGCGCCATGGAGGGGCTGAAGGAGGTGCGTGGTCGCGGGCTGATGATCGGCATCGAGATCGACGGTTCCGGGTCGGAGCTCCGCAAGCGGCTCCTCTTCGAGAAGCACATCTTCACCGGCGGGGCCGGCGCCTCCGTCGTCCGGCTGCTGCCTGCGCTGTGTCTCTCGCGCGAACTCGCAGCTCGATTCCTCGAAGCATTCCGCGACACGCTGCGCAAAAACTAACCCGTTCGGGGCCGGGGCTCCGGGGTGCGGCGGTGAAAGTCGCCGCAGCGTCGGAGCCCGGCTGCCAGCAACCTCCCAAACAAAAACGACTCGTCATGAAAAAATTCACCTGCGTACAAGATATCGGCGACCTGAAAACGGCCGTCGCCGAAGCCCTCGAAATCAAGCGCAACCGATTCCAGTTCACCGGGTTGGGCCGAAACAAGACCCTGCTGATGCTCTTCTTCAATTCGAGCCTCCGCACCCGGCTCTCGACTCAGAAGGCCGCCATGAACCTCGGCATGAACGTCATGGTCCTCGACGTCAACCAGGGCGCCTGGAAACTCGAAACCGAACGCGGCGTCGTGATGGACGGCGACAAGGCCGAACACCTGCTCGAAGCAATCCCCGTCATGGGATCCTACTGCGACGTGATCGGCGTACGCTCCTTCGCCCGCTTTCAGGACAAGGCCGAGGATTACGAAGAGCGCGTCCTGGAGCAGTTCATCCGCTACTCGGGACGTCCGGTCTTCTCGATGGAGGCTGCCACGCGCCATCCGCTGCAGAGTTTCGCCGACCTGATCACCATCGAAGAGTACAAGACCACGGAGCGTCCGAAGGTCGTCATGACCTGGGCACCCCACCCCAACGCCTTGCCGCAGGCCGTGCCCAACTCCTTCGCCGAATGGATGAATGCCGCCGGGTATGACTTCGTCATCACACACCCCGAAGGCTATGAGCTCGACCCGAAGTTCGTCGGCGGCGCCCGCGTCGAATACGACCAGCGAAAGGCCCTCGAAGGCGCCGACTTCGTCTATGCGAAGAACTGGGCCGCCTATGCCGACCCCAACTACGGGAAGGTGCTCTCGCGCGACCGCGCGTGGACGGTCGACGCGGAAAAGATGGCCCTGACAAACAACGCCTGGTTCATGCACTGTCTGCCCGTACGGCGCAACATGATCGTCACGGACGAGGTGATCGAATCGCCCCGCTCGCTGGTGATCCCCGAGGCCGCCAACCGCGAAATATCCGCACAGGTCGTGCTCAAACGCTTGTTGGAAGGGCTGGAATAATGGATAAGATCACGGTAATGAAGATCGGCGGGAACGTCATCGACAATCCCGACGCGTTGAAGACCTTCCTCGCGGAGTTCGCCGCGGTCGAGGGGCCGAAGATCCTCGTCCACGGAGGCGGGAAATTGGCCACGCGGCTCGCCGAACGCCTCGAGCTCAAGGTTCAGATGGTTGACGGCCGCCGGATCACCGACAAGGGTACGCTCGATGTCGTGACGATGGTCTACGCCGGGCTCGTCAACAAACAGGTCGTCGCCGGGCTGCAGGCCGTCGGCTGCAACGCCATCGGGTTGTCCGGGGCCGACGGGAATGCCGTCACCGCCCATCGGAGAGCGCCGCAGCCGATCGACTACGGATTTGTCGGCGACATCGACCGTGTCGACTCCGACCTGTTGCGGAGATTGCTGGAGGGCGGGCTCGTGCCCGTCTTCTCGGCCATCATGCACGACGGAAACGGAACACTGCTCAACTGCAATGCCGACAGCGTCGCCTCGGCCGTAGCGCTCGGTGCCGCAGCCATCGCACCGGTCGATCTGGTCTTCTGCTTCGAGAAGGCCGGCGTGCTGCGCGATCCCGAGGACGAGGACTCCGTCATTCCCGAGATCACGGCCGACAGCTATCCGCCGCTCAAAGCCGACGGAACGGTCAGCAAGGGGATGATTCCCAAGATCGAAAACGCACTGAAGGCCGTCGAGCAGGGCGTGCGAAGCGTCACGATCCGCAGTTCGGCCCGGCTGGGCAACGGCATCGGGACCGTTATCCGCAAGTAACTCCGGAGCGCCCCGGCCTTGTCCGAAAGTTTGACCCTTTGTTCACGAAAAGCATGAATCCGAAAACCACAGAAGCCGTCGAGTTGTTGCAGGCGTTGATCGCAACACCCTCGCTGTCGCGCGACGAGGCCCGCACGGGCGATCGGCTCTTCGCCTTCCTCGCGGAGCGTGGGGCCGCGCCCGAACGACTGTACAACAACGTCTGGGCCCGGGCCGAAGGGTTCGATCCGGCACGTCCGACCCTGTTGCTCAATTCGCATCACGACACGGTGCGCCCCGCGGCATCCTATACCCGCGATCCGTTTGCGCCAGTGATCGAGAAGGGGTGTTTGTACGGGCTCGGAAGCAACGACGCCGGAGCTTCGGTCGTCGCACTCGCGGAGACCTTTCTCACGTTCCGCCGCCGCAGGCTCCCCTTCAACCTCGTCGTGGCCCTCTCGGCCGAGGAGGAGTGTATGGGCGAGCACGGGATGCGGGCGCTGCTGCCCGCCTTGGGGAAGATCGACCTGGCGCTGGTCGGCGAGCCTACCGGGATGCAGGCCGCAACCGGGGAACGCGGGCTGGTCGTCCTCGACTGCACGGCCCGCGGAAAGAGCGGGCACGCCGCCCGAAACGAGGGGGTCAACGCCCTCTACATCGCCGCGGACGACATCGCCCGCCTGCGCGGATTCCGTTTCGAACGCGAATCGGCGCTGTTGGGGCCGATCGGTATCGCCGTCACGCAGATCGAGGCCGGGACGCAGCACAATGTCGTGCCCGACGTGTGCCGTTTCGTCGTCGACGTCCGCACGACCGACGCCTACTCGAACGAAGAGGTCGTCGAGATTCTCCGCGGAGCGCTGCAATCCGAAATCGTACCCCGCTCGACCCGCATCCGCGCCGCAGCCGTCGGTGACGACCATCCCCTCGTCCGCGCAGCATCGGCCATCGGCCGGAAAACCTTCGTCTCGCCAACGACCTCCGACCGTACGCTGATGCCCTTCCCGTCGCTCAAGATAGGGCCCGGAGAGTCGGCCCGATCCCATGCCGCCGACGAGTTCATCCGCCTCGACGAAATCGACCAGGCAATCGCCATCTACGAAAAATACATCGAACAGTTAGCCATTCTATACGCATGAGCACCACCAAACTTTGGGACAAGGGTTTCGAACCCGACAAGATGATCGAAGAGTATACCGTCGGCAACGACCGCAATTTGGACCTGCAGCTCGCACGCTACGATGTCCAGGGGTCGCTGGCCCATATCGCCATGCTCGAAAAAATCGGACTGCTGACCGCCGAAGAGCTCCGCACGCTGACCGCCGGACTGCAGGAGATTGCTGCCGAGATCGAGGCCGGACGCTTCGAAATCGAACCCGACACGGAGGATGTCCACTCGCAGGTCGAGCTGATGCTTACCCGCCGGCTGGGCGACGCCGGAAAAAAGATCCACTCGGGCCGCTCTCGGAACGATCAGGTGCTGGTCGATCTGAAACTCTTTCTGCGCGACGAGCTGAGGAAGGTTGCAGACGATACGAAGGCCCTCTTCGACCGGCTGCAGGAGTTGAGCGAACGATACAGGGAGGTGCTGATGCCCGGGTACACCCATCTCCAGATCGCCATGCCCTCATCCTTCGGATTGTGGTTCGGAGCCTATGCCGAGACGCTCGTCGACGATATGCGTCTTCTCGCCGCCGCTTGGCACATCGCCAATCAGAATCCGCTGGGGTCTGCCGCCGGGTACGGGTCGTCGTTTCCCCTCGACCGCACGATGACGACCCGCCTGTTGGGCTTCGAGACGCTCCACTACAACGTCGTCGCCGCCCAGATGAGCCGCGGAAAGAGCGAACGCGCCGCAGCCGCAGCCATCGCCGCGGTCGCCGCCACCGTCGGACGGCTGGCCATGGATGCCTGTCTCTTCATGAGTCAGAACTTCGGGTTCATCTCGCTGCCCGACGAACTGACGACCGGATCGAGCATCATGCCCCACAAGAAGAATCCCGACGTCTTCGAGATCATGCGCGGACGATGCAACCGCCTGCAGGCTGTACCGAACGAGATCGCCCTGCTCACGACCAATCTCCCGGTCGGATACCACCGCGATCTGCAGCTCATGAAGGATATTCTCTTCCCGGCCCTCACCGAAATACGCCGCACGATCGACATGTGCGACTTCATGCTGGCCCACATGCGCGTCAACGAGCACATCCTCGACGACCGCAAGTACGACTATCTCTTCACCGTGGAGGATGTCAACCGCCTCGTCCTGCAGGGCGTGCCGTTCCGTGAGGCATACCGCCAGGTCGGCATGGCCGTCCAGCGCGGCGAATACCGCCCGACCCGACAGGTGCACCACACCCACGAGGGGAGCATCGGGAACCTCTGCACCGCGGAGATCCGCCGCAAGATGGAGGCCGTCATGCAGGAGTTCGAAACCCCGGGGTTGCAGGAGGCGTAATGAAAAAGGGGTGGACAGGTTGGATGGTGCTGCTGACGGCAATCGCGGGTTCCTCCGTCAGCGCGGAAGCGACAGCGCAGTCGACCAAGGATATGATCCGCGAAAACCGAATGGTACAGGAGGTCCGGACAGGTTCGGAGCAGGCGGTTTCAAGGCGGACAGACTCGGAACGGGTCGTTTCGGGGCGGGTGCTCGATGAAAACCGCAAGCCGATCGCCGGGGCGCTAATTACCATCCCCGGAAGGTGGAACGGCGCGGCCACCGATCGGAAAGGGCGTTACAGGATCGTTGTACCGAAGTCCGTCGACTCGCTCGAATTCCGTTTTGTCAGCTATCTGCCGCAGGTCCGTGCGATCCGAGGCCGGAGGTGCCGCGTCATCCTGCAACTCGACACGACCTCGTTCGACCGGATCATTCTCCAGTGCGGCTCCGGGCGGTGAGCAACCCGAGGTCCCGGCGGTGCTGGATCAACGGGGAGGGAACCGATGAGGCCGGCTGCGGGGTGTTCCGGGAGGTTCGGGAGGTTCGGGATGTCATTTCGGGATAATTCAGCATGATCTTCGGCAAAGATAGCATCATTTCGACATCTCCGGATCGGGTATCTTTGCAAAAGAACAAAATCCCGAAAAATGAACGATTCCGAATCTCTTCAAGCCAGCATGACCCGGGTGGAACGGGCCGTCGAAGCGCTGCGCAGCGGGTGCGGCATCCTGCTCACCGACAATGAACAACGCGAAAACGAAGGCGATCTGATCTTCCCGGCCGAAAAAATCTCGCTCCGGCAAATGGCCCTGCTCATCCGGGCGTGCAGCGGCATCGTCTGCCTCTGCATCACCCCGCAGAAGGCCGCCGCACTCGGACTCCCGCCGATGGTCCGCGAAAACACCAGCCGATACGGCACCAACTTCACGGTCTCGGTCGAAGCTGCCCGGGGAACAACGACCGGAGTCTCGGCAGCCGACCGGCTGCGGAGCGTACAAACCGCTTCCGCCGACGGTGCCCGGCCCGAGGATCTGGTCCGGCCCGGGCATCTCTTCCCGCTCGTCGCCCATCCCGACGGGGTATGCGGAAGGCAGGGCCACACCGAAGGAAGCGTGGAATTGATGAAAATCGCCGGACTGAAACCCTGTGCCGTACTCTGCGAGTTGATGAATCCCGACGGCACGATGGCCCGGCGTCCCGAGATCGAAGCTTTCGGACGACAGCACGGCTACCCCGTCGTCTCGGTCGACGACATCCTCCGTTATCGCCAGGCAAAAAACGGCCTATAATAAATGGGGCGTGAATAATCTCTTTCACGCCCTTGATTAAAGCCAAATATCAACCATTTTGGCATCATTACCGAAGAAAGGGGTTCCGATGATCGGAACCCCTTTCCTGCAAATATCGGATCGCGGGATTACTTGATGCGCTCGTAGTATTCGCGCGTGCGCGTGTCGACGCGGATCTTGTCGCCCGTGTTGATGAACAGCGGCACGCGGATCGTCGCACCCGTATTCACCGTTGCAGGCTTCAGCGAGTTCGTCGAGGCCGTATCGCCCTTCACACCCGGCTCCGTATAGGTCACCTCCATGTCCACGATCGGAGGAAGCTCCGCGGAAAGAACCGTCTCCTTCTCCGTGTGGAACATCACCTCGACGATCTGGCCGTCGGCCATCAGGTCGTAGTTGTTGATCAGGTTCTTGTCGATGTTGATCTCCTCGAACGTCTCCGTGTGCATGAAGTGCATACCCAGGTCATCCTCGTAGGTGAACTGGTACGGACGGCGCTCCACACGAACCGGCTCGATGCGGGCTCCCGCCGAGAACGTATTGTCCAGAACCCGGCCATTCTCCAGGTTCTTCAGTTTCGTACGGACGAAAGCCGGGCCTTTCCCGGGCTTTACATGCTGGAAGTCAACGATCTGGAACGTCTTGCCGTCCAGCTCGATGCACATGCCGATCTTGATGTCTGCGGTTGTTGCCATAGTATCGTATATTTTTTAAGTGTTCTTCGCGGTCGCAAAGGTAACAAAAACTTCCCGAATTTCCTAATCCCCGGACCCGGGCCCGAAAACCGTCTTATCCGGTTGGATCACAACTCGATCGACTTGCACCGAAGACCCATCTGACGGATCTTCTCCAACGTGCGCGGAAGGGCGTAGCGCATGTTCCGGAACGCCTTCTCGCTGTCGTGGAAAACAACGATCGCACCCGGAGCCAGGTATTTCGTCACGTTCTTCAGGCACGTACGGGGCGACAACTGCCGGTTATAGTCCCGGGAGATGATGTCCCACATCACCAGCTTGTAACGCTGCCCCAGCAGCCGGGCCTGCGCCGGCGTGATCTGCGCGTAGGGCGGGCGAAAAAGTTCCGTATGGAGCAGGTCATTGGCGAAATCGACATCCTCCGTATAGCGCTCCAGGCTCATCCCCCAGCCCTTCTGGTGCGAATAGGTATGGTTACCCACCTTATGTCCCGCGTCCAGGATCCGCTGGTAGAGGTCCGGGTACATCTCCACGTTCTTGCCCAGTACGAAGAACGTGGCCTTCGCGTCGTACTTCTCCAGCGTCGAGAGGATCCACTCCGTAATGCCCGGTGTGGGACCGTCGTCGAACGTCAGAAAAACCCCGTCCGGGTCGTCGATCTCCCAGATCAGGTCCGGCATCAACCGCCGGATGAGTTTTGGTGGTTTCAAGCGCATACGTCCGCAAAAATAATCATTTTCCGTGCCTTTTGGAAAAATAGTTGTATATTTGTAGATACTCAATTCTCAGTTCAAGACCATGAAAACGTTTTTCCGAGGCATATCCCTCCTGCTGATCGCTGCCGCCGTGGTCGGTTGCGACGCATTCCATACCCTGAACAAGAAGAAATCCGCTCAGGGTCGGCCCTATGAACTCATCGTCGTATGCCCGCAGATGGAGTGGAACGGAGAACTCGGGGACTCCCTGCGGGCCGTGTTCACCGCACCGGTCCCCTATCTGAACCAGGCGGAACCCCTCTTCGACGTCCTGCGAGTCACGGAACGCGGGTTCAAGGACATGATCGCCGATCACCGCAACATCCTCAAGGTCGTCGTGGACCCCGAGGTCCAGCAGGCCGAAGCGGCCGTCGAGTACAATGTCACCTCCGAACCCCAGATCGTCGTCACGCTCCAGGGGCCCGATGACAAGGCGCTCGTCGAATACCTCTCCCAAAACCGCAACGACCTGCTCCACGTGCTCGAACAGGCCGAGCGAGACCGCGACGTCCAGGCATACACCTCCTTCAACAACCCCGGGATCGAAGCCGCCATCCGAAAACTGTTCGGCGTCGAGATCAAGGTCCCCAAGGGCTATGTCCTCGCCAAACAGACCGACGATTTCCTCTGGGCCCGGTACGAATACCCGACGGCCAGCCAGGGCTTTTTCGTCTACTCCTATCCCTATGAAGGTCCCGAATCCCTCTCGCTCGATGCGCTGATCAAGGCCCGGAACAAATTCGCGGCCCTGATTCCCGGCCCCTCCGACGGCTCCTACATGATCACCTCCGATGCATTCGAACCCGACTACCGGCTGTTCCGGCTCGAAGGACGTCTCTGGTGCGAACTCCGCGGCTTCTGGGACGTGGAGGGGGACTTCATGGGCGGGCCCTTCGTCAGCTACACAACCGTCGACACCGAGACCAACCGCGTATTCACCCTCGACGGCTATGTTTATGCTCCCGACCTCAACAAACCCCGCAAGCGGAACTACATCCGGGGCATCGAACATCTGCTCTACACGATCCACTTCCCCGAGCAATCCAAATAACAACCGGAGGGGGGGGGCAGCAAGCACGGCAGCCGTAACAGCGTATGCAGCAAATTCTGACATACATCTTCATCGCACTCTATTCGGTGACGATCCTCAGCGTCATCCTGGTCATCATCACCGAAAACCGAAACCCGCTGAAGACCCTCCCCTGGATCATCGTGCTCATCTTCGCCCCCGTGGTCGGGCTCCTCTTCTACTTCTTCTTCGGACAAAACCTCTCCAAACAACGAATCATCTCCCGAAGAACCCGGAAACGGATCACCATGCACCTCGTCGAAGCCGATGAGGCCGGACACCCCGAAATTCCCGAATCCTGGAAACCCCTCGCACAACTCCTCAAAAGCACGATCCACGCCGTGCCGCTCTACGGCAGCCGGATCACCCCATACACCGACGGGGCGTCCAAAATGAAGGCCCTGCTCGATGAAATCGCCCGGGCCAAACACCATGTCCACCTCCAATACTACATCTTCTGCGACGACCGGACCGGGCAACATCTCCGGGATGCCCTGATCGCCAAAGCACGGGAGGGGGTTCAAATCCGAATCCTCTACGACGACGTCGGATGCAGCGGCGTCAAAAAGGCCTTCTTCGAAAAGATGCGGAGGGAAGGAATCGAGGTTCACGCCTTCCTCCATGTCCGCTTCCCCCGCTTCACCAGCAAGATCAACTATCGGAACCACCGCAAAATCGCCGTCATAGACGGTCGCGTGGGGTTTATCGGCGGCATGAACATCGCGGACAGGTACCTCCAGGGTCCCGCATGGGGTATCTGGAGAGACTCCCACTTCCGGATCGAAGGCAGCGGCGTCGCCGGACTTCAGGCTTCGTTCCTCAGCGACTGGTCCGCAACCACCAAACAGCGAATCGCCGGACCCGAATACTACCCCGCTCCGAAACGATACACCGACGGAATCCTGCAGATCGTACCCAGCGGACCCTTCGGAAAGTGGAGAACGCTCCTCCAGGGGGACAGTTACGCCATTGCGAACGCCCGCAAACGAATCTGGATCCAGACCCCCTACTACCTCCCCTCCGACGTCCTCAACTCCGCACTCCAGGCCGCTGCACTGGCCGGAATCGACGTCCGGCTCATGCTCCCCGTCCGGTCCGACTCGCGCGTCGTCGATCTCGCATCGCACTCCTTCCTTGACGACATGATGAAGGCCGGCGTGAAGATTCTCTTCTACACCCCGGGATTTCTACACGCCAAACTCCTGATGGTCGACGACGAACTGACCGTTATCGGCTCCGCAAACATGGATTTCCGGAGTTTCGAGCACAATTTCGAGGTCAATGCCTTCGTCTACGATGCCGATTTCAATGCGCAAATGACCCGAATCTTCGAGCTCGACGCGCAACAGTCTCACACCCTGACTCCCGCAGAATGGTTCAATCGACCCCGCTCCCGCCGCTGGGCGGAATCCCTCATGCGGGTCTTTTCCCCGTTGCTGTAAGTTCAAGGGAGTGGTTCAAAAAATAAAAAGAGGGGGGGGGAAAAGGAGCCCCCGGACGGATCAGAACTACTCAACCCTACGGGACGGAAACAGGCACACAAAAAAGCAGGTCCCCGGGCGGGTCAAAGCTCCACGATGCCGTGGCGGATCGCATAGACCACCAACGAGGCCGTATTCTTGCATCCCGTCTTTTCGAGGATATTCGCCCGGTGCTTGTCCACCGTCCGTTTCGAGATGAAGAGCGTATCGGCAATCTCCTGGTTCGAAAGCCCCTGGCAGACCGCAACCAGAATCTCACGCTCCCGCGACGACAACGGCTCGTCCGGAACATCCTCCCGCGTACGCATCCGCCCCGTCAGCGACGTGAGCAACTGCGGCGAAAAGTAACTTCCCCCGGCCATCACCGTATCGATCGCCTCCAGCACATCCCCGATATCCGAATCCTTCAGCAGAAAACCCTTCGCTCCGGCCTCAACCATCCGCGAATAGTAACTCTCCTCGCCGAACATCGACAGCGTGATGATCCGCAGCTCCGGACGCCGGGCCAGGGCCCGCTCCGTGGTCTGGGCCCCGTCGAGCCCCGGCATGGCGAAATCCATGAAGACGATGTCCGCCTCCACGTCGTCCAGCATCCCCAGGAACTCCTCGCCGCTCCCGGCTTCACCCACGACCCGGCAGCCACCGCAACGCTCCAGCAATCCCCGCAGCCCGTTGCGGAAGAGCGAATGGTCGTCGACAAGGATGATCCGCCGTTCCATATCAGCGGCGGCGTTTACGGTTGCGCTTTGCAGGGGCCGGCTCCTGCTGCGTGTTCACGCGGATCGCAGCCCGCATCCCCTTGCCCTTCGACGAGGTGATGTCGAACGTCCCGCCCAGCGAATTGATCCGCGAAGCGATGTTCGAAAGGCCCATTCCGCAGTCCATCATCGCCTGCGGGTTGAAGCCCCGGCCGTTGTCCGAATAGTCCAGCGCCAGCTCCGGACCGTTCTGAGACAGCGACAGGTTCACCTCCGTACAGGCCGCGTGTTTGAGCGAATTGTTGATCAGCTCGCAGATCACCCGGTAGAGGATCACCTCGATATCCGTATCGTAGCGCTCGCCCCGCAGGTTCGTCGTGAAGCGGATCTTCACGTCGTGCATCGCCGCACTCTTGTCGATGAAGTTCTGCACGCCGCGCGCCAGTCCGAAGTCGTTCAGCACGTGCGGCGACAGGTTGTTCGAGATCTCGCGCAGCGAACGGATCGCCTCGTCGATCACGTAGGTCGTATTGGCGATGATCTCTCGCTGCTCGGCGTTGTGCTCCTCGCGCGAAAGGGCCGTCAGCGACATCTTCGCGGACGACAACAGCGGACCCAGACCGTCGTGGAGCTCCTTCGAGAAGCGCGAGCGCGCCTTCTCCTCCGTACGCAGTACCGCCGTCAGGATCCGCTTGTTCAGCAGCGACCGCTGGCGGTTCAGCCGCTCGATATACTTGAAGAGTTTGTGCGCATACATCACGCCGATCGACAGGCAGACCGAAATCACGATGCCCAGGTAGGCGAACCACCACCGAGCAATCACCTCGACGCCCGACTCTACGAGCAACTGGATCAGGCGCTCCACCGAAAGCAGCGAAAAGCCCACGATGAAGAGAATCCACACCGAATTGTACTTCGTGGTGCGCACCAGCCGCAACGCATAGCCCGTAGCTACGCACTGGATAACGATCGAAATGACTAACAGGATCTTGATCAGCATAGAGCGGTGTTTTTTCTGTTTTTACAAAGATACGAAACTGCGGCCAATCAACCGCACGATTCCGCCGCTATTTTCGAGAGGCAGGGTCCGAATCGCACGCCGAAGGAAAGGACCGGCGCAGATTCCGCAACTGCCCATAGTCCGTCAGGTCGGTCTGAACAGGGACCACCGCCACGTATTTGTTCCGAAGCGCCCACTCGTCGGTATCCTCCGCGTCGGGTTCGCTGTTGACAAAGGCGCCCGTGAGCCAGAAATACTCCCGACCGCGCGGGTCTTCGTGGCGGTAGAACTCCTCCCGCCAGAAGCCCCGGTTCTGGCGGCACAGGCGGATGCCCCGCAACTCCTCGGAACGACCCACGGGGACATTTACGTTCAGGCACAGCGGCAGTTCGACCGGACCGGAGAGCAATGTCTCGACGATCTGCGTCCCGTAGCGCATCGCGGCCTCGAAATCCGCATCGGCACTGTGGTCGTCAAGCGAAAGTCCCACCGCCGGGCATCCATAGAAACTGCCCTCGATGGCAGCCCCCATCGTCCCCGAATAGAGCACGTTCACCGCCGAGTTCGAACCGTGGTTGATGCCCGAAAGCATCAGGTCGACCCGCTCCTCGCGCAGCAGGTAGTCGAAGGCCATCTTCACGCAGTCGACCGGCGTCCCTGAAAAGGAGTAGACCTCGACGCCCTCCTCCTCGCGCACCTTCCGCAAATAGAGCGGGTTATACATCGTAATCGCCTGGCTCATGCCGCTCTGTGTCGTCTCCGGAGCCACGGCAACGACCCGTCCGAATGGCCGGGCAACTTCGATGGCGGCGGAAAGCCCCTTCGAGGCGTAACCGTCGTCGTTCGTAACCAATATCAATCGTTCGTTCTTCATCGTTTCGTCTTTTCATCTTTTCGGCAGAACGCGCTTCGGAGCAGGAACGGAAAGATCGTTCGGGACGCCCGAAGGTGTGCGCCGACATGCACAACGCGAGCAAAGGTACGAATAAATCGCTCTTTTTTCACACATAATTTGCATCATATCGTTTTTTCTCTTTATCTTTGC
>DXDA01000077.1 GCA_019115745.1 Candidatus Alistipes intestinigallinarum
TACCCACCCACCCCGAACCTGCCCCGCCTGTTTCCCGGACCGGACGGAATGTTCATTTTGCCTCCGCGAGCATTCATTTCGGGAACTTTTTCCAATCCCGGGGCGGTTGTTTCTAAAAAAATTATCGAAAAATCTAAAAAAATTTAGTATTCATCCGATAATTTCACTATATTCGCCGTTAATCAAACCGAGATAACCAAGAGTTCAAAAAACGGCAAACAGATGGATACCAAATCGAAACTCGACGAAGCGGCGCTGCGCTACCACAGCGAGGGGCACCCCGGCAAGATCGGAATCGTGCCCACCAAGCCCTACCAAACCCCCTATGACCTGTCGCTGGCCTATTCGCCGGGCGTAGCGGCACCGTCGCGGGCGATTGCGGCCCACGCGGACGACGTCTACACCTACACGGGCAAGGGGAACCTCGTGGCCGTGATCTCGAACGGCACGGCCGTGCTCGGTCTGGGCAACATCGGGCCGCTGGCGGCCAAACCGGTGATGGAGGGCAAGAGTATGCTCTTCAAGACCTACGCGGGGATCGACGCCTTCGACATCGAGGTCGACGCCACGGATCCCGAGGAGTTCATCCGCGCGGTGAAGGCCATCGCCCCGACCTTCGGGGGTATCAACCTCGAAGACATCAAGGCCCCGGAGTGCTTCGAGATCGAGACGCGTCTGCGCGAGGAGCTGGACATCCCGCTCATGCACGACGACCAGCACGGCACGGCGATCATCTCGTCGGCGGCACTGCTCAACGGCGCGAAGCTCGCCGGGAAGGAGCTCTCGGAGCTGCACGTCGTGGTGAACGGTGCGGGAGCCGCCGCGATCGCGTGTGCGAAACTCTTCGTGGCCCTGGGCGTGCGCCACAGCAACGTGACGCTGTGCGACAGCCACGGCGTCGTGACGATCTACCGCGAGGACATCAACCGCATGAAGCGCGAATTCGCCACGACACGCAAGATCTCGACGCTGGCCGAGGCGGTCGAGAGGGCCGACGTCTTCCTCGGGGTCTCGAAAGCCGACACGCTGAAACCCGAGATGCTGCGCACGATGGCTGCGAACCCGATCGTCATGGCGCTGGCGAACCCCGATCCGGAGATCGCCTACGAGACGGCCATGGCCTCGCGCCCGGACATCATCTTCGCCACGGGACGTTCGGACTACCCGAATCAGGTGAACAACGTGCTGGGCTTCCCCTACATCTTCCGCGGGGCGCTCGACGTGCGGGCCACGAAGATCAACGAGGCGATGAAACTCGCCGCGGCTCACGCCCTGGCCGACCTGACGCGCGAACCGGTTCCGGCTTCGGTGCTGGAGGCCTACGGGGTCGAGAAGATGGAGTTCGGACGGGATTATCTGATACCCAAGCCGCTCGATCCGCGTCTGCTGACCACGGTTTCGACGGCCGTAGCACGTGCCGCCGTGGAGTCGGGCGTCGCCCGTCGGACCATCACCGACTGGGAGGCCTACGCCGCAGAGTTGCGGCAGCGCTACGGAAGATAGGCGCCCCGGAATCAAGAAAAGGCAGGGAATCGGCATCGGCTCCCTGCCTTTTTGTCGGAATAGCCGTACAAAGGGTCAGCGCCTGCACCCTGCACCCTGCACCCTGCACCCAGCCG
Organism: Candidatus Alistipes intestinigallinarum; assembly: GCA_019115745.1. Classification (GTDB taxonomy): domain Bacteria; phylum Bacteroidota; class Bacteroidia; order Bacteroidales; family Rikenellaceae; genus Alistipes; species Alistipes intestinigallinarum. The sequence continues at coordinate 1,620 of DXDA01000077.1, forward strand.
CCGCCAGCCGTCAACAGCCGGTACGTCCCTTCCGATCTGCCGGCTCCGCCGCCGTTTTCCCATTGGGGAGGCTCCCGGAAGTTCCGGCCACAGCCGCAATGCGCTCGCCATAGATTCGGGCCACCGCTGCGGCGGCATCGTCCAGGGACATGCGGCCGGTATTGATCGTCAGGTCGTACCGGTGGGGATCACCCCAGCGTTCTCCGGTATAGTATTCGTAATGGGTCCTGCGGTTGCGGTTCACCCGGCGAATCTCGGCATCGGCCGCTTCGGGGGCAATTCCATACTCTTCGATGCAGCGCAGCCGGGCACTCTCGGGATCCGAACAGCAGAAGACCCGCACGGCCCGGGGGTCGTCGCGCAGGACGAAATCGGCACAGCGCCCGACAATCACGCAGGACTCCCGACCGGCCAACTCCTGCACGACACGGCTTTCGGCCACGAACAGCACATCCTCGGGCGTCAGGCTGCGATCCATGCGCGCGCCGTTCGTCTGGGCGAAGATACAGGTGAGCCAGAACGACGGGATCGACTGTTCGTTCTGCAGGATATAGCGTTCATCCATTCCGCTCTGCTGCGCGGCCAGACGGATGAACTCCCGGTCGTAAAGCGGGAGTCCGAGTCTCCGGGCGAGCCGCTCTCCGAGGAGGTGCCCGCCGCTGCCGAACTCACGGGCGATGGTGATGACGACATGGCATCCGGCTTCGGGTTCGGGACGGGAGTGCGGTCCGGGTTCCCCGATCCAGCCGTCCAGGAAGCGGTAGAACGGGGTGACGAAATGGACGATCGGGCCGACGATCAGCGCCGCAATGACCGTACCCTCGCGTACGCCGTAGATGCCGGACATGAATCCCAGCGAGAGGGCGCAGGCCAGGAGGACCAGCGTAATGTCGAATCCGAGTTTGACATAGCCGAATTCGCCCCGGATCCGGCGGGAGATGGCCCGCACGAAATACTCGCCGGCGGCCATGGCGACATTGGCCTTGACTTCGAGGGCGATGCCGACGGCCAGGACCACGCAGCCGACAAGCAGGCTGAAGATTTTCGCGGGATAGGCCTGAGGAGCGAGCCAGCAGAGCGCCTCCATCGAACAGTCGATAAACGCCCCGAAAAAGAGCGTGACGGGGATCTGCAGGAGGAAGATCCGGCGGTCAGTCTTCAAGTCCTCGCGCGTCATGAAGGGGAGTTCGAGGAGCATGAAGAGCAGGTTGAGGACGATGGTCCACTGGCCCATGGTCATGGGCGTAAACATGCTCAGGACATAGGTGACGCTGGTAATGGGCGACGTACCCAGCAGGGCCTTGGTGATCAGGGCGATGCCGAATGCATTGATGAACAGCGCGACGACAAAGAGCAGGTAGCGTCGGAGCAGAGGTCTATTTTCGATTTTCATATTCGGGTTGCAAGGATGGTATCGGGGCACAAAATTCGTGTATTCTTCCGGGATTCCGTTCATAAAGGAGCAACCGAAATTGGTATAATCCGAAACAAACCGTACCTTTGCCCATACCAAACCCTCGCCATGCAACCATTGCCATTACCCGCCGAATCAGCCGTCCAACAGCAAGACAATACGCCCGAGGAGGTTTTCTATCGGGAATTCTCCGCCTCCGATCTGCCTCCGGAGGGGCTGAATCCGGAACGGGAATTCTTCTTCGGGATGGTCGAAAACGGTACAATCCAGGAAACGGACACCGCGGGAGAGCATTGCCTTGCCGGGGGCGATCTGCTCATACTGTCGCCGAGCCGGAGTTGTCGGCTGCACGGCGCAAGTTCCGATTTCCGCATGTCGGTCATCGCCCTGCACCCCGATTTTTTCGACACCTTGCCCGACGGACAACCCATGTACGGACAACTCATCCGCCGTCCCGATACGGCCGCCCCGCTCCTGCTGCACCCGGCTCCGACGTTGTGGCGCCACCTGCGGCAGACCGCCGCACTGTATGCCGACGGCATGAGACCTTTCGAGAACTGCCGTCGGGGAATCATCCGCCACTGGTGCGGGCTCTTTCTGCTCCA
>DXDA01000078.1 GCA_019115745.1 Candidatus Alistipes intestinigallinarum
ACGAGCGTTCGCTGGAGGCCGAGGAGCGCCAGGAGATGAAGTTCTACAACCGCCTGGCCGACGGTTTCACGCCGCTGGTGAAGCTCTTCTCGTCGGAGTATGCCAACCAACTGGCCTACGATGCCATCCAGATCCACGGCGGTTCGGGCTTCATGAAGGATTACCCCTGCGAGCGCCTCTACCGCGATGCCCGTATCATGAACATCTACGAGGGTACGTCGCAGTTGCAGGTTGTGGCGGCGATCAACGCTGTGACGAAGGGGACGTTCCTGGAGCAGATCGAGCGCTACGCCGCCGAGGAGTACACCGAGGCCGTGCGTCCGATCGTGGAGAAGCTCAAGGCGCTGACGGTGAAGTTCTCGGAGATGGTGGCCCGGGTCGAGGCCGGGGAGAAGGAGGCCGCAGGCTTCAAGGATTTCCACGCCCGCCGTCTGGTCGAGACTGCCGGTCACATCATCATCGGCTACCTGCTGGCGCGTCAGGCCTGCAAGGCCGAGGAGTATGCCGCGTCGGCGCGGATCTTCTCGAAGCTGGCCGAAGGGAAGGTTACCGAGGCCTATACCTATGTAACGAACTCCACGCCGGAGGATGTCGCCCTGTTCCGGGGCGTCGAGGAGGAGACGCTCTGATCCCGGGGGCCGGGGAAGCTCTGAAAGGGGCCTCCGTAGCTGGGGGCGAAACTCCCAACCGGACCGGGGTCCGGACCGGGGTCCGATTCCTGCCCAAGCCTTTAAACATGGAAAAGAGCCGCACCTTTCAGGGTGCGGCTCTTTTCGTGTGAAGGGCTGAACGGAGCTATGCTTCGGCCGGGGCCGGAGCGGCCACGGTGCAGCGGGTGGTGCCGAAGAGGTTGAGATCGAGTTCCCGGGCGATGAACGCCAGCGCCTTCTGGGCCTTTACGGAGTTCCCGGCGCCGTCGAGCGGGGGCGCGAAGGCCGCGAGGCCCATGACGTCCGGAACGACGGCCATGATGCCGCCGCCGACTCCCGATTTGGCGGGCAGACCCGTCTGGAAGAGCCAGTCGCCGGTGTGCTCGTAGAACCCTACGGTGGCCATCAGCGAGACGATTCGCGGGGTGAGTTCCGCACGGAATACCTGCTTGTGCGTCCGGGGGTTCACGCCGCCGTTGGCGATCGTGGCCGCTGCGGTGGCAAGCTGTGCGGCGGTCACGCCGATCGAGCACTGCCGCGTGTAGAGGTCGAGGGAGATCATCGGGTCGTCGTAGATGCGGTTGTAGTTCTTCAGCAGCCAGGCGATCGAGCGGTTGTTGAAGTTCGTGTCGCTTTCGGAGCGGTAGAGCTCGTCGATCACCTCGACGGGTGACCCGGCCAGCGCCGTGAGAAAGTCGACGATCGACCTCCATTTCCCGGAGCTGTCGCCCACGGGCTTGATCATCGAGCAGGCTGAGATGGCCCCGGCATTGACCAGCGGTGTCGAGGGGTGGTCGTTCTCCAGCAGGATGGCCATGATCGAGTTGAAGGGCAGCCCGGTGGCATCGGCGCCGATCTTGTGCAGGACCTCGCGGTCGCTGTACTGCTGCATGGCCAGCAGGGCCGTGGGGACCTTCGACACGGATTCGATGCCGAAGCGGAAGTCGGTGTCGCCGACCGTCACGAGCGTACCGTCGGGCAGCGAGGCCGCGATGCCGAAGAGCGTCGTCGGCACGTTTTTCAGATAGGGGATATAGTCGGCATTCTTGCCGCCGCTCTCCCTCTTGCAGTGGTCGTAGGCGGCACGGAGCGCCTGGGCGACCGTTGTTTTGTCGATGTTGCGGATCATTTTTTGCGATTGTCAGGGGTTTTCGGATCGGTTTTTCCGCTCTTTGCGGCGGAGCCTGCGGCCGGAGTTTTCGGAGTTGCCGGGGCCGGAGCGGCGGGCTGCTCCCAGTGGAAGGGTGCGAACTCGGCGGCGGCCTGCGGGTCGCGCCACGAGGGCTTGCGCAGGGCGTAGATCACGAAGGGGGCGGCCACGACGACGATGCAGCCGATGACGAGCACCGAATACCAGACCGTGCTGCTTCCCGTTGCGATCTGGCTGGGCGGCACGAAGCTCAGCACGAAGGCCAGCATCGACCCGAAGAAACCCACCAGTCCGATAAGCCACATCACTCCGTTTCCGCCCTTGCCGAGCCGGAACGGCCGCGGCGTGGACTTCATCTTGTAGCGCAGGACGATGGCTGCCGAGAACATCAGCATGTACATGATCAGGTAGAGGAGGACGGTGAGCTGCGAGAGGATCTGGTAGAAGGACTGCACGGAGGGCATCACGACGAAGAGCAGCGCCAGGAGCGTGACGATGGCGCCCTGGATGAGCAGGATGTTGCGCTGTACGCCGATCTTGTTGGTGCGCTGGAAGAAGGGAGGCAGATAGCCGGCCCGTCCGACGGCGAAGATACCCTTCGAGGGGCCCGCAACCCAGGTGAGCACCCCGGCCAGCACGCCGAACATCAGGGCGATGGCGATGATGGGCCCGGCCCAGGAGAGGTGCAGATACTTGAAGTAGTTGTCGAATCCGATCAGGAGCGACTGCGTGAGGCTGATATCCTTGGCGGGGATGACGAACCCCAGGGAGAAGGTCCCGAGGACGAAGATCGCCACGGTGACGAGCGAACCGATGATGATCGCCTTGGGGTAGTTTTTCGAGGGGTTCTTGACCTCCATGACGTGAATGCCCATCATCTCCATGCCGGCATAGAAGAGGAAGATGCTGCTGGCGAGGACGAGGTTGTCGAATTTCGAGAGGTCGGGGAAGAATCCCTGGGACATGTCCATGTTGTTGTGGCCTCCGGTGGCGATGTAGACGATGCCGAGGAGGATCAACAGCCCGGCGGGGATGATCGTGCCGATCATGCCGCCCCATTTGCTGATCTTGCCCACCCAGTCGAGTCCCTTCAGGGCGATCAGGGTGGCGATCCAGTAGATCGCTAGGACCATGCAGAGCGTGAAGACCTTGTTCGAGGCGAGGGCCATGTCGTGGGGTTCGTTGGTGCCGATGAAGGCGATCGAAACGGCCCCGAAGGTGAGGACCGTGGGGTACCAGATCGTCGATTCGATCCATTGGAGCCAGATGGCCAGGAACCCGGTCCGGGCGCCGAAGGCCTCGCCGACCCAGCGGAAGACGCCACCCTGCTTGTCGGAGAACATGGCGGCCAACTCGGCGGCAACCATCGCCGTGGGGATCAGGAAGACGATGGCCGCGAAGAGGTAGTAGAAGGCCGACGAAGGCCCGTAAACCGCCTCGGCGGGCAGCCCGCGCAGACTCACCACGGCCGTCACGTTCATGATCGCCAGGGTCATGACACTCAGTTTGAACCCGGTGCTTGTGGTAGTTTTCTTTACATCCATAACGATTTGATTTGAGTTTTGTCGCTGCGGAGGGTTGCAACTACCGTGCAAAACGGCGGATTCGGGGCTTTCGGCGACTTCCGGTATCCGATTGTCGCCGGAAATGCGTATCTTTGTCTGTCAGGACCAAATTTTGAAACGATGAAACGTCTCTCGATCCTTCTGTGTCTGTTGTTGGTGATGGTTGCGTGCGGACGGCGCCGGAGTGCCCCGTCCGCCGAAACGGCCGAAACCCGGTCGTCGGTCTTTCTTCCGGCAATCGCCCCTGCGCGCCTCACTCCCGAGGAGCAGCGCGAATGGCTCCGCTGGCACTATTGGGACCGTTTCGACTTTTCGGACACGCTGTTTCTGGAGCGCGCCGATGCGGCTCAACTGTTCGAATCCTACGCGCGTTATATTGCGTTGATTTCGGACCGTCCGGCCGACGGGGCCGCTATGGACACGCTCATGCGGCGGGCTTCGACGTCGCGCCGGATGCTCGACTACTTCTCGATGCTGGCCGAAAAGGTGCTGCACGATCCCAATTCGCCGCTTCGCAACGACGAATTCTACATTCCGGTGCTGGAGGCGCAGCTCCGGGCTCCGTGGTACGACGAGTACGAGCGCATCGCCCCGGAGTACGACCTGCGGATGGCCAGCCAGAACCGCCTCGGACGCCCGGCCAACGATTTCCGCTATACGCTTGCGTCGGGCCGCAGCGGAACCCTCTACGGGCTGCAGTCCGAATACGTGCTGATTTTCATCAACAATCCGGGGTGTGCGATGTGCCGCGAGATCCGCGAGGCGGTCACCTCGTCGCCGATGCTCTCGGAGATGATCGAGCGGGGGCGCCTGCAGGTGCTGGCGATCTATCCCGACGAGGACCTCACGGAGTGGAAGGCCTATCAGGATCAGATTCCGGCGTCGTGGATCAATGCCTATGACAAGGGGTGCCGGATCAGCAGCGAGGGGCTTTATGACCTGCACGCCATTCCGGCGCTTTACCTGCTCGACCGCGACAAGCGGGTGCTGGTGAAGGACTCCACGGACGTGGCGCAGATCGAAGAGGTGATCGACCGCCGGAGCTGATTCCGCAGCGGCGGTCAGCGTTGCAGGAGCAGACCGTCGGCGGGGTGGGAGCCGGTGTCTGCCAGCGCTTCGTCGAGCGGCTCCAGCCGGTCGGCGCGGAGCCGGAAGTTCCAGATTGCGGAGTCCGCGAAGTCCCGCAGTTGGCAGACCGTTGCATTGGGATCCGTCGCGTCGCCGCGCAGCGTGTACATCCGTCCGAAATGCACCTTCCGGAGTCCTGCCGGCGAGAGAACCGACAGCCGGAAAACACCGTCACCGCAGTGTTCGTACTGCAGGATCGTCACCTCGCACGTTGCGGCTTCACCCGCTGCCGCAAGGGGGCCCGCATAGTTCCGCACCTCCAGGACGCTCGTGCGCGAGGGCTGGCGCAGCGAGTCGAGCAGCGCACACGCCGCCTCTTTCCCGTAATTCGCCCGGGCGTACGCGATGCGATACATCCCGTATTTTCCCAGCGTCAGCGAATCCGGGCTCAGCCGTACGATGTCGAGCGTATCCGTGAAGCGGATCGTCTGCCCGTTTCCGATGCTCTCGCCCGTCAGGAGCAGCCGCTCGCCCCGGCGTTCCCACGCCGAATAGCGCAGCGTGTGCATCCCGATCGAGGCGGCGCAACCGTCGGCATCCAGCCGAATGCCCTGCGTGACAGATTGGTTGACGGGCATTACCTCGATCCAGTATCCCTCCAGCGGGGCCTCCTTCCGCGGGGCCTCCGTACAGGCGGCAAGCAGCAGCAGGCTGCCTGCAACGAACGCTCTTTTTTTCATGGTGTCGATCTTTTCCGAATTTCTGCAAAATTAGCGAAAACAGGCCATTTTGCAATTCGTCAGCCGTGTTGAAACCCTCTTCGGAATCTCCCCGTTTCTGTTGGAAAGGTCGGAATCGTCGGTGAGTCGGCCGGTTCGCGGCTGCGGGTTTTCGGGCTCACCCTTTCGGGGTGGCGAGCCGTGCCGGAGCGAAGGACCGGGAGGTCGGAGATCGGGCGACTGAGGAGGCAGGGGACGGTCGGGAATTGTGAAACGGAGGGTGGGGTGGTCGGGGAGCGGGACGGTTGGCGGGCGAGTTTGAGAAACGGCGGGGCAGGCGCGGAAGCGGGGTGGTTGGTGGGCGGTGTGGTCTTCGATTCCCGTTTCGGGCGGTGGCTCGGGGCGAAAAAGTGGGTTGGATGCAATTTTTTCGCAGATTTATTTTGTCGTTTCGGATTTTAGGGTTATCTTTGTGCGCTCTTAGAAAGATAAGGGCATCCGTTCGGGGTGTAGCGCAGTCCGGTTAGCGCGCCAGCTTCGGGAGTTGGAGGTCGCTGGTTCGAATCCAGTCTCCCCGACGAATTTTCGAGAATCCCTCTGCAACAGCAGAGGGATTTTTGTGTTTGGGTAGGTGGGGGGGGTGGAAGTGGGGGTGGAGCCGTTGGAGCCCGTTCTTGGGGGCCGTTTCTGGGTGCGTGTTTTGGGGAGGCTGTTGAGGCCGTTTGAACTTTTGAGCCGTTTGGAATCCGTTTGGCGCGTGCCGGCCCCCCCCTCCCGGTTACAACCGTTTGTAGTGGCAGTAGAGCAGCGAACCGTCGTCATCGTGCAGGTGCATCCCGCCGCCCAGACAATAGCGGAACATCCGGCAGTCGGCACATTCGCCCCGCCGGGCCCACTCGCGGTTGCGGAACGGCTCGAAACGCTGCTCCCAAACCTCCCAGAACCGGTCCCGGTAGATATTCCCCTGGTTGAAATTCGCACGGATCGACGTGCAGCCCGAAATGGCTCCGTCGACACGCACCGAAGCCACCGAAACCCCCGCGGCACACTCGTAAAAATGGTCCCGGACCTCGGCTTCGTAACCGCCCAGAAACCCCTCGCAGGCATAACTGGCATCGATCCGCCCCTCCCGGCGTGTGCGGCGGATGAACTCCAGCAGTTCGCGGAACTGGGCGTCGGAGAGGCGCAGCGTCGGGTCCTCCTTCGCGCGGCCCATCGGGAAGATCGAGAAGAGCCGCCAATGCTCGACCCCTTCGGCGATGAGCATCTCGCGGAAGGGCTCCAGTTGCGGGATCAGCGCCCCCGTCACGCAGGTCACCACGTCGTACGAGAGCGTCGGCTCCCGGACAATCATCCGGATGGCCCGCAGTGCACGGTCGTAACTGAGCGGATTGCCGCGGATGTAGTTGTGCTCCGGCTCGAAGCCGTCGAGGCTCACCGAAATCGACCGCAGCCCCGCATCGAGCAGGCTGCGGAACCGCTTCTCGGTCAGCGCCATTCCGTTGGTCACCATCCCCCAGGGGTAGCCCCGGCGGGTGACCTCGCGGCCCGCCTCCTCGAGATCCTCGCGCACGAGCACCTCGCCGCCCGAGAAGATGATCAGCACCTCGGCGGGGTCGACGTGCGGGGTGATCTCCTCGTCGAGCACCTTCAGGAAGTCGGCCAGGGGCATATCCGCCACTCCCGGGTCGACCCGGCAGTCGCTCCCGCAATGGCGGCACGCGAGGTTGCACCGCAGCGTACACTCCCAGAAGAGCGTATCGAGACGATGTTCGCGCACCTTGGCGTCGTGGAGCTCCGCGAAGATCCCCAGCGCCCATCTCTTGCGAATGCCGAGCCGCCGTTTCCGCATCTTTTCCTCCCCGCTTCGGTTGCGTTTATTCGACCTTGGGGTCCTGACGCTCGTCGGGCTGCTCCGCCACCGGAGGCAGCGAATCGGGCCGCTGTCGTTCCAACTCCTGCTGGCGCTTGATGCGGATGCTGTCGGCCAGGGGCGGGCGCACGCCGTACATCAGCACGATGCGGGCGGGTTGTTTCGGCTCCTTGGAGAGCGTCGTGTCGGCATCCTTTTGCTGGGAGGCATCCCTGGGAGCCTGCTTCACCGACGAACAGGCCGCCGAGAAGCCCAGCAGTGCCGCCAGCGCCAATTTTACCTTTCTGTTCATAGCGAACCGTAGCGTTTGATTCTCCTACAAAGATAGAAATTTTTCGCGCGTGTCGAAAAAACCGGCCAAAAAGTTTTGAATCCCACGCTTTTTTACGTTACTTTGCCCTAATCTTTAACACTTCAAATAATTTTTTTTATGACAGGCAAGGTAAAATGGTTCGATAGCAAGAAAGGCTACGGATTCATTACGACGGAGAGCGGCAAGGAGATTTTCGTGCATTTCTCGGGTATCGTGAAGGAAGGCTTCAAATCGCTCAACGAAGGCCAGAAGGTCGAATTCGAAATCGGGAACGGCGCCAAGGGCGAACAGGCCGTCAATGTAACTGTAGTTGAGTAGACTATAATTACCTCCAAGTATGCGGGGTGTTGTACCGCCACTCCGCGGATTCCGGGACGTCCGTTATTCAGGCGTCCTTTTTTCTTGCCCGAATGAAAAAATAATCGTATTTTTGGGCGTCCGAAAGAGTTATTAAGGATTTTTCAAAACAATAAAACCTTGAAAACCATGAAAGAAGCAATCGCAATTCTCACCGGAGGAGGCCCCGCTCCCGGTATGAACACCGTAGTAGGCAGTGTGGCCAAGACGTTCCTGCGCAAAGGTTACCGCGTAATCGGACTCCACGAAGGCTATACGGGACTCTTCAACCCGTCGCCCCGCACCGTTGACATCGACTATCCGATGGCCGACGGAATCTTCAACCAGGGCGGTTCATTCCTCCAGATGAGCCGGTTCAAACCCACCGACGCCGATTTCGAAAACAACTTCAACCTCAAGTTCTTCACCGACAACAACATCAAGTTGCTCGTGACGGTCGGCGGCGACGATACCGCTTCGACGGCAAACCGCATCGCCAAGTTCCTGGAGGCCAAGAAATACCCCATCGCCAACATCCACGTTCCGAAGACCATCGACAACGACCTTCCGCTGCCGAAGGGCACGCCGACGTTCGGTTACGAGTCGGCCAAGGACAAGGGTGCCGTCATCGCCCGTGCCGTCTATGTGGACGCCCGTACGAGCGGCAACTGGTTCGTGCTGGCAGCCATGGGACGTTCGGCCGGCCACCTGGCATTCGGTATCGGCGAGGCCTGCCACTACCCGATGATCGTCATCCCCGAGATGTTCGACAAGACCGAAATCACGGTCGAGAAGATCGTCAACCTGGTGATCTCGTCGATCATCAAGCGCAAGATCATGGGTATGGACTACGGTGCCGCCGTGATCTCGGAGGGTGTTTTCCACGCCCTGTCGGATGAGGAGATCCGCAAGAGCGGCGTACATTTCACCTACGACGAGCACGGACACCCCGAACTGGGCAAGGTTTCGAAGGCCCACATCTTCAACGAGATGATCGAGAAGAAGCTCAAGGAGCTGGGCATCAAGGTCAAGAGCCGCCCCGTGGAGCTGGGCTACGAGATCCGTTGCCAGACCCCGATTGCCTACGACCTGACTTACTGCTCGGAGCTGGGTATCGGCGTGCACAAGCTCTTCTCGGAGGGAAAGACGGGCTGCATGGTCTACGTGGATTCCGAGGGCAACGTCTCGCCGCTCTACCTGAAGGACCTGCAGGATCCCACGACGGGCAAGATTCCGCCCCGTCTGGTGGACATCACCTCGGACAAGTTCAAGTCGGTGGTCGAGAACATTCTCAACGCCATCACGCCCGAGGACTACGAGGCTGCCAAGAAGTATGTGGCCAACCCCGAGGAGTTTGACTTCCACAAGATTCTCAACTGGAAATAGGGCATTGCCCATCCTGACAGGAACCCGGAGCAAACATGCTTCGGGTTCTTTTTTTGGGTGCCGGGCCGGAAAGGGGGCATGTGTCGAGGGGCGCACCGGGCCGGAAGAGCCAGAAGCAGCGGGTGCCGGGCCGGAAGGTGCGCCGGGTGCTTAGAAGAGACTCGGCACGGCGGGGTCCGACGGACGGCTGCCGCAGAGGTTGATGATCTCACGGCCGCGCCTGCGGGCCCGCTCCAGCGTGTAATGCGTGCCGCCCGGCGAGCCGTCGTACCAGGCCACCACCACTGCGGCGTGATCCACCAGAAAATCGTTCCGCCGGGCATAACACCCCGGGTGATAGGCCGGGGCGAGGAGCTCGACTCCGTCCGCCCGGGCCAGCACCTCCTCGTAAATCCGGCGCCGTGCCGCCGGGAAACGCGCCGCCTGCTCCGGGAAGGGAACCGCTGCCACCAGCCGCACCTCCGGATGCCGCTCCTGCAACTCCAGGACGGCTTCGGCAGCCGCCAGGTCGAACCCTGCGGCCATTCCGCTGAGAAACGTCCGGAATTCCCGCGCGTAGAGCTCCTCCAGCGTGCGGGACAACGCTTCGCGGGCCTCGTTCCGATAGGTACGGTGGCCCGTGAAGGCAACGCAGTTTCGGGGATTGAGCATCATGGAGCCAAAGATACGTCTTTGGCGCGGACTTTGCAACACCTTCCGTTGCATTCAAAAACTTCAGCAACCATGAAAAACACAGGAATTGTCATTGTTTCGCTCGTGGGCGGACTGATCATCGGGTCGGCCCTTACGATGTTGTTCACGCCCCAGTCGGGCCCCGAACTGCGCCGCAAGATCAAGGATACGCTCGACAGCGAGATCGACCGCGTGAAGAACAAGCTCAGTGAGGTCGAGGAGCAGATCGAGGAGGCCCGTTGCCGTTGCAGCGAGGATTAACCCTGTTGTCTGTTTCGGCCATGAAGGAGCGAGCGAGCAGCGGCGGACGCTTCGTGGTCGCCTTTCTGCTCTTCGGAACGACGGTTGCCATCACGATCCTGCTGTTGTTGGCGGCTCTGGTGGTGTGGCTGTCGCAGCTCACCGGATCGTTCATTGCTGCGGCGCTGATCCTCGGGGGGCTCTTCGCCGTGGTGGCGATGCTGATCTACCTGCTGGTGATCCGCGAGGCGGTGGAGTGCATCCGCCTGCGGGCCGAGACGGTCTACGAGGTGGCGCGCATCGCCCGTTCGGGATACGAGTGGATCACCGGGAAGTGCGCCTTTCTGCTGCAGCTCCACGACCTTCTGCGCAAGGTCTGAGCCGCAGCGCATACGAAAAGACCGGGAACTCACGAAAGGAGTTTCCGGTCTTTTTTCATTGGGCAACCCGCAGGCTGCCGGATGACTATTTGCCGAAGTAACGCTTGTAGAGCCCTTCGAAGCCCTTTCCGTGACGGGCCTCGTCCTTGGCCATCTCGTGAACCGTGTCGTGTACGGCGTCGAGGTTCTCCTGCTTGGCCAGACGGGCCAGACGCATCTTGTCCTCGCAGGCTCCGCACTCGGCGTTCATCCGCTTCTCCAGGTTGGTCTTCGTATCCCAAACGACCTCACCGATCAGTTCGGCGAACTTCGAAGCGTGCTCGGCCTCCTCCCAGGCGTAGCGCTTGTAGGCCTCGGCGATTTCGGGATATCCCTCGCGGTCGGCCTGACGGCTCATGGCCAGGTACATGCCCACCTCGGTGCATTCGCCCATGAAGTGGTTCTGCAGACCCTCCCAGAGCTCCTTGCTGGCGCCCTTTCCGTCGCCGATCTTGTGCTCGGTTACGAACTCCAGGTCGCCTTCCGACTCTACGACTTCAACGAACTTGTCCTTGCCGACCTTGCACATCGGGCACTGCTCGGGAGCCTCGGGACCTTCGTGAATGTACCCGCATACGGTACAACGCCATTTCTTTGCCATAATCTTTGTTGTGTTAAGTGTTTGTGTTCTTGTTTCGGTTTGTGCTGCAAAGATAGCAATCGGATTCGATATTCCGTTCGATTTTCGATCGTCTTTTCTGATCGTTTGATAAGCAAAACCTATACTGCCCGTTTCCGACCGCTTATCTTTCGATGAACCGATGGCCCGGCACTACTCGGAAGCCAGCATATAGTCGATTCCCTCCTGTTTTGCGAAGATGCGGTCCAGGGGTTTCGGCATGGCTTCGGGTCCAGCCGCAAACATGAACTTGACCTTTTCCACGGGGACAGTCAGGTAGATGGACGACGGGAAGCCGCCGATGGCGTCGATCTTGTCGGAGATGAACATCAGCACGAACTCGAACGAAGTTTTGGGTATGTTCTTCAACCCCGGGAAGGCTTCTTCGTAGTCCAGGTAGGATTCGTCGCTCGGGTGTGGTTCGAAGAAGATGTCATATTCGTCCTTGTATTTCCTGTAGACCTCCTCGACATACAGCCGTTGGTTGTCGGGCTGGTTGCTCGTGCCGTTGATGATGAGGTTGGGCTTCGGTGAGGCGTCCATCAGATCGATGAATACCTGTCTGTCGTAGGGGATCATCCGATACATGATCTCCTGTTTTGCCTGTGGGAGACGCTTGAGCATGTCGATTACATTGTCGGGTGTGAGGTGCATTTTCGGAAGCTGCTCCTGAACATAGGGGTCAGCGGTCTCGAACATGTTGTCGTAGTGCAGCGTGAGGTCGTAGCTGTCGAGCGTGGAGAGCGGATAGCTCCAGTGCCAATGTTGATCAAACTCGGGAAGAGCCCGGCTTTCGATGAGGCTGCCCCCTCCGTTGTGCCAGTCGAGTGCGTTGATCTCGGCGAGATACTTCTCCCAGTTCTGCCGTCCGGTTCCTTCGACGCCGAAGGCGTTGTAAAATTCGTTGTAGGTTCCGGTTCCGTCGGAGAGCATGTGGACCCGAAGCCGGGAGAGATCGATCCCCTGGGCAACGAACCAGTCGTAACTGAGCGGGCTTCGCAGGTCGTCGACATAGAGGTGGAAACGGGCGTCGGGGTTCTTTTGGTTGATGGTCCGGATGGTGTTCATCATCCATTCCTTCATTTTTTCCTGGGTCTGCTGGTCGCTGCCCATGTAGGGGCATATCTGCGCGTAATCGGGATAGTGGTTTGTGTCGAAGGTCTGGGTGCGTTCGAAGAAGACGTAGGAAGGCATTTCGTTGTCGAGCATGTAGAGCCCGGCATAAAGGGTAGGCATGGTTCCGAAAGTGACATAAAAGGCGTATTCGTCACTTTCGGTGTAGCTTCCGGCGGGTCCATCATCGTCGGTTTCGCACGAAACACAAAGGACCGAGGCAATTGCTACCGTCAGTCCGAGGATTTTCAGCCGATTTGTTCTCATGGTAGAAAGCAATGTTTATATGTGTTGATGACATATAAATGCAAAAAGTCAAGCATTACTGCATGGCGAGGTGTTTTTTTGAGGGTCGGAGCGTTTTCGAGGGGGGGGCCCTTTCCTGTCGAAGATCTACAAAGAGCCTTCCAGATTATTCTGAAAGGCTCTTGTTGTTGGTCGGGGTAACAGGATTCGAACCTGTGACCCCCTGCTCCCAAAGCGTAATTTGCCGATTTTTGGCGATTTTTGTCTGTTTTTCTTTGGCTTTGTAAGTCGCTGTATTTCAGGTGTAAATATAGTTATTTTATTTCATTCTGTTTTTGTTTATTTCACGGGATTTTGTACATTTGTGTGTAAATTGTGTACCGGAAATATGGCGATACAATGCCGTACAAAGGCGATTTTCGGGGATTTGTGTTTAAATAAAGGCAGATTATGAATTTCAGCTACTCAAAAGACGGAATAACGGTTGCGGCGATGATTGATACCGCCCACCCGAAAAAGTCTGGGAGGTATCCCGTAAAGATTCGGGTTACTTACAACCGTGACCGTCGATACTATCCCACGGGAAAGGACATGACCCCGGAGGAGTGGGAGGCGTTGCCGACAACCAAGGCGCGAACGCTGGCATCAGTCCGTAAGGACATCGAAAGCAGCTATCAGATCGTGCGGTCGGCAGTCGAGGAACTGGCCACCTCGGGCGCGTTCTCGCTCGATGCGCTGAACAACCGGCTGAAGGGTGCCGCCTCCGATACGGTAAACACGGCCTTCCGGGCAAAGATGGAGGCATTAAGAATAGCCCAGCAGGTCGGCAATATGCTGATTTACGACAACGTGCTCAAAGGGTTGGAGCGGTTTGCGGGGCCTCGTATTCGTTTCGAATCCATTACGGTCTCCTGGTTGGAGAAATATGCGCTGTTCCTACGAAAGGAGGGCAAGGCACAGACCACAATAGCCATCCATCTGCGGACGCTTCGGGCAATCCTCAACATAGCCAGGCAGCAGGGAGTTATCCGCGAGGCGCAATATCCGTTCGGCCGGGGTCTCGGGCAATACCACATCCAGGCCGGAACGGGACGCAAAATGGCCCTTACATTGGAGCAGATCGGGCAGATAGCCCGCTACGATGACGGACGGCAGACAACGGCCAAATACCGCGATTATTGGCTTTTTCTCTACCTCTGCAACGGAATCAATGTGGCCGATTTCGTGCGGCTGCGGTATCGGGATATTGTCAACGGGGAGATCTGTTTCATCCGGTCAAAGACCGAGCACACGCTCCGCACGCTGCGCGATATTCGGGTAGTGCTGACCCCTCCGATGCAGGAGATCATTGACCGCTGGGGCAATCCGAAACGCCCGGATGCCTTCATCTTTCCGATACTGACGGGTCGGGAGGATGCTATGACGACCAAGAACCGGACCAAGGACCTGACGCATTCGATCAACAAGCGGATGAAGGAGGTGGGCGAACAGCTCGACATCGGGCCGATCTCGACCTATACGGCCCGGCACTCGTTCGCCACGGTGTTGAAGCGGGCCGGGGCAAACATCGCCTATATCTCCGAATCGCTGGGGCACAGCGACCTCAAAACCACAGAGAACTACCTAGCCAGTTTCGAACGCGAGGAACGGGAAAAGAATGCAGAAATATTAACGAAATTTTAGAGAAATATGGGTCGACTTAAAAGTGATGATTTTGGGGTTAAATATTTGTCATCTTCTACGATCGAAGCGATTCGGAGAGATATATCCTTATATG
>DXDA01000079.1 GCA_019115745.1 Candidatus Alistipes intestinigallinarum
CCGCAAGTAACGATTTGTAACTAAAAACCGCGAAAAAAAATAAAAAAATATTTTTAAGAAAGGCGGAAATGGGGCAAAATCGGGGCTTCGGGGAGTCGGATCCGGAAAATTCGCCGTTGAGACTCCCAAAAACGATTAGGGGCCGTAATGTACGAAAAATGGCCTTATATGCACGTATAAGGGCGGTTTTTGGAACAAAATGGAAACGGGCGACGGAATAAAACTGGAAATTTTGCCTTCGTTTTTTGCCGTTTGTGTCGATCGCGTCAATAGGAGGTATCTAAAGTTACGGATTGTAAGTAAATTTGGAATAAATACTATCGATGCGAAATTTTCACCCGTTTTTTCGGGGATGGGTTTCCGACGGGTCGCCGGGAGATCACCGGGGCCTGGAGGTCAACGAATCAGTCCGGCTTCGTAGTAGATGATGATCTGCTCGATCATGCGGTCTTCACCCTCCTTGTCGTACTGGGATTTGAGGTCCTGGCCGAAGATTCTGGAGATTCCCTGCCAGAACCCGGCGACGAACCCGCCGCGGAACTCCTTGAGGACCTCGTAGGCGGTGTATTCGGTTTCGCGGTCGATGAGTTTGAGCAGGACACGCCCTTCGGTTCGGGTCATGCGTTTGGCAATGGGGGTGTACTCCTCCTTGATTTCGTGGTAGACCTGTTTGATATAGGCTTTCTGCTCCTTTTTGGACGGGAGGCGGCAGAGCTCCTCCTCCATGGAGGCCATCTTCGCGCGGGCGATTTTGGCGATGGGGTAGACGCGCTTGACGGCCTCGACGAGCCTCCGGTATCGGCGCAGGTCGACCGGGCGGCTGAAGACATACACGGGGAGGATGTGCACCAGGGGGATGGAATCGCCGTTTTGAATCTCCCATTCCTGATGCCAGAATCCGCGGCCGCCCTGAGCCTGCACTTCGAAGCGTGCGGCACACAGTACGACGAACAGGAGGATCCACTTTTTCATGAGCGATGAATTTTTCCTATTTTTGTCCCCGGATACTTCGCAAAGATAGCGATTCCGGTATCAAACGAACAAGAAAAAAAGGAAGATTATGTTGGAAAAAGGAGTTTCGGCGAGCTGCACCACGACGGTGACAGTCGGGAATACGGCGGCAGCGATGGGTTCGGGCGACCTGTCGGTTTTTGCGACGCCGGCGATGGTTGCCCTGATGGAACATGCGGCACTGAAAGCGGTGGCTGCGGAGCTGCCGGAGGGTTCGACGACGGTGGGCGCCGAATTGAACGTCACGCACCTGAAGCCTTCGGGACTGGGTGCCGAGATTACGGCCACGGCGATTCTGACGGCGGTCGAGGGTCGGAAACTGACCTTCAACGTCGGGGCCCGGGATGCCGCGGGGATGATCGGTGAGGGCACCCACGTGCGCTACATCGTGGATCGGGCGAAGTTCCTGGCGAAACTGGGCTGATGTCCGTTGCCGGGGCCTCGGAACGCTGCCGACCGGATTCGGACACCGGGGGAAAAGGGCGGTGATCTGCGGTTTTTTTGGGGAGCGGGGCTTGGATTTGTAAAATTTTCATTATCTTTGTCCCGCTTTCGAGCATGAGTTTGAGCTGTGGTGTAATGGTAACACAGCAGATTTTGGTTCTGTCGTTCTGGGTTCGAATCCCGGCAGCTCAACGGTACCGCACTGATTTCCAGTGCGGTATATTTTTTTTGTTGTATGGAATGTTTGTTCGGTACTGCGGTGCCGGGCGGATTCCGGCAAAAAGAGAGGGCTCCCGACAAGGAACCCTCTCTTTTTTGCGGTTGCCGTGTAGCCTATTTCCTGGTTTCGGCGTGTTTGCGCCGGGAGATCAGGGCTGCGATCCACAGCAGCAGCAGGGCTCCGATAACGGCCGTGGCGAGACTTCCGAGGGTCCCGACGGGAACCCACCCGATCAGCGAGAGAACCCATCCGCCGAGGATACCGCCGAGAATGCCGACGATGAGGTTGACGAGAAGTCCGGCCCCGCTGCCTTTTACGATGAGGTTGGCGAGCCATCCGGCCGCCAGTCCGATGAGGAGATACCAAATGAAATACATCGTTCTTGTCTGGTTTGATTTCGGACGCGAACGGTGCAAAATTCATTCCGAAGTGTCGGCCTTCGGTTTTTTCGGGCCGTTTTTCGGGGCGGTGCACCCCAAATTCTCCCGGTATCCGGGTTTTCGGGGCGGCGCACCCCAAATTCTCCCGGTATCCGGGTCTTCGGGGCGGGGGTTCTGCCCGTTTCTCAGCGTGCGTTTTTCAGGGCGCGGGCCAACTGGTCGGGGCAGGAGGTTCCCTTTCCGTGGCAGTCGATCCCTTCGAGGCGGGCGATGACCTCCTCGACCTTCATGCCGCGCACGAGGGCGGCCACACCCTGCGTATTCCCGTGGCAGCCTCCGGTGAAGGCGACGTTGCGGACGATGCCCTCTTCGATGTCGATGTCGATCTGCCGGGAGCAGGTTCCCTGACAGTGGTGGGTTATTTTCTGGACCATGATGTTGTTCGGGTTTTCGTTTCGAGATGCAAATATACGAAAGCGATTTGTTTCCGCAATCGGATAAAATCGCTATCTTTGTGGTTGCGAACACAAAAAATCTTTAAGGCATTATGAAAATCATGGGAATTGCGGCCACAGCGCTGCTCTTTACGGCGTGCTGCAGCCAACCGGAATCGACGGTGCGCCTCTTCGATGCGCAGGCCTTCACCGCGACGGTGGAGGGGAAACCGGTTTCGCTCTACACGCTTCGGAACGGGGATCTGACGATGCAGGTCACGAACTTCGGAGCGCGGGTCGTGTCGCTCTGGACGCCCGACCGGAACGGTGTGGCGGAGGATGTGGTTCTGGGTTACGAGTCGATCGACCGCTACCTGGACAATGGCGGTGAACGTTTCCTGGGAGCGGCTCTGGGGCGCTACGCCAACCGCATAGCAGGCGGTCACTTCACGCTCGACGGCAAGGAGTACACGCTTCCGCAGAACGACAACGGCCAGACGCTGCACGGCGGCCTGAAGGGCTTCGACAGCGTGGTCTGGGACGTGGAGTCGGCCACCGACACGACTATCGTCTTCCGTTACCGTTCGGCCGACGGCGAGGAGGGTTTCCCGGGGAACCTGGACGTTACGATGACCTACACGCTGACTCCGGCGAACGAGTTCCGCATCGACTATCGTGCGGAGACGGATGCCCCGACGGTTGTGAACCTGTCGCACCACTCGTTCTTCAACCTCAAGGGTGAGGGGAACGGCACGATCCTCGACAACGAGCTGTGGATCAAGGCGGATTCGACGACTCCGGTCGACGGGTTCCTGATTCCGACGGGCGAACTGGCTCCGGTAGAGGGCACACCGTTCGATTTCCGCCAGCCGACGGTGATCGGGGCTCGGATCGAGAGCGACAACGAGCAGTTGAAGAACGGCCACGGCTACGACCACAACTGGGTGCTGACCCGCGAGGGCGAGGGTGTGGAGCTGATAGCTTCGCTTTACGAGCCGACGACGGGCCGCGTGATGGAGGTGCTGACCGACCAGCCGGGACTTCAGTTCTACAGCGGAAACTTCTTCAACGGCAAGAGCATCGGCAAGTACGGACGTCCGCAGTCCTACCGGGAGTCGGTAGCGCTCGAAACGCAGCACTTCCCCGACAGCCCGAACCACGAGAACTTCCCGACGACGCGGTTGAATCCGGGCGAAACCTATACGCATACGTGTATCTACCGCTTCTCGGCGCGTTGATTGCTGCCGGGAGGGACGAAAAAAAGAGCTGCAAGTTGCTTGCAGCTCTTTTTTTCGTTAGAGGCTCTTCCGCCGGGCGGGAGCTTTGTCGTCAGAAGAGGCCCCATATCTGATAGAGCAGCATTTCGTCTTCGTTGATGGCATCGATAAGATCCGCAAATTTCCGCGCGGCATCCTTCGTGTTGGAGTCGGCCTTGGAGTTGTTGAGGCACGCTTTGAGCCACTTCATCGCCTCGTCCCGGTTGTTCTCCGTGAAGTTGACCAGTCCCAGATGGCACTGGGCCAGCGGATCCTCTTCGCCGGCAAGCCGCTCCAACTGGCCGACGGACATGGCAAGATAGTCGTCCCGATCGGCGTGAGTCTGCTGGAGCCATTTGCGGGTGCAACGGGCCGCATCGTTCGAATATCCGCCCTTGTCGTAACACTCGGCGGCCTTGCGGAACTCCTGCGGAACGCCGTTGCCGCGTTCGTGGCACTGCCCCAGCATGAAATAGCCCTCCTTTTCGCCCTGTTCGGCGGCCTTGGTGAACCAAAAGACGGCTGCAGGGTAGTCGTGCGGAATGACGCCGCCCTGATAGAAGCACATGCCTATTTTCAGCGAGGCCTTGCCATATCCCTGCTCCGAGGACTCCCGCCACCAATGGAAGGCTTCGGGTTCGTGTCCCTGCTGAAAATACTGCTCGCCGACGACGTATTGCGAAATCATGTTGCCGGCTTCGGCATTGGCCAGGGTGCTTTCGTTGACGTGGGCTTCGGGGACGCTGTAGATATCCACGGGGGCCACCATGTCGGGGGTCATCTCCGGTTCCCTGGCCTGTTCTTTGATCTGGGTCGTGTCGAATCCCAGTTCCGAGAGCCGGGTGGTTGCCTGCATCTGCTTGAGGCTTGCGGCCTTGCGGTAATAGAGGAGGGCGAGTTTCTGGTCGGGCTCCAGCCCTTTGCCCTTTTCGTAACACCATCCCAGGTTATAGTAGGCGTCCGGCAAATTCCGTTCGGCGGCTTTGCGGTACCATTCGACGGCCGTTTTGAAATCCTGCGTGACGCCCTCGCCGAAGTAGTAGCAGTCGCCCAGGGCGTTCTGGGCCCACGTGACACCCTTTTCGGCGCTGAGCTGATACAGGTAGAAGGCTTTCTCGGGGTCCTTGTCGGTTCCGTATCCGTTCTGATAGAGATAGCCCAGCGTGGCCTGGGCCAGCGCATATCCCTGGTCGGCGGCCTTTCGGATCCAGTAGAAGGCCTTTGCGTGATCTTTCGGGATGCCTTTGCTCCCGTTGCGGTATTTTTCGCCCAGTGCGAACTGGGCTTCGGGAACCCCGTTTCGGGCCTGGAGTTCCAAATCGTCCGACGATTGTGCCCGGGCCGTCATCATGCCACACAGAAGCAGTGTGGCGAGGAACCATAGTCGTTTCATGGTCTTGGTTGAAATGAGAAAAGTCCGGACTCCGCAGAGCGGGACCGGACTGTACGAAATCGGGGCGTATTCCTACTGGCGCTGGAGATCCGAGTTGTCGGCCACGACCATGTTCTTGTCGATGCGGAGGGTGACGTTGCTGTCGACTTCGATGAGCAGCGAGGTCTCCTTGACCTCCTTGACGACACCGTAGATACCTCCGGCGGTGATGATCTTGTCACCCTTCTTGAGCCCGTCGCGGAAGGCCTGCATCTGCTTGCGGCGCTTGGCTTCGGGACGCCACATGAAGAGCCAGAGGACGAGCACCATCAGGGCGATCATGATGATGAAACTGTACTGTTGCATGAATCCCGGCTGGGGTTCTGCGGGAGCAGCCGCGGCAGCGGCCTGAAGGAGATTGATCATAGCGTTTATTCTGTTTTTGGTAAAAAATTCGGGTGTTTGGAAAAGTTAACGCGACAAAGATAGAAAATATTGTCGAAAAAACAAGCATTCACTCCACATCGGCCTCGACGAAGAGCCGCAGGGGCTTCGGGGCTCCGGCGAGGATCAGGTCGAGGTTCTTGAGTTGCCAGCCGTATTCGCCGCGGGAGTCGAAGGTGATCTCCAGTTTCCGGGTTTCGCCCGGTGCAAGGGGCTGTTTGTCAACATCGAGCGACGTGCATCCGCAACTGCGCTGCACGGAGAGGATGACGACGGGTTTTGCGGAAGCGTTCTCGATCCAGACCCGCTGGACGGCAATCTCCCCGGAGCCGAGGTGTCCGAAACGGACGGTATCCGTTCCTCCGTGGCGGATTGTCGAGTCCGTGATGGCGATGATCCGGCCTTTTGGGGCGGTGGATTCGACGGGCCGGGGGGCACGGCCTCCGCAGGCCGTCAGGAGTGCAAGAAACACTCCCGCAAGGCTTCCGGGGTTGATGAATCGGCAGGGTCGGCGTCGGGACATCGGGGTCGGGATCAGATGAGTCCGCGTCCGGCCTTTTTGATGCGCCCCTCTTCGGTGAGCGAGGCGACGATCTTGTCCAGCACGCCGTTGATGAAGGTGCTGCTGCCGGGGGTGGAGTAGTATTTCGAGATCTCGATCCACTCGTCGAGGGTCACCTTCACGGGAATCGAGGGGAAGGAGGTCAATTCGGCCATGGCCGTCCCGATGATGAGGTTGTCCATGAAGACGATGCGCTCGACATCCCAGTTTGCGGTGAATTTTTCGATATAGTCCTGATAGGCGTTGTAGTTGACCAGGGCCTTTTCGAAGAGTGTCTTGACGAATTCGGGGTCCTCTTCGCTCTTGAACTTGGCGGGGACGCGGAGTTCGGTATGCGAGGCGCGGAGTCCGGAGAGGGTCCGCATGATCATCATGATGATGTAGGGGAGGTCGTCGCACCAGAGTACGGAGATCTCTTCGAGGACGTCGTCCAGGGCGTCGCAGTTCTGGAGCTCCTTGAAGAAGTTCTCCAGGAGGCGTTTGTCCTCGTCGAAGGATCGTTCTTCGCGGAGCATGTACTCTTTGTAATAGTCGCTGTCGAGGAGTTGCGTGTAGAGCGTCCGGATCAGTTCGGGGTAGCGTTGCCAGCCGAGTTTCCGGGCCGCGATGCGGTCGTTGACGGCGTCGGAGTTGGCAATGATGCGGATAACGGCGTTGTCGACGAACTTGGTGTTGGGGTTCAGATCCTCGTGCGTGGGGAGTTTTTTCTGTTTGGCGAGCTCCTGCCGCTGTTCGGCGTAGCGGGCGACCTCGACGGGGAGTGTGATGATCTGGAAATAGAGGTCGTAGGCCTTGTCTACGGAGGCCATCAGCGTTTTTTCCGAAGCCATCATGTTGTCGGCGCCGGATTTGAGATGGGCGAACAGCGCCTTGATGACCTTGATGCGGAGTAATCTTCTGCTCAACATAGTTAGAACGATTTTTTTCGGGCGCAAAGGTAGTGAAAAGGGTGTAAAAAATGAAAAAAAGAGGAATTAAAAATTTCGGGATTTTCGCCGGGCGCTTTTCGCGGGGTCGAAACGGATGATTTTGGGGGCTCGGGTGTCGATCTTCGCATTAAAATTTCTAATTTTGCAGCCGTATGGAACAACAGACGGAAAAACAGGGCTTCGACGTGATTGTCGTCGGGGCGGGGGCTGCGGGCCTGATGGCTGCCGGGACGGCGGCCCAGCAGGGACGCCGGGTCCTGCTGCTGGAAAAGATGGAGAAATCGGGCCGGAAGGTCCGCATTACGGGCAAGGGACGCTGCAACGTTACGAATGCGCGGCCGGCGGAGGAGTTCGCCTCGCAGGTTCGTACCAACGCGGAGTTCTTCGCGCCGGCCTTTGCGGGGTTCGACAACCGGGCAACGATCCGCTTTTTCGAGCGGCGGGGCGTGAAACTGGAGATCGAACGCGGCGAGCGGGTCTTCCCGAAGAGCGGCAAGGCGTGGGACATCGCCAACGCCCTGCTGGACTACTGCGTCGAGAACGGCGTCGAGATTCGCTACGATACGCGCGTGACGGGCATCCTGACCCTCGCAGGCCGGGTTTTCGGCGTGAAATACATCAATAAGCGGGGCTTCGAACGCAAGGAGGAGTGCCCGGCGGTGATTCTGGCCACAGGCGGGGTCTCCTATCCGGCCACGGGCTCGACGGGCGACGGCTATGCGTTTGCCGCCGACCTGGGCCACACGATCGAACCGCTGCGGCCGTCGCTGACGCCGCTCGTGACGTCACACCCCCAGGTCCGCTACCTGCACAAACTGCTGCTGCGCAACATCCGGGCGACCCTGTATATCGATAATGCGCCCGTGCGCGAGGAGTTCGGCGAACTGGGCTTCTCGGAGCGGGGGATCGAGGGAGCCGTGGCGCTGCGCATGAGCCGCGATGCGGTCGACGCGCTGATCGACGGACACCGGGTGAAACTGGTCGTGGACCTGAAACCGGCCCTGAACGAAGAGATCCTGCGGGAGCGCATTGCCCGGGAGCGTGCCGAACTGGCCCCGACGGAGTTCTTCGGGGAGCTGTTGCGCAAACTGGTCCCGCAGCCGCTGGTGCAGCCGCTGGCACGGGAGCTGGACATCCACTCGAAGGACTACGTGTCGAAGATCACCGATGCGCAGGTCACGCGGCTGATCCGCACGCTCAAGGGGCTGACCTTCCCCATTACGGACTACGCGCCGTTCGAATACGCCGTGACGACGGCGGGCGGGGTTCGCTGCGAGGAGGTGAATCCCCGGACGATGGAGTCGCTGAAGGTTCCGGGGCTCTACCTGGCGGGGGAGGTGCTGGACCTCGATGCCAATACGGGGGGCTATAACCTTCAGATCGCCTTCTCGACGGGGCGCCTGGCGGGACAACTGCGCAAATCCAAACCCGAATGATGAAACTGACCGGACATCGATTGTCGCTGCATCTGCCGCGCCGGGTCGCCGAATTGCACAACCGCCTGTCTCGGGCGCGCTACTTCCGGGGACACGGGGTGCACTCACCGTTTGTCTATGCGATCGTGCGGGAGGTCTTCATGCGGCGGGAGCTGCTTCCGGGCGAACGCGGGCTTTATGAGGCGCTGCTTGCTGCGGGTGTTCCGCGACGCCGGGCCGTCCAGTTGCAGAATCTGGCCATCCATTGCGGCTATGCGACCTTCGGCATGAATCGTGCGGATGCGGATCTGTGTATCGTGACGCGCGACTTGCCGCGGGCGGAGACCCTGGCGCTGGTCCGTGCGGCGGCTGAAGGGGGGCATACGGTGGCCATGCTGTCGCCCTACGACGGACGCGAACGCCAGGCGCTGTGTGCACAGATCGTGGCGGGACACCGTTCGACGACGGTCGACAACCGGGCCTACCTGCTGATATTCAACAACTATTTACCGAAACAACACTTCCGGATATGAAAGTATATACGAAGACGGGGGACGGGGGCGAGACCTCATTGATCGGTGGCTCGCGGGTCTCGAAGACGGACGAACGGGTCGAGGCCTATGGGACGGTGGATGAACTGGGGGCCTTCACGGCGCTGTTGACGGACCATTTGCGCAAGGATGCTGCGTTGTCGGAGACGGTCGATGACCTGAACCGCATTCAGTCCCGGCTGATGACGGTTGAGGCGCTGCTGGCGGCCGACGAACGGGGGCGGGAGAGATTGACGCCGCTCTCGGCGGAGACGATCTCGTGGCTGGAGGGGCGGATCGACGCCCTGCAGGCAACGCTGCCGGCGATCGACAAGTTTACGATTCCGGGCGGGCATCCGGCGGTTTCGCTGAGCCATGTCTGCCGAACGGTCTGCCGGCGAGCGGAGCGTGCGGCGCTGCGGGCGAATGCGGCGTACGGGACGGATGGGACGGCTCTGGTGTGGTTGAACCGCCTGTCGGATTATTTTTATGTTC
Source organism: Candidatus Alistipes intestinigallinarum (assembly GCA_019115745.1). Classification (GTDB taxonomy): domain Bacteria; phylum Bacteroidota; class Bacteroidia; order Bacteroidales; family Rikenellaceae; genus Alistipes; species Alistipes intestinigallinarum. The sequence continues at coordinate 9,493 of DXDA01000079.1, forward strand.
TGGGTCGGATGCTGACGCAGCACTTCGGGGTTGAGGAGACGTTGTGGATTCCCTGACGGTGAGGGGGGTCGGGCGGATGTTGCTGTCGATTCCGATTTTTGGCAGGGAGAGGCCGGAGCTTTGATTCCGGGTCCTGGAGTAAAAAAAGTCCGAAAAAAAGTTGTTAATTTGAAAAATAGCTGTATCTTTGCACTCGCAATACGAAAAAAGGTGCGTTAGTTCAGCTGGTTAGAATACGTGCCTGTCACGCACGGGGTCAGGGGTTCGAGTCCCCTACGCACCGCCAGAGACCGACGAAGAGTCGGGTTAAATAAAGCAAAAGCCTTGTAAACGAGTAGTTTACGAGGCTTTTTGTTTTTGGATTATCTGCATGAGAAAGCAAAAAACAACCGGTTTCGGGTGTCCAAATCGGTGGACTTTTTCCGAGGGCCGAACCGTCCACCGAATAAGCATTTAACTCATTGATTTGCATCGTATTTCATCTTGACGCAAAAGGCTCTTGAAAGTAATTTTGCAACCTGTAAATACGATGTTATGGAAAGGACAACCTGCACGCTGATTTACTACCTGCGCAAAACCCGGATCGACAAGGAAGGGAA
>DXDA01000080.1 GCA_019115745.1 Candidatus Alistipes intestinigallinarum
TCTTTTTTTGTATTCTGATCAGCCTTGGGGTCGAACGGTTGTCAAATGAAGATCTCTCCGAAAAACTTGGCTCGATAAAACCGGACAGATCTCACAAAATAGATTCGCTCTCAAAAAAATGATACTCCTTGTTTGCAAAATTTTGTTGTATCTTTGTGTCATTCTCTTTTTGGCGGATGACAGAACCTGAGAAAATTACGGACCTTTTTGAACGCTACAAACCGCGGTTCGAAGCCATGGCTCGAAGCTATGTCTGCGACCCCGGTGTGGCTGAAGATCTGGTCATGGAGAGTTTCTGTATCTACCTGGAACGATCCCGCGATGGGAAAATCGGAGAATGCCCCAATCTCCCGGCCTATATCTTCGCAATCATCAAGAATCAGTGCCTCAACTGGCTGAATCGACGTAAACGAGCGCTGAGTATCGCGCACGAAATCCACGAAGACCATATTCGTCAAATCGATCTGGAAATCCGCTCGCTGAACGGGTTGGAGGTTGAGGAAATTTTCGCTCCCGAAATCGAAACCGTTATCCGACAAACGCTCGGACAGATGTCCGAACTGCAACGCGAAATCTTTCGACTGTTCCGCTACGAAGGGTGCAGTTACAAGGAGATTGCTGCCAAACTCGGAGTCTCGCCCGCAAAAATCGACCACGAAAACCGAAAGGCTATTCGAATGCTTCGTGAAGCGCTGGCCCGATTGCTTTTCATGTTGGGATACGGATCGATGGTCGGTGTGTTCGTGGAACGAATCCTCTCCAATCCCCGATTCTGACCGCCTCCTCCCAAAAAAGCAATACGCTATCTACAAGCACATTACAACACAGCATCCTTTCCCGAGCCATTCTTAAAAAAATTTATTTGCACTTTTTTCTCTTTTTTCCGGCGAATTTAGAAAGTTCGCTTGTCTTATAAGCGTGGAAAAAGAGATCATAAAACGGTACGTGAGAGGCGAAGCCTCTTTCGAGGAGAGGAAGATGGTCACTGACTGGGCATCGTCCGATCCGCTGCATTTCAAAGAGCTGGAACAGGAACGACGGCTCTTTCTGGCATTGACCTGGCACCTCCCCGAGACCCAAAAACCGGTCCCGAACACTTCAACCAACCGGAAACGTTTGACCGTCTGGAGAAATACGGCCCGAATCGCCCTGCGAATTGCCGCCGTAATTGCCATAGGACTTATTCTTGGCACGATGCTCTATACCTACAAGGTAGATTCGCTGACCGAGCAAATGCTCGCTATTCAAACGCCGGCCGGACAACGCATGAATACCACCCTGACCGATGGCACGCAGGTATGGCTCAATTCCCAGGCCCGCGTCGAATACCCGGTTCTCTTCAGCCGGAACGAGCGTCGGGTGAAAGTCTCCGGTGAGGTGATGTTCGACGTCACGAAGAGTGCAGATCGCCCCTTCATCGTCGAAACCTATGCCTGCGATATCGAAGTCCTCGGTACGAAATTCAATGTCATTGCCGACGAGCAGAACGGTCGGTTCTCTACAGCCCTGTTGCGGGGAGAGGTGCGGATCACCAGCCGGGTCGACGGACAACAGATCCTGATGAAACCCAATGACGTCGTGAGTCTCGAAAACGGGAAACTGCGGCTGTCTCACATCGACGACCAGGATGAATATCTCTGGCCGGAAGGGTACATCAGCTTGAAAAACAAGAATTTCAACGACCTCATCGAAGAGTTCGCCCGGGTATTCGATGCCCGGATCGAGGTCCGGGGATCCATCGACGGGGCTGACCGCCGCTACAAATGGGGCAAGATCCGTATTGCGGACGGAGTGGACGATGCTCTGGAGATTCTGCAGGCCTCCTACCGATTTACCTATACACGGGACATCGAAACCAATGAAATCATAATCCACTGACTTCGACCCGAAAAAAGCCTATAGCGAAAATGAATGTCAAACCTGTAAAACTGAATATGCCTATGCAAAGACGGATGTGAGTTACATGGGGACCTCACCGTCGGACAGACAGAACCCCGAATGCTGCAACATTCGGGGTCTGCGCGGAAAAAGGTCCAATAGTCAAAAGAAACCTACTAATGAACTTTAATACAAAAGTATGAATAATAATTTGATTCTTCAAATCAAACATCTGTTCATGCCATTCTGTCTGCTGGCCCTGATACTCTGCGGCGGACGTGCTGCGGCTCAGGAGCACAAAACCCGGGTAACTCTCCAGGGAACCCAAACCGAATTGACGGAACTTATCCGGCAGATCGAATCGCAAACCAACTACCATTTCGTTCCGAATCCAGACATCGATCTCAACCGTCCGGTAGACATCCACGTAACCGATTGTCCGCTGGACGAGGCGCTCAAAAAGCTCTTCGAAGGGACGAATATCTCCTACCAGATCAAATCGAGCGGCGTGATTCTGCTCTCGCCCGCCGCCCGCCCGAGCTACGGCCCCGCCACCGTACAAGGGGTTGTGACCGATGCCGCGGGGACGCCCGTCATCGGAGCCTCGGTGCTGGTCAAGGGCACCACGATCGGTGTCAGCACCGATATCGACGGGCGCTACACCCTGCAGATTCCCGCGTCGGACATCCCGCCCGTACTGGTGGTCAACTTTCTGGGATACGAACCGCAGGAGATGGCTGTCGGAAACCGTACGGAGGTGAACTTCACCCTGCGCGAACAGGCTCAGACGGTCGACGCCGTCGTGGTCACCGCACTCGGTATCAAACGCTCCGAGAAGGCCCTTTCATACAACGTGCAACAGGTCGCCTCGGAGGACATCGTCGCAAACAAGGATGTCAATTTCATCAACTCGCTGAACGGTAAAGTGGCCGGCGTGAACATCAACGCCTCGTCATCGGGCGTCGGTGGCGCTTCGAAGGTCGTCATGCGCGGTACGAAAGGAATCGACCAGTCGTCGAACGCCCTGTACGTCATCGACGGTGTGCCGATGTACAACCTGGCAGGCGAGGGTGGCACGGAGTTCGACTCGGCCGGCACGTCCGAAGCCGTGGCCGACATCAACCCCGAAGATATCGAATCGGTCTCGGTGCTGACGGGTGCCGCTGCGGCAGCCCTCTACGGCAGCCACGCCTCGAACGGAGCCATCGTCATCACCACCAAGAAGGGTAAAGCCGGATTCACGTCGCTGACCGTGACAAGCACCACCGAAGTCTCCTCACCGCTGGTTACACCCGCATTCCAGAACCGCTACGGAACCGGAGACCCGCGTGCAAACAGCACCGACCGGAGTTGGGGAAAATTGCTCTCGGCGGCCGAACGATCGGGTTACGATCCCGTAGAGGACTATTTCCAGACCGGAGTGATCGGGACCGAGACCGTCTCCTTCTCGACGGGTAACGACCGGAATCAGGTCTATCTTTCGGCCTCGGCGGTCAATTCGCGCGGCGTGGTGCCCAACAACGCCTACGACCGCTACAACTTCACGGCACGCAACACCACGTCGTTCCTCCAGGATCGCATGACCCTCGACATCGGAGCCTCCTACATCATGCAGACCGACCGAAACATGACCAACCAGGGTGTCTACTCCAACCCGCTGGTATCGGCCTACCTCTTCCCGCGCGGCGAGGATTGGGAATACATGCGGCTCTACGAACTGTACGACCCCTCGCGCAAGATCTATACCCAGAACTGGGTGCAGTCGGACGACTACGCCATGCAGAACCCCTACTGGATCAACTATCGCAACCTGCGCGAGAACGACCGCAAACGTTACATGATGAGCGCCGCACTCTCGTACAAGATTCTCGACTGGTTGTCCGTCTCGGGCCGCATCCGGATCGACAACGCCGTGAACAACTACACCGAAAAATACTACGCCTCGTCGAATACGACCATCACCGAGGGATCGAACAACGGTCTCTACGGCAAGACCGTCACGCAGGATCAGCAGTCGTACGGCGACCTGCTCGTGAACATCAACAAATCATTCGGCGACGACTGGACCCTGAATGCCAACATCGGCGGCTCGTTCTCGAAGATGTCGCAGGATGCCGACAAGGTCCGCGGCCCGATCCGCAACGACGGAATCCCCAACCTGTTCAACGTCTTCCAACTGGACGACGCCACCACGCAACGCTCGCAGGCCGGATGGGCGGAACAGACCCAGTCGGTCTTCGCGTCGGCCGAGGTCGGATACAAGGGAACCTACTACCTGACCCTCACCGGGCGCAACGACTGGCCGTCGCAACTGGCCGGTCCAAAATCCGTCAAAACCTCGTTCTTCTATCCTTCGGTCGGTGCATCGGTGGTCCTCTCGCAACTGATTCCCAACATGCCCGAAGAGCTCTCCTACGTCAAGGTCCGCGGTTCGTGGGCTTCGGTAGGTCTCCCCTTCGCCCGCTTCCTGGCAAACCCCACCTACGAGTGGGACAACAACAACAAGGTCTGGGTCGACAAATCGAACTACCCGATGTACGACCTCAAACCCGAACGTACGGACTCCTGGGAGGTGGGTCTGACGATGCGCTTCCTGCGCCACTTCAACCTCGACGTCTCCTACTACAACACGAAAACCTACAATCAGACGTTCGACCCGCAGATCTCCGTATCGTCGAAATATTCGACCCTCTACGTACAGACCGGTTCGGTGCGTAACCGGGGTGTCGAACTGGCGCTCGGATACAGCAACGAGTGGGGAAAATTCGCCTGGTCGTCGAACTTCACCCTCTCGTCGAACGAAAACCGCATCCTCGAACTGGTCGACAACTACCGCCACCCCGAAACCGGGCAGATCATTACCAAGGATCGGCTCAACATCGGCGGTCTGGGACAGGCCCGGTTCATTCTCAAGAAGGGCGGCTCGCTGGGGGACCTCTACTCGATCGCCGATCTGAAACGCGACAGCGACGGAAATATCTACACCGCTGCCGACGGTTCGATCGAAGTCGAGTACAACGTCGACGACATCAAACTCGGCTCGGTCTTCCCCAAAGCCAACATGGCCTGGAGAAACGACTTCCGCTGGGGCAATTTCAATTTCGGATTCATGCTCTCGGCACGGCTCGGCGGCGTGGTATTCTCGCGTACTCAAGCCGCGATGGACTACTACGGAGTCTCGGAAGCCACGGCTGACGCCCGCGATCTGGGATATGTAGAGATCAACGGCGGAGACCGCATCTCGCCCTTCGTCTGGTACGACACCGTGGCCAAGGGTGACGGCGTCCCCCAGTATTACACCTATTCGGCCACGAACTTCCGGCTCCAGGAGGCTTCGATCGGATACACCATCCCGAAGAAAAAACTCGGAGACGTGTGTGAAATCACCCTCTCGCTCGTGGGACGCAACCTCTGGATGATCTACTGCCAGGCCCCGTTTGACCCCGAATCGGTCGCCACGACGGGAAACTACTACCAGGGTATCGACTACTTCATGATGCCTTCGTTGCGCAACATCGGATTCAACCTGAGACTTAAATTCTAAACCTTCCGAATCATGAAACAACGATTATACGGTTGGGTCGCAGCAGGATGCTGCGCGGCGATGCTGCTCGGCGCCTGCACGGCCAACTACCAGGACGACAACACAAACCCCTACGAAGCAACGGCAGACGACATGGCCAAGGACGACTACATGCTCCGTTCGACCCTCGTGGCCATGCAGGGTTGCGTAATCCCCACCGACGCCATCCACTACCAGTACGTAGAGTGTCTGATGGGCGGATCCTACAGCGGCTATCTGGCCGATTCGGGGGCATGGACGGGAAAATTCTCGACGTTCGACCCCCAGCAGTACTGGGTGCAATACACCTTCAACAACACCATTCCCAATGTCTTCATCAACCTGGGAAATCTCCAGGCTCGGACCGACAATGAGGTGCTGCTGGCCGTAGCCGACGTACTGAAGGTCGCCGCCATGCACCGAATTGCCGACATCTACGGGCCGATCCCCTATTCGCAGGTCGGAGCCGACGGAAAAACCGAAGCTCCCTACGATTCGCTGCGCGATGTCTACATGCGCTTCTTCGAGGAGTTGGACCATGCCGTCGAGGTCCTCACCCGACACAAGGACGAAACCTTCAGCCCCTATGCCGACAAGGTCTATTCGGGGGAAATCATCGAGTGGATCAAACTGGCCAATTCGCTGCGGCTGCGGCTGGCCATGCGCCTCTCCTCAATAGAGCCCGAAACAGCGCAGGAGCAGGCGCTCGCCGCCATCAATCATCCGGTCGGCACGATGTCCTCGAACGACGACAACGCCTGGATGTCGGTGACCAAACACCCCCTGCGCGTGGTGGCCTACGAGTACAACAAGGGCGATTCGCGTGTCGGAGCCGACATCGCCGCCTTCATGAACGGATATGCCGATCCGCGCCGTGAAAAGTACTTCACCCTCTCGACCTTCACCGACGTAACGAATGAATACATCGGGGTCCGCACCGGGCTGCCCACCTATACCGAAGCCAAAAACTTCTCGAACGTCAATATCGAAGAGGGGTCGTTCCTCTATACGCACATCCTGTGGATGAATGCCGCGGAGGTGGCCTTCCTCAAGGCCGAAGCAGCCCTGAGAGGCTGGTACGGCTCGGCATCCGATGCCCGGTCGTGGTACGAGAAGGGGATCAGGCTCTCGTTTGAGCAGTGGGGAAGCGCCGGGGCCGACGAATACCTGAAGGGAACCTCCGCTCCCCAGGCCTACATCGACCCCAAAACGCCGGCCAACAACGGGACGCCCGAAACCACGATCTGCGTGCAATGGGACGACAACGCTTCGCAACAGGAGAATCTCGAACGCATCATCACCCAAAAGTGGATCGCCTGCTTCCCGCTCGGACAGGAGGGGTGGGCCGAATTCCGCCGTACGGGGTATCCCCGCCTGATGGGTGCCGTCTACAGCTACGGCAGTGAAATCACCGACAAGCAGGCCGGAGCCCGCCGGATGCGTTACCCCGAAAGCGAATACCAGGAGAACCGGCAGTACCTCATGCAAGCCATCTCGGACTACCTGAAAGGTCCCGACAACCTCGCCACGAGACTCTGGTGGGATACGACCAACAAGCAATAAACCTTTGTCCTTATGAATCTGAAACACATCATATTTCAAACGCTGTTGCTCGCGGCGGCCGTTGCCGGGTCCGCGTGTGACGACTGGACGGAACTCCGTCCCCTCGACATCGAGTCGCAGCATCCCGATGCTGCCACCGAAGCCTTGTACGAGGCGGCCGTGCGCGAATTCCGGGCCTCGAATCACCAACTGGTCCTCGGACGTTTCGACAACGCAACCAAGATCCCGGCACTGCGCCCGCAGCACATCAACGTACTGCCCGACAGTATCGACATGGTGATCCTTGCCCATCCCGATTCGCTGTGCAAGCGGGAGCTGACCGAGATGCGCGAAATGCGCGAAGCCTATGCCACGCAATATCTTTGCGAGGTGACCTATTCCTACGTCGAAGCCCTGTGGAACGAGGCCAACGCCGCAGAGGAGCCTGACGAGAACCCCAACGGCGCGCAGACTACCGCCGAAACCGACGGTGAAGAGGGTACCGAAAGCGGCGAAGAGACGCAATCCGACACGTTCCCGGCCTTCTGTTCCGAATATGTCGACTACGTGCTCGGGCTCTGCGACAAATGGGGCTATGACGGTGTCGTCGTCTGGTTCGACGGGCCCTCGCTCGACTTCGCGGGCGAGACCGAACGCGCCCGGCTGCAGGCCCGCCGCAAGGCCTTCTTCGAACCGGTGGCCCGGTGGCGCGAAAACCACGCCGGAAAGCGACTGATCCTGGGCGGCAGTCTCGATCTGCTCGACGACCACACGCTGACCGACGCCTGCGACTATCTGCTGGCCGACGGACGCAGCGTCTCAGCCATGGGATCGGCCGCCGAGGCCTTCTTCCGGTTGGAGAACGCCGGGTTCCCGGCTGAACGCATCCTGCTGGCCGTAGCGGCTCCCGATGCCCAGGGTGCCGGCGGCGTATTCGGCTCGCAGAGCGCCCTGACGGCTACGGCCGAATGGCTGCTCGAACCCGCACGCACCGGGCTCAAGGCCGGAATGCTGATCGACAACATCCAGAACGACTATTTCGATACGGGTCTCATCTTCCGCAATACGCGAAAGGCGATCGACATCCTGAATCCTTCACCCAAAAACTGAATCATCCGATGAAACCATCCTATGCAACTGTTTGTGGCACGGTCGTACTGATGGCCGCCGTGCTGGCCTCGGGGTGCAAGCGCGAGGATCCCGATCGTACCGAATTCAGCAATCGCGTCTTCATGACCGATGTGACCCCCGTGCGGCTGCTCGTCGAGCGCGAAACCACCGAACTGGAGGGGCTCCTTACGGCTCGTACGGCCAAGCCCGTCGGTTCGCCCGTGACGATCACCTATGCCGCCGACGAAAGTCTGGTCTCGGTCTACAACGACTCCAATGCCGCTGCGGCCCTGCCGCTCCCGGCCGAAAACTACCAGATGACCGATCCCACGGCCGAAATCCCCGCCGGAGGTATCTCCGCATCGGAGTGCTCGGTGCACTTCGTCGGGCTCGACGCCCTCGACTTCTCCGAGGATCAGACCTATGTGCTTCCCGTCCGGCTCTCCGCAGCCTCGGGCGTCGACATCCTCACCTCGCGCAGCGTGAACTTTTTCGTCATCCGCGAGGCCGCGCTCATCAACGTCGTGGGCGATATCGAGGGCAGTTATCTCGACGTCGACTGGAAAGACCCCTCGCCCGTCTCGTCAATGCAGCAGATGACGGCCGAGGCGCTGGTCCGCTTCCGCAACTTCGATCGGGAGATCACCACGCTGATGGGTGTCGAAGGCAAGTTCCTGATCCGTATCGGCGACAGCTCGTTCCCCTCGGATCAGATTCAGGTGACAAACGGCTCCTACTCCAAATTCCCCACCGTCGGAAATGCGGCCAATGCCCTGCCGACCAACGAATGGGTGCACATCGCCGTAACCTACGACGCCGGAAAACTCTGCATCTACGTCAATGGGAAACTCCAGTCCTCGGGAACCTGCGGGTACGGAGCCATCAACTGGGGAACCTATGCACCAATCGATCAGGAGCAGAGCACCCGCGGATTCCACATCGGATACTCCTATGAGCGGAAACGCGAACTCGCGGGCGAAATCGCCGAGGTGCGTATCTGGAACCGCGTGCTTACGGCCGAAGAGATTGCCGCTCCCGACCACTTCTACACGGTCGATCCCTCCTCGGAGAATCTGGTCGCCTACTGGAAGTTCAATGACGGAGCCGGCAATGTCGTCCGCGACTGGTCGCCCTACGGCAACGACGCCACGGCCCCCGAGGGGATGAAGTGGACGCAGGTCGAGCTGCCCGAAAAATAGTGTGTCGGAAACTTCGTAAAACAGAACAACATGATCTTCAAAACAGATAAGAATTCGATCGTCTCGGCCGCTGCGCGACTCATACCGCTGCTGGCCGTGGCGATGGCAGCCTGCTCGGAAGAGATTCAGATTCCGGGAGGCGATACCCAGGGCTGGAACGAAACGGATCGCAGTTTCGGATACCTCCGGCGTGCGGGTGTCTCGCAGAGCGTCTCGTCGCTCGACATTTACGATGGCCAGGCCGTCGTGGAGTTTCAGTTCGGGCTCTCGGGCAATCCCCGCAAGGCCGTGGATGCCCGCCTGGAGATCGACCCGACATGCCTCGACAGCTACAACGAAGCGCAGGGTACCGATTACGAGCTCTTCCCCGAGGAGTTGCTCACCATCGAGGACGAAGGGTTACTGGTCGTCGCGCCCGGAAAGCGGCCTCATCCGATGGCGGTAACGCTCCGCACGGATGAGCGGATCGATCCCGCCGTGGAGTATGCCGTACCGCTGCGCGCGAGCGTACAGACCGAAGGGGTTGCGATGGATGAAGGAGCCGACTGGCATCTGCTCGTCGTGCGCAACGCCGGGACACGTCCCGACGGCGCCAAGGAGAGCGGCATACGGACGATCGTCTACGTCGAGGTCAACGACTGCTCGCCGCTCAATGCCGCTCAATACACGCTCAAGCAGAGCGGGAAACCGATCGTCGACATCGTGAACATCTTTGCCGCAAACATCAATTACGATGCCGTGACCAAACGCGCCTATATCCACCTGAACGAGAATGTGGCCTACGTCCTCGAAAACCGCGACAAATACATCGCTCCGCTGCAACGGCTCGGCATCAAGGTCTGCCTGTCGATTCTGGGCAATCACACCGACGTGGGGCCGGCCAACCTCTCGGCGGTCCAGGCGGCTGATTTCGCAGCCCAACTGCGCAGCGTGGTCGATGCATACGGTCTCGACGGTGTCGATTTCGACGACGAGTATGCAAGCTACTACGAGGACTCGAACTGGACCGCTCCCGAGGGAATCGAAGAACCCTCCGCAGCCAACTACGCCCGGCTGTGCTACGAGGTAAAACGCGCCATGCCCGACAAACTGCTGACGGTATATCATATCGGACGTTACATGGATTTCAGCGAGCGAATCGGCGGAATGACTCCCGGTGATTTCATCGATTACTCCTACTACTCGATGTACGGAAATACGCTGCTCGACGGCTGGGAGGATTTCCTCGGCATGGAGAAGCGCCAGTGGGGACCTTTCCCGTATGACATCTCGATCACAAGCGGTTCGTCGAACCAGATTCCGAGCGACCTGCGTATGAGGCAGCTCCGAAACGAAGGCTACGGAGTCAATCTGCTCTACAACATGCGGCCCTACGACTATACGGAGATGTTCGGCATGATGGCCAAAGAGCTCTACGACGACGAGATTCTCTTCACCGGAAAGCTCTTCACCAAAGACTGGGAATAATGACCTAAAACTGTGAATCACAATGAAAAAATGGATATTTTTCCTGACCGCGGCACTCCTTGCCACCGCCTGCGGAAACGATGACACCGAAGGCGTCAACGATAACGGCGGTCGGGTGGAAATCGATCATACGTCGTTGACCTTTGCCGCCGCCGGCGAATCGTTCAACGTAACGGTCTCCTCGGAGGGCGAATGGCGGCTGGCGGGCCGTAAAACCTGGTGTCACCCCTCGGCTGAGCGGGGACAGGACGGGGCGGTAGTCACCTTCACGGCCGATGCCAACACCGAATACGACACGCGCAGCGAGACCTTCACCTTCATCTGCGGCAGCCGCACGGTCGATCTGGTGGTCAGCCAGCAGCAGTGCAATCTGTTCGACGCGGGTTCGAAGCGCGACTTCGTAGTCGGGCCCGAGGGCGGCGGCGTTACGCTGGTCGTCTCGTCGAATCTCGACTATACCTATCGCATCGAGTCTGAAAGCGAGGAGCCCTGGCTGGTGGATCACAACACCGAACAGACGCGCAGTGTTTCGGAAGATTGGTTCTATTTCGAGGTGCCGGCCAACGACACCTACGCCCCGCGTGAGGCAAACATCATCTTCGAAGCCGACGGTATGCAACCCGTAACGGTCTCCGTGACCCAGGAGCAGAACGTCGGCATCCGCCTCACTCCGGACCGGTTCGAGTTCCAGGATATCGAAGCGCATCGCATCGAGGTCGAGGTACTGGCCAATGTTCCCTATACGATCGAGATCCCCGAAACGTGTGATTGGGTGACGCTCGTCGAGAATCCGGCAACCCGGGCCCTGGAATCCAGGACGCTGACCTTCGATGTGGCAGCCAGCAAGTCGTCGCGCAACGTTACGATCACCGTCCGACAGACCGACGGGGATGTCGAAACGTCGCTCTTCATCAGCCAGCGCAATCCCAACGCCCAGCTCGTGTCGATTCCGGATGCCAATTTCCGCGATGCTCTCTACAGCGAGGGGCTCATTCTGGACGCCTCGGCCGAGATGTGCGAACTGACGGAGAAGGGCATCGCAGCGACGATGTTCGACTTCCTGCCGGTCAATGTACTCGAGGACCTGACGGGTATCGAGGCTTTCGAAAACCTGGAGATGCTCTTCTGCAACAACAACAAGATCAAGCGGCTCGATCTAAGCGGGAACCCGAACCTGATGATGGTTGTGATGGACTATAATCCGCTGGAGGAATTGATTCTTGGCGATGTGAACATCACCTCGTTAAATCTGAGCAGCAAACTGATGTACAATCAATATCCGACGATTTACTCCTCGCAGTTCAAGGTATCGTCGACAAAACTGCAGACGCTCGACGTCTCCTCCAATTCGCAGTTGAAGACGATCGACGTCTCGGATTGCCCGGCATTAAAGACCTTGAAAACCCGTAACTACCGCTACGGAGTAGTGATTAAGATGCGCCGTTCACAGGAAGGTGTCGTCTCGGTAGACAAGGATTCTTCGACCAAAATCGAATATGTAGACTGATTCCGACGATGCCCGTTGCGGCATGATCGGTAAAAAGCAGGAGCGCCCCGGATTCGGGGCGCTCTTTTCGCAAGGGGGGGGGCCGCGAAATCGGCCGGACAACGAACCCCGACAAAAACAACGCGCACCCAGGCCTTGCCCATCTCCGAAATCCAAGATATTCTCGCCTCGGAAATCTCTTTTTTGCGCAAAAGCACTATCTTTGCAATCGAAAAACCTGCAAACACCATGAACGCTATCACAAAAACCGACTTCGCTTTCGAAGGGCAAAAAAGCAAGTATACCGGAAAAGTCCGCGACGTATACGACATCAACGACCAATATCTCGTCATGGTCGTCACCGACCGCATCTCCGCCTTCGATGTCGTGCTGCCCGAGGGAATCCCCTACAAAGGGCAGGTGCTGAACCAGATCGCGGCCAAATTCCTCGACGCTACGGCCGACATCCTCCCGAACTGGAAACTCGCAACCCCGGACCCGATGGTCACGGTAGGACGGAAATGCGAACCCTTCAAAGTGGAGATGGTCATCCGCGGATACCTCTCGGGACACGCCTGGAGAGAGTACAAGGCCGGAAAGAGAGAGATCTGCGGCGTGCCGATGCCCGAAGGTATGGTGGAAAACCAGAAATTCCCCGAACCGATCATCACCCCGACCTCGAAAGCGGCCGAAGGCCACGACGAGGATATCTCGAAAGAGCAGATCATCGCATCGGGACTGGTCAGCCGCGAAGAGTACGAGCAGCTCGAAAAATACACCCGGGCCATCTATCAGCGCGGCAGTGAAATCGCGGCAAAGATGGGACTGATCCTCGTGGATACGAAATACGAATTCGGCAAAAAGGACGGCGTCATCTACCTCATGGACGAGATCCACACGCCCGACTCGTCACGCTATTTCTATGCCGAAGGGTATGAGGAGCGGCTCGCCAAAGGGGAGCGCCAAAAGCAGCTCTCCAAGGAGTTCGTCCGCGAATGGCTCATGGCCAACGGATTCCAGGGACAACAGGGACAGCAGGTGCCCGAAATGACCCCGGAGATCGTCACCGGAATCACCGACCGATACATCGAACTCTACGAAAAGATCACCGGCGAGAAGTTCGTCAAGGCCGAGGCTTCCGACACCCGGGCCATTCTGAACCGGATCGAGAAGAATGTCTCCGAGTGTCTGAAAGGGCTGAAATAGAACGGTCCGATCTCCCCTCCCGGGAGTCTCCAAAAGCGGCAAATCGACTTTGCCGCTTTTTTTGTTGCCCGGATTTTCGGGGAGGGTTCGCGGCCCGGGTTGCAAGCGGGCGATGCGGATTTGCTATAATTTTGTTCTGGTTAAATCATGAACGAGTATGGCAAGTGTAAAAGTGAAATTCCGGCCGTCCACCGTCGACGGCAAGGAGGGGCGCATCTATTATCAGGTCATTCAGAATCGGGTTACCCGGCTGCTCCGGACCGATTACCGCATTTTCAAGGATGAGTGGCTCTCCGAAACGCATTCGCTGGCAAGCCCTTCGGGAGCCCGGCACAATCACCTCCTCACCCTGCACAAACAGGTCGACTGGGATCTGAAACGCCTGGAAAAACTCATCCATCGACTGAATGCCCGGAAAGAGGGATACACGGCCGACGATATCGTCTGCGCATTCCGAGACAACGATGGGAAGCAGACGCTCTTCAGCTTCATGCAACAGCTCATCGCCCGGTTGAAACAGATGGGAAAGGCCCGAACCGCGGAAACCTATCTGGCCACACTCCGCAGCTTCATGCACTTCCGATACGGCAAGGATCTCCGGTTCGACGAGATGGACTCCGAAATGATGGAGATGTATGAAGCCTACCTGCACAACAAAGGGGTTGTGAGGAATTCGAGCTCCTTCTACCTGCGCATCCTGCGGGCCGTATACAACCGGGCCGTGGAGCAAAACCTCACGGTGCAGCGGAATCCGTTCAAGCACGTCTATACGGGAATCGACAAAACGGCCAAACGGGCCCTGCCCCTTGCGTCCATCAAGCGCATCAAAACGCTGGATCTTGCCAGCCAGCCCCACCTGCAGTTTGCCCGGGACCTGTTTCTTTTCAGTTTTTACACACGGGGGATGTCGTTCATCGACATGGCCCACCTGAAAAAGAGCGATCTGAGAGAGGGGACGCTCTCGTACCGCCGCCGGAAAACCGGACAGCAGCTCTTCATCAAGTGGGAAAAATGTATGCAGGAGATCGTGGACGCCCATCCGACGGAGCGCTCCGAGCCGCATCTGCTCCCGATTCTGGACGCTTCGCGCGACGACACCCCCACGGGATACAGGACGATCCTGCTGCGGATCAACCGCCACCTGAAAAAGATCGCCCGCATGGCGGGGATTCAGCCCGCCCTCACGCTCTACTGCGCCCGCCACTCGTGGGCGAGTGCCGCAAAGAACAAGAACATCCCGGTTTCGGTCATCAGCGAAGGCATGGGGCACGATTCGGAGGCCACGACGCAAATCTACCTCGCATCGCTGGACAGTGTGCTGGTCGACAATGCGAATTCGCTGATTCTGAACGATCTGTAATCAACAAGCCTGCAAGGTCTGCCGCCGGGCAGCCGTCATTCGGTCCGTCACCTCGAAAGGTCCGTTTGCATTTGCCGCGGCGCCCGCTGTCCCGGAGCCTTGGCATTGCCGAAGATGGAGCAGTTCGGTACAGCCCTCATGAAAACCCGTTTCATTTGGCGGTCCTCCCGACTTTTGCTATCTTTGCCGTGCAAAGTCCGAGCTTTTCCGAAAAATTCCAGCATGGAAGCGATTACCGAATTCCTTATCGACTGGGGCTACTGGGGCCTCTTTCTCTCGGCATTCATTGCCGGGAGTATTCTGCCGTTCAGTTCCGAAGCCGTGATGGTCGTTCTGGTCCGCATGGGGCTCGATCCCGTAGGGTGCGTGGCCGCCGCGGCTCTCGGCAACACCCTCGGCGGCATGACCTGCTACTGGATCGGAAGCCTCGGGCGAACCGAGTGGATCACCCGCCTCGGCGTCTCCACCCGCCAACTCGCCCGCGCCCGGAAGTTCCTCTCCGGACGCGGCGCGATGATGGCCTTCTTCGCCTTCCTGCCCACGATCGGCGAAGCGATTGCCGTCGTCCTGGGGTTGATGCGCAGCAACGTCTGGATTACGGCCGGCTCGATGCTCACGGGCAAGACCCTGCGTTATATCGTCATTCTGGCGTCGTTCGAAGGCGCCCTGTCCCTCTTCTGACATGGAAATCCGACAGACCGACACCCCGTCCCGCGCGTTGCTCCTGCTGGCCGACGAATCCGAAGCCTCCGTCAACGACTACCTGCCGCGCAGCCGTTGCTATGCGGTCTTCGAGGGTGACCAAATCATCGGGCAGTATCTCCTGCTGCACACACGTCCCTTCACGGCCGAAGTCGTAAACATCGCCGTGACTCCCGACCGCCAGCGGCAGGGGGTCGGAACCTCCCTGCTGCAACACGCCATCCGCACCGCCCGCGAGGCGGGATTCCGGATCCTCGAAATCGGAACCGGAGACTCCGGCACCGGACAGATCGCCCTCTACGAACGGTGCGGGTTCGTCCGCTGCGGCGTTGACGTCGACTACTTCCGCAAGCACTACCCGGCCCCGATCTTCGAAAACGGGGTCGAATGCCGGCACATGGTACGCCTGCGCAGGGATCTGCTCCCGGAATAATCCCGGGTGACCGCCTTCAGCCCCCTTGCCGCCGGACAAAAAAAGGTCCGGCCCCGAAGTCGGGAACCGGACGCACACTACCATGACAAAAAACTTTCTGTTTCGGATCGGGCGAAGGATCAGGCATTCGTCGAAGCCAGCGGCGCAGCCTGCGTATAGGTCCGGGCGGCCAGCTCCTTGTCGAGCATGTAGAGTCCGAACTTGTTGCCGTCGACAGCCTCGCACGCCGAGATCATTTCGCGGGCCGACTCCTCCTCCTCGACCTGCTCGTCAACGAACCAGACAAGCATGTTCGACGAAGCGAAATCCTTGTCCTCGGCGGCAATCGAGGCCAGGTTGTTGATCATCGCCGTCACCTCCTTCTCGTGTGCCAGCGTATCCCGGAACATCTCCAGCGGCGAAACCCATTCGGTGCGGACCTCCTCGATCGGCCGCAGCGAAACCTTCCCGTCACGCGAAAGGATGTAGTTCATCAGGATGCGGGCGTGATCCTGCTCCTCCTGGAACTGCACGTAGAACCAGTTCGCAACCCCCTTGAGCCCCTTGGCCTCGGCATCCATCGACATCGAAAGATAAAGATAAGCCGACCACAACTCGGCATTGATCTGCGCATTCAGCGCCTCATGCAATTTTTCACTCAACATAGCGGTAAATTTTTAGATTGGTATTGTTTTGTTTGTTGTTTGCTGAGACAAATATACAATAGTTTTCCGTTATTTGTACAAAAACTTCGATCATATTATTTTATACCCAGATAACCGGAAAATATGGACGGCACCCGGACCGCAGTCCGAATGCCGCCACACAATGCCGCAGACAGGTTCCGAGCCGGAAGGCGGCCCGAAGCGGGATCAGTCGTCGACGTCAACCAGCCGGAAATCCCGGTCGAACTCCAGGTCGAGACCGTTGTCGAGCGCCACGTCATAGCCCCGGCGATCCTGCTCGATGCCGACGACCTTCCGCCCGGCAAAACGGCTCGCCACACAATCCTGGATCGGTTTCGGAACAATCGCTGCCGGGACCTCGCCATATTTGCAGTCGACCTCCTTCCAGTCGCCGTTCTTCAGGAACTCGACCTTCGAACCGTTGACGAAGACCACCTTGTACTCCTTGTCGAACCAATCCTCGTCGACCTTTGCATAGGAGACCTCCACCCCCTTGAAATGGGTCGTGATGAATTGCTGCGCGGCAGCCGGAAGCTCCCCGACGGTGATGATGCGGTCGTTGCCCGCAGCGGCCGGAAGGATCGAGAGCGCGGCGAAGAGCGAAGCCAAAAGAATCGTAAGTCGTTTCATAATCGTACGTTTTTATCGGTTTTACTGAATTTCGTACTGCAAAGGTGCGGCCCGAAACTGAAACGAATCTGAAAAAAGAGGCGGAAATGGGAATTATTCCGGAAAATCCACCGTAAAAACATGGCGGCCGTCCCGGAAGGCATAGCTGATCCGCAGCCCGTAGAGACGGCACACGGCATCCGCAATGGCGAGTCCCAACCCCGTGGAACCCTCCTTCTTCGAGCCCTGGTAGAAGCGGTCGAAGATATGCGCGGCATCCAGCGGCCCGTCCGAGGCGTCGTTGTCGATCTCGAAGCGCCGCGCCGCCATCCGGATGTGCACACACCCGCCCCCGGCCCCGTGCACGAAGGCGTTCTTGACGAGGTTTCCGACCAGGCTCCCCGCCAGCGAAGGGTTCATGCGGACCGTCAGCGGCGCCTCCTCCAGTTCGAGCCGGATGTTGCGGTAGGCATAGATTTCGGCCAGATCCTCGGCCGTGCGGCGAATCAGGGAGGTCAGGTCCACCGCTTCGGTCTCGGGGAACTGTCCGTTGTCGATCTTCGACAGCAGCAGCAGCGAGCGGTTCAGCCGCACCAGGTGGTCCAGCGTGCGCTGTACCTTGGCAATCTCGCCCAACTGCTCCCCGGTCAGTCCGCGGGGGTCGTCCACCAACATCTCCAGTCGGTTGCGGCAGACCGCCAGCGGCGTCTGCATCTCGTGCGAGGCGTTGCCGATGAACTGCTTCTGCCGCTCGAACGACGATTCGGCACGCGCGGCATAGCGTTCGGCCGCCTCGTTGAGCCGCCGGAACTCCGTCACCGAGGTCTCGACCGCCAGTGGCGGATTCTGACCCCCGACCCTATAAGCATCCAGCCACCGCAGCAACGCATACAACGGCCGCATCGTGCGGTGAAGCACCACGACGGTCACCAGCAGCACCAGCAGCAGCAAAAAAAGATAGAGGAAGACCATGCCATACAGGATCGCCTCGCGGAGATCCTCCTTCTCGATGCTCGGCGACATCACCGTCAGTTCATACCATTGCCCGTCGGCATCCCGGAAGGTTTTGCGCAACACCCGGGCCGGTTCGCGGTCATCGCGCTCGGGGATGAAGATCTCCTCGTCGGTGTAGGTCTCCCGGGGGCGTGGAGACGCCGAACCGACCGGCAACCGATGAAGAAAATAGCCGCTGTTGCCGTCCGACTCCGAATCGGAGAGCTGACGACCCGCCAACACCCGCTTGACAATCACCTCGGCACGCGCTTCGAGCGCATCGTCCGTTTCGTCGTTGATCTCGTCGATCATCGCAAAGTAGAACAACGCCGCCCACCCCGCCAGCAGCAGCGATAACACCCACGAAAGGTGCAACAGGATACGGTAAACGAGTTTCACGGCCGGACCAGTTTATATCCGAACCCATAGACGGCACGGATCTCGATGTCGGCGCCCGCATCGTGGAGCTTGCGCCGCAGGTTCTTCATCTGTGCATAGACGAAATCGAAGTTGTCCACCTGGTCGATATGGTCGCCCCAGACCCCTTCGGCCAGCGCCGCCTTGTCGACCGTATGGTTCGGGCGCGTCATGAAGTAGTGCAGGATGTCGTACTCCTTGCGCAGCAGTTCCAACGGGTGCCCCGCCACCTCGACCCTTCGGCTGTCGGGCCACAGGCGCACGTTCCCCGCATCGAGACTTTCGTAACCGTCGCGCTGGTGGCGGCGCAGCACGCTCCGGATCCGCGCACTCAGCTCCGCCAGGTGGAACGGCTTCGGAAGGTAGTCGTCGGCACCCAGCTCCAGCCCCTCGATCTTGTCGTCCAGCGAATCGCGCGCCGAGATGATGATCACCCCGGCCCGGTTGCGGCGGCGCTTCAACTCTTCGAGCAGCCGCAGGCCGCTGCCGTCGGGCAGCATGATGTCCAGCAGGATGCAGTCGTAGTCGTAGGCCGCGAGTTTGTCCGACGCCGAGGCGTAATCCGCAGCCTGCTCCACGACGTACTGCTCCCGCACAAGCGTCTGCACCATAATCTCCCGCAGGGAGGGTTCGTCTTCGACAATCAACAGTTTCATAATAATCCGATTTTTCAACCGCTCCGCTCCGAATTCCGGAGCGGCTCCGGGCTCAAAGGTCGCCCCCGAATCCGAAAGGAAACTGAAACGCGCCGTTCCTATCGCAGTTCGCAACGCATGACCCACTCTTCGGCGTGTTCCCCGACTATCCGAAACCCGAGGCGGCGGTAGAGTCTCCCCGCCGGGTTGGCCTGCTGTACGGAGAGCGACACCGCCGCAAAGCCCCGGCTGCGCAGTTCAGCCAGCAGCGCCTGCATCAGTCGCGTGCCGATCCCCTGCCCGCGGAAGTCCGGGTAAAGGGCCACGGCCAGTTCGGGAATCGCCTCCCCGGTCCAGCCGAATCCCTGCAGGCAGCGGCTCCACGCCGCACCGACCACCCGCCCGTCGGCCTCAGCCACCAGACCGCAGTCCGTTTCACGCGAGCCGAACCCTTCGACGTAAATGCGGAGTTCCGGCGCGCGGAGCACCTCCCGCGGCACCCGTCGCACAGGGTCCGGCTGCCAGATCGCCTCGTAGAGAAAATCCGCCAGCAACGGGGTCTCCTCCGCCCGAAGCGGACGGATCACTACGCTGTTCATCGTCCCGTTCATACAATCCATTTCCGGCTTCGTCCGGTTTCACACCGCCGTTCGACAAGCGGTTCAGTCACCAATCAAAGATACGAAATTTCCGCCGTCCACACACGTTTCATGCACCAAAAAAGCGATGCACCCCTTTCGGAGCGCATCGCTCAATTTTCGGACAGGAAATGCGGCCGGACTCCTTGCAGGAATCACCTTGTCACTCCCTCCCCCTCTCAGGGCAGGCCCGCGACCGGGCTCCTTGCAGGAATCACCTTGTCACTTTCCCCCCCCCTCAGTCTCGGAACTATGCCTTCGAGCCGTCGTAGGCCCACTTCACGTAGATGGCACCCCAGGTGTATCCACCGCCGAAGGCCGAGAGAATCAGGTTATCCCCCTTGCGGAGCTCCTTCTCGTAGTCGTAGAGGCAGGTCGGGATCGTGGCCGCCGTCGTATTACCGTTGCGGTCGATGTTGATCATGCACTTGTCCTGGGTAATGCCCATCCGGCGAGCCGTCGCGTCGATGATACGCAGGTTGGCCTGGTGGGGAACCAGGAAGCGGATATCCTCACCCGTCAGGTGATGGCGCTCCATCATCTCCACCGAGACGTCCGACATCTTCGAAACCGCAGCCTTGAAGACCGCATGTCCGTCCCACATGATCGTGTGCCAGTTGTTCTGCACCGTCTCGATCGAAGCCGGGTAGCGCGAACCGCCGGCCTTCATGTAGAGCTGCAACTCACCCGAGCCGTCCGAACGAAGGATCGAATCGATCAGACCGTAACCCTCGGTGTTCGGCTCCAGCAGCACGGCGGCTGCCGCATCGCCGAAGAGCGGGCAGGTCGAACGGTCCGTATAGTCGACAATCGACGACATCTTGTCGGCACCTACGACAATGACGCGTTTGCTCGTACCGGCCTCGATGAACTTCGCACCCGTCGTCAGGGCGAAAAGGAAGCCGCTGCAGGCTGCCGAAACGTCGTAGGCGAAGGCGTTCTTGCAACCCGCCTGGTCGGCAATCAGGTTACCCGTCGAGGGGAAGAACATGTCGGGGGTCACCGTGGCGCAGATCACCACGTCGATCGACATCGGGTCCACACCCGTCTTGTCGAGCAGGTTCATGACGGCACGCGCTCCCATGTAGGAGGTACCGATGCCTTCGCCCTTGAGGATATGACGCGTCTTGATGCCGGTGTGCGACATGATCCATTCGTCGTTCGTGTCGACCATCCGGCTCAACTCGTCGTTGGTCAGGATATAATCGGGGAGGTATTGCCCTACGCCCGTAATCGCTGCTGTTATCTTACCCATTAAACTTGATTTTGCTTACTGATGAACTTTAATTTTTGAACGCTTGTTGCAGTTTCGCCGTCAGATTGGCCTTGATGACCTGTTCGGTCGAAAGGATCATGCTCTTGATGGCCTTCGGCGACGAACAGCCGTGCCCGATGATCACCGGAGCGTTGACTCCCAGTACGGGCGTACCGCCCACGTTCTCGTAATTCATGGCGTCCCAGAAGGCGTTGCGGCCTCCCAGCGCCAGATTGATCCGGTAGAGCCCCTCGGCCATCTTCAGGACCGTATTGCCCACGAAACCGTCGCAAACGATCACATCGGCAACCTTCCCCGAGAAGATGTGCGAGCCCTCGACATTGCCGACAAAGTGGATCCGCTCGTCGGCCTTCAGCAATTCGTAAACGGCCTTGGCCTGCGCATTCCCCTTGGTCTCCTCCTCGCCGATGTTCAGCACGGCGACACGGGGCTTCTCGATGCCCAGCACCGATTCGGCATAGATCGAACCGATCAGACCGTACTGGGCCAGCACTTCGGGTTTGCAATCCACGTTGAGACCCACGTCGAGCAGCAACGCCGGACGTCCCGTCACCGTAGGAACGATCGACGAGATCGTGGGACGGATAACGCCCTCGATCGGCTTTACGGCATACATCGATCCGACCATCATGGCTCCCGTCGACCCGGCGCTTGCGAAGCCGTCGACGGCCCCTTTGGCCAGGTAGCCGAATCCTACCGTGATGCTCGAATTGCTCTTGGCCTGAAAAGCTTTGGCCGGATGGTCGCCCATCTCGATCACTTCGCTCGTGGGAACGATGGTGAACCGCTCGGCAGGGCACCCTTCCGAGGCGAGTACGGACTTGATTTTCTGCTCGTCACCGAACAATACGATCCGGCTCTCCGAACCGATCGCATCGAGTGCCATCACGGCGCCCTTGACGGCCGCTTCGGGCGCGTAATCGCCGCCCATGGCGTCTACACCAATCTTTATCATACGCATAGAATTGGTTGAAACTTCGAACCCGACCGTTCCGGACTCCGCAGGGAATCCCCGCGAATCGGGCCCTTCATGAACTGAAAAAGAGGCCTCCCCCGATAAAGGGACGCACTCTTTACACACCGAATTTATTCGGCAGCCTTCTTCTCGATGGCGAGCTTGCCGCGATAGTAACCGCACTCCGGGCATACACGGTGGTAGAGAACCGAAGCCCCGCAGTTCGAGCAGGTTACAACCGTAGGAACGACAGCCTTGTAGTGAGTTCTGCGCTTGTCGCGTCGCGTCGACGAGATTTTGTGTTTAGGATGTGCCATTTTACAACTCTAATTTTATAAGTTCGACTTTTACCATCAATTCTTACCTTTTCCCGATTCGGATCCGTCGTGCGGCTCCTCCGTATCGGCGGCCTGCGGGGCCTCGGCTATCATCTGCTCGCGCAGGGCGGCCAGTTTGGCCCACTCGCCTTCGTTGTGTTCGCGGGAGGCGGCACGCTCCTCGATGGCCGAGAATTCGCTATCCGAGACGATCCGGAAGCGTTTCAGCATCTCGGGGTTGCACTCCCCTTCGGGATGCACCCGCTGGTACGGAAGCGACAGCACGATACTCTCGTAGATGTACTGCGCAAGGTCCACCTGCTCCTCGCCCGGCAGAAGCCACAGCACCTCGCCGTCGTATTCGCGCACCTCATCGGAGAATTTCACCAGCAGACGCCCCTCGAAATCGACGGGAATGCGGCAATCCTCCAGACAGCGGTCACACGCCACGACGACATGCCCCGAAATCGAGACATCGAGAACGAGTTGCGACTCTTCCCGATTCAGGTCGACCTGCACCTCGCACGCGCCGTCCTTGATTTCCGAGTTCTCGAAAGCCTCGAACAACGACTCGTCCACCTCGAACCGGAATTCGTGGTGACCGTTTTTCAGTCCCTTGAAGACAATCGAATATCGCTGTGTTTCCTCCATTTGAACACATTTAGTGCGCAAAGTTACGAAAAAATAAGACATTTGCAAAGAAAACCACGAGTTTTAACACCCGAACGCCCGGTCCGCAGGCTCCGAAGAGACGCCCGGGGCCGTGAAAAATTTGCTTTTGCACGCGACTTGCGCTATCTTTGCCGCCATGATGGAGGAACAAGGATTCAAAATCGAGGTGAAAAGCCGCTACGACGAGTGGTGGCGTTACAATGCGGACCTGATGTGCGGTTGTTTCGATATTGACGACAACCGGATCGGATTCGCCTCGGCGGCGTCGGATGTGGCCGACGTGGGTTCGAACCTCACCGAGCGTCCGACCGACATCCCTGCGGCCCGGAGCGTCGTCCTGACCACGCCTCCGTGTCATCACCTGGTGCTCTACGTCTACATCATCCCCCACACGCTGCCCGCCGGCAACGACATCGACTCCACCCGTCCCTTCGAAGCCGAAATTCGCATCTCCCGGGGCGGGAAGCTCCTGCGTTCCGAAAAGCGTGCCATCAACCAGTGGTCGGGGGCTTCGATCGAGTTGAAGGTCGGAGCCGGCCAATAGGCCGGAACAGGCCGATCCGAAGTTTTCCGGTACGGCTGGCACGCCGCCTCCGGCCCCGTTTTCCAGAGACCAGACAGACCCTCTCCGCAGAGAGGATCTTTTTTTTGGAGGGGGGGGGCGGCGGGACTGTCGCCACAAAGCTCCGCACAGCCTTCCGAGGCACACAAAAAAAGGAACGCCCCGCGTGGAGCGTTCCCTTTTCTTAAACCGAAGGTTCGATTACTTGTTGTAAGCCTTCATTACCGAGATGAGGTCGAGCACCTTGTTCGAGTAACCCCACTCGTTGTCGTACCAGGCAACGACCTTTACGAAGGTGTCGGTCAGTGCGATACCGGCAGCCTTGTCGAAGATCGACGTACGGGGATCGCCCAGGAAGTCCGACGATACGACAGCCTCCTCGGTGTAGCCCAGCACACCCTTCAGCTCGCCTTCCGAAGCCTCCTTCATGGCAGCGCAGATCTCATCGTACTTGGCCGGTTTTGCCAGGTTGACCGTCAGGTCGACAACCGATACGTCGAGGGTCGGAACACGCATCGACATACCCGTCAGCTTGCCGTTCAGCGAGGGGATCACCTTACCTACAGCCTTGGCAGCACCCGTCGACGAGGGGATGATGTTGCCCGAAGCGGCACGACCGCCACGCCAGTCCTTCATCGAGGGACCGTCTACGGTCTTCTGCGTTGCGGTGGTCGAGTGAACCGTCGTCATCAGACCGTCCGTGATACCGAACTTGTCGTTCAGGACCTTGGCGATCGGGGCGAGGCAGTTCGTGGTGCACGATGCGTTCGAAACGATCTTCTGGCCAGCGTAGGTATCGGTGTTCACACCGCATACGAACATCGGCGTAGCGTCCTTCGAGGGGGCCGACATAACCACGTACTTGGCACCGGCAGCCAGGTGAGCCTGAGCCTTCTCTTCCGTCAGGAACAGACCCGTCGATTCAACAACGTACTCGGCACCAACCTCGTTCCACTTCAGGTTTGCGGGATCCTTCTCAGCGGTGACGCGGATAGCGTGGCCGTTGACGATCAACTGGCTCTTCTCGACGTTGTAGTCGATCTCGCCCTTGAACTGGCCGTGCATCGTATCGTACTTCAGCATGTATGCCAGGTAATCTACCGGGCAGAGGTCGTTGATACCTACGATCTCATACTTGTCAGTCTGCGTGCAGGCAGCACGGAAAACCATACGGCCGATACGACCGAAGCCGTTGATACCGATTTTGATAGTTGCCATAATGTTTTGAATTATTTGTTAATAAAACCTTGCGTTATTTTTTTCACAGCGCAAAAGTACATACTTTAAATATTATACGCAAATAAAAATTTAATTTTTTTACGAACCCGGCGTCCAACGCCTTCCGCAACCCGACACGCCCCTCCAAAATCCGGACCGCAACGGCTAACGCGCGGCCAATTTCGCCCGCTTGGCCATCGCCGAGGCGAAGACGAAATCGTTCAGTTCGCGGTTCTCCGCATGGAGGATCTCCTCCTTGGTGCCCTCCCACCACTTGCGGCCTTCGTGGATATAGACGATCTTCTCGCCAATTTCCATCACGGAGTTCATGTCGTGCGTGTTGATGATCGTCGTCATGCCGTACTCGTGGGTGATCTCGTGGATCAGGTTGTCGATGACGATCGAGGTCTGCGGGTCGAGGCCCGAGTTGGGCTCGTCGCAGAACAGGTAGCGCGGATTCATCACAATGGCCCGCGCGATGGCCACCCGCTTGATCATGCCCCCCGACAACTCCGCGGGATAGAGCCGGTTGGCATTTTCGAGCCGCACGCGGCGCAGGCAGAAGTTCACCCGTTCGAGTTTTTCGCGTTCGCTCTGCGTCGTGAAGAGGTCCAACGGCAGCTTGACGTTCTCCTCGACGGTCGACGAGTCGAGCAGCGCCCCGCCCTGGAAGATCATGCCGATATCCTTGCGGATGCTCTTGCGCTCGCGGAAGCCCAGCCGCGAAAAGTTCACGTTGTCGTACCACACGTCGCCCGAATCGGGTTCGTGCAGTCCCACGAGGGTCTTCAGCAGCACGGTTTTGCCCGAACCGCTGCGTCCGATGATGAGGTTTGTCTTCCCGGTCTCGAACGCCACCGAGATGTCGTCGAGCACCACGCGCCCGTCGAACGACTTGACGATATGTTCGGCTCGTATCATATCAGCAGCACTTGGGTCAGAATCAGGTCGAACAGCAGGATCACCACGCAGCTCACCACCACGGCGCGCGTCGAGGCAACACCCACTTCAAGCGAATTGCCTCGGGCATTGTAGCCGAAGAAGGCCGAGATCGAGGTGATGATGTAGGCGAAAAAGACGGTCTTGATCAACGTGTAGGTGATCGAATAGGGCCGGAAGTCCATCAACAGGCCGTCGACGTAGTCCGCAGGGATCATGATCCCCGTCGCAGCGGCGATGAGCCAGCCGCCGAGCACGCCGATCAGGATCGAGAGGATCGTCAGGAACGGGAAGAAGAGCATCGCGGCGACGATCTTCGGGAGAATGAGATACGACGCCGAATTGACCCCCATGATTTCGAGGGCGTCGATCTGCTCGGTGATGCGCATCGTACCGATCTCGGAGGCGATGCTCGACCCGACCTTTCCGGCCAGGATCAGCGCCACGACCGCCGACGAAAACTCCAGGATCATCGTTTCGCGCGTGGCGTAGCCGATCAACGACTTCGGAATGAAGGGCGAATCGAGGTTGATCGACATCTGCAGGGTGATTACCGCCCCGATGAAGATCGAGATGATGGCCGTCAGACCGATCGAGTTGATGCCCAGCGCCTCCATTTCATAGATGATCCGCCGACGGTAGATCGCGGCCTTCTCCGGACGGGAAAAGACCTTCCCCATCAACATGAAATAGCGTCCTATGAGCCCGAATACCCGCAGCATATCAGTTTTTCTCCTCTTCGAAATCGATATAGTCGCCCACGTCGCTCGAAACGCGCTTTTCGGGGGCGTCGGAGGTCCGGTGGACCCGCACCTCGCCTTCGCGGCCCCCGCGCCGGGGCTCCTCATGCGTGAAGGACGAGCCGAAGCCGCCCTGCCGGGGATCGAACCCCCCGCGGCCGAACTGCTCCTCCATCTGCTTGCGCATCTTGTAGACCCGCCAGCGGAAAAGCAGCATCAGTCCCACTACCAACAGAATCAGTCCCATCAGAATATAAAGTATGACAATGGCGATGCCCTTGAGCAGCGCCGGGGCGCAAAGCGCCAGAAAAAGGATGACGAGCGTCGTGAGCGGATTGCGCTGCACGAAGCCCACCAACGAGTCTATGATCGACAACAAGAAATTCATCGTTTCTACGAATTCCGTTTTTTACCGCAAACCGCCCCGCCGAAGCGACTGCAAACTCCGCGCCGCAGCCGATACCGCACCTCCGGGGGCTGTCCGCACGTGGAATATCTTTGCAAAGGTAGCGAAATTTATGCGTATTTCAATTAATTGTCGTAAATTTGGTGCTCGAAAACAAATCTCATCCCAAATATGTTAACGCCTCTGACAGCCATCTCGCCCGTCGACGGACGCTACCGTAACAAAACGGAAAAACTCGCCGATTATTTTTCGGAACAGGCTCTGATCCGCTACCGGATCCGGGTCGAAGTGGAATATTTCATCGCCCTGTGTGAACTCCCGCTGCCGCAGCTCGCCGGGATCGATCGCTCGAAATTCGCCGACCTGAGGGCCCTCTACACCGACTTCACCCCCTCCGACGCCGAGCGCGTGAAGGAGATCGAGTCGGTCACGAACCACGACGTCAAGGCCGTCGAGTACATCATCAAGGAGAAGATGGACGCCCTGGGGCTGGAGGCCTACAAGGAGTTCGTACACTTCGGGCTCACCTCGCAGGACATCAACAACACGGCCATCCCGCTCTCGATCAAGGAGGCCCTTGCGGCGGTCTACTACCCCGCCGTCGAGGAGGTGCGCGACAAGCTCGCCGCCTTTGCCGAGGAGTGGCGCTCGGTGCCGATGCTGGCCCGCACCCACGGCCAACCCGCCTCACCCACGTCACTCGGCAAGGAGTTTTCGGTATTCGTCGAGCGGCTCGAAAAGCAGCTCGTCATGCTCCACGACATCCCCGTCCCGGCGAAGTTCGGAGGCGCCACGGGCAACTTCAACGCCCACCACGCGGCCTATCCCGGCTACGACTGGGTAGCCTTCGCCAACCGGTTCGTCAACGAGACCCTCGGACTCTGCCGCTCGCAGTACACGACGCAGATCGAGCACTACGACAACCTGGCGGCCATCTTCGACGCCATGAAGCGCATCGACACCATCCTGATCGACCTTTCGCGCGACATGTGGACCTATATCTCGATGGAGTACTTCAAGCAGCGCATCAAGGCCGGCGAGGTCGGTTCGAGCGCCATGCCCCACAAGGTCAACCCGATCGACTTCGAGAATGCCGAGGGTAACTTCGGCATCGCCAACGCCGTCTTCGAGCACCTGGCGTCGAAACTCCCCGTTTCGCGTCTGCAGCGCGACCTCACGGACTCGACCGTACTGCGCAACGTCGGGGTGCCGATGGCCCACGCCCTGATCGCCCTGCAGTCGCTGATGAAGGGGCTCGGGAAGGTGATCCTCAACCCCGAAGCACTGGAACGCGACCTGGAGAACAACTGGGCCGTGGTGGCCGAGGGCATCCAGACGATCCTGCGCCGCGAGGGATACCCGAAACCCTACGAGGCACTGAAGGCCCTGACGCGCACCAACACCCACATCACCCGCGAGGCGATCGCCGCGTTCATCGAGACGCTCAACGTCGCGGAGGAGGTGAAGGAGGAGCTGCGCGCCCTCTCGCCCGCGACCTACACGGGCGTCTTCCGGTAGC
This sequence comes from Candidatus Alistipes intestinigallinarum, assembly GCA_019115745.1. GTDB lineage: Bacteria > Bacteroidota > Bacteroidia > Bacteroidales > Rikenellaceae > Alistipes > Alistipes intestinigallinarum. The sequence goes on from DXDA01000080.1 coordinate 28,507, forward strand.
ATCCGGAATAGCTCCAACAGACGCGAACACACCCCGAAAAAGCCGCCGATGGTATAAAATCCATCGGCGGCTTTTCGTTTGGCACGCTCTTTGCCCATTCCCGAGTCAACTGCGGGTCAGCAACCGCAGTGAGGTTTCTTCATTTATTTAAGTTTGGGTTAGTAGTTTAGGAGGGCCAACCTCCGGGACAGCAGGCAGTCGCGAGATTCCCTGCTGTTTTCGTATGGTCCGGGCCCCGGGCTGCCTAAAACTCGACCGTAATGCCCAGTGTCGGCAGCAGCGTGCCGCTCACCTGCTCGATCGTCTTCATCACGTAACGCTGCGGATCCTCCGGGTCGATCACCCCCGTCGACATCACGACATCGGGCGAACGGTACTTGCTCACCGTGACGTTCTGCAGGTCGATATAGAAACCCAGCATACAGCGCTTGAAGTAGAAGACCTTGTCCAGCCGCACGTCCAACTGCGCGAAGGCATCCAACCGCCCGGCATTGTACTGCGTGTAGTCGTAATAGGGGCGGCCCTGGGCATCCCAGGCCGTCACGAGCGACGATTTGTCCAAATCATAGGGCGTATAGGGTGCACCGCCCACGGCGCTCAGCTTGGCGCCGAAGCTCCAGTTGCGCGGGAAGTCGTAGGTTCCGCTGAGGTTCACCACGAAGCGGTTGTCCCACGCCGAGGCGATCCACGGCGCCGACGCGCTGTTGCGATACTCCGAGCGGTAGAGCGTCACCGACCCCACGACGTTCAGCCGTCCGGGGATCTGCCACCGCGCCATCGCCTCCACGCCGTAGGCCCGACCCTGCGCCGACGAAACCAGCGCCTCGTTGCCCACCGTGCCGTAATCGTCGCCCTTGCACGAGAGCGGGATGTTGTCGACAAGCGACAGGGGCACGTTGCCGTAACGTTTGTAGAAGCCTTCGAGCGTTACGATCAGGCGGTCGCTGTGGCGCCAGTCGAATCCGGCACTGAAGGTCCCGACGTGCATGTACTCCAACGAGCGGTTGACCAGCCGGCCCTCCTCCTGGAATCCCAGCGCCGTGTAGGGCGGGAGCTGGTAGTAGAGCCCGGCAGCGCCGCTCACCGACCAGGCATCGCTCAGTGCGTAGGAGATCGAGGCCCGGGGCGAGAGCTGCTCCCAGAAGCGGGCCATGCGTCCCGAGAAGTCGCAGCCGTCGGTACGCAACCCGGCCGAAGCCTTCAGCCGCTTGTCGAGCGAGACGTACTCGGCCGAAGCAAAGAGCCCCCAGCCGATGATCCCCAGCCGCGTATCGTAGTCGGAAAGCACCTGCTCCTTATTTATATAGAGACGCTGCAGTGTGCGGTTCGTATAGTTGGACCAGGTCAGTTCAACCCCTTCGCGCACGCTCCACCGGCTGTTGAGATAGGTGCGGTTCTCGCCCCGCAGCGTGCTCTTCTGCTCGACGGAGCGCAGCCGCAGGTTCAGATTCTCCTCGCTGGAGGAGTCGTTGTTCCGATATTTCAAGTTGCGGTTGTTCAGGTAGTTGTGGCTCAACGTCACGGTCTGCACATGCCGCCCGGCATAGTGGCGCCACGAGGCTCCGACGGTAAAGGTCTCCTGCTGGATCCGCGGCAGGTAGCTCAGCATGTATTCGGCATCCTCACCCTCCTCGTCGACGTTGAGCTTCATGTTGTCGATCCCGGCCAGGCCCAGCACCGTCAGTTCGTCACGCTCCGAAAGGCGCGTCTTGATCTTCACCTGTCCGTCGATGTAGTTCGGCAGGAAGGGGAGCCCCAGCATCTTGAAGAGCAGTTGCAGGTAGGACTGCCGCAGCGAGAAGAGGTAGGTCGTCTTCCGCCCGATATGCCCGCTGCCGCTCAACCCCACCTCCGAGGCGCCGAGCGTCGCCTTGAAGGTCTGACGCTCGGGGTTGCCGTCGCGCAACTGGAAATCCAGCACCGAACTCATCGCCCCGGCCCGATCGGCCGGGAAGGCTCCCGTATAGAAACTGATCTCCCGCACGAGGTCGGCATTCACGATGCTCACCGGACCGCCCGTGGCGCCCTGCGTGGCGAAGTGGTTGATGTTCGGGATCTCGATGCCGTCCATGTAGAACTTGTTCTCCGAGGGGCCGCCGCCGCGCACGATCAGGTCGTTGCGGTAACCGACGGGTGAGAAGGCCACGCCCGGATAGGAGCGCACAATGCGCGAGACGTCGCGGTTCGAGCCGGGACTCTTCTCGATCTCCTGCAGGCCGATGACCTTCAGGCTCACGGGGCTCTCGGTCGTCACGCGGAAGGGGGTCGGACGAACCGTCACGGCTTCGACCTGCGTAGCGTCCTCGTCGAGTTCGACCTCGATGAAGGGCGTGGCGGCCGAGACCATGTACTCGGGGGTCGTCGTACTCTTGTAACCCACCGACGAGACCGTCAGGCGCCAGATGCCGGGTTTCACCCGTTCGAGCCGGAAACAGCCCAACGAATCGGTCGAGGTGCCGGTCCGCTCCTGTCCGGCCAGCACCACCGCGGCATAGGGGATCGGCTGGCGGCTCAGGCGGTCGATCACCCGTCCGCTGACGGGATAGGCGCTCGTCTGGGCACGGACCACGGCCAGCGACAAGCCAAGCGCACAAAGTGCCAAAAGGTATTTTTTCCAGGGATTCATACGGCAAAGATAGTGTTTTTCAACGGGAGTTGTCCTCGGGATCCGCACAAAGAGATCCGCAGTCCGCAGCCGTATCCGCAAGAATCGGGCAAAAAATATCGCCGTCCCATGCTGAGGCGGCGATTTGGTGGGAGCTGAGGGAGTCGAACCCCCGACCCTCTGCTTGTAAGGCAGACGCTCTGAACCAACTGAGCTAAGCTCCCCGATTCGGTTTGCGGGTGCAAATATAGTACAAATAAATCACACCTGCAAATTCCCGTTCCATTTTCCGCAAATCTTTTTTTTGCCGGGCGGAATGCCTCCGAAGGTCCTCCTCCGTATTTCCGAAGACCGGCGAGGGGAGGGGCACAAAAAAACGGTCTGCATGTTTTGCAGACCGCCGTCGGCTTGTGGGAACATGCAGATTTGAACTGCAGACCTCCTGCTTGTCAAGCAGGCGCTCTGAACCCCTGAGCTATGCTCCCGATTGTCAAAAAAAAAGCCGCTTGCATCGCTGTAAGTGGCTGAAATCGATGTGGGAGCTGAGGGAGTCGAACCCCCGACCCTCTGCTTGTAAGGCAGACGCTCTGAACCAACTGAGCTAAGCTCCCGTAAAAAATGGCTTGGGACTGCAAAGGCAACCTTTCGATAAGCGGTGACAACCTTTTCCGTGCAACGGATCGCGCCGCGGATCTTCATCCAGCGAGCTCTCCGGTATTCCGTTTCGAGAAACCGATCCTTGCGGACCTGCCCCTCTCTCTTCGGCCGCCCCTTGCAGGCGTTTTGAAAGAACCTTTACGCAACCCTCGCGCATCTGCGCCTGAACAAGGACTTGAACCTAGGACCCCATGATTAACAGTCATGTGCTCTAACCAACTGAGCTATTCAGGCATTCGATTCGGTTGTTTAACCGTTTCGGAGTGCAAATATATAGCAATTTTTCATTCCCGCAAAATAATCGTGCATTTTTTTCCGAAAAAAAGTATCTTTGCAAAACGGACAACACACAGAAACAATGAACGCAAAGCAAATTATAACGCTCATTATCTTTACCTTATGCGGTTTTACCGCTCCAGCTCAGGGGGTTCTGGTTTTCGAAACCCCGAACTGGGATTTCGGGAAGATCCAGGAAGTCGACGGTCCCGTAAGCCACACCTTCACGGGCGAAAACCGCGGCGACAAGCCCCTGGTAATCCTCGACGTGGTGACCTCCTGCGGCTGTACGGTGCCCCGCTTCTCGAAACGCCCGATCCTCCCCGGCCAGAAGACCGAGATCACCGTCACCTACGACCCCACGAACCGTCCGGGGATCTTTTCGAAAGAGTTGACGGTCTACTCCAGCGAGCGGAAGAAGATCGCCGCTCTCACCGTACAAGGCAACGTCGCCCCGCGTCCGAAAAGCATCGAGGAGCTCTATCCGGTCGATGCCGGAGGCGGCCTGCGGCTGACCACAACACTCCAGGCCTTTGCCTATATCCGGCTCGGACAGCGCGTCCAGAGCACCTTCGGCTATGTGAATGACTCGCCCCGCACGATCCGTCTCTTCCTCCGCCCGCTGACAACCAGCGGACTGCTCCGCACGCAGGCCCCGACAACGATCGCTCCGGGCGAACGGGGCTCGATCAACGTCTCGTACCTCATTCCCGCAGACCGTCCCCGTTACGGCACCCTGCGCGACGCCCTGGAGGTCGTGGTAAACGGACGCAGCAACGGCACGACCCTCGTCACGCACGGCATCGGTGTGGATCCGCAACCCTCAGGCAGCGAAAAAAAGAGCCCCCGGAGCGAATATTCGGAAAATATCCTTAAATTCGGCCCTGTAAAACAGAGCGAAAGCACCCGAAAACTCAGCTTTACGCTCTCGAATACCGGAACGGCCGACCTGATCGTCCGCGCCGTCGAGAGCGAAGGGCACGTAGCCACGACGCTCGCTCCCGGACTCCGGATCGCACCCGGCGATTCGTTCCGGGCCGAAGTCCGGCTCAACCCCGGGGAGCAGGAGTACGGCGTGCTGAGCGAACACCTCATCGTGGTGACCAACGACCCGATCCGCCCCATGCGGCGGGTCCGCGTGACGGCAATCATCGAAGAGTAACACACAAACTTATATATAATGTATCCCATCCTCGAAAAAAGACTCCTCGCAGAAGGCATCTGGCTGATGAAGATCCACGCCCCGCGCGTCGCCCACTCGGCGCAGCCCGGGCAGTTCGTCATCGTGCGGGCCGACGCACACGGTGAGCGCATTCCGCTCACGATCTCCGATTTCGATGCCGCCGAAGGCAGCGTCACCATCGTCACCCAGGCCATCGGCGCCTCGACGCGCAAGATCTGCGCACTGGAACAGGGCCAGGCCCTGGCCGACTTTGCCGGGCCGCTGGGCCGTCCGTCGGAGTTCGTGCACCTGCCCGAAGAGGAGCTGCGCCGACGCCGCTATCTCTTCGTGGCCGGCGGCGTGGGTACCGCCCCGATCTATCCGCAGGTCAAGTGGCTCCGGGAGCACGGCGTGCGCGCCGACGTCATCATCGGCGCCAAGAACAGCCGGATGCTCATCTACACCGACGCCATGCGGGCCGTGGCCGAGAACCTCTACATCGCCACGGACGACGGCTCCGAAGGGTTCAAGGGGATGGTCACGGGGATGATCGAGGAGCTCGTCGAACACCGCGGCGAGCACTACGACGAATGCGTGGCCATCGGTCCGATGATCATGATGAAGTTCGTGGCCCTGACGACGTGCAAGTACAACCTGAAGACCACCGTTTCGCTCAACGCCCTGATGGTCGACGGAACGGGCATGTGCGGAGCGTGCCGCGTGACGGTCGGCGGAAAGACGCGCTTCACGTGCGTCGACGGTCCGGAGTTCGACGGCCACGAGGTCGATTTCGACGAGGCGATGCGCCGGCAGGGGATGTACCGCACCCAGGAGCAGCGCGCGGCGGCCATCGAGGCCGAACGCGAAGCGGGACACGTATGTAAAATCGGGTTGGACAAATAACAGAGACGAACATGGCGAACAAGATACCGCGCGTGCCGGTGCGCGAACAGGATCCGGCAATCCGGGCGACCAACTTCGAGGAGGTCTGCTACGGCTACGACCAGGAGGAGGCTGTTCTCGAAGCCTCGCGCTGCCTGCGCTGCAAGAAGCCCCGCTGCGTGGAGGCCTGCCCCGTGGGGATCAACATCCCGGAGTTCATCGCGGCGCTGCACGAGGGCAAGCTGCAGAAGGCGGCCGACATCATCTCCGAGGACAGTTCGCTGCCCTCGATCTGCGGGCGCGTCTGCCCGCAGGAGACGCAGTGCGAGGGTTCGTGCATCCTCGGCATCAAGGGCGAACCGGTGGCCATCGGCAAGCTGGAACGCTTCGTCGGCGACTGGAAGCTCCAGAACGGCGCCGCGCCGAAAGCTACGGCGCCCCGCAACGGCCGCAAGGTGGCCGTTATCGGCAGCGGCCCCGCCGGACTGGCCTGTGCCAGTGACCTGGCACGCATGGGTTACGGCGTGAAGATCTTCGAGGCGCTCCACGAGGCGGGCGGCGTGCTGGTCTACGGCATCCCGGAGTTCCGGCTTCCGAAGCAGCGGATCGTAGCCCGCGAAATCGAGGAGGTGAAGGCCCTGGGCGTCGAGATCGAGACCGACGTCATCGTGGGCCGCACTGTGACGATCGACTCGCTGCTGGACGAGGAGGGTTACGATGCCGTCTTCATCGGCTCGGGGGCCGGGCTGCCGCGCTTCATGGGCATCCCGGGCGAGAACCTCAACGGCGTGGTCTCGGCCAACGAGTTCCTCACGCGCGCCAACCTGATGCACGCCTACGACGCCGAGTATGACACGCCGATCTATGTCGGGCAGCGCGTTGTCGTCGTGGGCGGCGGCAACGTGGCGATGGATGCCGTGCGCACGGCCAGGCGGCTGGGCGCCGAGGCCACGATCGTCTACCGCCGTTCGGAGAAGGAGCTCCCGGCCCGCGTCGAGGAGGTCCACCACGCCCGCGAGGAGGGCATCTGCTTCCGGATGCTGACCAACCCCACCGAGGTGTTGGGCGACGAGCGCGGCTGGGTTCGGGGCGTGCGCTGCGTGGAGATGGAACTGGGCGAACCCGACGAGAGCGGACGCCGCTCGCCGGTCGTAAAACCCGGCTCGGAGTTCGAAATCGCCTGCGACGTGGTGATCATGGCGCTGGGCACCTCGCCCAACCCGCTGCTGGCCGCCACGACCGAAGGACTCGAAACTTCGCGCCGCGGCTGCATCACGGCCGACGAGCACGGTGCCACGACCCGCAAGGGGGTCTTTGCCGGAGGCGATGCCGTGACGGGTGCCGCGACGGTGATCCTCGCCATGGGGGCCGGGCGCACCGCCGCAAAGGCCATCGACGAATATATTCGCTCGTTGTGATACCGCGAAACGGGAAAATAGCTATTTTTGCCGCCGAAAAAAGAGTCTAAAAAAAGAAGCAATGAAAAGCAGAAAACTGTGGATCGTCACCCTGGCCGCACTCGGACTGGCGGCCTGCGGCGAACGGGAGCCCAAAACCTTCACGGGCTTCATTACCGACGCCACGATGAATACCGTAACGGTTCAGGACCAGTCGTCCGAATCGACCTACACCTTCTCGACCGCAGAGGCCGACCGGAGCGAAGCCCTCGGGCTGCTCGTGGGGGCTCCGGTGGTCGTGGAGTACAAGGGACGGCTGGAAGAGGGTGCCCAGGCCCTGAAGGTGGCCACGAACCCCACCTATGCCGAAGCCGTCGGCCGGTGGATGTTCTACGACCCGGAGAACCCGGAGTTCTCGATGGGGATCGAGATCCGCGTCGAGGGGGAAGCGGCCTCGATCAACTCGGCAACGCTGGTCTATACGGATTGGGAGCTGCTCGACGAGGCCGGGAAGATTCTGCTCAAGGGGCAGAGCATCGGCAACGGCGGAAGTTTCGACTTCTCCCAGACGGGTATCATCTCGAAGGATGCCGCCGGAAACTACTCGCTGACGATCGAGGGTACGCAGATCGTCTACACCAAGATGTCCGAGGAGGCGGAGAGTGCCGCTACGGAGGGGTCGAACGCAGCCGTGGAAGGAGCGGACGCGGAAGGTGCAGCCGCAACCGCAGCGGAATCGGCCGCAACGCAACCCGCCGCAGCCGCAACGTCGGAGAAGGAGGCAGCTCCTGCGCAGGAGTAGTCCGAGGATCGGCACGAAAGCAAAACAGCCCGCTGACTGATGCAGCGGGCTGTTTTATTGTATTGGAAAGAGCCGTATCTCGCGCCCCTCGCGGTTCCTTCACAGCTCCTCGCGGTCCCCTCGCAGGCTCTCACGGCCCCTCACGATCGCCGGGCGACCAACCGTTCGACCCGTTCGGCAACGGATTCGGGCGTGATGGCCGTCAGGCAGCGCCAGTCCCCGTAGCGGCAGGGCTTGCTGCCGAAGACCGAGCAGGGGCGGCAGTCGAAATCGGCCTGCACGATCCCCTCCTCCGGGACTCCGTAGCCGAGGAATCCCAGTCCGGGATGGGTGGCGCCCCAGACCGACACCACGGGAGTGCCGACCAGCGCCCCGAGGTGCATGACCAGCGAATCCATCGCCACCACACAGTCGAGGTTCGAGACAAGGGCCATCTCCCCGGCCAGCCGGACTTTTCCGGAGAGGGCCGTCACGTTGGGGAAGGTCCGTTCCATCTCCTCGGCGAAGGCCCGTTCGGCCCCGCCGCCGCTATGGATAAAGACCCGGTCGAAACGCGCTGAAAGGAGCCGCACCAGTTCGCGGCTCTGCGCTTCGGGGTAGGTTTTGCCCCGGTGGGCGGAGAAGGGGGCGAAGCCCACCCAGCGGCCCTGTTTCTCGCCGAAGGGATTTTCGAGCGGGCGGTGTTCGGCCGGCGCCGGATCCTCAAACACGAAGCCCAGCCGCCGGAAGGTGTCGCAATAGCGCAGCACGGTATGGCGCAGAGGTTTCATATCGCGGCCGCCGCAGCGGATAAAACGGCGTTTTCCGGCGCGGTCCTTGTCGATATGGGCCGTCGGGATGCCGTGCAGCCGCATCGAGAGGCGGAAAGCCTGCGAACGCAGCACGTCGTGGACATCGGCCACGGCATCCACGCCGAGCCGTCGCGCCTCGGCGGCCAGGCGCCACATTCCCCGCAGGGAGTGGTGTACGCCCTTCGTGTCGACCTCCAGAATCTCGACCCGAAGCCCCTCGAAGAAGGGGCGGAAGAGTTTCTGCGTCGCCACGGTAACCTTCAGATCGGGGTAGGCCGCCAGCAGAGGCCGCAGGGCGTGGGGCAGCATCGCCACGTCGCCCATGGCCGAAGTCCGCAGGACCAGCAGGTGACGGGGCAGACCGCCGTTATTTTTTCTGCCCATACAAGACGGGGTTCAACGACGGGTCGTTGTACATCTTCATCTGCTTGTAGGTCTTCATATACTTGCGTCCCGCCTCGATATCCTCGATCAGCTCCTCGATGGCCCGCGAAAGGTCCGTCTGCTGCGTGAGCAGCACCTCCAGCTTGCGGCGGCACGCCTCACGGTGCGCCTCGTCGACATCCGTGCGTTCGGTCTCCCGCGCCATGTGGTAGATCTTCAGCGCCAGGATCGACAGCCGGTCGATGGCCCACGCCGGGGTCTCCGTATTGAGCCGCGCATCGGCCGCCGGGCGGACATCCTTATACTTGTCCAACAGATAGGAGTCGACATACTCCACCATGTCCGTACGGTCCTGATTCGACTTGTCGATCCGCCGCTTGATCCGGAGCGCCTCCACCGGGTCGATCGCCGGGTCGCGGATGATGTCCTCCAGGTGCCACTGCACGGTGTCGATCCAGTTCTTGTGGTAGAGCAGGTGGTCGATCGTACCGGGTTCGTAGGGGTTTTCGATCGGGTGGTCCACATCATCCCAACGGTGGTAATCCTCGATGGAACGGTTGAAAATGCGGTTCGCGTTTTCGGTAAACATAGCTTCGGTTTTAGGGGAATATTGTTATTTTCAACGGAAAATTATACCTTTGTCGGTAATCATCAAACAAAGATAATGAATATTTCCAGAAAAGCAATACTCCTCGCCGGAATCCTCCTTGCCTGCACGGCCCAGCTCCCGGCCCAGGTGCGCCAGACCCGCGAAGAGTACATCGACCGATACATGCACATCGCCGTGGCACACATGGAGCGCTACGGAATCCCCGCCAGCATCACCATGGCGCAGGGAATCCTTGAGTCGGACTGCGGAAACAGCCTCCTCTCGATGAAGTCCAACAACCACTTCGGCATCAAGTGCAAGACCAACTGGAAGGGCGAGCGCGTCTACCATGACGACGACGCCAAGGGCGAGTGCTTCCGCGCCTACCCCACCGTCGAGGCCTCCTACGAAGACCACGCCGAATTCCTCGACTCGCAGCCGCGTTACGACTCGCTCTTCGCCTACGCCTCCGACGACTACAAGAGCTGGGCCCGCGGACTGAAGGCGGCCGGTTACGCCACGGCTCCCGACTACGCCCAGCGGCTGATCCGCATCATCGAGGAGAGCCAGCTCTACCTGCTCGACCGTCCCAACGGGCAGCAGCTCTACGCCAAGCGGTTCGGACTGGAGCGCAATCCCGAAGAGTGGTTCTCGGCCCAGTCGAGCGTCGACGAGGTGGCCCGCACCGAAGCGGCCGTCGACCCGGACAACTACCGCGTGACGATCAACGCCCACGAGGGCTACAACGTCTACATGACCAACGGCGTGCACTACGTCACGGCCAAGGAGAACGACACCTACGAGAACATCGGGCGCAAATTCCGCATCTCGGCCCGAAACCTGCGGAAATTCAACGACCTGAAGGACAAGCAGGCCCAGCCGATGACCGGCGAGGTGGTCTACATCGAGCGCAAGAAGAAGCGCTGGGAGGGCAATGCCCGCCACCACATCTGCCGCCAGGGCGAGACGGTCTACGCCGTCGGGCAGTCCTACGCAATCCGGAGCCGCTCGATCGAACGTCTCAACAAGCTCAAACCCGGCGAACGGCTCGAAGAGGGCCGGCAACTGCGGATCAAATAACCCCGGAGGGCGGCGGTCGCCGACACGTCCCCCCCTCCTCTTCCAAACCAGCAAACAACGACAAGCTCATACCTACCATGGAAACAACCCCCTTGCGAGCCAAGATTCTCGACACGATCGTCCGCAAGTCGACCCTCAAACAGAAGGTGTTCGACAATACGTTTGCGGCCTTCAACCTGCTGAAAGAGACGCTGCTGGAGATCGCCGCCGAGATGGATGACGAACTCGACGGAAAACTCGACCGCCGCGTGCGGCTCGAATACCGCGACCGCGGCAAGTTCGAAGCCCAGTTGCAGGTGGCCAACGACCTGCTGATCTTCCAGATGCACACCGACGTCTTCGAGTTCGACGCCAACCACCTCATCTGGCAAAACCCCTACGTGCAGGCCGATCAGGAGAACTCCTACTGCGGACTGATCAACATCTACAACTTCCTCTCCGACTCCTTCAAGTTCAACCGCAACGCCGACGAAGGATACCTCATCGGGCGGATCTTCATCAACCGCGAACGCCGCTACTTCGTCGAGGGCAAACAACAGACCTCGATGCGGGCCATGAGCTTCGGGAAGTCCGAAATCGACCGCGATGCACTGGTCGACGTGCTGGAGGCCGCCATCGCCTACTCGCTGAATTTCGACCTGCTGATGCCGCCCTACGAGGAGAACAAGCGCGTGACGGTCGACCAGTTCAACACGAAGATGGACAACTCGAAGTTCGTCACCGGCAAGCGCCTGGGCTACGACTTCGACGTCGAGGACATTTAACCCGACAGCTACCACAGAAAACCGAGGAACAGCACCATACGATGAAGAGATTGACGACACGGAGCGCACGGCGTGCAGCCCAAGGGCTGTTCGCAGCGGCGCTCCTTTTCACGGCCGGCCCCGCCGCAGCCGAAGGAGAGTATGCCGAGATCGCCCGCCTGAAGGGGATGAACCAGACGGTGCGGGGCATCCGCTCGATGAACGACGGCGAACACTACACCGTTCTCGCGGGCAACGACATCCGCCGTTACGCCTACGCGTCGGAAGGCCCCGGCGAGAGCCTGCTCCCGACGCCGACGCCGAATCTGGCGATCTCCGACTATACGCTCTCGCCCGACGAACGCTCGATCCTCATCGCCTCGGGACGCCAGCCCATCTACCGCCACTCCTACACCACGAGCTACTCGCTCATCCGCGACGGACGCGTCTGCGCGGTGCTGCGCGACGCCGAGGCGCCGCGCGACGCCTCGTTCTCACCCGACGGTCGCCGCATCGCCTACTCCGACCGCAACGATCTCTACGTCTACGACATCGAGACGCAGCACACACGCCGCATCACCGACGACGGACGCTGGAACGAGGTGATCAACGGCACGACCGACTGGGTCTACGAGGAGGAGTTCGGCATCACGCGCGCCTATGCCTTCTCGCCCGACGGGCAAAAGCTGGCCTACCTGCGTTTCGACGAGAGCCAGGTGCCGCTGATGGAGATGATGCGTTTCGACGGCAAGCTCTACAACCGGGCCTATTCGTTCAAATACCCGAAGGCCGGAGAGGCGAACTCCGTGGTCCAGTTGTGGGTCGCCGACCTCGCCACGGGTGAGAAAAAACGGCTCGACACCGGTCCCGAGACCGACCAATACATTCCCCGCATCGGCTGGACGCCCGACGGACGCCCCTGGTACTACCGGCTGAACCGCCGCCAGAACACCTTCGAGATGGTGGTCTGCGAGCCTCACGGCGCCCAACGCACGGTCTACGAGGAGCGGGCGCAGCAGTATGTCGAGCGCGTCGACGACAAGACGGTGACCTTCGTCGACCGCGACCGCTTCCTCGTGCGGCAGGAGAGCCACACGGGATACATGCACCTCTACCTCTACAGCCTGCGCCGCGGCCTGCTCGAACAGGTGACCAAGGGTGCCTGGGAGGTGACCGACGTCGTCGGTACGGACGGCAAGCGCGTCTGGTACCTCTCGACGGAGACCTCGCCGCTGCGCCGCAACCTCTACAGCGTGCGACTCGACGGGCAGGACAAACAGCGGCTCACGCAGGGCGAGGGCTACTACACCGTTTCGCCGAGCCAGGGGATGAAGTATTTCATCACGACCTTCTCGAACGCCACGACACCCAACGTCACCGAAATATGCGACGCCGTCGGACAGCGGATCCGCACGCTGGCCGACAGCCGGGCGCTGCGCGACGAACTCGCCGCACAGCAACGCCCCGTCAAGGAGTTCTTCCGCTTCACGACCGAGCGCGGCGACACGCTCAATGCCTACCGCATCCTGCCCCGCGGTTTCGACCCCGCGAAGCGTTATCCGGTGCTGCTGACCCAATATTCGGGTCCGGGTTCGCAGCAGGTCGCCGACCGCTGGTCGATGGACTGGGAGGATGCCCTGGCCGAAAAGGGCTACATCGTGGTCTGCGCCGACGGACGCGGCACCGGGTTTCGGGGCGAGAAGTTCAAGAAACTCACCTACGGACGCCTCGGCGCCCTGGAGGTCGAGGACCAGATCTCGACGGCCCGCTACATGGCCGCACAGCCCTGGGTCGACTCCGACCGTATCGGCATTTACGGCTGGTCCTACGGCGGGTTCATGTCCCTGAGCTGTGCGATGAAGGGGCTCGGGCTGTTCCGCATGGCCATCGCCGTGGCGCCCGTCACCTCGTGGCGCTACTACGACACGATCTACACCGAGATCTACAACAACCTCCCGCAGTTCAACGCCGCAGGGTACGACGAAAACTCGCCGATCCACATGGCCCGGATGCTCGATGACCAACGGACCCGGCTGCTCATCATCCACGGCACGGCCGACGATAACGTCCACTTCCAGAACACCGTGGAGATGACCCGCGCCCTGAACCGCGCCGGGAAGCAGTACGACATGATGGTGTACCCCGACCAGAACCACTCGATGCTGCCCGATGCCACGGGGCACGTGCGGCAAAAGATGATCGACTACACCCTGAAGAATTTATGATCCGCACCCTGCAGCTCGAAACACCCGCCGGACCGGTGACGGTGACGGCCTCGGACGATGCCGTCACCGGGCTCCGCTTCGGAACGGAGTCCCCGGAGGGTGCACAACCCTGTCGGGAAGAGGAGGCCGGGCCGTTGCTGCGCGAAACGGCCCGGCAGCTCCGCGAATACTTCGCCGGCGAGCGCCGCACCTTTACATTGCCGCTCGCACCGCACGGTTCGGAATTCCAGAAGAAGGTCTGGGCGGCCCTGCGGACCATCCCCTACGGAGAGACCCGCACCTACAGGCAGATCGCCGAACAGATCGGACACAACCTCGCATTCCGGGCCGTCGGCATGGCCAACAACCGCAATCCGATCGGGATTCTCATTCCCTGCCACCGCGTCATCGGCTACGACGGCAAGATGACGGGCTACGCCGCCGGAATCGGAATCAAGGAGCAACTGCTCGCCCTCGAAACCCGCCGTTAAAGGGCCGTCGGAAGATTCTCCGCCTCAGGCAGAACCTCGTAGATATTCTTGGAGCGCACCGCAAAGCGCGTCCAGTCATTGAAGTTGAAGTAGCGCACCACCCACGCCGGATAGGGGCTCCAGACGACTTTGCGCAACGTCAGCGGGGCCGTCTCAGCCAGCGTCGGGTCCGGGGAGAGGATCACCACCTGCCGTCCGGCGGCCGTAAGCTGCCGCGCCTCGGCTTCCAGTTCGGTCGGTGTCGCACAGTGGCGCAGGTCGAGATTCGCGGGCATGTAGTAGCGGGCCTCGACCACCCGGGCCGGTTCCGAGAAGCGCTGCATCCGGCTGTAATAGGTCGCCTCGTCGGAGAGGTTCAGCGCCACGGCCTCGCCTTTGTCGCGGCAATACGCCCGCATCACGCGATAGAAGTAGATATCGGGGGTCGGCTGCGTCAGGTTATAGCACATCGCCCCGAGGTTCATCACCGCCAAGAGTCCCAGCGCCCAGCGCCAGCCCCGCCCCGCAAAGCGATCGCCCGCCCCGCGGAACAGCTCCACGAGAAACCACGGCACGAAGAAGAGCGCCGGGAAGAAGAAGCGGATCTCCTTGTGTGCAAGGAAGAAGTGGACGAGCAGGAAGGGCACGAGCATCCAGGTCACGACATGCCGGGGATGTCTCCAGAAGAAGCGGAGCGTGGCGAGGAGGGCCAGCAGTCCGAAGAAGATCCCGCCTTCGAGCACCGGGGCCGTGAGGTAGTACCACCAGGGTTCGTGGCGGAACTGGTCCATTCGGGCGTTGAGGATGTTCTCCTGGAGGTAGTTCCACGGCGCACAGGTCCATTCGCCGTAGAGCCAGCGGTCGGCCAGCAGCCCGAGGGCCAGCATCACGACGACGCCCGGCACCATCCCGGCATAGAGACGCCAGCGGCGGCTGAAAAACAACAGCCAGATGCCGTATCCGAGCAGGGCGAAACCGGTCTGGAAACGCACGATGAAGGTCGCCCCGGCGACGGCTCCCAGCAGCACGCCCCAGGCGAATTCACGACGGCGGCCTGCCCGGGCATCGAACGCTCCGCACTCCAGGCCGCGGCTGTAGCGGATCGTCAGGGAGGCCAGCAGCAGGAACAGGTTGCCCGAGAGCATCTCGGCGCTGAAGTGGACGTGGAGATAGGCCATGAACCAGAGGAAGAAGCCCAGCACGAGGAACCATTTGCGCTGCGTCTCGGAGGTCAGTTCGTCGCGCACCGTGCGGTAGAAGAGGAGCAGCACGGCAACCGACAACAGTCCGCTCAGCAACTGGAGGATGCTCACGGCCAGCCACGGAGACCAGCACCCCATCGCCACCAACACGCGCCCCACACACCAGGCCATGAAGGGTTGCACGCCGGAGCGCATCTGCAAGGGGTATTCCCAGGCGAGGTGCTCCTCCGCGGGAGTCCCGAAGAGTTTCATGTGGGCATACTCCAGAATCTGATAGTGTTCGTCGGAGTGGTAGGCGCCCCGGCTCAGCAGGGCGTAGAGCAGGGTTACCAGGCACCCGGCCCATAGGATCTGCCGGAGGGTAACTCGTCGGAAAAGGGTCGACAACATGGGGACAACGGTTTCTTTCGGAGTGCAAAAATAAGTCAAAATCCGCGATTTACCGCCTTTTTCAAAAAAAAACGGAGGAACAGGGATTCGACCTGTTCCTCCGTTTCAGGGAGTCTGCGCCGTTCAAAGCCCGAAGGCCAAGGCGTTGATGCCGTCGTAGACGGCGCTCACCACGCCCAGCAGCAGCACCCCGGCCATGCAGAGGGCCAGGCTCAGGCGCGTATAGTTGTCGCTGCGGAACGTAGCGATCGGCTCGTCCGACGGGGTGATGAACATCGCCTTGACGATCAGCAGGTAGTAGTAGAGCGAAATCACCGTGTTGAGCAGGGCGATGAAGACCAGCACGTAGAAACCCGACTGGAACGCTGCGGTGAAGACGAAAAACTTCGAGAAGAAGCCCGCGAAGGGCGGGATGCCCGCCAGCGAGAAGAGCGCCAGCATCATCATCACGGCCAGCCGGGGATTCGTGCGGTAGAAGCCGTTGTAGTCCTCCAGCGAGACCTTGCCGCCCGAGTGCTGCTCGACGGTCGACAGCACGCCGAAGACCGCCAGGTTGGCCGCCATGTAGACCAGCACGTAGAAGACCAGCGAGGTCATGCCCAGCGGCGAACCGCCGATGACGGCCAGCATGATGTAGCCGGCCTGCGAGATCGACGAAAAGGCCATGAAGCGTTTCAGGTCCTTCTGCCGCAGGGCAAAGAGGTTGGCCACGGTGATGCTCAGCACCGTGACGACCCACAGCAGCATCTGCCACTCCTCAACGAGCGGCGCGAAGACCTTGACCAGCGTCGTGAAGAGCGCGAACGCCGCGGCAGCCTTCGAAACCACCGAGAGGTACGACGTGACGGTCGTCGGAGCGCCCTGGTAGGCGTCAGCCGTCCAGAGGTGGAACGGCACGAGCGAGATCTTGAAGCCCAGCCCCGAGAAGAAGAAGACCATCGACATGATCACGAGCGGCGAGGCGGTCAGTCGGGCCGCCATGTCGTCGAAGTAGAGCGTGCCGGTCGTACCGTAGAGGAACGAGATGCCGAAGAGCATCAGTCCGCTCGAAAAGAGGGCGCAGAGGATGTATTTCGCCCCGGCCTCGGCCGAGTGGTGCTTGTACTTGTCGAAGGCCACCAGGCAGGCCATCGGCACCGAAGCCAGTTCGAGTCCGATGAAGAACATCAGGAAGTGGCCCGCCGAGATCATGAAGTACATGCCCAGCAGCGTCGAGAGAGTCAGGATGTAGAACTCGCCCTGTTTGTGGCGGGTATCCTCGCGCTGCAGCCACTGATCGGCCTGCAGGCAGACGATCAGCGCGCCGATCGAAAGGATGCTCTTCACCACCCCGGACATCGGGGTGTAGCGGAACATCCCGCCGAAGAGCTCACCCTCGGGACCCGGGATGAGATTGACCAGAACCTGCGCGGTCAGCAACACGCACGTCACGGCCGAAAACCAGCGGTGACCGCGCTCGCCGGCGATCAGGTCGTAGAGGAAGACAAGGACGAGAATGGCCGTGAGGGTCAGTTCGGCCCGCATCAGCGGAAATATCGAGGTGTAGTCCATACGCTTATCAGCTCAAAATGTGTGCAATGAGTTCCGAGACGCTGCCGCGGATCAGGTCGCTCACCCACAGCGGGGCGAGACCCATCCCGGCAATGGCCACGACGAGGCAGATCACCGCAAAGCGTTCGTCCCACGTGGCGTCGGAGAGTTTCAGGTGTTCGGGGTTCCGGCACGTGCCGTAGAGGATCCGCCCGACGACGCGCAGGATGTAGACCGCCGTGATGACGATCGACGTGCAGGCGATGACGGTCACCACGCGATGGAACGTATCGGCGTTCATGAAGGCGCCGTTGAAGATCGTCATCTCGGCCACGAAGCCGCTCAGGCCCGGCAGTCCGAGGTTCGCCAGACCGGCGATCACATACCCCACGGCGAGGAAGGGCATCACCTTCATCAGACCGCTCAACTGACGCACGTCGCGCGTGTGGGTGCGGCCGTAGATCATGCCGATCAGCGCGAAGAAGAGCGCCGTCATCAGACCGTGGCTCAGCATCTGCAGGATGGCGCCCGTCGAGGCCGTGGTGTTCATCATCAGGATGGCGAAGAGCACCAGACCGCAGTGCGAGACCGAAGAGTAGGCGTTGATGTACTTCAGGTCGGTCTGCACGCAGGCCGAGAAGGCGCCGTAGACCACCGAGATGGTCGTCAGGATGATGAAGATCCAGCTCAGCTCGTGGGCCGCGTCGGGCAGCAGGTACATCGCCACGCGGAAGCAGCCGTAGCCGCCGAGCTTCATCAGCACCCCGGCGTGGAGCATCGAGACGGCCGTCGGGGCCGAGGCGTGACCGTCAGGGCTCCACGTATGGAAGGGGAACAGGGCCCCCAGCACGCCGAATCCCACGAAGACCAGCGGGAACCAGATGCGCTGCAGCTCAACGGGGATGTTGTGCAGCGCGGCGATCTCCTGGACGTTCATCGTCGTGGCTCCGGCGCCGAAGTAGATGCCCAGGATGCCGATCAGCAGCAGCGCCGAACCGCCCATGAGCATCAGCGTCAGCTTCATGGCCGAATACTCCTTGCGGCCGCTGCCCCAGACGCCGATCAAGAGGTACATCGGGATCAGCGCCACCTCGTAGAACATGAACATCGTGAAGAGGTCGACCGAGATGAAGAATCCGAAGACCCCGACGCTCAGCAGGCAGAACCACAGGAAATAGGCCTTCACGTCCTTCTGCATCTGCCACGAGGCGAAGGTTCCCGTGAAGACGATGATGGCCGAGAGCAGCAGCATGGCCACCGAGATGCCGTCGACACCCACGGCGTAGTGGATGTTGAGCGGGGCGTACCACACGACGCTGTCGGTCAGGAGCATCTGGGCCGTTTCACCCGCCTCGCGCAGCCCGAGATAGCGGAAGACAAGCGCCACGGCCAGCACCAGCAGCACCGTCGAACCCGTGACCATCACGGCATGGATCTGCCGCCGCGACTTCGAGAGCCACAGCCCCAGCATCATCACCAGGGGCACGGCAGGAAACAGGGATAGTATATTCATAACACGTTCCGATTAGCAGATGAGAAGAATCAGGATCGTCAGCCCCAGCGCACCGCCGAGGAACCAGATGCAGTAGCGCTGCACACTGCCGCTCTGCATCTCGCGGATCAGGCAGGCGGCACCGTTCGTGGCGCTGGCCAGCAGGTTCAGGAAGCCGTCGACCACGTGGCGGTCAAACCACGCAATCGGGGTCGAGATGCAGGCGAAGATCACCCGGTGGGTGATGAACTGATAGATTTCGTCGATGTAGAAGCGGTGGTAAGCCGCGCGGTGCAGGCCGCTGAACCTTTCGGCCAGCCGGTCGGCCACGGGCTGCTTCTCCCGGGCGTACATCCACGTGGCCAGCGCGATGGCCACGACGGCCACGCAGAGGCTGATGGCCGCCACGCCGCCGTCGATGTGGATCGTGTAGGCCAGCCCGTCGGCCGAAACGAACCGTCCGAAGGGAATGAAGCCCGCCACACAGGTCACCGCCGCGAGGATCAGCAGCGGAAGGGTCATCGTCAGGGGGGCCTCGTGGGGCGTATGGGCGGCGTGGAGCTCACGGTTCTCGCGGCCCCAGAAGATGCCATAGTAGAGACGGAACATGTAGAAGGCCGTCAGTCCGGCGATGGCCGTCATCACCCACCCCATCACGGGGCTGAACGCGAAGCAGGCCGTGAGGATCTCATCCTTCGAGAAGAAGCCGCTGAAGGGCCAGATACCCGCAATGGCCAGGCAGGCCACGAGGAACGTCACGTGCGTCAGCGGCATGTACTTGCGCAGACCGCCCATCGTCGACATCTCGTTCGAGTGCACGGCGTGGATGATCGCACCGGCCCCGAGGAACAACAGCGCCTTGAACATCGCGTGGGTGAAGAGGTGGAACATCGAGGCCATGTAGCCCAGACCGCCCGTGTGGGAGTCGTTCGACGTGCAGACACCCAGCGCCACGATCATGAAGCCGATCTGCGAGATGGTACTGAAGGCCAGCACGCGCTTGATGTCGCTCTGCACGCAGGCCACCACGGCGGCATACAGCGCCGTGAAGGCGCCGATGTAGGCCGTCCAGTGCAGCACCTCGGGGGCGTAGCCGATGAACAGGGGGAACATCCGCGCCACGAGGTAGACGCCCGCAACGACCATCGTCGCGGCATGGATCAGCGCCGAGACCGGCGTCGGGCCCTCCATGGCATCGGGCAGCCAGATGTGCAGCGGGAACATGGCACTCTTGCCCGCACCGCCGATGAACATCAGCCCCAGCGCCAGCGGAATCATCGCACCGGCCGCAGCCAGCGTCGAGGCGGCCGGCGTAAAGGTGAAGGTCCCGGCGTAGTAGCCGTAGACGAGGATGCCGATCAAAAAGCCCAGGTCGGCGAAGCGCGTCACGATGAAGGCCTTCTTCGAGGCGGCGATCGCCTCAGGCTTCGTGTAGTAGAAGCCGATCAGCAGGTAGGAGCTGACGCCCACCAGCTCCCAGAAGAGGTACATCTGGAAGATGTTCGTCGCCACGACCAGCCCCATCATGCTCATCGTGAACAACGACAGGAAGGCGTAGTAGCGCTGGAAGCCCCGCTCGCCCTTCATGTAGCCGAACGAGTAGATGTGGACCATGAGCGAGACGGTGGAGATCACCACCAGCATCATCACCGAGATCGGGTCGAGCAGTACGCCCAGGTCGATATGCAGGTCGCCCGAGATGGGCAGCCAGACCGTATTCCACGGAATGACGGTCGGGAAGACCCCGGAGGCGTCACGCCCCGCCGCAAAGTATTCGTAAGCCGTCGTATAGCTCAGCACCGTCACCACGGCCAGCACGGCCGTTCCGATGGCCCCCGCCACCACGGGCCGGAGCTTCATGCCCGCGAGCCCCAGCAGGAGGAAGCTCACGAAGGGCAGCAACAGAATCAGAATCGTATATTCCATAAGCGTTCGCAGAGGATTACCACTTCATCTCCCGCAGGTTCTTGACCTCGATGTTGCGGATGTTGCGGTAGATGTTGATGATGATGGCGATGGCCACGGCGGTCTCCGCGGCGCTCACGCCGATGGCAAAGAGCGAGAAGAAGAAGCCTTCGAGCTGACCCGGGAAGAGGAACCGGTTGAAGACCACGAAGTTAATATCCACCGAGTTGAGAATCAGTTCCACGGAGATCAGCATCGCCAGCAGGTTGCGGCGCGTGACGAAACCGTAGATGCCCACGAACATCAGGATCGTGGAGACGACGAGGTAATATTCCATTTTTATCATAGCCGTACTTGTTTTAGCGTTTGCGCGCGATCAGGATACCGCCCACGATGCAGGCCAGCAGCAGCACGCTGATGACCTCGAAGGGCAGCACGTAACCGTATTTGTCGGCACTCATCAACGCATGGCCGATGGTCTGGACGTTGAGTTCGCCGTGTTCGAAGTGCTGCGGCAGGAAGTCGTGGCGCAGCATCACCCAGAGGCAGATCCCCAGGCTCACCACCGTGGCGATCAATCCCGCGACGAGCTTGTAGCCCTTCAGGTCGGGGGCCTTGTCGCCCTGGCTCGACGTCAGCAGGATCGAGAAGACGTAGAGCACCGTGATACCGCCGGCGTAGATCAGCAACTGCACCGCCCCGAGGAACGAATAGTTGAGCTGGAAGTAGATCCCGGCCGTGCCGAAGAGCACGAACAACAGGTAGGTCGCAGCCCGCAGGATACGCTTGGTCGTCGCCGCCAGCACGGCACTCACGCAGATGAAGAGTGCGAGAATGATGAAGACAATCAGTTCGAGCGTGATTTCCATGGCTTAGCGATTGAGTTGTTTGACGAGTTTTTCGCGGGTGAAGACCGCATGTTCGAACTGCTGGGAGAAGCGGATGGCTCCCGTCGGGCAACTGTTCACGCACAGATGGCAGAACATGCACGAGCCCAGGTCGTATTCGTAACGCACGAGGCGTTTCTTCGACTTGCCCGTTTCGGGGTCGGTGACCATCTCGGTCGTAAGGCGGATCGTGCCGTTCGGGCAGTTCGTCTGGCACAGCCCGCAGGCGATGCACTTGTTGTGTCCTTCGGCGTCGTGCGGCATGGTCAGTTCGCCGCAGAAGCGGTCGTACATCTTCAGCGTCGCCCGGTTCTCGGGGTACTGTTCCGTGACCTTCGGCGTGAAGAACTCCCTGAACGTAACTTTCAGGCCCGTAGCCAGGCTGCCGATCCCCTGGAAGAGTCCTTTGATATAGCTCATAATCAGAAATGCAGTTTGAATACGACGACAATGACCATCAGCAGCAGGTTCACCAGCCCGATCGGCACGAGGTATTTCCATTCGAGGGTCAGGATCTGGTCGATGCGCAGCCGCGGGAAGGTCCACTTGATCCACATCAGCAGCCACACCACGAAGAAGGCCTTGGCGAAGAACCACACGAAGCCCGGGATGTAGTCCATCACGGTGTTGAAGCCCTCCCAGCCGGGGATGTGCAGCGGCATCCAGCCTCCGAGGAAGATCGTGGCCGCCACGCCCGAGATGATGAACAGGTTGACGAACTCCGCCACGTAGAACAGGCCGAAGTGCATACCCGAATACTCGGTATGGTATCCGGCCGTGAGCTCCGATTCGGCTTCCGGAAGGTCGAACGGTCCGCGGTTGACCTCGGCATTGCCCGCAATGAGGTAGATCACGAAGGCGATCAGTGCCGGAATGTGGCCCTTGAAGAGAAACCATCCGTCGGCCTGCCGCAAGACGATCTCGGAGAACTGCATCGTGTCGGTCAGCACGACGATCGTCAGGATCGACAGGCCGATCGACAGCTCGTAGGAGATCATCTGCGCACCGCTTCGCATGGCACCGATGAGCGAATACTTGTTGTTCGAGCTCCACCCGGCCAGCAGGATGCCCACCACGCCGATCGACGAGGCGGCCATCAGGAAAAAGACGCCGACGTTGAAGTCGAGAATCTCCAGCCCGCGCGCCACGGGCAGGCAGGCGAAGGCCAGGACCGAAGCCAGAATGACGATATAGGGGGCCAGGTTATAGAGGAAACGGTCCGAATGACGGATGGTGATGATCTCCTTGGTCAACATCTTCAGCACGTCGCAGAAGACCTGCACCGTGCCCCACGGCCCCACACGCATCGGGCCCAGACGGCACTGGAACGCCGCACACACCTTGCGCTCCATGAAGATCATCACGATGGCGATCACGGCGTACAGCAACAGCAGACAGACGCCCACGATCACGCATTCGAGGAAGACGGCCAGACCCAGGGGCATCCACGAGGTCAGCCAGCCGTGGATCCAGCTCGTAATGATGCTGAAATCAAACATAATTTCGGTTTTTGCGTTTAACGGTCAATATCGGGCACCACGTAGTCGAGCGTTCCGCCGATGGCGATCAGGTCGGCGATCTTCGTTCCCCGGGCGATGGTCTCCAGGCAGGCGACCAGCGGAAGCCCCGTCGAGCGGAACTTCATGCGGTAGGGGTACTTGTCGCCCCGGCTCTCGATGAAGACCCCGAACTCGCCGCGGCTCCCCTCGACGGCCGCATAGTAACTGCCCTCGGGAATGCGGATCACGGGTTTCATCTTCAGTTGGTATTCCCCCTCGGGGATGTTGTCGATCAACTGCTCGATGATGTTCATACTCTCCTCGATCTCGCGCATACGGACCATGTAGCGGGCAAAGCAGTCGCCCTCCGAGAAGAGCACCTCGTTGAACTGCACCTTGTCGTAGGCGGCATAGGGGTGACGCTTGCGCACGTCGCAGGCCCACCCCGAGGCACGGCCCGTACCGCCCGTGGCGCCGAACGAGATGGCATCCTCGCGCGTCAGCACGCCCGTACCCTTCAGACGCTCCTGCGCGATGACGTTTCCAGTGAAGACCTCGTGGTACTCGCGCAGCTTCGGACGCATGTAGGCGATGAACTCCTTGGTCTTGCGCACGAAATCGGGATGGATGTCGGCCTGCACGCCGCCGATCGTGTTGTAGGTCTGAATCAGACGGCCTCCGGTGGTCTGCTCCAGGATGTCGAGCACCTTCTCCCGGTCGCGGAAACCGTAGAAGAAGGCCGTCAGGGCCCCCATGTCCATGCAGAGGCACGAGAAGAAGAGCAGGTGCGAATCGATACGCTGCAGCTCGTCCATGATCGTACGGATGTACTTCACACGCTCCGAGACCTCCATGCCGAGCCCCTTTTCGATGCACATGCAGAGCGCGTGGCGGTTCTGCGCGGCGCCGAGGTAGTCCAGACGGTCCGTGAGGGCCAGCGTCTGCGGGTAGGTCAACTCCTCGCACATCTTCTCGATGCCGCGGTGGATGTAACCGCAATGGGCGTCGAGCTTGCGGATGATCTCGCCTTCGAGCGAGACGCGGAAGCGCAGCACCCCGTGCGTCGCCGGGTGCTGGGGACCGATGTTGATCACATACTCCTCCTCTTCGAAGAGCACGTTGCGCTTGCGGATGATGCTGCCGTCGGGCATCAGCTCGAACGACGCCGTACTGTCCTTGGCCACCTCGTTGCTCATGCGCAGGGGATTCTGTGCCGGGTCGTAATCCTTGCGCAAGGGGTAGCCCACCCAGTCGTCGCGCAGGAACAGACGCCGCATGTCGGGATGGTTCAGGAAGCGGATCCCGAAGTAGTCGAACGCCTCGCGTTCGTTCAGTTCGGCGGTCTTCCAGAGGTCGCAGACCGACGCCAGCACCGGATTCTCCCGGTCCGGGGTTACGGTCCGCAGGACGACGTTCTCGCCCGTGGCGGTCGATTCGAGATGGTAGACCACGCCGAAGCCCTCCTCGCCCCAGTCCATGCCGGTGAGGCTGCGCAGGAAGTCGAAGCCCTCGTCGTGAAGGCGCCGGGCCAGGTCGTAAAAACGATCCGCCGGCACGGTGAAGCGCCCGTCGCCCTCCTCCGACCATACGGCCGCGGGTTCCCAGGCCGTGATTTTCGCTTGCAGATTATTGTTCATGGTTCGATTCTCCTTCTACATTGAGTTCGTTCTTTTCGGCCGTCAGGTCGCGGCGCAGCAGCTTTTCGTACTCCTCCCGGTCGATCTGGCGGTTGACGTCGCCGAAGAAGCGCTGGACCTTGACCTTGCGCTGCAACTGCATCAGCCCGTAGAGCATCGCCTCGGGACGCGGCGGACAACCCGGAATATAGACATCGACGGGCAGAATCTTGTCCACACCGTTGACCACGTGGTACGACTTCTTGAACGGGCCGCCGCTGATGGCGCAGCCGCCCGTGGCGATGACGTACTTCGGATCGGCCATCTGGTCGTAGAGGCGTTTCAACACCGGAGCCATCTTGTGCGTAATGGTCCCGGCCACCATGATGAAGTCGGCCTGGCGCGGAGAGGCGCGGGCCACTTCAAACCCAAACCGGGCAAAATCGTAGCGGGCGGCACCCACGGCCATGAATTCGATGCCGCAGCAGCTCGTCGCAAAGGTCAGGGGCCAGAGGCTGTTGCTGCGGCCCCACTCGATCACCTCGTCGAGACACCCCACGACGACGTTCGTGCCGTTCTCGCGCAGTTCGCGGATCATCGACTCGATGTACTCGTTGTCGTTGAAGTCCTCGTACTTCATCGACTTGATGCGGGGATTCTTTACTTCCATTCCAAAGCTCCTTTCCGCCAGGCATAGGCCAGGCCCAAAACCAAAACAACCAGGAAAAACAGGATGCTCACCAGTCCGTAGACCCCGAGGTCCTGCACGACAACGGCCCACGAGAAGAGGAAGACCGTCTCGACGTCGAACATCAGGAAGAGGATGGCGAAGAGGTAGTAACCCACCTTGAACTGCATCCACGAGCGTCCGCGCGTCGGGATACCGCACTCGTACGCCTCACCCTTCTGGGGGTTGTACGAACGCGGCGAGATCGCCCGGGCGATACCCAGTGCAACGGCAACCAGCGCAATGGCCGTAAGGATGACGACCACCAATAGCGTGAAATACATATATGATCTTGAATTTAGGGATTCGACAACGCTCCGGAGCACTCCGTCAGGGTCTTGCTTCCGAAGAGAGGGACACCGCGCCGAGTCGGTTTACGGCGGCACGGATCCCGGCAGCGGGAATGATCCGCCGCAGGCTAAATCAGGATACGCTCCAGGGAGAAGACGTAGTAATCCACCGCATCGGAATGCGACGCCCCGAAGAGCGAGCGGATGGCCATACGGACGTCGAAGGCGGCATCGACGGCGGCACGCACCGCAGCGCGCTGCCGGACGACGGCTCGATGTTCGAACGAAATAACCGGGGTTTCAGCCGTGGTATCGCAGGTATGCGTCCACGCCGAGAGGTAATTGTGAATCGGGGCGAGGGAGTCGGAGTCCGCCGACTGGGTCAACACGCTCTGAGCTCCGCAAATCTCCTGTCCGAAGGAGACCCCGTCGAGGCTTCCCACCAGCACGAAGAGCAACAGAATCAGCAAGTATTGAATTCTCTCCACCATCGGATCAGCGATTTCGCGCTGCGAAGATACGCTCTTTCGCGCAGAAAAAAGCAAGGGCAGCCCAATTTTTTTCAAAAAAAGTCAAAAAACCGCGACAAAACGATCGGGAGCGACGCCCGGGTGCCAAAAAAAGGCCGCCTTTCGCAAGGCGGCCCTTCCAGATCCCGATACCGGAAGGGATCCATGCTACCGATGCGCGTAACGGTCGCTGACGCACTGCCAGTCGATGACGTTCCAAAGCGCCGCAACGCCATCCGCACGCCGGTTGCGGTAATCGATGTAGTAGGCGTGCTCCCAGACGTCGAGCCCCAGCAGCGGGATCAACCCTTTCCGGAGCGGATTCCCGGCATTCGGTTCACTGAGGATCGACAGACGCCCCTCCTTGTCGGAGGCCAGCCACACCCACCCCGAGCCGAAAAGCCCGGCCGCTGCCCGGTTCATCTGCGCCTTGAGGTTGTCCAGCGACCCGAAATCCCGATCGATCGCCGCCTGCAGTTCGGGGGATGGCGTCCGCACGGGTTGCGGAGAGAGTTGTTCGAAAAAGAGTTCGTGGTTCCAGACCTGCGCGGCATTGTTGTAGAGTGCACCGTCGGCCGAAAGGAGAATATCCTCCAGCGGTTGCCCCTCAAACGGCGTGTCGAGCAGCAATTCGTTGAGCTTGTTGACGTAACCCACATAGTGCTTGTCGTGGTGGTAACGCATCGTCTCCTCGGAGACATGGGGCGCAAGAGCCCCGTAGGCATACGGCAACTCCCTGGCCATGAAGCGGGTTGCCGAGTCGGATTCGGTTGGTGTCATCATCAGAAAGAGTGTGTACAAAAAACAGGATACGGTCATTTTCCAGCGTTTTTCGGGATTGAAACCCGGACCGGCTCCCGACAAATAAGATGCCCGAGGGGTGGTATTTTCAAAAATTTTACTTAATTTTGTTGGAAAAACAACCTTTCAACCTATGAAACTGCCTTACGCCGAACCCTACAAGATCAAGATGACCGAGGCCATCCGCACCTCCACGCGCGAAGAGCGCGAAACCTGGATCCGCGAGGCCCGTTACAACCTCTTCAAACTCCGCGCCGACCAGGTGACGATCGACCTGCTGACCGACTCCGGAACGGGATCAATGTCCGACCGCCAGTGGGCCGCCATGATGACCGGCGACGAGAGCTATGCCGGGGCATCGTCCTATTTCCGGCTGAAGGAGGTCATCGAGCGCCTCTTCGACATGCCCTACTTCCTGCCCACGCATCAGGGCCGGGCCGCCGAAAACGTGATCTTCTCCGCGCTGCTCCACGAGGGGGACATCGTCCCCGGCAACTCGCACTTCGACACCACGAAGGGCCACATCGAGTTCCGCCGCTGCCACGCCGTCGACTGTACGATCGACGCGGCGGCCGACACGCAGCTCGAAATCCCCTTCAAGGGCGAGATGGACACGGCCAAACTGGAGAAGGTCCTGCGCGAGAATCCGCGTGAAAAGGTCCCCTGCGTGGTGCTGACCATCACCAACAACACGGCCGGCGGCCAGCCCGTCTCGATGCGCAACATCCGCCAGACGGCCGAGGTGTGCCGCCGCTACGGCGTGCCCCTGCTCATCGACTCGGCGCGCTTCGCCGAAAACGCCTACTTCATCAAAACCCGCGAGGAGGGTTACGCCGACCGCTCGATCAAGGAGATCGTGCACGAAATCTACCAGTATGCCGACATCATGACCATCTCGGCCAAGAAGGACGGCGTGGTCAACATGGGCGGTTTCGTGGCCATGCGCTCCGAGGAGCTCTTCACCCGGGCCAAGTCGTTCTGCATCATGTTCGAGGGCTACGTCACCTACGGCGGCATGTCCGGACGCGACATGGACGCCCTGGCCGTGGGCCTCGACGAGAATACGGAGTTCGAGCAGCTCGACGCCCGGATCCGGCAGGTGAAACTGCTGGGCGACCTGCTCGACGAATACGGCGTTCCGTACCAGCGCCCGGCCGGCGGACACGCCATCTTCATCGACGCCAAGCGGGTGCTCCCGAACCTCCCGAAAGAGCAGTTCATCGCGCAGACGCTGGCCGTGGAGCTCTACCTCGAAGCGGGCATCCGCGGCGTGGAGATCGGTTCGATCCTCGCCGACCGCGACCCCGAGACGCACGAAAACCGCTATCCGGCTCTCGAACTGCTGCGCCTGGCCATCCCGCGCCGCGTCTACACCGACAACCACATCCGGGTCATCGCCGCGGCGTGCCGCAACATCTACGAACGCCGCGCGGAGATCACGACCGGATACCGCATCACCTTCGAGGCCCCGATCCTGCGCCATTTCACCGTCGAACTCGACAAAATCCAATAACCCAACATGAAAAAACTCTTTCTGACCCTGGCCGTGCTCGGCACGGCCTTCACGCTGCAGGCAAAAGTCGTCCTGCCCACTCTTTTTGCAGACCACATGGTGCTCCAACAGCAAACCGAAGCCCGTTTCTGGGGAACGGCCACGCCCGGCAAGAAGGTCACGATCCGCCCCTCGTGGAGTTCGCAGACCATCACCGCGACAGCCGATGCCGAAGGGCGCTGGGAGGCCGCCGTGCCGACCCCGGAGGCCGGAGGCCCCTATACGATCGACCTGAGCGACGGGGAGCGCCTCACGCTGAACGACGTGCTGATCGGCGAGGTATGGCTCTGCTCCGGACAGTCGAACATGGAGATGCCGATGCGGGGCTTCACAAACCAGCCCGTCACGAACCCCACTGACGTCATCGCCCGGGCCAAGGCCTCGACCCCGATCCGGATCTGCAACGTCAAGCGCGTCACGGCCCGCACGCCGCAGGAGTCCTGCACGGCCAAATGGGAGCAGAACACCCCCGAAGCCGTCGCCGGAGCCAGCGCCACGGCCTACTACTTCGCGCGTTATCTGCAGGAGGTGCTGGAGATTCCCGTCGGGATCATCATCTCCAGTTGGGGCGGCACGCCCGTCGAGGCGTGGATGGACCGCGAAACGATGGCTGCCTTCCCGGAGTTCGACCTCTCGTTCCTCGACGGCGACGGGAAAATCAACAAGCCCCAGAATCAGCCTACGATGCTCTACAACTCGATGATTGCGCCGCTCGTCCCCTACACGATCAAGGGATTCCTCTGGTATCAGGGCGAATCGAACCGCCTGCGTCCCGCTCAGTATCAGAAGCTGATGCCGGCCTTCGTCAAGATGCTCCGCGAACGCTGGGGACTGGGCGAACTGCCGTTCTACTACGTGCAGATCGCACCCTACTGCTATGAGAATGCCGATCTGGAGGGCGGCTCGGCCCTGCTGCGCGAAGCACAGATGCGCAACCTCGGCGAGATCCCGGCCAGCGGCATGGCCGTGACGATGGACATCGGCAACCGGAACTGCATCCACCCGGGCAAGAAGGCCGAAGTGGGACAGCGCCTCGCCTGGCTCGCGCTGGTCAACGACTATGGCATGAAAGGCTTCGAACCGAACACGCCGCTCTACGAGTCGATGACCGTCGAGGGAAACCGCGCCTACCTGACCTTCCGCTGCGGGAAATCCTCGCTGGCACCCCTGGGCGATGCACTCGGCGGATTCGAGGTGGCGGGGGCCGACCGGGTCTTCCACCCCGCCAAAGCGTGGATCGAGAAGGGACGGGGACGGCTGATCGTCACCAGCGACGAGGTTCAGACGCCGGTTGCCGTCCGCTACGCCTTCCGGAACTACGCCGAAGCCTCGCTCTTCAACACCTACGGAATCCCCGCCTCGTCGTTCCGCACCGACGACTGGGAGCTGCCCGTCAAATAGAGCCCGCACGGCTCGTGGAGCCGGTATCCGCACAACGAAACAGCCTCGGGAGTTCCCGAGGCTGTTTCGTTATGGGGGTTACAGGCGGCCGGATCAACCGCTGCAAGGCATTCGATCCCGCTTAAATCAGCGTTTCGAGGATCTGCACGGCGTTGAGTGCCGCACCCTTCTTGATCTGGTCGCTCACGCACCAGAATGCCAGACCGTTCTCCGAGGTCAGGTCCTTGCGGATGCGGCCCACGTAGACGGGGTCCTTCCCAGCGATGAACAACGGCATCGGGTAAACCTTGTTGGCCGGATCGTCCATCAGCACCACCCCTTTGGCCTTCGAGAAGGCTTCGCGCGCCTCCTCCACCGAAACCGGACGTTCGGTTTCGAGCCAGATGCTCTCCGAGTGGGCCCGCATCACCGGCACGCGCACGCACGTCGCCGAAACACGGATGTCCGAGTGCATGATCTTGCGCGTCTCGTTGAACATCTTCATCTCCTCCTTCGTGTAGTCGTTCTCCGTGAAGACGTCGATATGCGGGATGACGTTATAAGCCAACTGGAAGGCGAACTTCTCGACCGTGGGTTCCTTTCCGGCGCCCAGTTCGGCGTACTGGTTCACGAGCTCGGCCATGGCCGAGGCGCCGGCACCGCTGGCCGACTGGTAGGTCGAAACGTGCACGCGGCGGATATGCGACACATCCTCGATGGCCTTCAGGGCCACAACCATCTGGATCGTCGTGCAGTTCGGGTTGGCGATGATCCGCCGCGGGGCGTTCTTCGCATCCTCGGGGTTGACCTCCGGAACCACCAGGGGCACGTCGGCATCCATGCGGAAGGCACTCGAATTGTCGATCATCACGGCGCCGTGTTTGGTGATCGTTTCGGCAAACTCTCGCGACGTGCCGGCTCCGGCCGACGTCAGGGCGAAATCCACCCCCTTGAAATCGTCGTTATGCTGCAGAAGTTTGACCGTCAGGTCTTTCCCGCGGAAACGGTACGTACGTCCGGCACTCCGCTGGGAACCGAACAGCAACAGTTCGTCGATCGGCAGATCGCGTTCTTCGAGAATTTGCAGGAACTCCTGACCCACGGCGCCGCTGGCGCCCACGATGGCTATTTTCATGGTTCGTTTCGTTTTATCGGTTGGGAAGGCCAACCTTGCGGACAAAGATAGTAAAAAATTTTAAGAAACAAAGCCCCCACGACCGAATCCCGGAATTTGACAAGAATCACCCCGTTCCGGGAGCGGCCGCATCAGTCGAAGAAGGCGTCGTCGTCGCTCTCCTCCGGGCCGATGGCATCCATCTCGTCCTCGCAGTCGTAGTGGGGCATCATCGGCGGACGCACGAACTGATCCGTACGGTTGACACCCAAACGGCCGTCGTCGTAGACCCGCTTCATGAACTCACCCACGATCGGCAGCGCGGCCACACTACCCTCGCCGCCCGAGATGAAGTGTACCGACTGGTCCTCGCCGCCGACCCACGCCCCGGCCACCAGTTTCGGGGCCACGCACATGAACCACGCGTCGCGGTTCTTGTTCGACGTTCCGGTCTTGCCGCCGATCTCCATGTCCGTCAGGCCGAACTGCCACTTCAGACGCCCGGCCGTTCCGGCATTGACCACCCCCTGAAGCATCGTCAGCATCGTATAGGCCGTGCGCTCGCTGATGGCATCCTGCGACTGCGGGATGAACGTGGCGATGAGGTTGCCCTGGCGGTCCTCGATGCGCGTCACGAAGATCGGGTCGGTATGCACGCCTTCGTTGGCAAAGGTCGAGAAGGCGCTCACCATCTCGAAGACGTTCGACTCCGAGGTTCCGAGGCACAGCGCCGGAACCGGGTCGATATAGCTGCGAATACCCATGTTATGAATGAAATCGGCCACGGCCTCAGGCTGCTTGGCCTGCTTCATGATCCACGCCGAGTAGTTGTTGCGGCTGCGGGCCAGGCCCCAGCGCAGCGGGTGCAGCACCCCGTCGTACTCGACCCGTCCGGCCTCCTTCGGCGACCAGGCCGTACCGTTGGCCGTCTCGATCGTCGTCGGAAGGTTCGGGACCATCGTGCAGGGCGTAAAGCCCAGGTGGTCGATGGCAAACGTATAGACGAAGGGTTTGATCGTCGAACCGATCTGCCGCTTGCCCTGCTTGGCCATGTCGTACTTGAAGTAGCGGAAGTTCGGACCGCCGACATACGCCTTGACCGCTCCCGTGCGGGGATCCATGGCCACCATCGCGGCCCGCATGATGCGCTTGTGGTGGAGGATCGAGTCGCGCGGCGTCATCAGCGTGTCGCGCTCGCCCTTGTAGGTGAAGACCTTCATCGCACACGCCTTGTCGAACGACGCCTGAATCTCCTTCTCGCTGTACCCGGCCTCCTTCATCTCGCGGTAACGGTCCGAATAGCGGATCGCCTGGCGCATGATCCGCTCACGCTCCGCACGGTCCGTATCGAGGAACAGCACCTTCGTATTGCGGTACTGGGCGTCCATCTTGGGCTGGATCACCGTCTCCATCTGCTTCTGGACCGCCTGCTCGGCATAGGCCTGCATCCGCGAGTTGATCGTCGTATAGATCTTCAGACCGTCGCGGTAGATGTTGTAGGGCGTACCGTCGGCCTTGGTGTTCTTGTGGCACCAGCCGTAGAGCGGATTCTCCTCGTACTCCTTCACCGCCTGGTCATAGTCCCACTCCGTGTAGAACTGGCTGCGCTTCGGACGCTCGGCATTCATCACCAGCCGCAACATCTCGCGGAAGTAGGTTGCCGAGCCTTCGTTGTGCGACACGGGCTTGTAGTTCAGCACGATGGGCAGAGCCGAGATCGAATCGCGCTCCTTCCGGGTAAGCGCCCCGGCCTCCTCCATGCGCGAAAGGACCAGGTTGCGGCGCGCCAGCGCATTGTCCGGATTCCGCACGGGCGAGTAGCGCGTCGGGGCATTCACCACCCCCACCAGCACCGCCGCCTCCTGCACGTTGAGCTCGTGCGGCTCCTTGTTGAAGAACGTATGGGCCGCCGACTTGATGCCGTAGGCGTTCGAGCCGTACTCCACCGTATTGAGGTACATCGCGGCGATCTCCTCCTTCGTGTAGTTGTATTCGAGCTTGAGGGCCGTAATCCACTCCTTGAGTTTCGCCGTGACGAGCTTGGCCATCCGTCCCAGGCGCCCCCGGTTACCCGTGTCGCGCGGGAAGAGGTTCTTGGCCAACTGCTGCGTGATGGTCGAACCGCCGCCCTGCGAGGTGTTCTGCAGCAACACGGTCTTCACGGCCACACGCGCCAGCGAGGGAATGTCGATGCCCGAGTGGCTGCGGAACCGTGCGTCCTCCGTGGCGATGAGCGCCGCGACGATCGGCGGCACCTCGTGTCCGTCGAGCCGGATGTGGAGCGTCGAATCCGCCGGGAAGAGGTCGGCATACTGCACATAGGAGCGGTTCTGCACGAAGAACGTGCCGATGACCTTGCCGTCCTCAGAGTAGATCTCCGTGGCGAGGTTGCTCCGGGGGTTCTCCAGCTCCTCGAACGAGGGCATCCGCCCGAAGGTTCCGAGCGCCGTGAGCAGCAGCAGCAGACCCAGCAGCACAAAGGGTGCGAAGGCCACGCCCCAGATCCATTTTATCGCTTTCGGGCTGATTCCCGACTTTTTACGCTGTACCATACATCCGAATTTGCGGCAAAGATACAAAATATTCCCCAACAAATCATTTAAAACGGCAGACCGAGCGAGCCTCCGATCCATACGCCTCCGCTTGACGGATGGTAGCATGAGAGGGTGAAGGTCGACGTAGCCGAAGCCGGCTGCCGGAAGAGGTTGAAATCGAAGATCAGGTCGCCGCCCGCCGACCAGATGTCATACCACGCCATACCGCGGGCTCCGGGGATCCGGAAACAGGCGTAGTCGCCCCCGACATTGAGCCGGATGCGCTTGAAATAGAGCACCGAGCCGATACCGCCCTCGGGGTACCACACCGGCAACTGGTAATTCACCTCACCGGCCGTGTAGTTGTTCGAGGCGATGTCCGCCGAGGAGAAGCCCCGCGGAATCAGACGCGTGGATTTGTAACTCAGCGGGGCATAGCCGCTCGGGAACTTGTAGCCGCCGATCGACGTCTGGTAATTCGCGGCCACCGACAACGAATGGTGCGGCCCGATTCCCGGCAGATAAGCCTGCCCGTAGAACGAGATCAGGTCGCTGAAGTTGCTGTTTTCCGGGTTAAACGTGTAGTTCGCCAGGAGGGTATAGCCCCAACGGGGTGCGATGTCGCGGTGGGCCATCCGCACCTGATCCGACAAGCCCACACCGAAGGAGACCTGGTGGAGCCCCTTGCGGAAGCCGATATGCTGGATGTTGGTGATGCCGCCATTGTCCCCCCACTCGATCTTGCCCAGATCGGCCACCATGCCGTTCGAATAGTTCCACCCGGTCAAGATCGAGAGTTGCCGCGTGTGGTATCCGCGCTGGAAATAGAGCGGCAGCGTGGCCGTCAGACCCACGGAGTAATACTTGTCGGGGGCCGGGCGTGACTGGTACTCATACTTCCCGGTCTGGGCATTGTACTGCCCGAGCGAGTAGAAGAGCTGGTTGCCGCCGTACGAGGCGTCGAGGTCGAGGTGCACGCCCAGCCCGAAGTAACGCACCCCGAGGTTGAAGAGCGAACCCTCGTGGTGGTTCCACCCATAAGAGGCGTAGGCTTCGGTATTCGAGAGCAGGTTCTGCGAGATGATCGTCACGCCGGCATTCAGGTCGATCGTCTGTTCATCGACCAGCGCAAAGGGATTGAACGCCACGGGCATCCAACTGTGTACATTCACCAGATTGGGGAGCTTGCGGTAGCGTTTTGCCCGGAAGTCCGCACTTTGGGCCAGCGAGTCCGCCTGCGTGAAGCGCACCGTGTCGAGGTTCACCACCTCCCAGCGCCGCCGCGGAGGATTGACCCGGTTCTCCGGCAGCCGCGACGGGGCGACGGCCACCCAGCCGCTGTCGGCCGGCTGCTCCGCCACGCGGTAGCCCAGCCGGTCGTAAGTCGTCAACAGCACCGTCCCGGCCCCTCCATCCACCTCAGCCGCCCCGCGGCCCGGAGCCGGGTCGAAGGCCCCGTAGGTCGAGGTCGTGATTCGGAATTCGCGGCGGGTCGTCAGGTCCCAGCAGTGGGCCTCGTCCTTGCCCGAGGCGATCGAGCCGTAGTAGAGCCGCCCGCCCCCGGCCCGCAGGTCCGACAACGTGATATAGGCCCCCTCGGTCACGGCGTGCAGTCCCTCGGCATCGATCCGACCGATCCACATGCCGCTGTCGTCGGTCACCAGCACGTACCAGGCCCGGGTCAGATCGTCCCACGCCAGTCCGTGCAACTCCTTGTCGGCCGGGACCGCGAAGCGCTGATCCGCCGCGCCGTCACGCCGCACGACCACCGTATAACGGCCGTCGGGATTGTATTCCACCCAGCCCAGTTCGTCGGGTGTCGCCGTGGGATAGAGCGTCCGCCGGGCCCGGCTCACCGTCCGGGGGCGTCCGTCCGCGAGGTCCAGCCAGCAGAGCTGCGAATTGACCCGCTGCTCGAAGAGCGTCGAACGACGGTACTCGGTCCACCAGAGGCGGCCGTCGCACAGTGTCGGGCGCGTCGAGACCAGCCCCGTCGGAGCGATCGTCCGCTCCTCGCCCGTACGGCGGTCGATGCAAACGAAGCGCGACACGCGGTCGAAGTCGCTTTTCAGGGCCACAATCGCCGTATCGCCCAGCGCCAGCGGCCACTGGTAGGTCGTATAGTTCCGCTCGGGCAGATCAACCACCGGCCGGGCGGAGTTTTCCACTTTCGGCAGCGCATTCCAGAAACGCTCCAGTTCATCGAACGTCTCGCGGAAGAGTTTTTGCACGTTCGTATCGTAATACTTCTCCAGGGCGACGCGGGTCGTGGCCAGGACATAGGGATTGCGCGAACCGTACCAGGCGACCTGGTCCCAGATATTCCTGCCGTAGCGCTCCCAGGCATACGAACAGATCTGATAGCCCAGTTCGTAGTGGTCGGGGATGTAGTCGCGGTAGGAGCCGCAGAACCAGCGGTCGATATTCCGCCGGTCGCGGCCGACGCTCCCCATCGCGCGGTAGGCCATCGAGAAGGAGGGCTGCAGGCCGCGGCCGAACGACGACATCATCGTCTCGGACATCACCGCATCACCCTCCATGGCCCAGATCGGCATACACAACAGGCCGATGGTCGAACCCTGCTGGCCGAGCACGTAGCTCAGGACGCGGATCAGCCCCCGGTCGAGGTTGTTGTACTGCACGGCATGGCGGTATTCGTGAGCCACCAACTGCTTGTACCACGGCATCGAATAGCTGTCGATGGCCGGCGAGGTGAGGAACTCCACCCGCTTCGGGAGGTACATCACCAGGCCGTTCGACTGGAAATTCTCGGGGTGCATGACAAACGGGATGCGCATCGGGCCATGGCGGAAGCCGTAGCCGATGTCGGGCTGCACCGTACGGATGTAGCAGAGCGTCCACCGCGCCAACGCCGAGACCGTATCGGGATAGATCATCCGCACGTCGGGCGTACGGATCGTCGACCACTTCTGCGGAGGGTCCGAGCCCCACGTGTAATACTGCGCCGCGGCGCGCCGCACTCCGAAGAGCAGGGCGGTGAGCAGCAGCACGAGCGTCAAAACCCGGCGCACGTCAGGATCCGGCCTTTTTGCAGCGGTAGCCGCTGCGGGTGAGTATCTCGACGACCCGGTCGCGGTGGTCGCCCTGGATGATGATCTCGCCATCCTTCGCCGCACCGCCCACGCCGCACTTCGTCTTGAGCAGCCGCGCCAGCGTCTGCAGGTCTTCGTCGCGGCCCACGAACCCCTTCACGAGCGTCACGACCTTCCCGGCGCGCTGCTTGCGGTCGAGCCATACGCGCAGGTCCTGCTGCTGCGGAGGCAGGGTCTCCGCCTCGGGTTCTTCGTCGGTCTCGTATTTGAAATCGGGATTCGTCGAGTAGACCATCCCGAGCCGCGATTTCCAATCGTTGTCTGCCATAAGTATTGTTCAGATGGTAGGAATTAAACGCCGTTTCGGGCGCTTTATTTTGCACAAAAATACGAAAATATTTATCTTTGTAGAAGTATGGCCAAGAAGTTCCGCGAAAAACTGCGCCGCATGAACCCCTTCGCGCATTCGGCAGCGCCTGCCGACCTGCCGCAGCCGCTGCCGGCCGACCCCGATCAGCGGCTGGTGAAGGTCTATGTCGAAGGGTACGAGGATGTGGCCTTCTGGCGCGGAATCTTCGACCATTTCCAGAATCCCTACCTGCGCTTCGAGATCTCGGTCCCCGACCGCGGCGACCTCCCGAAAGGAAAAAAGGTCCTCATGGGCATGATCCCGCAGTCGTCCGAGGAGATGATCCTCTGTGTCGATTCGGACTTCGACTACCTCTTTGCCGGGCGCACCGAACAGTCCTGGCAAGTCGCCGACGCCCGGTTCATGTTCCATACCTACGCCTACGCCACCGAGAACTACCTCTGCTACGCGCCCTCACTGCACAACGTCTGCGTCAAGGCCACCAAGAACGACACGCGGATCTTCGACTTCGTGAAGTTCATGCACGAATATTCGCGCATCATCTACCCGCTCTTCCTCTGGTACGCCTTCTCGGCGCAGCTCGCCTCGGAGAACGTCTTCCCGCTGGTCGATTTCAAAGCCTCGGTGCGCCTGGGCTACCTCGAAATCGAGAACAACGGCGAGCGTACCCTGGAGTGGCTCCGCCGCAACGTCTCCAAACGCGAGGAGCTGCTCCGGCGCCGCAATCCGCGGATGATCGAGCCCATGAAGGAGTTCGAGACCCAGCTCCAGCAGCGCGGCGTGAAGCCCGAAAACACCTATCTCTTCATGCACGGGCACACGCTGATGGACAACGTGGTGATGGTCCTGCTGAACACCGTCTGCGAAAAGCTCCGCGACATGTCCATCGCCCGGATCACGGCCTCGCAGAAGCAGGGCGTGGCCCTGAAAAACGAAATGTCGAACTACACGAACTCCCTGCGGTCGATCCGCGACGTGCTGCTCGACAACGAAAACTACACGAAATGCCCGCTCTACAAGAGCCTCCAGCGCGATATCGAGCGTTACATTGCCCGCACGATCCTCAACATGAAACGTCAGGGGCTCATCAAGGAGAGTTCGGTTCTCGGCATTCTCCACCGGCTCCGCCAGGAGACCTTTTCGTGAGGGGGGGGGCAGTAGAAGGGTGAAGAAGGGAAGAAGGGAAGAAGGAAGAAGGAAGGGAAGAAGGGACGGATGAACAGACGGATGGATGGTCGGATGGCCGAACAAGAGAGGAGAGCGAGGAATAGACAAGAAAAGAGAGCCTTTCGGGCTCTCTTTTTCAGTATCCGGTTTCAGCGTCCGGCATCACTGGCGTCCGGCGGCGCAGGCATCCAGCAGCGCAGACATCCGGCAACGCGTTTTTCAATACTGCCCCTCCTTCTTGCGGACGACGCGCACCGTGGATTGCGTGGCCTGCCGAATGAAGACCTGCGGTCCGCGGGCGTAGCGCCGCCACAGATCCTCGGTATAGCCGCGCACGGTCAGCAACTCCATGTTCTCGGACTTCATCACGTCGAAACCCGCCTCGCGCAACGCCTCGACCACCTCGTTGATATGCCACGAATTGTCCACGCAGAGGCTCAGGTTCACAGCCGAGTTGTGGATCAGGTTCGTCTTGATGCGGAAGCGCTCCAGCAGCGAGAAGATCGTGGCGAACTTCTCCTCCAGCACGAACGAGAAGTCCCGCGAACGAATCGTCAGCAGCACCTGGTCTTTCTTCAGGATCAGGATCGGCACGTCGACCGGTGCCGACAGTCCGCGGATCACCGTCCCGGGCTTGCGCTTGTCGCCGAACGGCCGCACGTAGAGCGGGATGTTCTTGTTCTGGAGCGGTTTGATCGTCTTCGGGTGGATGATCTGCGCGCCGCTGTAGGCCAGTTCGATGGTATCGAGGTAGTTCAGTTCGGCAATCTGCACGGCGTCGGGGAAGATCTTCGGATCGGCATTCAGCACGCCGTCGACATCCTTCCACACCGACATCGACTCCGCATCGAGGATATTCGCCGCCACGGCCGCCGAGTAGTCCGAACCTTCGCGTCCGAGCGTCGTGGTCGTCCCGTCGGGCGCCCCACCGATAAAGCCCTGGCCGATGAAAACCGTCTCGGGACCTCCTGCCACGGCCTCCCGCAGACGCGGTGCCGAAGCCTCGATATCGACCCCGGCATCCTTGTGGCGCTGTTCCGTGACGAAGCAGCGGCGCATGTCGATCCAGCGGTTCGGAACCCCGGCATAGTTCAGGTATTCGGAGATGATCGTCGTCGAGACCAGCTCACCGTAGGCCACGATCGTGTCGTACCACAATTCGGCATCCTCTGCGCGGTAGCGGGTCTGCGAGGCGACCTGCTCCAGTTCGGTGAACAGCGCATCGACCTTCTCCAGCCGTTTGGGTTCGTGCCACAGGTCGTCGATGATCTCCGCATGGTAGTCGCGCAGCTTGGCGATATGCTCCAGCGACTGCTGTTTATCGCCCTTCTGGAGCCCCTCGAACACCTTTTCCAAGGCATTCGTCGTCTTGCCCATCGCCGAAACGATGATGAAGAGATGCTGTTCCTCGTCGATAATCTGGCGCAGGTTTCTCACCCCGTCGGCATTCCGCACCGACGCGCCTCCGAATTTGTAGACCTTCATGTTTTTCGTGTTAACCTAACCTAAACAAAACCTGTTTTTACATCGGGATACGGAGGCCGCCGCCCCGCGACAGCCTCCTTCCCGTATTTCGTGCCATGCAGCTACTCCCCGACCGGACGGTACGGCACCCCGATGTTCTGGAAGAGGAATGCATACATGTCGGCTGCCTCGTCGATACGCTTCGAGGTGGGTTTGCCGGCGCCGTGCCCGGCCTTCGACTCGATGCGGATCAGCACCGGAGCCTCCCCGGCCTGGCAGTGCTGCATCGTCGCGGCGAACTTGAACGAGTGGGCCGGAACGACGCGGTCGTCGTGGTCGGCCGTCATCACCAGCGTGGCGGGATACTTCACGCCCTCCTTGATGTTATGCAGCGGCGAATAGGCATAGATGTAGGGGAACTGTTCGGCGCTGTCCGACGAACCGTACTCCACGGCCCAGCCCCAGCCGATCGTGAACTTGTGGTAGCGCAGCATGTCCATCACACCCACCTGCGGCAGACACACCGCATAGAGATCCGGGCGCTGCACCTCGCAGGCGCCGACCAGCAGTCCGCCGTTCGAGCCGCCGTTGATGGCGAGTTTGTCCGACGAGGTGTATTTCTGCGCAATGAGGTACTCGGCCGCCGCGATGAAGTCGTCGAAGACGTTCTGTTTGTTTTCGAGCATACCGGCCTTGTGCCAGGCCTCGCCGTACTCCGAGCCGCCGCGCAGGTTGGCCACGCAGTAGACGCCGCCCTGCTCGACGAACATCAGCGCCGAGGGGTTGAAGCCCGGAGTCATGTTGATCTGGAAGCCGCCGTAGCCATAGAGCAGACAGGGATTCTTACCATTGAGTTTCAAATCCTTGCGGCGGGTAATGAACATCGGCACCTGCGTTCCGTCCTTCGAGGCATAGAAGACCTGCTCCGTCACGAAGAGCGAGGGGTCGAAGGCCACCTCGGGGGCCTTGTAGAGCGTCGACTCGCCCGTGGCGATGTCGTAGCGGTAGATCGTTGCCGGGGCCGTGTAGTTCGAGAGCGAGTAGTAGAGTTCGGCATCCTCCTTCTCGCCGCTGAAACCACCCACCGAACCAATGGCCGGCAGCGTCACCTCGCGCACAAGCTTGCCGTCGTAATCGTACTGGGCCACCTTGCTCTGGGCATCCTGCAGGTAGGAGGCGAAGAGGTAGCCGCCGGCCGTGCCGACCCCTTCGAGCAGATTCCGCTCATGCTCCGGGATCACCGTCTCGATCTTCGAAGGATCGTTCAGCGAGATTCGCTTGAGGGCGTAGTTCAAGGCGCCGTCGTTGGTCACGAAATAGAGGTTGTCCTCCTTGCAGTCGACCGGTGCATAGTCGTGGGCAAAGCCGGCGAGCAGCGTGCGGAACTTCTTCTCGGAGGTTTTCCGATAGAGGATCTCCGTTCCGGAAGTGCCCTCCGAAGCGATGATGAAGAGCCATTTGCCATCCTCCGAAGGCCAGGCCGAGAAGTAGCGCAGCGGATGCGCCTTGTCCTCGTAGACGAGCCGGTCGGCCGACTGCGGAGTTCCCAACTGATGATAGTAGACCTTCTGGAACTGGTTCTGCGACGAATAGACGCCCGACTTCGGAGCGTCGTAGGCGCTGTAATAGAATCCCTTGGAGTCGGAAGTCCAGGTTGCGCCGGAGAATTTCACCCAGTTGATGCGGTCTTCGGTCAGGGCCTTGGTCTCGGTATCCATGACGCGGATCTCGACCCAGTCCGAGCCCGACGCCGCGGCGGCATAGGCGAAATAGCGGCCGTCCTTGGAGAACGACGCTGCGGCCAGCGCCACCGTACCGTCCTCCGACAGCGTGTTGGGGTCGAGGAACACCTCGCCCGCCTGGCCGGGCTGCGCCGTGCGGTAGAGCACCGACTGGTTCTGCAGTCCGTCGTTATAGTAATAGTAGTACCAGTCGCCGTGTTTGGCCGGAGCACCCTCCTTGGGGTAGTTCCACAGTTGGGTCAGCCGCGTGCGGATGGCGTCGCGGAAGGGAATCTGCGACAGGTAGTCCTCCGTCACGGCATTCTCGGCAGCGACCCACGCGGCCGTCGCCTCCGAATTGTCATCTTCGAGCCAGCGGTAGGGATCCGGAACCTCGGTGCCGAAATAGTTGTCCACCACCTCGCCGCGGGCCGTTTCGGGGTAGGGAAGATGTTTGATCTGCTTCATGTTGTTGCAACCGGTCGTTGCCAGGGCCGCCGCACCCGCCAGTGCGACGACGCTCCAGAGATAACACTTCATAAGATGCTGCCGTTTGGGTGATATTGCGGCAAAGTTAGGAAAAATTCGATATTTTCCATACATTTGTCTGCCAGAAAACAACGTCAATCATGAACAACAGCCATAACGAACTCCGAACGATCATCGAGCAGGCGTGGGAGAACCGCGAACTGCTCCGCGACAACGCCGTACAACAGGCCATCCGGCAGGTCATCGAATACGTGGACAAGGGAGAACTCCGCACGGCGGAGCCCGTCGACCCGGAAAACAGCCGGTGGCAGGTCAACGAATGGGTCAAGAAGGCCGTCATCCTCTACTTCCCGATCCAGCCCATGCGCAAGATGGAGGCCGGGGAGCTCGAATGGTTCGACAAGATGGAGCTCAAGCACGGCTACGAGGAGCTGGGCGTGCGCGTCGTGCCCCACGCCGTGGCCCGCTACGGCGCCTACATCGCCCCGGGAGCCATCCTCATGCCCTCCTACGTGAACATCGGCGCCTATGTCGATACGGGCACGATGGTCGACACGTGGGCCACGGTCGGCTCGTGCGCCCAGATCGGACGCCACGTCCACCTCTCGGGCGGCGTCGGAATCGGCGGCGTGCTGGAGCCCGTGCAGGCCGCGCCGGTCATCATCGAGGACAACTGTTTCCTCGGCTCGCGCTCGATCGTCGTCGAGGGGGCCCACATCTGCCGCGAGGCCGTGCTCGGTTCGAACACCGTCATCACCGGCTCGACCCACATCATCGACGTCACAGGACCCGAGCCCGTCACCTACAAGGGTTACGTTCCGCCCCGTTCGGTGGTTGTCCCGGGCAGCTACCGCAAACAGTTCCCGGCCGGCGAATACAGCGTCACCTGCGCCCTGATCATCGGACAGCGCAAGGAGTCCACCGACAAAAAGACCTCGCTGAACGACGCCCTGCGCGACTTCGGAGTCTCGGTATAGCCCCGGAGCGCGGGACTTTACACAACGGCGGGGCGGCATCAGCGTTCGCCCCTCCCCTACTCCATTTCCCGCTTTTACAGCCCTGCCCCCGAAAATTCCTCGAAAAATGATCTATCACCTCGACACGACCACCTCGACGAACGACGACGCCCGCGATGCGAAATACCGCCACGGCGACATCGTCTGGGCCGAACACCAAACCGCCGGACGCGGACAGCGCGGCCACAAATGGCTGAGCCCCGAAGGCGAGAACCTCACCTTCACGATGGTCGTCGAACCGCGGTTTCTGCCCGTCGGGGAGCAGTTCCTGCTCTGTGAGGCGATGTCGGTGGCGCTGACCGACACCTTCGCCCGCTACGGCATCGACACCCGCATCAAGTGGACCAACGACATCTACGCCGGAGACCGCAAACTCGAAGGCGTGCTGATCGAACACAACTATTCGGGGCAGACGCTGTCGCGCTCGCTGCTCGGCATCGGCATCAACGTCAACCAGACGGAATTCGACCCCACGCTGCCGAACCCCGTCTCGATGGCGCAGCTCACCGGGCGCCGCTACGACCGCCGCGAGGTGCTCGAAACCTTCGAACGGTGTATGCTGGAGCGTTACGACCAACTCGAACACGGCGACCGCGAGGCCCTGCAGCACGACTACCGCAACCGGATGTATGCCCTCGGGGAGATGCGACCGTTCCGCTACCCCGACGGGTCGCTCACCCGCGGGGCCATTCAGGGGGTTCGCCCTTCGGGCGAGCTGATCCTCCGCCACGAGGACGGAACCCTCCGCACGTATCTCTTCAAGGAGATCGAATTCGTCCTCCCCGCACGGATCGAATAACCCCCCCGCAGCCCCCTTTCCCGATCTCGAAAACCCCGGCCCGGAGCGGAAAAAATTCCTTTCCGGGCCTCGTTTTTTTATGCTTTTTTCTTGTTGTTACAAAAATAACAGTTATATTTGCATTGTAAAATTCCGGATTTTCAAACAAAAAGCAAATAATACCATGAATGTACCTGCAAATCTGAAATACTCGAACGACCACGAGTGGTGTCGCATCGAGGGCGATGTAGCCGTTGTCGGCATCACCGACTTTGCCCAGAGCCAGTTGGGCGACATCGTTTTCGTCGATGTCCCGACCGTCGGCGAAACGCTCGCCGCCGGAGAGGTCTTCGGATCGATCGAGGCCGTGAAGACCGTCAGCGACGCATTCCTGCCCGTCGGCGGCGAAGTCCTGGAGTTCAACGAGGCAGTCGATGCCGACCCCTCGATCGTCAACAAGGATGCCTACGGCGAAGGTTGGCTCGTCAAGGTGAAGATCTCCGATCCCGCCGAGTACGATGCCCTGCTGAGCCCGGCCGACTACGAGAAGCTGATCGGGTAACACCCCCGACAGCCCGAAAAAGGGGCGGAGTTGCAGACTGATCCGTACCGACGCCGAAAAACAGGCATGAGAGAACAGAGATGTATGGGCGCAAGACCGGAAGTGAGAGCGCGTGAAGAGTGCCGTGAGAGACAAGTGTAAGCGGAGAACG
The DNA here is from genome assembly GCA_019115745.1 of Candidatus Alistipes intestinigallinarum. Classification (GTDB taxonomy): domain Bacteria; phylum Bacteroidota; class Bacteroidia; order Bacteroidales; family Rikenellaceae; genus Alistipes; species Alistipes intestinigallinarum. The sequence continues at coordinate 72,748 of DXDA01000080.1, forward strand.
TGCGAACGAGTGAAGGCGGGAAGAGTGAAAAGGTGAGAGCAAGGATAGACCGGACAGCGCAAAGAGTGATGGGTAAAGGCAAGGTTAAACTCGGAAACAGGCCGGGAGCGTGAGCAAGAAACGGAAGAGACTGCAATCAAGAGAGAGGAGAGAGTTGCATACGAAATATCTGCCGTACGAGAGTACCGAATGCAAAACCGCCTGTGCGGCAACTCCGGCCCCTCTAATATAAATACAACTCAAACATTCATAACCATTATGTCAAAAGTTACTGTCGTAGGTGCAGGCGCCGTAGGTGCTACCTGTGCGAATGTGATGGCTTGCCGCGAGGTGGCAAGCGAGGTGGTCCTCATCGACATCAAGGAGGGTCTGTCGGAAGGCAAAATGCTGGACATGTACCAGACCTCCACGCTGATGGACTTCGACACGAAGCTCATCGGCACGACCAACGACTACAAAAAAACGGCCAATTCGGACGTTGTGGTCATCACCTCGGGTATCCCCCGCAAACCGGGCATGACGCGTGAGGAGCTCATCGGCACCAATGCCAACATCATGAAGGGCGTGATCGCCAATGTCATCAAATATTCGCCCCGCGCCATCATCATCGTCGTCGCAAACCCGATGGATACGCTGACCTACCTGGCCCTGAAGGCTTCGGGACTCCCGAAAAACCGCATCATCGGTATGGGCGGAGCCCTCGACTCGTCGCGCTTCAAGTGCTACCTGGCCAAAGCTACCGGCGCCAACATCAACAACGTCGACGGTATGGTCATCGGCGGCCACGGCGATACGACGATGATCCCGCTGCTGTCGAAAGCCACGATCAACGGTGTGCCCGTTACGCAGTTCGCCTCGAAGAAGAAACTCCAGGAGGCCGTGCAGAGCACGATGGTCGGCGGCGCTACGCTCACCAAACTCATCGGCACGTCGGCCTGGTATGCTCCGGGAGCCGCCGCTTCGATGATGGTCGAGGCCATTCTCCACGACCAGAAGAAGCTGATCCCCTGCTCGTGCTACCTCGAAGGCGAGTACGGACAGTCGGACATCTGCATCGGTGTGCCCGCGATCATCGGCCGCAAGGGTATCGAGAAGATCGTGAAGGTTGAACTCACGAAGGAAGAGGCCGAGAAGTTTGCCGCTTCGGCCGACGCCGTCCGCAAGACGAACAACGTCCTGCACGAGATCAACGCCCTGTAGGCGCGCCTGCGATCCCGAACGAAAAAAGGGCTCCGACACATGTCGGAGCCCTTTTTCTTTCTATGCCGGTTGCCCGAGGAAGGAGGAAATGGGAAGGGCCGGTTCAGAAACGGGTCTTTGCACCCCAGAAGCTGGTCTTTACACCCAGAAGCAGGCCTTTGCCCTCACGAACCTGATCTTTGCCCCCACGAACCATCGGCCCACGAACCATCGGCCCCGGGTGTCAGATCGTGATGTCGAGGATCTCGAAATGGATCGTCCCGGCCGGAACGTCCACATCCACCCGATCGCCCTTCTTATGGCCCAGCAAAGCCTTGGCAATCGGGGTTCCGATCGCCAGTTTTCCTTCGCGCAGGTTCGCTTCGTGTTCGGCGACGATCGTGTAGGTCATCTGCTTGTTGTTGTTGTGATTCAGCAGCGTCACCTTACTCAGAATCTGCACCTTGCTCTTGTCGATCTTCGACTCGTCGATGACCCGGGCATTGGCGATCGTATCCTCCAGCTTGGCAATACGCATCTCCAGCAGGCCCTGGGCTTCGCGGGCCGCATCGTACTCCGCATTCTCCGAGAGGTCACCCTTGTCGCGTGCCTCCGCAATTGCGGCCGAAATTGCCGGGCGCTCGACGGAACGCATGTGGTCGAGTTCGTCCTTGAGCTTCTTGTAACCCTCGGCTGTCAGATAAATAGTCTCTTTTGCCATAATCCGAATAAATTTCCGGGAACTCCTCCGATGGGGAATCCCCAAAAACAAAAAACGTAAAAAAATAAGAATCCCGGCCCGTGAAGGCCAGAACCCTGCGTCGTTGCATAGGCAAAGATAAGAAGGATAATCCACATTTCCAAATCTTTTTTCGGGGATGCGAAACGCCTGCCGAAACCGCCCGCCGGAGCCCGATTCCGGGGATGCCGGCAGCGTCGGCACCCCCGAGCCGGGGAAAGTCGCCGCAAAAGGCTTCGCCCACGAGGCGGAGATACAATAATTTTTTTTGCAAATCGTTAATTTATGCGTAACTTTGCGCGATAAAGCGCCGTAAAAGATTCTCAAATGAAGCAGACTTTCTCATACGCCCTTTGCGCCGTGGCGGCAGCGATCTTCCTCTGCGGATGCTCCGGCATGAACGCACTGCTGAAAAGCGGGCAGCCCGAACTGATCTACAGCAAGGCGCTGGAGTATTACGACAAAGGCAAATGGCAACGCGCCATCACGCTCTTCGAAGGCGTGGAACACTACTATCAGGGTACCTCGCGCGAGGATACCGTCTCGTTCTACAAGGCCTACTGCCGCTTCAAGAACCGCGACTACGACACCGCCTCGACGGAGCTCGACGACTTCCGCCGCAAGTTCGGCCGCAGTGCCTTCATCGAGGACGCCGAAGGGATGTATGCCCTCTGCTACTACTACCTCTCCCCGGGCCCGACGCGCGACCAGACCATGACCGGACACGCCCTGATCGCCATCAACGAATTCATGTCGCGCTACCCCGAAAGCAGCCGCATCGAGAATTTCAAGAAGATCAACACGGAACTCACCGAACGGCTCCACGACAAAGCCTATCTGAACGCCTATACCTATTATAAGATCGGACGTTACAAATCGGCGATCATGGCCCTGAAAAACGCCCTGAAGGAGTATCCCGAGAGCAAGCACCGCGAAGAGATCATGTTCCTGATCGTCGATGCCAGCTACCGCTTCGCCAGCAACTCCATCGCCGACAAGCAGACGGACCGTTACCTGGCGATGCTCGACTCCTACCTCTCCTTCAAGGAGGAGTACCCCGAGTCGAAACACATCAAGGAGGTGGACCGCATGGCCAAACACGCCCGCGACTATCTCGACCGCAACAACAAGGACAACAACATATAAGATGGAAATCAAGAAGAACATCCCCAACAACACCATCACGCGCAAGCTGGTGGATCTGGACAAGGAGACCGGCAACGTCTACGAGAGCATCAACATCATCGCCCGCCGTGCCAACCAGATCTCGACCGAACTCAAGGCCGAACTGAACCGCAAGCTCGCCGATTTCTCGTCGCCGACCGACACCATGGAGGAGACCTTCGAAAACCGCGAGCAAATCGAGATCTCGCGCTACTACGAACGGCTTCCCAAACCGGTGATCATCGCTACGGAGGAGTTCCTCGATCACGAGCTGGTCTACAAGGAGGGCAAGGACGACACGTTCAAGGAGATTTAAATCCACGACGATGGCATCCGGAAACGCTGCGACCGCATCTTTGGCGGGACGCCGCATTCTGTTGGGCATTACGGGCAGCATAGCAGCCTACAAGGCTGCCATGCTGTGTCGTTTATTGAAGACGGCAGGCGCCGAAGTCCGCGTGGTGATGACGCCGCTGGCCAAGCAGTTCATCACGCCGCTGACGATGGCCACGCTCTCGAAAAATCCCATTCTCGTGGAGTTTTTCGATCCGGAAAACGGCGCCTGGAACTCCCACGTCTCGTTGGGCGAGTGGGCCGACTGCTACCTGATCGCCCCCGCCACGGCCAATACGCTGGCCAAGATGGCCACGGGTGTGGCCGACAATCTGCTGCTGACGACCTATCTCTCGGCTCGCTGTCCGGTGGTCGTGGCCCCGGCCATGGACCTCGACATGTATGCCCATCCGGCCACGCAGCAAAACCTCCGCACACTGGCCGAACGCGGCGTGCGGATCGTCGAACCCGGCGAAGGGGAACTGGCCAGCGGTCTGAGCGGCAAGGGCCGGATGGCCGAACCCGATGCGATCGCCGCCTTCGTGGGCGATCTTCTCGCTGAAAAAAAAAAGACGCTCGCCGGTAAACGGTTGATCGTCACGGCCGGCGCCACGATCGAAGCCATCGATCCCGTGCGCTTCATCTCGAACCACTCGTCGGGCAAGATGGGCTATGCCATTGCCGGCGAACTGGCCGCACGCGGTGCGGAGGTGACGCTCGTCTCGGGGCGCACGGCGCTGCCCGTACCGCCGGGCGTCGAACGGGTGGATGTCCTCTCGGCCGAAGAGATGTACGAAGTGGCGGTCAAGGCCTTCGCCGCGGCTGATGGCGCGGTGATGTGTGCCGCCGTGGCGGACTACACCCCCGCCGAGGTTTCCGACACGAAACTCAAGAAGAGCGACGGCGAACTGTTCATCCGCCTGCGCCGCACGCGCGACATCGCCGCCGAACTCGGAGCCCGCAAGGAGGGGCGCCTGCTGGTAGGCTTTGCCCTGGAGACCGACAACGAGGAGGCACACGCCGAATCGAAACTCGAACGCAAGCATTTCGACTTCATCGTACTGAACTCCCTGCGGGATGCCGGAGCGGGCTTCCGCGGCGACACGAACAAGGTGACCTTCATCGACCGCACGGGGCGCGAAGCCCTGCCGCTGCTCTCGAAACGGGAGGTCGCGGCCCGCATTGCCGACCGCATCGAGGCCTTTTTCGCCCGCTGAAGAGCCGGGAGCCGCATCCGAAATACGCCGAAACCAGGATATTGAACAGTTAAAATCCGAATTGCCATGTTGCGCCGACTCTCCGTCGAAAACTACGCGCTGATCGACAAACTCGAAATGGAACTGGACCCGCACCTGAACATCATCACGGGAGAGACGGGTGCCGGAAAGTCCATTCTGCTCGGGGCTCTCGGGCTGCTGCTGGGGGCCAAGAACGACGGGGCGGCGATGAAGGATGCCGCCCGGAACTGCACGGTGGAGGGGACCTTCGACCTCACAGGCTGCGGGCTGGAGGCTTTCTTTGCGGAGAACGATCTCGACTACGCCGCCGAAACCACCCTGACGCGCATCATCACCCCGGCAGGCAAGAGCCGGGCCTTCGTCAACGATGTTCCGGTGCAGTTGGCGCAGTTGCGCGAACTCGGCACGCACCTGATCGACATCCACTCGCAACACCAGAATCTGATCCTCTCGTCGGAGGAGTTCCGCACATCGGCACTCGATACCGTGGCCGGGAACGGCGATCTGCTGACACAATACGCCGCGCAATACGCCCGGATGAGCGCCCTGCGCCGTGAACTGGCCTCGCTGCGGGAAGCGGCCGAACGGGGCCGCCGCGACGAGGAGTGGCTGCGGTTCCAGTGCGACGAGCTGACGGCTGCGGCGCTGCGCGCGGGTGAGCAGGCCGAACTGGAAGAGGAGCTGGCCCTGCTCGAAAATGCCGACCGGATCGGCGAGGCGCTGACCGGCCTGCGCAACGCACTGGACAGCGACGAGACGGGTGTTCTGACCCAGTTGAAAAATGCCGAAAACGCCCTCGGGCATCTGCGCGGCCACTACCCCACGGCCGGGGAGTTTGCCGACCGGCTGCACGCAGTCCTGGAGGAGTTGAAGGACATCGACGCCTCGGCAACGGCCGCCAGCGAACGGGTGGATGCCGATCCCGAACGGTTGGCGAAACAGTCGGCGCGGCTCGATGCCCTGATTGCCCTGCAACAGAAATACCGCGTAGCCGACGAGGCGGAGTTGATCGCCCTGCGGGACCGGAGTGCGGCCCAACTGGCGGCAATCGTCCACAGCGGCGAGGAGATCGCTGCGGCGGAGCAAGCCTTGCAGGAGGCGACGGCAACCGCCGAAGCGCTGGCCGACCGGCTGCACAAGGCACGCGAAAAGGCTGCCGGAAACTTCGAAAAGGAGATTCTGGCGACGCTGGCCAAACTGGGCATGTCGGAGACCATCTTCCAGGTTGCACTGACGCCCCGCTCGGAGCTGGACCGCACGGGCCGCGACCAGGTACAATACCTCTTCACGGCCAATGCGCGCATGACGCCGCAACCCGTCGAACGAATCGCCTCGGGCGGTGAACTTTCGCGCGTGATGCTCGCCCTGAAGGCGCTGCTGGCGCGGCGGATGCAGTTGCCGACAATCATCTTCGACGAGATCGACACGGGCGTTTCGGGACGTATTGCCGATGCCATGGGCGAGATTATCGAATCGCTCTCCGCCTCGATGCAGGTCGTGGACATCACCCACCTGCCGCAAGTCGCCTCGAAAGGCTCGGCACACTTCGTGGTCTACAAGCGCAACGGTCGCACGGAGATCACCCGTCTGAGCGACGACGACCGCATTGCCGAGATTGCCAAGATGCTCTCCGGATCGCAGATCACGCAAGCCGCCGTGGCTCAGGCTCGCATCCTGCTGGGCCGATAAGCCGGGGGGGGGCAGAGGAGGAGAAGAGAAAGAAGAGAGAGAAGAGAGAGAAGAGAAGAGAAGAGAAGAGAAGAGAAGGGAGAGAAGGGAGAAAAGGGAGAAAAAGAAGAAAGAGGTAAAAACACAAGCTCCGGCCCATCGGCTCCGGGGCTTTTTTCAACCGGAAGGGAACGCCCCAGACCGGACGGAGTGCCCCCCGACCGACCGTTCCCGACAACCACGAAAATCATGAACGATACACACGAAATCCTTGCCCTCGCCGCGGCAAACCAACGGCGGGCGCACGAAATTCTCCGCGAACTGGAGTTGCGCGAAGCGTGGCAGGCCATCGGAGCGCGGGCCGAAGTGGTGGGATCACTCCGCACGGGACTCCTGATGAAGCACCTCGACATCGACCTGCACATCTACTCTCCGGCTCCGTTGCGACCGGCCGACAGTTTCGCCGCTGCGGCCCGGGTTGCCGAAAAGCCCGGCATCCGGCGGATGGAATACGGCAACCTGCTCGATGCCGAGGACTGCTGCCTCGAATGGCACGCGCAATACGAAGACCGCGACGGGCGCCGGTGGCAGATCGATCTGATCCACATGGCGGAGAACTCTCCCTGGGCAGGCTATTTCGAACGGGTGGCCGACCGCATTGCGGCAGTACTGACCCCGGAGACGCGGGAAGCTATTCTGCGCTTGAAATACGAGACGCCCGACGGGGCGAAAATTCCCGGCATTGCCTACTACAAGGCAGTTCTGGCGGACGGCGTGCGCAGCCATGCGGAGTTCACGGCCTGGCTGCAGGAACACCCCGTCGAGGGGATCGTGACGTGGATACCCTGATACCCAGACCCGGGTTCACCATTCCAGGCTCCTCCGGGCACAAAAAAACCGGGACACCCGTTATCGGGCGTCCCGGTTTTCATCTATGCTGTCATCGGACAGCGGCCGATCACTACATCATGCCGCCCATCCCGCCAGCCGGCATCGCCGGAGCAGGCGTTTCCGATTTTTTCTCAGCCAGCACGCACTCCGTCGTCAGGAACATCGAGGCGATTGAAGCAGCGTTCTCCAAAGCCACACGCGATACCTTCGTCGGGTCGATGATACCGGCAGCAAGCAGATCCTCGTACTTGTCGTCGCGGGCGTTGTAACCGAAGGCACCCTGGCCCTCACGCACCTTGTTGACAACCACCGAACCTTCGCCTCCGGCGTTCGATACGATCTGACGCAGCGGCTCCTCGATGGCACGCTTTACGATCTGGATACCGGTCGTCTGATCCTCGTTGTCGCCCTTCATGCCCTCCAGAGCAGCCGTAGCGCGGATGTAGGCAACACCGCCGCCCGGAACGATACCCTCCTCAACGGCAGCACGCGTTGCAGCCAGAGCATCGTCGACGCGGTCCTTCTTCTCCTTCATCTCAACCTCGGTCGTAGCACCCACGTAGAGGACAGCCACACCACCGGCCAGCTTGGCCAGACGCTCCTGCAGCTTCTCCTTGTCGTAGTCCGACGTAGCCTTCTCGATCGAGGCGCGGATCTGAGCCACACGGGCTGCAATAGCCTCCTTCTTGCCGGCACCGTCAACGATCGTCGTGTTCTCCTTGTTGAGCGTCACCTTGTCGGCCGTGCCCAGCATGTCGAGCGTAGCATCCTCGATCTTCATGCCCTTATCGGCCGAGATCACGGTGGCACCCGTCAGCACGGCGATGTCTTCGAGCATCTCCTTGCGGCGGTCACCGAAGCCCGGAGCCTTGCAGGCGGCGATCTTCAGCGTACCGCGCAGCTTGTTGACCACCAGGGCCGACAGCGCCTCGCCGTCGACATCCTCGGCAATGATCAGCAGAGCACGACCGCTCTGAGCCACCGGCTCCAGAACGCCCATCAGCTCCTTCATCGTCGAGATCTTCTTGTCGGTGATCAGGATATAGGGCTTCTCCAACTGAGCCTCCATCTTCTCGGGATCGGTGATGAAGTAAGCCGAGATATAACCGCGGTCGAACTGCATACCCTCAACCACTTCGACATGGGTTTCGGTACCCTTGGCCTCCTCGACGGTGATGACACCCTCCTTGTTGACCTTGGCCATTGCCTCGGCAATCAGCTTACCGATGTTCTGGTCGTTGTTGGCCGAGATGGTAGCCACCTGCTCGATCTTGGCGAAGTCCGAACCGACCTCCTGGCTCTGAGCACGCAGCGACTCGACCACCTTGGCTACGGCCTTGTCGATACCGCGTTTCAGATCCATCGGGTTGGCACCTGCGGTGACGTTCTTCAGACCGACGCCGATAATCGACTGAGCCAGCACCGTTGCGGTCGTCGTACCGTCACCGGCATCGTCGTTGGTCTTCGAAGCGACCTCCTTGACCATCTGAGCGCCCATGTTGGCGAACGAATCCTCCAACTCGACCTCCTTGGCCACGGTGACACCGTCCTTCGTCACCTGGGGAGCACCGAACTTCTTGTCGATGATAACGTTGCGGCCTTTGGGACCGAGCGTGACCTTGACAGCGTTCGACAGCGCATCGACACCCTCCTTGAGCAGTTCGCGCGCCTCTACGTTATATTTGATTTCCTTTGCCATGGTTGTTTCGAATTAAATTAGATGATTGCGAGAATATCGTTTTGTTTCATGATGAGGTAATCGACGCCGTCGATCTGGATCTCCTGACCGGCATACTTGCCGTAGAGTACCTGATCGCCAACCTTGACCTCCATCTTGACCTCCGAAGTGCCGGGGCCTACGGCCACCACCTTACCAGCCAGCGGTTTTTCCTTGGCCGTGTCGGGAATGATCAGTCCTCCGGCAGTCTTCTCTTCCGCGGGATTCGGGAGAATCAGCACGCGATCCGATAATGGTTTTACGTTCATAGCTTTGAGTTTTTAATTTGTTATTTATTCGTATTGCATTCGTTTCGAGTTGCACACCCTTCTCCAACAATAGATGTGCCAAGCGGTTTTTGTCAGTTACGGGGTGACAAACGAGCAGGGAGGACTGCCAAATTGTCACCTTCTGTAAATTCGCAGCTATTTTCCGGTCGATTTTTTTGCATGGAACAAAAAAACGTATTACATTTGCACTCCGATACGAGACCCGTATCGACATGGTGGATGTAGCTCAGTTGGTTAGAGCGTCGGATTGTGGTTCCGAAGGCCGAGGGTTCGAGCCCCTTCTTCCACCCCAGGAGCGCCGGGGAGAAAGCCCAAGAGAGTGGGCAGGGAAGCTCTAAAACGAGTAAAAAGCCTTATGTATCAATGATATGTAAGGCTTTTTTCATTTTTGGCTGGTTCCTGAAAATGCATTTGCAGGCAGACCGTTCGAGGCCAAATCGTGTAATCCAATGTTTTACAACAATATACGCACAGTACACCTTTAATAAACTTGAAAACTATTGCTTCTGTACAACAAGACATAATGCCAGCCGAAAGGAGATCAGAAGATTGGCCTTTGGAGATACGCTTTTAAGTACATTGCCGGATGCACTCAAGATGCTGCTAAAAGACGGAACTGGTTGTACTTCGGAAACGCCCAATACCCATGAACGACCGAAACGAATCCAGGATATTTTCAGTTTTTATGCACTGCCGAGACTGTCTATCACGGATGTCGACCACTTGCGGCAGAGACACATCACAACCGGCGAAAAGAACAACACAACGACAACAAATTAACTTCACAGACAAGAATATCTTTAGGAAGTCCACTACGCTCTGCGGCATTAAAAATCTGGCTGTACATTGCATAGGCGCTGATATTAATTCCTCTTTGAATATATTTCTACAGCAAAAATCAATATCTCTAAGATGCTTCTACATGGTCAAAAGGAATGTTTTTCTTGTTTCCAAAAATAATAATCATATTGTAATTTATCTTCTGAAATTCAATAATTCTGTCTATTTCTATACAATTCATTAAATTTTAGACCTTTTTAGAAGGATCCGTTTCACTGGGAGATTGATCATCTCGATTGTCTCCGGAATTTCCATACCGCCGATGCTCTTCGGCATAGACTCTAGGCAGCATCCCGAATTTCTTTCGGAAAAGACGGGTAAAATAATTCGGAGAAGAAAAACCTGTCGAATAGGCCGCTTCCGAAACCCGATAACCCGCCTGTAACAACACAAGCGATTCCTTCAATCGAAGATGGTTGATGTATTCGGTGGTCGACATCCCGACAATACTCTTAAGTTTAAGATGCAGTTGCGTACGACTGATCCCTGCTGTCGACGTCAGATCATTGATAGAAAACTGCTCATTGGCAAGATTCTTTTTAATAATGGAATCAATACGAGCAAGGAATTTTGCATCAAGATTATTGCTCACGATCTCGGCTGCTTCAACCTGCCCCGCGATATAGCGGTGGATCAACTTCTCGCGCGACTGAAGCAAATTCTTAACCTGCTCATACAAGGCCGCCGGATGAAATGGCTTTTCGAGATAAAAATCGGCTCCGGCCTGATAACTTTCTATCTGTGTTTCATCTCCGGATTTTGCCGTAAGCAAAATAACTTGAATATGCGAAGTTGCAATATGACTTTTAAGTCGCTGCACCAATTCGTAACCATTCATCTCTGGCATCATTACATCGCTGACAATCACATCCGGAAGCTGTTTGAGCGCCACATCCCATCCTTCCAGACCATTATGGGCCAGCAAAACCCGAAATTCCCCACTGAAAAGTTCCTGATAGAAATGCAGTAATTCGGGTTCATCCTCAACAACCAGAATCGTATGTTTCCGGGATGGATTCACGTGTCGGTTCTCTTTGGTATCGGGCACTTCGAATTTTCGCTCCGGTTCCACCGAAAGGAATTTGTATTCCCGGATGTCGACTTTATCGATCCGTTTCCGAGAGAGTTGATCCTCCGAAAAGAACGATTTGTCGACCCCCAGCGTTAAGGAAAAACAACTTCCTTTTCCCGGAGAACTCGTCACCTGAATCGAACCTTTGTGAAGTTCGACCAATTCGCGGGTGAGAGCCAAACCGATTCCAAAACCGGTTTGTCCCGTACGCTCCCATTCGTTGACTTGATAATAGGCTTCGAAGATATGGTTCAATTTGTCGGCTTCGATCCCAATTCCCGTATCTTCAACCGACAGATGCAATATGGCCGGCCCGGAGGATGTATCCAGACTCGATGTAATGGAGATTCGACCTTCCAGGGTATACTTGAAGGCATTGGACAACAAATTGAAGACGATTTTCTCGACATCCTGCGGTGAGAACCAGACGGAAGGCCCACTCTGAGGTACATGTACCTGAAAGTCGATGTGACGCTCCTCGGCCAACAGTAGAAATCCGTCCGTTATGTCGTGAATAAAACTTTGAATATCGCCTTCGCGCAGACGTATCTTCTTTTGCAGATTTTTGATCTGGGTAAAATGCAACAACTCGTCGATCAAATATTTCATCTTGACGGCATTACGGGCCAACAACCGCATTCGTCGTTCGGTTTTGCCGGAAAAGCTTCCCCGATCAATCATCGATTCCAAAGGACCGATAATCAAACTCAAGGGAATTCGCAATTGATGTGAAATGTTGGTAAAGAAATTCAATTGCATACGGTGTAGCTCACTGTCCTTTTTACGTTCAAGATCACTGGCAAGCTGCTCGGCGTGACGTCGTTGTCGAATCCGGAAAGTGCGCCATCCGAGGAACAACAAGCACAGAAAAATCACCAAATAGCAACAACACATGACCGTTGAACGCCAGAAAGGCGGCTCGACCTCAATATGAATGGTTGTAACCGGTTCGTTTCCATCCCAACGATTGTTGAACGACGCCTTCAACTGCAACCGATATTCACCGGGAGCCAAATTGGCAAAGTTGATCTGCTTCTGCATTCCCACATAGTCCCATTGAGTATCGGTTCCAAAACTTGAGGCAAAAAAGAGACTCGAAGCGTGGCTGATAGTCGGGACCGTATAACTGATGGAAAACGACTGGGCTTGTGCGCTGCTTAAACGAATACGGCTGCCATCCGCGAGATCGCACTCTTCGGAAGGATAGACAACGACATTCTTGCCTAAAACGCGCAGTTCGGTTAATTCGACCTGGGCGCGACTCAGGGAGAGTCGCAAGGAATCGGGATGAAACGTAATCATACCGTTGATTGTCCCGAAATAGAGATAACCGTCCGGATCGCAGTAGACCGAATTGTTACTGAACTGTTTGTTGGGCAGGCCATCGCTCACGGAGTAATTGACGAACGTATCGGATGACTGGTCGTAACAACTCAATCCATTATCTGTACTGGCCCAGATATTTCCGTTGCCATCCTCGATAATCGAGTAAACGGTATTCGAGAGCAAATGGTTTTGAGTAGTATAGGTCGTATAACGGGACTGTTCGGGTGCATAACAGATCAAACCGTCATAGTTAGTCGAGATCCACAGATGATGACGGGAGTCCTGATATATATAGTTGATGTGCTTGTTGGATCGAATGGTCTGCCCATCGGTATTACGAAGTGTAAACTCCCGAATTCGTTTTTGTTCCTTATTGTAATAAAACAAGCCCTGAGCATGAGTGGCAATCCAGACATTACCCGCATCATCCATCATCAGATGATTGATACTCTGTTTCCGGAATCGATAAGGCTCGAATTGAATAAAGAGATCCTTTGCTTCATCATATATGACCAACCCGCTGGTAGTACCCACCCATAGACGGCCCTCGCTGTCCTCCAGCAAGGCCAGGATATGATTTGTGGAAAGGCCCGGATAATGCTCGACGGTAAATTGGTCGAATCGGCCCGTTTGCGGCGTATAACAATAGAGTCCATTCGAAGTCGTACCGATCCATAAACGCCCTTTCCGGTCTTTCAGCAGCGCATAGGGATTCGAATTTTCTTTACCCGGAATGAGGAGTTTCTGGATGGTATTGTTCGATTGGACCAATCGATTCAGATTGCCGTCTTCGGTAGCAATCCAAATATCACCGTTTCCGTCCGGAAGTATTTGACGCACGGTTCTTCCCGACAGATAGGATTCTCCTTCTCCCCAATCGTAGAATGAAAACTGCCGGAACATATAAGGCTGGATATTGATTCCTCCATATCTGGTCCCGACCAACATGTTGTGTTCCCGATCTCGAAAAATCACAGTAATAAGGTTGTCGCTCAACAGGTTGTAATTTGAAGGATCTTTGACCTGATGAGCCACGATGGAACCCAAATGCGGATTGTAGATATAGAGCCCCTGATTCGTTCCGATCCAAAGGTTTTGATCCGCATCTTCACAGAAAGCGGTAATACTTGCGTCGGACAACTCCGGCAGCACATAGAATCGTTGTTTGTCGATATGATAATAACAGGCTCCGCGATTGTTTGTGCCAATCCACAGTACTCCGCTCGGACTGTAATAGAGCGTATTGATTTGGTTCGAGGCCAGCCAGTCCCGGGTGTCATCATTAGCCCGAAAATGCGTGATAACGGTATGTCCCCGGTTTATATGAATCAATCCGTCGGTTTTCGTCCCGGCCCATACGTCTCCGGCCGCGTCAACGGCAAGAGACGTAAAGCGATTGCGCACCTCCCGGCCATGAACCAAAATCGGTTCGAAACGATCTTCCCGTTCATTATAGGAATGCAAAATGTCGCTGATCCCCAGATAAAGCCCTTGCTGCGACTCTGCAATAGCACAAAGCGACAGTGTGGCAATATCATTTTTAGGCGCTGAAAAGCTGTTTTTTCGATAATCATAGTAACGCAATCCACGAGAAGTAATCACCCATAATCGATCCTGACTATCGGCAAAGACCTTGAGAATGGACTTCGAGGGCAGATTGTCCGGATTCTCCAAGGATGGTTCATAAGTGACCATCGTATATCCATCCCATCGGCAAAGTCCGTTTTCGGTACCAATCCAGATAAAACCCTTGTGATCCTGGCAAATCGTATGAATCGTATTGCTGGGCAACTGGTTGATATTCGAGAGATGGCTAAAACGCATATTGCCGCCATAAAGACCTGGGGCTGCGGTCAGAAGCATCGGAATGAGCCACCAAACGAACAATTTACAACGGAATGTCATATGGAAAAGAAAAGTAAAAAATTCGGATTCAAATCTGTTTTCAGCAACAAACCTTCACATCGTGTCTGGAATCATTCGATAAGCAGGCGCGTACCATTGAATGTCACATTGCGGATAAGCGGTCGAGAAGGCGCTCGATTGGGCGCATGATAGGAGATTTTCAAAATTCCCGAGTGATCCCGGAAGAGCATGGCATGTCCGCCGTTATCCCTGTTGAGCGGTTGTTTCAGATGTTGCCATGGTCCGTATATATCGCCCTCGGAGATAGCCTGACCGATCGCATAAAGCCCGGCATGTCGCTGGAAACTCGACCAAAGCATCAGTAACCGGCCATCTTCCAATCGGTAAACAAAGGGGGCATCGGTGACTTTGCCTTGTACCGGAGGTGTGGTTTTGTTGGATCTCAATGAACCGACCCAAGGTGCTGCCGATGCGCGGAACAGGACCTGAGGCGTGCCTTCGATGTGGGTCAGGTCCTCGGAGAGCCGTGCGACACAAATCTCGCCATCGCCGACTTCCAGCCATTCGTGGCAATAAAGCAGCCAGGGCATTCCTTCTTCATCGACAAAAAGAGTCCCGTCCAGACACATCTGATCGGCCGGCGTAACGGGCCCGTTCGTCAACGGTTCGAAAGGTCCGACGGGATGATCAGAGACCAAAATCGAGGTACCTCGTTTTCGGTCGGGCGCGCTGAAGGTTACAAACAGATAATAGCGGTTCCGATAATAGAAGAGATCCGGAGCCCAAAAATCTTCTCTGCCCCAGAAATCCTTGGCCGGCACGAACGATTTGCCGCAATAGCGCCAATGGATCAGATCCCGACTTTCGTAGCAAATGAGTCGATAGGTATCATTGACATGCAAATAATAGTTGCCGCTCTGAGGATCCGCCAGAATAAACGGATCACGAACCTGAAGATCATCAATGTGGATGGAATATCGGACAGCCTTTTGTTTTGCCTTCTTGCGAATCTGGGCCTCGCTCTCCGGAGGCATGAGAACCATGAACAGGGAGATGATAAGGCAAATAAACGGTTTCATGACGGATTCAATTTAAAAAAACAACCTCTTCCTGCTGGATACGAACCGGGCGCAGAATCACCTGCACGGGAGGTTCATTGGTATGATACGAAATAAGAAGCGAACCTTGGAAATCCCGAAAGATCATGGCATGGCCACCATCATCGTTGATAGCCCCACTCCGCTGATGCCAGGGGCCTCGCAACTCTCCCGAATGCGATACGCCAACCCCGATAGCATATTCGCCGTTGGTACAAAAACTGCTCCATATCAGCAGGAGTTTACCGCTGTCGGTCGTGTAGATAAAAGGGGCATTGGTAATTACACCGGTTTGAGCTCCCGTCGTGATCAACCCCGGCCAGTCCGCATCGGAACCTTTGAATAAAAAGAGCGGTTCTCCAATCGTATGCGAGAGGTCGTCACTGAGTCGTTGGGCATAAATTTCGCCGATCTGCACTTCGATCCATTCGCGGGCATAAATCAGCCAAGGTTGTCCATCCTTGTCCACATAAAGCGTACCATCCAGGCACATCCAACCTTTAGGTGTGATCGGCGCATTGACCAATGGTCGGAATCCGCAATCCGGCCTATCCGAGATAAAAATGGAGATTCCCCGTCGATAACGTTCGGAGAAGAAACTGGCAAGAAGATAATAATGCCCCCGATATCGGTAGACTTTTGGGGCCCAAAAATCGTGTTCACCCCAAAAATCGGGATCCGGACGAAACGATTCTCCGCATAATTTCCATCTTCGCAAATCCTTGCTGGCATAGCATAGAAACGATTTCTTTCCGCTGTTTGCGTGCATGTAGTAGGTACTGTCGGCGACATTGGCCAGAATGAACGGATCTCGAATGTGCATGTCACTCAAATTAAGCGGATAGTTTTCCTCTTGCCGAGATGTCTCCGAAGTTTGTGTCCGAGAATTACAAGCGGTGTTACTGATCACCAGACATCCAAGCACGACCACGCGAAAAAGAAATCGTTTCATAAAGCATCTAAAATTTAGACGACGAAGTTCCCGAGGAGTTTGTCCCTACTTGCATACGATCATTCCACCAATGGATCACTCGCTCACTCAGCTCCTTGACCAAGGCCGGATATTTTTCCGCCAAATTCCGTTGTTCATAAGGATCTTTCCTCAAATCATAAAGTTCGATACGATCATCGAATGAATTCAGCAGCAACTTCATATCTCCCCGACGAATTGCCAGATGCGGACTTTTGTTTTCGGGTTTCTTGTGCTGATAAAAAAACGCGTTACGCCCGAACTCCCACATCAGATCCGTCGTGCGGGTCTTCGGGTTTCCCAAAAAGACCGAGCTCATATCTTCTCCGCTATAAACGAATCCTTCCGGTAATTTTGCTCCCGTCATCGCGCATAACGAAGGAAAAAGATCCACACTGCAAACTACCGACCGACGATCTACCTTACCTGCGGGAATATGGTCCGGCCAACATATCACAAATGGCATACGGATTCCTCCTTCATAAAGGCTGCATTTCATACTCCGCAATCCATTGGTCCGTTGCTTTTCATAGTAAGGCATGGGACCATTGTCGCTCGTAAAAATAACAATCGTATTTTTATCCAGACCAAGTTGTTTCATTCCATCAAGCAATCGTCCTATCTGTTTATCGTATTCGGCCAGCACGGCTTTGAAATTCCGAGGCATACTCCAGGTTTTTTCTTGCTGCTGAGCCTCAGAATCGGGGACATAGGGCGTATGCATATCGTCGGGCCATAAGTTGACAAAAAAGGCACGATCCCGATTGCGAGCCATAAATTCGAGCGTTTTGTTCACGAAATATTCGGTTCGCTGCCACCGTTTCACGGAATCTTGCGGAGACCAGATCCAGTCCATCGCCGTAATAGCGGGATCGGGATCCGGTCCTTCATAGGTAGTCAGATATTCATCGAATCCATATTGTATGATGGAAGGCGCATTATCGACGTCCCGTCCGCCACCCATGTGCCATTTACCGATATGCGCCGTATGGTAGCCTATTTCCTGGAATGCCCGGGCCATAGAGGGAAATTTAGGATCCAGAAAGTCGTTTTGTTCACAATCCGCATTGTGCTTGCGAGTGTGAAGGAAGGTATTGATGCCCAGTTCCAGAGGAAAAATTCCGGTAGTCAAACCGGCACGCGATGGAGAGCTGACGGCTGCAGCCGTATAATAATTTTCCACAACGATGCCTGTCCGGGCCAGTCGATCGATATTCGGAGTCTGCACCCAACCGTCATTCAGGAAGGAGACATCTCCAACTCCCATATCATCAGTATAAATGATGAGAATATTCGGTCTTGAACTGCTCGGGACAGGATCTATTGCAAGATTTCGTGCTTGGGCTGTATAACCGCCCAATGTAATGCCCAC
>DXDA01000006.1 GCA_019115745.1 Candidatus Alistipes intestinigallinarum
AAAAAATCATCAAACTTTTTAGGTATGGCTGTTTCATTTCCTCCAGCAGATGTTATATCGTCAATAGATATAACTAGTTGCTCTAAGCAATCTTGAATTTCTTGCCATTCATCCGGGAAAGCTTCATTTAGAATCTCTAAAGCATGTCCGTAATTGAGAAATTCAAATTTATTTAAAAGTTGTTCTCTAATATAATTTGCCATACCGAACGTTTTTTAGTTAGTAGCCTCGGGCTTGCGCAGGTCGAGGTAGAGCTCGTCCAACTGGGCCTGGTCGATGTAACCCGGAGCGTCGAGCATCATGTCGCGCCCGGCGTTGTTCTTCGGGAAGGCGATGTAGTCGCGGATCGACTCCGAGCCGCCGAACAGCGAGCAGAGCCGGTCGAAACCGAAGGCCAGACCGCCGTGAGGGGGTGCCCCGTATTTGAAGGCGTTCATCAGGAAGCCGAAGCGGGCCTGTGCCTGTTCGGGGGTGAAGCCCAACAGCTCGAACATCTTCTCCTGCAGCTTCGAGTCGTGGATACGGATCGAACCGCCGCCGATCTCCGTACCGTTGCAGACGAAGTCGTAGGCATTGGCCCGCACGCGGCCCGGGTCGCTGTCGAGGAATTCGATATCCTCGGGTTTGGGCGAGGTGAAGGGGTGGTGTACGGCGTAGTAGCGCTGCGTCTCGTCGTCCCACTCGAAGAGCGGGAAGTCGACCACCCACAGCGGAGCGAACTTCTGCGGGTCGCGCAACCCCAACTGCTGCGCCACTTCGAGACGCAGGGCGCAGAGCTGCGTGAGGACCTTGAACTTCTTGCCGCAGAGGATCAGCACCAGGTCGCCGGCCTTGGCGCCGCAGCGCTCGGCCATGGCGCGCACCTCCTCGGGCGAGAAGAACTTGTCGATGGAGGATTTCACGCCGCCCTCGGCCTCCAGACGGATCCAGATGAGCCCCTTGGCGCCGATCTGCTGCCGCTTGACGAACTCCGTGAGGGCGTCGATCTGCTTGCGCGTGTAGGTTGCGCAGCCCGGGGCGGCGAAACCGGTGACGTACTCGGCATCGTCGAAGACCGAGAATCCGTGGCCTTTTGCCAGGTCGGTCAGATCGGAAAACTCCATGCCGAAACGCAGGTCGGGTTTGTCCGAACCGTACTTCTCCATGGCTTCGATCCACGGCATCCGGCGCAGCGGCTCGGTGAATTCGATGCCCAGCACGGTTTTGAACATGTGCTTGGCCCAGCGCTCGAAGATTTCGAGCACGTCCTCCTGCTCGACGAACGACATCTCGCAGTCGATCTGGGTGAATTCCGGCTGACGGTCGGCGCGCAGGTCCTCGTCGCGGAAGCAGCGCACGATCTGGAAATACTTGTCATACCCGGCGACCATCAGCAACTGCTTGAGGATCTGGGGCGACTGCGGCAGGGCGTAGAACTGGTTCGGCGACATGCGGCTCGGAACGACGAAATCGCGGGCGCCTTCGGGGGTCGAGGCGACCAGATAGGGGGTCTCGATCTCCAGGAAACCCTCGTCGGAGAGGAAGCGGCGGATCTCCTGGGCCATTTTGTGCCGCAGGATCAGGTTGCGCTGCAGGGGCGGGCGCCGCAGGTCGAGGTAGCGGTACTTCATGCGCAGGTCATCGCCGCCGTCCGAGACCTCCTCGATGGTGAAGGGCGGGACCTCGGCCTCGTGGAGCACCGTGATGCGGCGGGCCGAGACTTCGATGTCGCCGGTGGGCATCTTGGGGTTTTTCGACTGGCGTTCGACGACCTCGCCCTCGACCTGGATGACCCATTCGCGGCCGAGGCGGGCAGCGGTTTCGCGGGCTTCGGCCGGGGAGTGCTCCTCGACGACGATCTGCGTCAGGCCGTAGCGGTCGCGCAGGTCGATGAAGGTCATGGCCCCGAGGTTGCGGATCTTCTGCACCCAACCGGCCAGGGTGACCGTTTCGTGGACGTTGCAGGCGCGCAGGCACCCGCAAGTATGCGTTCTGTACATGGTTTGAAGGTTTGTTTGTCCTTAGTAACCCGCAAAGTTAATAACTTTTTCCATAACTTTTGCGGATCGGGGGGCGGTGCGGGTGAAAAATTCGGGGATTCGGGGCCCTTGTCGGGATTTCGGCGGGTCGGGGATTTGGAAATCCGGGAAAAAATCGCGTTTTTTGTCGAAAAATCGACATGGACCAGCAACAAATCGATGAAAAATTCATGCGTCTTGCACTAAACGAGGCCCGCAAAGCGTTGGATCAGCAGGAGGTGCCCATCGGGGCGGTCGTTGTGGTGGACGGTGCGGTGATCGGCCGGGGGCACAACCTCGTGGAGACGCTCTCCGACCCGACGGCCCACGCCGAGATGCAGGCCCTGACGGCCGCCGCCTCGACGCTCGGGGGCAAGTACCTGCAACGGTGTACGTTGTACGTCACCGTCGAACCGTGCATCATGTGTGCCGGGGCGATCGGATGGGCGCAGGTGAGCCGTGTGGTGTGGGGGGCCGACGACCCCAAGAAGGGCTATCGGCGCTACAGCGAGACGGTCTTCCATCCGAAAACCACGGTGACGCGCGGCGTACTGGCTGCGGAATGCGAGTCGCTGATGACGAGCTTTTTCGCGGGTTTGCGGAATTAGATTTGGCAAAAGTGGATTTTTTTTCGTATTTTTGTCCCCAACGTACCCCGCAAGGGGCGCACGATCGCACAAACTCAACAAAAAAGAATAGGAAAAGCATGAAAAAGATCTTTGTTTCGGCCGTGGCGCTGATGGCTGCTCTCACGCTTTCGGCTCAGGATGTTACGACAATCTTCAACGAAGCCGGAGCGGCGTTCAACGCCAAGGATTTCGCCGGTGCTGCAGCCAAGTTCGAGCAGGTGATCGACCTGGGTATCGACAACGAAGAGGTGGCTTCGCAGGTGGCAACCGCCAAGGCTACGCTCCCCAAATGCTACTACTATCTGGGCGGTGCGGCCATCAAGAGCCAGAACTACGACGAGGCGCTGAAGAACTTCTCGAAGTCGGCCGAGCTGGCCGAGCTCTACGGTGACATGACGCAGATGTCGAAGTCGAACGGCTGGGTGGCCAAGATCTACCAGATCCAGGGTGGTGACGCCTTCAACAACAAGGACTACAAGACCGCTGCCGGGATCTTCGAGAAGGGTTACAAGGCCGACCCCGACAATACGGGCATGGCGCTGAACCTGGCGATGAGCTACTGCGAAATGGGCGAGTACGAGAAGGGCATGGATATCTACGAGGCCATTGCCGCCAAGACGCACCCGAAATATGCCGAGGACGTAGCCAAGGCCAAGGAGATGATGGCCCTTTATACGAACAACAAGGTGGCCGAGATGCAGGGTGCCGGTGATTTCGACGGCATCATCACGATGGCCGACGCCCAGTTGGCCAAGAATCCGGCGAGCGCCCTCTTCCAGAACGTGCGCCTGCAGGCCTACTCCGGCAAGAAGGACTACGCCAAGGTGATCGAACTGGGCCAGGCTGCCGCCGATGCACAGGTCGACGAGGAGGACAAGAGCCTCATGTACTACCTGCTGGGTGCCGCCTATAACGCCAAGGAGATGAAGGCTCAGGCCATCGCCGCCTTCCAGAAGGTGACCGCCGGTCCGGCTGCCGAGAATGCCAAGGCTGCCCTTGCCGAACTGCAGAAGTAATCGGTCCCGATCAGTCTGAGAAAAACAGCCTCGGCATTGCGCCGAGGCTGTTTTTTTGTGCCCGCTGGAACGGTCGAACGATACTTTGGTACGATATGTGCGAACCTGATGCCGGTTCTCTAATCTACTGGAATCATGGAAAAACAAACGTACATAAGCCCCGAAGTCGAGGTCCTGGAGATCTGCCTTGAACGAGGCTTCGCCGTCTCCTCGGTGGATGGCGATATCGAAGGTTTCGACCGGGAGGAGTGGGGATGATCGGACGATTGATTGCTGCCGTGGTCGTGTGCGGGCTGCCGTGTGCCTGCACCACGGACCGGACCGCAGATGCGGCCCCGCAGCAACTGGTCACACGCCAAATCCGCATCGAGGCCAACGCCTCGGAAACCCGTACTCAACTGGCGCCGGACGGTTATAACATGCAGTGGAGCCCCGGCGACCGGATCGGAGTCTACGTTGAGAGCGACGATACCTTCACGACCACCAACGCCCCGCTGACCTTCGAGGGTACGGAGGCGGCTGCCAGCGGTACGTTCAGCGGGGAGATTACGCTGACCGAGGGCGCTGCCTCCTATACGCTCTACGCCTATTACCCCTACTCGGAGACCGGGGCGTCGAGTGCGTCGAGCGTCTCCTTCACGCTCGCCACGCAACAGACGCAATCCTCGTCGGGCGACTCCTCCCACCTGGGAGCCAATGACTTCCTGGTGGCCGGCGCCGTGACGAGCACCACGGGCGATTTCGGGCCGCTGACCTTCAGCCACGCCTTTGCGGTGGTGGAGGTCGACCTCACGGGTTCGGGGACGATGGCCGGGAAGAGCGTCGAGTCGGTGATGCTCTTCGGGACGGATGCCGCAACGGTCTCCTCGTCGGGAACGGTGGCCGGCACGGCGAACATGGCGGGCAGTTTCACGTTCGACCTCACGTCGTCGAACGCCGCGACGGCCTCCTACGCGGGCGGTGCCGCACAGATCAACTATTGCGGGGTGACCTTTTCGGAGCCGCCGACGCTCGGAACGGAGCCCGTGACGGCCTACCTGACGGTCAATCCGGCGGACTATTCGCAGGGCAGCGGCGTGGTCTACGTGGTGGTGAGCACGACGGACGGCTATACGTCGACGTGGTCGATGCCGGGGATCGTGATTTCGGCGGCCCAGATGCCGGTCATCACGCAGGAGGTGTCGACGGGTACGGCGACCGGTCCGACCGTCAGCCTCTCGACGTCGGGCGAGACGGCAAACTGCTACGTGGTTTCAACCCCTTCGCAGAGCTATTCGTTCGATGCGACGGTCGCCGGGAACGGCGTCATTACGGACGACCTTCAGGCGGCCGTGCAGCGCTACGAAGGACGCACGCTGTCGGCCGAGATCACGGGCGGGGGATATGCGAAGCTGTTGTGGCAGAGCCAGCCGTGGCTGATCGAGCCGGGGAGCATCTTCTATGCCGACGGAGAGATCACCTTCGCGCTGACGGAGCGTCCCACCGAACTGGGCGGGAATGCGGTGATCGGACTCTATGCCGACGCTTCGTCGGACGAGGCGCTGTGGAGCTGGCACATCTGGGTGACGGACCAGACAAACGAGGAGCTGCAGGCTGCGGCGGAGACCTATACGATGTATTCGACCTACGAGACGGCCTACGGGGCGGGTTCGGCGCAGATGATGGACCGCAACCTGGGGGCCATCTACAAGGAGGACGGGCCCTATGCGCGGTCGTTCCGTGCGTCGCTGTTCCAGTGGGGGCGGAAGGATCCCTTCCCGTGGGGCGACGTGGTCTACGACGCTGACAGCAATCCCTATAATTACCTTTCGGAGTGGACGGCGGTCCAGACGACGGGTTCGCCGGGGCAGTACGTCGGCTATACGGGCAACACGTGGTACGCCACGGCGCACCCCGACACCTTTATCGCCACCATTTCGGCCTCCTCCTACGACTGGTACTGGGGCGGGGGCCAGGGAACGACTGCGGACTACCGCAACAATTCGCTGTGGGGAAATCCGAACGGCACGACCGTCGGACAGGAGACGACCAAGACCCTATTCGATCCCTGCCCGCCGGGGTGGAAGGTCCCGCATCCGTACGTCTTCAGCGCCTTCACGCAGACGGGGGCCACGGCCTCGGTGTCGAGCGGTACGACGGAGGTTTCGGGTTCGTTCGTCCAGGGCTGGAACTTCTTCTACGACGGTTCGTCGACGACCTACTATCCGGGTGTGGGGTATCGCTACGACGAATACGGTGCCTTTTTCTTCTCGCCGTCGGGGTATTACTGGACGAGTTCGCCCGCGCCGTCCGATTCGTTCGGGGCGTGGACCTTCGGACTGACCTCGGCCACGGTTTACGAATGCTTCTCCGATCCGCGGGGCTTCGGGCTCCCGATCCGCTGCCAGCGGGAGTGATCCCTGCGGTGGCGTTGCGGGCGGGTGGAACGCCGGTCCCGGGGAACTTTTATCGGCTCTTCTCCCCGGAATCCTCCCGGTTCCCGGATTCGTCGCAGGGAACTTCGATATTTCCGCGGATGCGCTCCAGACCGCTGCGTGTGAGGGGTGTTCGTCCGCACAACTCCCCGAACTGCTTCTCGTCCATCGCCTGCCATGCGGCGGCATCCATCTTCCGCGGATCGAACAGCGGGTCGAAGGCCCGGTTGCGGTGTTGCGGGGCGCGGCGGTTCCAGGGGCAGCAGCTCTGGCAGGCATCGCAGCCGAAGATCCAGCCGTCGAGTCCGATTCCGGTGTCGGGTCTGCGCTCGACGGTGTGGCAGGAGATGCAGCGCGCCGTGTCGATCCCGCGTCCGGGCATGACGGCCCCCGTGGGGCAGCTCTCCACGCAGGCGCGGCAGCTCCCGCACCGCGATCCGGCGAAGGGTGCATCGTAGCGGTCGGCCTCTTCGGTAAGGATCAGCTCGCCCAGGACGACGAAACTCCCGAATTGCGGCGTGACGAGCAGCGACTGCCGTCCGATCCATCCCAACCCGGCCTCCACGGCCAGGAGCTTCTCGGTCAGGGGCGCCGTGTCGACGAAGGCGCGGCCGCGGACCTCGGGCGACGCCTCGCGCACCGCCTCGAAGAGCTGTCGGAGCATTCGTCGCATCACCGCATGGTAGTCCTCGGCGCAGGCGTAGGAGGCGACCTTGGTCCGATGCCCGTCGGGGTATCCGTCGCTCACCGCGTTCTTGTACCCCACGGCACAGACCACGGCCGTGCGGGCTCCGTCGACCAGCTTGCCGGGATCGAAACGCTTCTCCGTATTGCGTTCGAGGTATTCCAGCGACGACTGGTATCCTCGGGCGATCCACTCCCGGAACCGGGCTTCGCCTTCGGCCAGGTGGCGGCAGGGCGCCATGCCGCAAAGATCGAATCCGATCCGTGCCGCAAGCCTTTTGATATCCGAATAGTCGAGCATCGTGATAATTTACGCCAAAAATAGTGTTTTTTGGGCGGAAATTCGTAATTTTGCGGCAAATATCGCGTTGTTATAACAACCGGTAAAAGAGACACGACATGACTATCAATACACTTTACGGACTGGTCCGCAACAGCGTGGAGAAGTTTGCGTCCCGGATCGCCTACTCGATGTTCGACGGCGAAGACGTGACTTATGCCGAGGTGGGCCGCCGCATTGCCCGGGTTCAGGAGATCCTGACCACGTCGGGGCTTCGTCCCGGGGACAAGGTCGCCCTGCTGAGCAGCAACATGCCGAACTGGGGCGTCTGCTATTTCGCCATTACCTCGGCCGGCATGATTGCCGTGCCGATCCTTCCGGACTTCTCGGGCGAGGAGCTCGACATGATCATCGAACATTCGGAGGCCAAGGCCCTGCTCGTTTCGGACCGCCTCTTCACGAAACTCTCCCGACAGACGATCGACCGCCTGAACGTCGTGGTCCGCACGAAGAACCTCGGGGTCATCGCGCAGCATACGCGCGCGGAGGGTGCCGTGGGGATTCCGAAACCCGAAGACCTGGCCGTGATCATCTACACGTCGGGCACGACCTCCAAACCCAAGGGGGTGATGCTGACCCACGAGGCGCTCTGCAAACAGGTCGATATTTCGGCCTCGATCTTCCCGGTCGACGGCGGGGATACGTTCCTTTCGGTGCTGCCGCTGTCGCACACCTACGAATGTTCGATCGGCATGATCTACCCCTTCTCGATGGGGGCCCGGGTCGTCTACCTGGACCGTCCGCCCACGGCCTCGGCGCTGATGCCGGCCCTGCGGAGCGTCCGGCCCACGGTGATGCTCATCGTGCCGCTGGTCATCGAGAAGATCTACCGCCATCAGGTGCTGGCCAAGTTCCAGTCGAACAACTTCTGGCGCACGCTCTACCGCATCGGGTTCCTGCGCCGCTACCTGCACCGTGTGGCGGGCAAGAAACTGATGAAACTCTTCGGCCGACGGCTGCGGTTCCTCGGTATCGGAGGTGCGAAACTCGACCGGGGCGCCGAGCGCTTCCTGCTGGAAGCCAAGGTCCCCTATGCGATCGGCTACGGACTGACGGAGACGGCTCCGCTGCTGGCCGGCGCGGCCCCTTCGCAGGTGCGCCTCGGCTCGACGGGCCCCCAGGCTCCGGGGGTGCAGTTGCGGTTGGAAAACGTCAATCCCGAGACGCGTCAGGGCGAGATCGTGGCCCTGACTCCGAGCATCATGCAGGGCTACTACAAGAATCCCGAGGCCACGGCCGAGGTCTTCACGCCGGACGGCTGGTTCCGCACGGGTGACCTCGGGGAGTTCGACAAGGACGGCTGGCTCTATATCAAGGGCCGTCTGAAAAACATGATCGTCGGGCCCGGTGGTGAGAACATCTATCCGGAGGATATCGAGAGCGTGCTGAATTCGCACGTTTGCATCGCGGATTCGATCGTCACGGAGCAGGAGGGACGCCTGGTGGCGCTCGTGCACTTCAACCGCGACGAGATCGAGTCGATGATCGATGACTGGCGCGAGGAGTGGGCGACGAAGAAGGAGGCGCTGGAGGCGAAGACCGAACAGTTGAAGAAGGAGATCATGGAGTTCGTGAATGCGAAGGTGAATCGTTTTTCGCGGATCTCGGAGGTGGTCGAGGAGAAGGAGGAGTTCGTGAAGACCCCGACGCAGAAGATCAAACGCTTCCTGTATAACAAGAATACGCCGAAAGCGAAGGAGACCGCCGCTGACCAACCCTCTCCCGAGAAGTTGTGATTCCGGCCGCTTGCGAATTACGAAAATTCCGGCCCCGCTTACGAAAAAACCGCTCCGAATTTCGGAGCGGTTTTTTCGTTTGGAGGATGCAACCCCGGGACAGCCCGGGCCTCCACCGCCTTTCGGCGGCGTGTTATTCAGCCGCCTGCAATTCGACCGAATCGACCGCCGCGGAGTCCCCCACGTCGATGAGGTTCTCCTCCGAGACGCCCAGCGAACGGTAGTAGCCGTTCAGCTCGGCCACGATGTCGCGGCGTCCGGCATAGCTGGCCAGGTAGTAGATGTCGCCCAACTGGTCGAGCTTGCTGTCGATCAGATCCGAGACCATGTCGCCCTGCGCCCCCTCGAAACGGAGGTAATACTCGATGTATTCGATCAGCGTGTGGGCATACTCCCGCAACAGGGCGTCACCCTTTTCGGCAGCCCCTTCGGCCCCCATGGCCGAGGCGGCGTAATAGGCTTCGAGGAAGGGGTAGGTGTTGGCATCGGTGAAGCGGATCTGCGACGTCGGGAGCTTTTCGAGTCCGAGGTCGAGCAGCTCGACGGCCTCGTCGACACGGTTCTCGCGCAGCAACTCCTTGGCAACCCGGGCGAACGAGTCGCGGGCGTGTGAGGCCGAGAGGTTGTATTGGATGAAGTAATCGACGTAAACTCGTGGATCGTTGAGGTTTCCGTAGCGGAAGGTCTCTTTGAGCAGCGGCGCGGCGTAGTCGGCGTCGATGCGTCCGATCTCGTAGGGGTTCTGCACCGGCGTGAGGATCGGCACGAACCGGTAGGCGTAACCGTCGAACTGGAGGTAATCCATCAGCCCGAGGTCCTGCATGATGTAGACCTGCGTGAGATAGATCGGGCGCTTCCAGTCGAAGTTCGCCAGCATGTCGAGGATCATCAACTGGTTTTTATCCAGCGAATTGCGCTTGATGTTGATGTACACCGTATCGACCATCTTGTCCCGGTCCTTTTCGGCCACGATGCCCGAGGCGATGGCGTTCTCCTTGTTCACGGGCAGGGCGATGCGTTTGGCCGGGATGTAGTCGGCCATGGTGCCGTCCGAGAGTTTGATCTGGCTCCGGGGGTCGTCGCTGCGCACGAAGTCGATCACCTCGCGGATGTCCACCGCACGGTCGATGCTGTTCGTGACGTAGATCATGTCGTTGTTGTAGGTGTACTTGTGCTTGGGCAGCGAGAAGGGAACGCCGGCCGCCTCGTTGGCCCGGGTCTTCATCTCGTCGATGTACCACTCGCCCCCGAGGTACGACGTGTTCATGATCCGCACGTCGGGACGTACGCCGTAGACCTCCTGGTTGTTCCACAGCGGGAAGGTGTCGTTGTCGCCGTAGTTGAGGATGATCGAGTTGGGGAGCGTCGACTGGAGGTAGTTCCAGCCGATGTCGCGGGCCATGGTGCGGTGCGAACGGTCGTGGTCGTCCCAGTTCTGGGCGGCGAGGATCGTCGGGACGCCCATCGAGAGGAGGGTGGCGGCCACGGCGGCGGTCGTCGTGCGGCGTTTGGTGATCCACTCGAAGAGGTCGCGCAGGGCCAGCACCCCGAATCCGATCCAGATCGAGAAGGCGTAGAACGATCCCGCATAGACGTAGTCGCGTTCACGCGGTTCGCCCGGCGAGGTGTTGAAGTAGAAGACCAGCGCCACGCCCATCATGATGAAGAGCCACATGACGATCGAGAAGTTCCGCGGGTCGCGGTTCAACTGGTAGATCAGACCGATCAACCCCAGCAGGAAGGGGAGGAAATAGTAGGTGTTGCGCCCCTTGTTCTCGGCGATTTCGTGCGGCAGGTTGTCCTGCGGACCGAGGTACTTCTCGTCGATCCAGTCGATGCCCGAGAGCCAGTTGCCGTCGGTGATCGTCGTTTGCGTGGGTTGGATGTCGCTCTGGCGCCCGACGAAATTCCACAGGAAATAGCGCCAGTACATGTACGAGAGCTGGTAGTTGAAGAAGAAGTTGAGGTTCTCGCCGAAGGTCGGCTCCACGATGGTGTGCGTCTCGCCGTAGGGGTCGGTGTAGACGTGTTTGCGTCCGTAGTCGAGCACCTCGCCGCGCAGCGCACGGCCCTGGGCGTCGCGTTGGATCTCGCCGTTCTCGTCGCGCAGCGCCTCCTCCTTCGTGCGGTAGGCAGCCCACTGCTTGTACTCCTTCTCGCCCTTGGCGTAGTTCCACATCCGCGGGAAGAGGGTCAGGAACTCCGGGTCGTGGGTATAGCCCGTCAGCACGGAGGTGCGTTTGTACTTGCCGTCTTCGTCGAGGTACCAGACGTGCTTCTCCTCGACGCCCTCGGGCGGTGCCGAGTATTGGGCGCCGTAGATGAGCGGGCGGCTGCCGTACTGGTCGCGGTTGAGCACCGAGAGCAGGGCGTGGGGGTTGTTCGGGTTGTTGGAGTTCATCGGCGGGTTGGCCGCGGCGCGGATGGTCATCGAGGCGTAGGAGGAGAAGCCGACGAGAACCATCGTGGTCGAG
Organism: Candidatus Alistipes intestinigallinarum; assembly: GCA_019115745.1. GTDB lineage: Bacteria > Bacteroidota > Bacteroidia > Bacteroidales > Rikenellaceae > Alistipes > Alistipes intestinigallinarum. Next base: position 11,291 of record DXDA01000006.1, read on the forward strand.
ATCAGGAAGAGGTTCAGCACCACGCGACCCTTCTGATAGGCTTTCCACGAAGCCCATCCCAGCCCGAGGATCAGCGCCAGGGCGAAGACCACCATGCCGGAGTTGACGGGCAGGCCGAACGTATTGACGAAGAGCGTGTCGACCTGGGCTCCGAACCAGACGGTGTAGGGGATGATGATGTTGTTCAGGAAGAGGATCAGCGCTCCTGCCAGCAACGTCGTGAAGAAGATTCCCTTCCAGGTGATGTGCTCCGTCTTGCGGAAGTAGTAGATGAAGACCAGCGCGGGGATACACAGCAGGTTGAGGATGTGTACGCCGATGGAGAGTCCCATGAGGTAGGCGATCAGGACGATCCAGCGCGAGGCGTGGGGCTGGTCTGCCTGCTCCTCCCATTTGAGCATGAGCCAGACGACCAGTGCCGTGAACATCGACGAGAGGGCGTAGACCTCGCCTTCGATGGCCGAGAACCAGAAGGTGTCGGTGAAGGTGTAGGCCAGGGCTCCGACGGCTCCGGCGCCGAGGATGGCGACGATTCCCGGGGTGGTGAGTTCGGCGCCGTTGCGTGTGGCCAGGCGGCGGGCCAGGTGGGTGATCGTCCAGAAGAGGAAGAGGATGCAGAAGGCGCTGGCCAGCGAGTTCATGGCGTTGACGGCCATGCCTACGTAGTCGGGGTTTCCGAAGGCGAAGAGCGTGGCCAGGCGTGCCAGCATCATGAAGAGCGGGGCGCCGGGCGGGTGTCCGACTTCGAGTTTGTAGGAGGTGGCGATGAACTCCGAGCAGTCCCAGAGACTCGACACGGGTTCCATGGTCATCAGGTAGACGACGGCCGCAATGGCGAAGACGCCCCATCCGACGAGGTTGTTCCAGCGTTTGAAAAGGTGCATATCGTTTGGTTCCTAAAACGGTTTATTTGCGGAATGATCGCAAAAGTAATGATTTAACGCGGTTTTTCCAATCGTTCGTGTGTGGAATGCATTTTTGTGTCTCCATTTGTTCGTTCTCGTGGTCGGGCACCTGCCGCGAACGGGCGCGCTCGATCCCGGTTTTCGGCTCGTTGTCGCGCTCTTTGGGGCGGGCGTTGTTGCGGGTCCGGCTCTTTTCCGGGCGTGCGGAGCCCTCCGGCGTTTTTCCGGCGGCGGGGACAGCCGTTTGCTGCCGGGGAGCCGGTTTTGCGGTATTTTCAGCAGCGGGGACAGCCGTTTTCTGCCGGGGAGTCGGTTTCACCGTGTTTTTCGCGGCGGGGGTGGCTGTTTGCTGCCGGGCTGCCGGTGCCGGCGCTTTCTCCAGGACCGTTGTCGCGGCGGGTGTCATTCCGTCGGATTCCGCAGCCGGAACGCTCTTTTTGCGGCGACGACGACGCTTTTTGGGAGCGGTTTCGGGATTTTCCGGGGACGGCGAGGGTTTCGAGAGTTCCGGAGGCGTGGACGTTTTCGAGGGTTCCGGAGGCGTCGGAGTTTTCGAGGGTTTCGGGGCCGTTGAGGGTTTCGAGAGTTCCGAAGACGAGGAACTCTTCGAGGGTTTCGGAGCCGTCGGAGTCTCGACTATCCCGGATTTTTCGACCGTTTCGACCTTTGGGGACTTTTCAGCCGTTACGGCGGGGCGGGCGGCGTGCGTATCGTTGCGCCGGTCGTTGCGGCTTTTGCCGCTCTTGCCGTTGCCGCCGTTGCGATTCCCGTCGATCGTCTCCTTTTTCGGTGAAGGAGCCTTTTTGGTCGCCGGTTGCGGGGCGGACCGTCGGCCCGCCTTCGCGGCCTGCTTCCGCTCGGCCTCGGCCAGCGCCCGGGCCGCATACTCCGGAACCTCGCCCTCGACGGGGATCGTCAGCCCGGTCAGCCGCTGAATGTCGAGCAGGTACTCCAGCTCGGCCTCCGAACAGAACGACCACGCCGAACCGTCACGCCCGGCGCGTCCCGTACGGCCGATGCGGTGGACGTAGGTCTCGGCCACCTCCGGAAGCTCGTAGTTGATCACTAACGGCAACTGGTCGATGTCGATGCCGCGGGCCGCAATGTCGGTGGCGATCAGCACGCGGCACGCCCCCGACTTGAAGTCGTTCATCGCCCTCACGCGGGCGTTCTGCGACTTGTTGCCGTGGATGGCTGCGGCTTCGATGCCGGCTTTGTTGAGGATGCGGGCGAGCCGGTCGGCGCCGTGTTTCGTGCGGGTGAAAACCAGCACCTGGCGCGCCTCCGATTGGCGGAGCAGGTCGATCAGCAGCGCACTCTTCTCGCTCTTCTCGGCGAAGTGCACCCGCTGGGCAATGGTCTCGACGACCGATGCCGGGGGCGTGACGGCCACCAGCTCCGGGTCGTGGAGGATCCGGGCCGCCAGCGCGGCGATGTCCGCGGGCATCGTGGCCGAGAAGAAGAGCGTCTGCCGCCGTTCGGGCAGCAGCGGCAGGATGCGTCGGATGTCGTGGATGAAGCCCATGTCGAGCATCCGGTCGGCTTCATCGAGAACGAAGAAGCGCAGGTGCTTGAGCGTGATGTAGCCCTGGCCGATGAGGTCGAGCAGGCGTCCGGGCGTGGCGACGAGCAGGTCGACGCCCTGTTGGAGCGCCTCGACCTGCGGGCGCTGGTTCACGCCGCCGAAGATCACGCAGTGGCGGATCGGCGTGTAGCGGGCATAGTCGCGGCAGCACTCGTCGATCTGGATGGCCAGTTCGCGCGTCGGCGTGAGAACCAGCGCCCGGATCTCGCGCCGGCCCCGCACGGGCGGCTCCTCGGCGAGCAACTGAAGGATGGGCAGCGTGAAGGCTGCGGTCTTGCCCGTTCCGGTCTGGGCGCAACCCTGCAGGTCGCGGCCCCGGAGTACGGGCGGAATGGCTTGTTCCTGAATGGGGGTGGGGGTTTCGTAACCCTTCTCTTCGATGGCGCGCAACAGGGGCGCGGAGAGTCCTAAATCCTGAAATTTCATAATAATCGCTGCCAAAGGTACGATAATTTTTCGGGATAACGCATAAAATTCGTATCTTTACCCGTTCAAAACGCCGATAAACGGAAGAGATTATGGAATCCAAACTCGTGATTTACAATACGCTCACACGCCGCAAGGAGGTGTTCGAGCCGCTCGTTGAGGGACGCGTCGGCATGTATGTCTGCGGTCCCACGGTCTACGGAGACCCCCATTTGGGCCACGCCCGCCCGGCGGTGACCTTCGACCTGCTGTTCCGCTACCTCAAGGCGCTGGGGTACAAGGTCCGCTACGTGCGCAACGTCACCGACGTCGGACACCTCGAACACGACGCCGACGAGGGCGAGGACAAGATCGCCAAGAAGGCCCGCCTTGAACAGTTGGAACCCATGGAGGTGGCCCACTACTACACGGAGCGCTACCACCGCGCGATGGATGCGCTCAACGTCGAGTCGCCCTCGATCGAGCCCTACGCCTCGGGACACATCATCGAACAGATCGCCTTCGTGAAGCGGATTCTCGACGAGGGCTTCGCCTACGAGTCGAACGGCTCGATCTACTTCGACGTCGAGAAGTACAACGAAAAATACAACTACGGACGTCTCTCGGGCCGCAACCTCGAAGACATCATGACCAATACGCGCGAACTGGACGGACAGTCCGACAAGCGCCATTCGTATGACTTCGCACTCTGGAAGAAGGCCTCGCCCGAACACATCATGCGCTGGCCCTCGCCCTGGAGCGACGGATTCCCCGGCTGGCACATGGAGTGCTCGGCCATGTCGACGCGCTACCTCGGGGAGCGGTTCGACATCCACGGCGGCGGCATGGACCTCATGTTCCCGCACCACGAGTGCGAGATCGCCCAGTCGACGGCCGCCCTCGGCCACGACTCGGCCCGCTATTGGGTGCACAACAACATGATCACGATCAACGGGCAGAAGATGGGCAAGTCGCTCGGCAACTTCATCACCCTCGAAGAACTCTTTACGGGTAACCACCGGCTGCTGGCACAGGCCTATTCGCCGATGACGATCCGCTTCTTCGTGCTGCAGGCCCACTACCGCTCGACGCTCGACTTCTCGAACGAGGCGCTGCAGGCCGCCGAGAAGGGGCTCGACCGACTGATGAAGGGCATCGAGACGCTGGGCAAGATCAAGCCCGCAGCCGCATCGACCGTGCAGCCCGCGGAGCTGGAGGAGCGCTGCCGCGCGGCGATGGACGACGACCTGAACTCCCCGATGGTCATCTCGGCCCTCTTCGACTGGGTGCGCACGATCAACCAGCTCGCCGACGGTAAGGAGACCATCACGGCCGCGGACCTCGAAACGCTGAAAGCCACTGTGAACCGCTATGCCTTCGATATTCTGGGCCTGCGCGACGAAAAGGCGGCCGGAACGGCTGCCGGGCGCGATTACGTGACGCCGCTCGTGGAGATGCTGCTCGACATCCGCCAGGGCGCCAAGGCCGCAAAGGACTGGGCCACCTCGGATCGCATCCGTGACGGCCTTACGGCAGCCGGTATCCGCGTCAAGGACCGCAAGGACGGCTCGGATTGGGAACTCGAATAACCAAACGGAGACGGAGAATGGACGATCGTGGATTCCGCTCCCGGAGCGTTAGCAGGAGGGTGGTGGTGTGTATGGCAGCGGTTGTCGCCGTGATGCTTTTGGCGGGGTGCGCGTCGAATGTCTACCTGGCGGCCCGTCAGGGGACGTCGGTGGTCAACGGAATGCCCGACGCACAGCAGTTGGACACCCTCACGCGCCACCGGATGACGGTCGGCGCCGGGGAGTGTTATGATCTGCTGCTCGGGGTGCTGCTCGACGAAGGCTGCCTGATCGAGTCGGCCGACAAGGCTTCGGGTGTCGTCGTGGCGCGGCAGGTGCTGCCGACCGAAGAGCTGACCCTCGTGCCGATGGCCGGGGAGATCCGGCACTTGAGTTTCCTCGTGCAGCCGGCGCACCTCACCAGCGAGGTGCGGTTGACGGTCTACGTCTCGCGCCAATGGTATTCGAGCGACGCTTCGGTCTTCACGACCGAGGAGTTGGGGCTCTCGACCGATCCGGCGATCTACCGCGCGTGGTTCGACCGGCTCGACCGCGCCGTGCCCCGGTAGGAGAGGGCGTGAAAGGGAGCCGTGAAGGGGACCTGTGGAAAGAGGGACCGTGAAAGGGAACCTGTGGAAAGGGGGACCGTGGAAAGGGAACCTGTGGAAAGAGGGGCCGTGGAAGGATAACCGTGCGGCGAATGGGTGGAACGCCGCGGACGAGCCCGCACCCCCGGGGAAAACCGGATCGCTCACCGGGAAAATGAATGAAGAATCTGTAAGCAAGCAATAGAAAAGTATGGCGGAACTCAAAGTGGCGGCTTTGGAACTCGGAACCGAACGAATCCGGAAGCTGCTTATTCAGTATGCCGTGCCGGCGATCATCGCCATGACGGCATCTTCGCTCTACAACATGGTCGACAGCATCTTTATCGGCCATGGGGTCGGTCCGCTGGCCATCTCGGGCCTGGCACTGACCTTCCCGCTGATGAACCTCGCCGCAGCGTTCGGTTCGCTGGTCGGCGTGGGCGCCGCGACCCTCGTGTCGATGCGCCTCGGGCAGCGGGATTACGAGACGGCCCAGCGCGTGCTGGGCAATGTCGTGGTGCTCAACTGTTTGATCGGTATCGGCTTCGGAATCGTCGCGCTGTTGTTCCTCGATCCGATCCTCTACTTCTTCGGGGCCAGCGAGGCCACGATCGGCTACGCCCGCGAATACATGATCATCATCCTGCTGGGCAACGTCGTCACGCACCTCTACCTGGGACTGAATGCCATCCTGCGGGCGGCCGGACACCCCCGCAAGTCGATGTATGCCACGATCAACACGGTGATCATCAACGCCATCCTCGACCCGATCTTCATCTTCTGGTTCGACTGGGGCATCCGCGGTGCGGCCATCGCCACGGTCCTGGCGCAGATCATCTCGCTGATGTGGCAGTTCCGCATCCTCTCGAACCGCGAGGAGCTGCTCCACTTCCGGCGCGGCATCTACCGCCTGCGTCGCAAGATCGTCCGCGACATCCTGGCCATCGGCATGTCGCCCTTCCTGATGAACCTCGCGGCGTGCTTCATCGTGATCCTGATCAACAAGGGGCTGAAGGAGTTCGGCGGCGACCTGATGATCGGTGCCTACGGCATCGTCAACCGACTCGGGTTCTTCTTCGTGATGATCGTCATGGGTATCAACCAGGGGATGCAGCCCATCGCCGGATACAACTACGGCGCCCGGCAGTTCGACCGCGTGCTGCGGGTCCTGAAGCTGACGATGATCGGCGCCACGTGCATCACGACAACCGGATTCCTGATCGGTGAACTCTGCCCGCGTCTGGCCGTGGGGCTCTTCACCACCGACGAGGAGTTGATCCGCCTGGCTGTCGAGGGGATGCGCATCGTCTTCATCTGCTATCCGATCATCGGCTTCCAGATGGTTGCCACGAACTTCTTCATGAGCATCGGCATGGCCTCGAAGGCGATCTTCCTCTCGCTGTCGCGGCAGTTGCTGTTCCTGATGCCGTTCCTGATCTTTCTGCCCCACATCTTCGATGTACATACGCCGTGGGACGGCAGTTGGGGCGTGTGGTGTTCGATGCCGCTGTCGGATCTGCTGGCCTCGATCGTGGCCTTCTTCATGCTGACTTACCAACTGCGGAAATTCCGGGCCATGAAACCCGACGTTTCCGCCGAAAACCCCCAATGACCTATGGAACGCGAAAAATTCGTCATCAATATCGGCCGCCAGTTGGGCAGCGGCGGCAAACTTATCGGCGAGATCATCGCCCGGCGTCTGGGTGTCAAGCTCTACGACAAGGAGCTCATCAATCTGGCAGCCCGGGAGAGCGGTCTCTGTGCGGAGTGCTTCGAGCAGGCCGACGAACGGAGCCGCAAAGGGGTCTTTGCAACGCTGATCGGCTATCTTCGGGCTCCGTTCGCGGGCTACGAGGGCGGCAATACGAACAACATCCTGGCCAACGAGTCGCTGTTCCGGATCCAGAGCGACGTGATCCGCGACATCGCCGCACGCGAATCGGCGATCTTCGTGGGACGCTGCGCCGACTACATCCTGCGCGAGAATCCGCGCTGCGTGAATGTCTTCATCACGGCCGACGAACAGAACCGTTGTGCCCGATTGTGCGAGCGGCTGCATTGTACCGAGGAGGAGGCCCGGGCCCTGATGGAGCGCACGGACGGGCAGCGGGCTTCGTACTACAACTATTACAGTTCGCGGACCTGGGGCGAGGCGGCAACCTACCACCTGTGTGTGAACTCTTCGGTGCTGGGCGACGAGGGTACGGCGGACTTCATCCTGGAGTTCGCCGCACGGAAACTCCACGAGCAATTTTAGACGAAACAACTTTCAGATATGGTTTTATCCGAACAGATCAAGGAACTCGAAACGCGCCGCGAGGCGTTGGAACGCTGCCTGGACATCGAACAGAAACGCATCGACCTGCGCAACGAGGAGGAGAAGACCCAGGAGCCGAACTTCTGGGACGATCCCGACCGGGCGCGCGAACAGTTGCGCAAGGTGGCGGGGATCAAGGCGTGGGTCGAGGATTACGACGCGATCCGCAAGGATGTCGAGGACCTGGCGCTGATGCCCGACTTCGTGAAGGAGGGGGTCATGAGCGAGCAGGAGATGGATGCGCACTACGCCGCGACGCTCGAAAAGGTCGAGAAACTCGAACTGCGCAACATGCTGCGCCGCGACGAGGACAAGTTGGGCGCCATCATGGACATCAACGCCGGGGCGGGCGGCACCGAAGCGCTGGACTGGGCGTCGATGCTGCTGCGCATGTACACGCGCTGGGGCGAGGCCCACGGCTACAAGGTCAAGGTGCTGGACTACCAGGCCGGCGACGAGGTGGGCGTGAAGTCGTGCACGATCGAGTTCGAGGGCGAGTACGCCTACGGCTACCTCAAGAGCGAGAACGGCGTGCACCGCATGGTGCGCCTCTCGCCGTTCAACGCCAACAACAAGCGGCAGACGACCTTTGCGTCGGTCTTCGTCTCGCCGGCCGTCGACGACACGATCGAGATCTCGATCAACCCGGCGGACATCGAGTGGGATACGTTCCGTTCGTCGGGAGCCGGCGGTCAGAACGTCAACAAGGTCGAGACGGCCGTGCGGCTGCGCTACCACGGCAAGGACCCCGATACGGGCGAGCCGATCGAATACCTGATCGAGAACATGGAGACGCGCTCGCAGTTGATGAACCGCGAGAATGCGATGCGCATCCTGCGGTCGAAACTCTACCAGCGCGAGCTGGACAAGCGCATGGCCACGCAGCAGGCGCTGGAGGCCTCGAAGAAGAAGATCGAGTGGGGTTCGCAGATCCGCTCGTATGTCTTCGACGACCGCCGCGTGAAGGACCACCGCACGGGGGTTCAGACCTCGGCCGTGGAGGCGGTGATGGACGGCGATCTGGACGAATTCATCAAGGCTTACCTCATGGAGTTCGGAGCCAATGCGTAGGGGCTTTTTTCGCGGGCTCAGCGGGGGAATGGCCCTGCTGGCCGGGGTGCTGTGGGGCGATCCGGCCGGGGCTCATCCCTTTGGGGGAAGGGCTGACGGGGACGATCGGTTGCTGAGACCGCTTGCGGAGGTTGTCCCGGAGGTTGCTCCGGCGGAATCCGCTTCGCCGCTTCCGGCGGGTTGCGGGGTGCAGGTCGGCATGACCGATACGGCTGCCTACTTCCCGCTGTTGCACGGACGCCGTGTCGCCGTGCTGGCTAACCACACCTCCGTGGCCGAAATGCCCGGAACGGTAGGGGCTGCGGGACGGGCTGTGACGGTCGATGCCGCCGGAAGGGTCCATCTGGTCGACCTGTTGCATGAGCGCGGTTTCGATCTCGTGGCGATCTTCTCGCCCGAACACGGATTCCGCGGCACGGCCGATGCCGGCGAGAAGGTGGCCGGGTCGGTCGATGCCCGCACGGGCATTCCGATCCGCTCGCTCTACGACGGGCGCACGCTGCGACCCTCGGACGAGGTGATGCGTTCGTTCGACGTGCTGGTCGTCGATATGCAGGACGTCGGGCTGCGCTTTTATACCTATTACATTTCGATGCTGCGGATGATGGACGCCTGCGCCGAGTTCGGCCGGCCGGTCATCGTCCTCGACCGCCCGAACCCCAACGGCGACAAGGTCGAGGGGCCTCTGCTCGACATGGAGAAGTACAAGTCGGGTGTCGGGGCGCTGCCGATTCCGGTGCTGCACGGTCTGACGATGGGCGAGATTGCCCGCATGGCCGTGGGCGAGGGGTGGGCCCGGCCGTGTGAACTGACCGTCGTCCCGTGCCGCAACTACACCCACGCCACGGAGTACGTGCTGCCCGTAGCGCCCTCGCCGAACCTGCCGACGCAGCGGGCCGTTTACCTCTATGCGGCGCTGTGTCCCTTCGAGGGAACGGTCGTGAGCCTCGGGCGCGGGACCGACCAACCGTTCGAGATTTACGGGCATCCCGATTTGACGGGCCGCACCTTCACTTTCACGCCGCGCCCGACCCCCGGGGCGAAGCACCCGCCGCTGGAAGGCCGTCTGTGCCGGGGTGAGGATCTGAGCCGGATGCCGCTCGACGAGGCCCGCGCGGTGGGATTCTCCCTGCAATATGTCATTGATGCCTATACCGATCTCGGGTTGGGCGAGGCCTTCTTCACGCCGATGTTTGAGAAGCTGATCGGCGTGGGATGGGTGCGTGAAATGATTCTCGACGGGGCCACGGACGAAGAGATCCGGGCCCGCTGGGAGCCTGAAGCCGCGGCTTTCCGGCAGCTCCGGGCGAAATACCTTCTTTACGAATAGTTACGGCCTTGAACAAAGAAAGGCGGTACAACCCGAGGAGGGTGGTATCGCCTTTTTTGCGGGTCCGCCTCGGGCCGGGCTGTTCCCGGCCCGGACGGAGGGTCAATCGATCTCCGATGCCGCAATCCGGTCGGCTTCGGTCAGGGGGCGCAGCACGCGGCAGGGATTCCCGGCGGCAATGACCCGCGGCGGGATGTCGTGCGTCACGACACTCCCGGCACCGATCACGGCCCCCTCGCCGATCGTCACGCCGCGCAGGATGACCACGTTGCCGCCGATCCAGACGTTGTCGTGGATCTCGACGGGCAGCGACTGCATGATCCCCTCGTTGCGCTGATCCGCCAGCAGGGCGTGGTGTACGGTATAGATCCCCACGTTGGGGCCGATGTAGACGTGGTTGCCGATCGTCACGGGCGCTTCGTCGAGGATCGTGAGGTGGAAGTTCCCAACGAAATGGTCGCCCACGGAGATCTGTGTCCCGAAGTCGCAGTGGAACGGGCTGTGGAGGCAAGGCGCCTCACCGACGCGGGCGAAGAGTTGCCGGATGATCGCCTCGCGCTCTTCGCGGCGGGAGGGCGGCAACTGGTTGAGGCGGAAGCAAAGCTCCTCGGCACGAAGCAGCGCGGCACCGATTTCGGGCGTCACGGCGTGGAGCCAGCGCCCCGCGCGCATCTTTTCGAGGTCGTTCATGTTATTGATTTTCGGTGAAATGTTCGTAAATGCGTTTCGAAATGGCCGCAATCACAGCCGCGTTCGCCGCATCGTCGGCCGGGGAGTCGGTGACCAGTATCGTCACGCAGTAGCGGCGGCCGTCGGGCAGTACGACGTAGCCGGCGTCGTTGTCGGCGATGCGGAGCCCCTCCGGCGTACGGTCCGACGAGCCGGTCTTGTGGCCGAGGACGACCCCTTCGGGAAGCCCTGCACGGAGTTTGTTTGCGCCGGTCGTCGCGCCCTCCAGCAGTTGCCGCAACAGGGCCTCGTGCTCCGGTATCAGCAGACCTCCTTCGAGAAAGCGGGCGAAGAGTGCACAGACGGCCGAGGGACGGGCGACGTTGATCCGCTGGTTGGCAGGATCGAGGTGCATCGTGCGCTCCGTGGCGGCGATCCGGAACCCCTCGATCCCGGCCCTCTCCCGCACGTAGCGGTCCACGGCGTCGGGGCCTCCGACGTAGGCCAGCAGGCGGTCGCAGGCGATGTTGTCGCTCAGCGACGTGCTGTAATGCAGCAGTTCGCCGAGCGTCACCCCTCCGCCCGTTGCCGGCAGGGAGTCGCGCAACGGACTGTAGGTGTCGGGATCGAGCCATTCGGGGCCCACCTCGACGGGCGTCGTGAGCGGAGTTCCCTCCGCGGCGGCCTTGTCCAGCACGGCCAGGGCCAGCGGGAATTTGAAGACGCTCAGCAGCGGCAGCAGCGTGTCCTGTCGGGCGATGGTCTCCCCGTCGGGGGTACGGACGGCGATACCGATCCGGGCCTCGGGGAGCGTTGCCGCAAGGCTGTCCAGTTCTTGTTCGAGGCTCCGGGGACGGGGGCCGCAGGCCGTCAGGAGCAGCATCCCCACGCAAAACAGTAGTCGCATCATGGGTTCAAGGCATAAAAAACACGCCCCGGAAAGGTTCCGAGGCGTGTTTTTACGGTCATATCCGTTCGTTACTCCGAAACGATAGCCTCGCTCGGGCAAACGCCTGCGCAGGTGCCGCAGTCGATGCACTTGTCGGGATCGATGACATAGATGTCGCCGGCCGAGATAGCCTCTACCGGGCATTCGCCGATGCAGGTCCCGCAAGCTACGCAGGAATCAGTGATTTTGTAAGCCATTGTTTTTCGTGTTTATGGTTAATGTGTGTAGTGCAAATATAGAAACTTATTTGATAATATCAAAGCCCGTGTAGGGAATCAGCACCTCGGGGATACGGATTCCTTCCGGGGTTTGGAAGTTTTCGAGCAGCGCTGCCACGATACGCGGCAGCGCGAGCGATGAACCGTTGAGCGTATGGGCCAGGTGGATCTTCTTCTCGGCGTCGCGGTAGCGGAGTTTCAGGCGGTTGGCCTGGAACGACTCGAAGTTCGAGACCGACGAAACCTCCAGCCAGCGCTTCTGCGCCTCGGAGTAGACCTCGAAGTCGTAGGTCAGGGCCGAGGTGAAGGACATGTCGCCGCCGCAGAGCCGCAGGATGCGGTACGGAAGTCCGAGCGACTTGACCAGCGTCTCGACATGGGCCACCATGCCGTCCAGGGCCTCGTACGAAACCTCGGGCAGCGACAACTGCACGATTTCCACCTTGTCGAACTGGTGCAGACGGTTCAGACCGCGCACGTCCTTGCCGTAGGAGCCGGCCTCGCGGCGGAAGCACGGCGTGTAGGCCGTCATCTTCACCGGGAAGTCCTTCTCGTCGAGGATCACGTCGCGGTAGATGTTCGTCACGGGCACCTCGGCCGTCGGCACGAGGTAGAAGTTGTCGACCGTGGCGTGGTACATCTGACCCTCCTTGTCGGGGAGCTGTCCGGTACCGAATCCCGAAGCCTCGTTGACCATCACCGGCGGCTCGACCTCCAGGTATCCGGCGCGGGTGTTGCAGTCGAGGAAGTAGTTGATCAGCGCGCGCTGCAGGCGGGCTCCCTTGCCCTTGTAGACGGGGAATCCGGCCCCGGTGAGCTTCACGCCCAGGTCGAAGTCGATGATGTCGTACTTCTTGGCCAGCTCCCAGTGGGGCAGCGGGTTTTCGGGCAGCGTGGTGTAGCTCTCGACGAGCTTCACGACGAGGTTGTCCTCGGCGGTCTTGCCTTCGGGAACGATCTCGGCCGGGAAGTTCGGCAGCGAAACCAGCGCGGCCTGCAGCTCCTGCTGCACGTCGTTCGACTCGGCCTGCAGACGGGCCGACTTCTCCTTGAGGTCCGTGACGAAGCGCTTGCGCTCCTCGGCCTCGTCGCGGCGTCCCTGGCCCATCAGGGCACCGATCTCCTTGGCGGCCTTGTTCTGTGCGGCCAGCGTGTTGTCGAGTTCGACCTGAATGGCCTTGCGGCGGTCGTCGAGGTTGATGATCTTCTCGATGACGGGCGCGGCATCCACGCCTTTCTTGGCGAGTTTGCGGACGGCGGCCTCCTTGTCATCGCGGATTTGCTTGATCGTAAGCATGCTATCGGATGTTTTTTGTGTTTTCGCGTTACGAGCGACAAAATTACAAAACAATTCCTAAAATTGTCTTATTTTTGTGCAAAATTCAATCGCTGTGAAAACCGTTGAACTGCTGGCTCCGGCCAAAGACTATGCTTCGGCCGTCGTGGCCGTGGATGCGGGCGCCGATGCCGTCTACATCGGAGGCGCCCGATTCGGGGCTCGGCAGGCCGCCGGGAATGACGCGGAGGAGATCGCCCGCGTCGTGGAGTATGCCCACCGTTTCGGCGTGCGGGTCCACGCCACGCTCAACACGCTGCTCTGGGACGAGGAACTCGCCGATGCCGAACGCCAGGCCCGCGAGTTGATCGATGCCGGAGTCGATGCCTTGATCGTGCAGGACATGGCCCTGCGGCGGATGAACCTCCCCGTGGAGCTGCACGCCTCGACGCAGGTCTCGAACCGCACGCCCGAGGGGGCGCGCTTCCTGGCCGAAGCGGGTTTTTCGCGGGTTATTCTCGA
>DXDA01000007.1 GCA_019115745.1 Candidatus Alistipes intestinigallinarum
TTCCCAGTTTTTCAGTATTTTCTCCTCCCCCTCGGAACAGGTGCACGGTGAAGACGTGCGGTTCTACAAATTTCAGACTTTTCCCACGAAAAAGCCACACCCCGGAGGCAATTTTATCGACAATTTATCTACAAAAGGCGAAAAGACGCGCCCCGGATATCCGGGACGCGTAAACGGCATATGACCGCCGGATTTTACTTGACGGCCACGGCGTCGATCTCGACCCGCGCTCCCATCGGAAGAGCCGCCACTTCGTAGCACATCCGGGCCGGTTTGTCACCCGTGAAGAACTCCGCATACACGGCGTTCATGGCCGCGAAGTCGCTCATCGACTGCAGCAGGACCGTCGTCTTCACCACGTCGGAGAAGTCGTAGCCCGCTTCGTGGAGGATGTGGCCGATGTTCGTCAGCGACTGGCGCGTCTGGGCCTCGATGCCCTCGGCCATCCGGCCCGTAGCGCCATCCAGGGGCAACTGACCCGAAACATAAAGCGTCCCGCCCGTCTCAACGGCCTGGGAATAAGGCCCCACGGCTTTGGGGGCCTGCGGCGATGCGATGATCTTTTTCATAGATAAATGGTTCGTTGGGTCATCAAAGGTACGATTAATTCCTTATATTTGCAGCATAACTCAAATCAAAAAAAATGAAAATTCTGTTGCGACTGGCGGTAGTCGCTGGCCTTGCGGCGCTTACGGTCGGATGCTGCAACTGCCGCTCCTACCAGAAGAAAACCCGGCGTCCACTTGTCGGTACCGAATGGCAGTTGATCCAGCTCGGCGGTGAGACCATTCAGCCCCAGGAGGGCAGCTTCACCATCACGCTCTCGGCCGAGAACGGACAACTCTCCGGCGTGGGGGCCTGCAACCGCCTCTCCGGGACCTACAAGAGCGACGAGAAACGCTCACTCAAGATCGGGCCGCTGGCCGCCACACGCATGGCCTGCCCCGATTTGAAACGCGAACACGCCTTCATCGAGGCGCTCGAATCGGCCACCCACTACGATATGGACGGCCCGATGCTGCTGATCCTCTCCAACGGCGAACTGCGTGCCGTCTTCCAGGCCCTGCCGGCCCCCGAGAAGAAATAGCCGCACCCTCTCAAAAAACAGCGGAACCGATTCTCTCGGTTCCGCCGTTTTTTCCGGTTCGCCGCCGAGGGAGGACCCGCCTTCACCGCGTTTCCCCGGGACCTCCGTCCGACAAACCCGGCGCCGGCGATCCTCCGGCACCGGTCTCGCATTAGGGAATGACAAACTTTTCTCGCAACTGCCGTTTGCAGAGTTCTCGACGGAGGGCGCGCAACATCGACAGCTCATCCGACAACCGCCCGATCTCCGGGCAACGACCGTTCAACGCCCTCATCAGGGGTGAGTAGCCCCCCACCAACTGTTCGGTCGGCAGGATCCAGCCCTTCGCCCCATAATAATCGACCATATAGCGCAGGATGGCCATATTGCGCTGCCGTTCGGCCTCCTTCCTGCGCTCCAGGGCCGGTTCGTAATCCGGGTTGTTCGCCCGCAGACGCGCGTAGAGCTGATTATACTGCATCCTATTGGCCGACTCACGCTCCGGATCCTTCACCCCGCGGATCGCCACATACTCCTGATGGATCGCTTCGTACTGCGGATCGGTACGCAGAATGGCCGTATAGGCATCCGAGGCTGCGCGAAGCCGATTGCCGAGCGTATCGATAACCGGAACCGTATCGCGCAGCCGTGCATAGTTGAGTCCGGGCAGGGAGAAGACCTTGGGGGTAATCCGTGCCTGCTCGGCATAGTCGAGATAGGTCTCCCAGGTCAGGCGGTTGATCTGCAGGTCGAGGCGGTGGATCTCCCCGTCGAGTTGCGCAATCCGGGCCTTCAGCACCTTTCCTTTCATGGCCTCAGGGCCGGATTCCGAGCCGGCCGATTGCGCCGCCGCAGAGACGGCCGTCAACAACAGGGCGGCAAACAACGCCCGTTTCAGAAAAAAGTGATTTCCTCTCATTTTTTATCCGTTTATTTATGCATTTCGTGCAACCGTTGCATCTATTGGATGCGCAGCGAGATAAAAATACACAAATCCGCACGAAAAAAAGTACCTTTACAACGGAAACGAGTCCGGACATGTACACTTCTGAAAAAACAACGCCCCTGCCGAGCGACGACGAACTGCTCACCCGCTACCGCACCGACGGCCGTACGGAACACCTCGCGGAGCTCTACACCCGCTATACGGAGCTGGTCTACGGCATGGCGCTGCACTACCTGCGTAACCGTGCCGATGCCGAGGATGCCGTCATGCAGCTCTTCGAGGAGCTGATCGCCAAGGTCCGCCACCACGAGATCCGCCACTTCCGCAACTGGCTCCACTCCGTCTGCCGCAACCTCTGCCTCATGCGGCTGCGCCAGGCCGGGAAGATGCCCCCAGCGGAACTGCCGAACGAGTTGCCCGACGACGGCCAGCTGGTCGACCTGCTCGCCGACGAAGAGCGCAGGCTGCGGATCGCCGAGGCGCTCGACCGCTGTCTGGAGCGGCTGCCCGAACCCCAGCGGCGTTCGATCCGGCTCTTCTTCTTCGACCGCTGCTCCTACGCCGACATCGCCGCGGCCACATCGTGGCACCTGAAGAGCGTGAGAAGCTACATCCAGAACGGCAAACGCAACCTGAAGATCTGTCTCGAAAAGAACCGGCCATGAAACTCATCGACTACCTGTCGGGCAAGCGCCGAGGGCGCGAGGCCCACGACCTGGAACTGGAAGCACAGCGCGATCCGCTGCTGGCCGAGGCCCTGCAGGGGCTGGAGGAGAACCCCGGCGACCACCACGCGGCGGTCGAATCACTCCGGCGGCGCATCGCTGCGCGGGCGGGCGCCGGGAAACAGCGGAGAAGGATGCGCCTCATCTGGCGGACAACGGCGGTGGCGGCGGCCCTGCTCATCGCAGTGACGGCCGGGTTCATGACCCTGCAGCGGGCCGGAGCGCCCGAGGGGAGAGAAATCGCAAGGGGACCCGAGATCCCGGAGTTCCCGACCGTTCCGGTACCACCGTCCGGGGAGATGGCTGAACTCCCGCCCGAAGTCCCCGAAAGGCCCGAAAGACCGCCTATTCCCCAGCCCTCCGCCGTCCCGTCGAAGGTGCCTCCGCAGGACGGAATCGCAGACCCGGCCGAGCAACCGCGCGGCGACGAGGATACCGACCCGACCCATCCGGTCGAAGGCGAGGAGGAGCAGCAGCCTGTCATCAGGGCCTACGGGGCCGTACAGAAGGCGGAATTCACCGGAAGCACCTCCGCCCAACAGAAGGCGGAGACCCCGTCAGTCGCCGCACACCCGTCAGTCACCGCACAGGAGAGGCCCGCAACGGAGGGCGATTTCCCGGGATTTCAAGAGGATACGGAAGTGCGTCTGACGGTTCCTGTCCTGACGGAAGAGGAGGTGAAGGAGGATACCCCCTTCCTCTGTGCCGAGACGCTGCCCCGCTTCCAGGGAAAAGATCTCCACGCCTTCCGAACGTGGGTGCAGAAACGGATCCGCCATCCGAAGCTCGCCCTGATCAATGGAGTTCCCGGGCGGGTCGTTGTCTCGTTCGTGATCGACACGACCGGAAGGCTCACGCAGATTCATATACTCCAAAGTCCCGACCGTTCGCTCTCCGACGAGGCTGTCCGCGTGCTGAAACGGTCCCCCCGCTGGGAACCGGGACGGCGAAACGGACGAAAAGTCCCGATCAAATACACCATGCCGGTCGACTTCCGGTCACAGACCAGCACGACCGGAGAGAAATAAGCTCCTCCGGGCCGTTGCCGCGCAGAAAAGAGCCGCCACACGGGAAAGAACCTTGTCTCCTGCCCACGAAAAAGTCCTCCTCCCCGAGCGGGGAAGAGGGCTTCATCATTTTCGGACGCAGGCCCGGTTACTTCAGGTTCGGGTTCAGCTCGCCCCACTTGTCGATGGCGGGCAGCACACCCATCTCGATCACCTCGTCGCGCAGTTTCGTGAGGTGCTCGTAGCTCTCCTGCAGCTTCTTGTGCTCCTCGGGAGTACCCTTCACGTCCTTGTAGCGCACGCCATCCTTCGTGATCTCGGTCTCCATGGCCATCATGATGTGGTTGAACTCACCGTTGTGTACGTACGTTCCGGCGGGATACTCGAAGGCCTTGCCACCCATGGCTGCAGCGATCATGCAGATCGAAATATAGGCCGGGCTCTGGAACGACGAACGGCCGCGCAGGTCGATGATGTGCTTGCCGCCCTGGATCACTCGCTGCTGCAGCTCGGCCCAGTCAGCCTCGGGCATCTGCGTGCCGATCAGCTCCGACAGGGGCTTGCCGGCTACCATCGTCGTCGATGCGAAGACGGCCATCTGCTCGCCGTGACCGCCATACGTACGGCAGTTGCGCACCTCGTCGGGCGAGATCTTGAAGTATTTGGCCAGCTCCGAACGCAGACGCGTCGAGTCGAGGGCGGCCAGCGTCGTCACCTGCGAGGGTTTCAGCCCGCTGTAGATCAGCGTAATCAGACCCGTAATGTCGGCCGGGTTGAAGATCACCACCACGTGTTTTACATCCGGGCAGTAGGTCTTGAGGTTCTTGCCGAACTCCTCGGCGATCTGTGCGTTGCCTTTCAGCAGATCCTCACGCGTCATGCCCGCCTTACGCGCCGCACCGCCCGACGATACCACATAGGCAGCGCCCGTCAGCGCCTCCTTGATGTCGGTCGTCCACGTGATGTTCACGCCCTCGAAGGCGCAATGGTACAGCTCCTCGGCAACACCCTCCAGGGCCGGGCCGAAAGGATCGTACAGGCAAATGTTCGGCGTAAGACGCATCATCAGCGCCGTCTGCGCCATGTTCGAGCCGATCATACCGGCTGCACCCACGATCGTGAGTTTCTCGTTTGTCAGAAATTCCATAACCTTATCTTTTAAAGATTCCGTCTATTCGATCTCCCGACGGTTCCGCAGCGCCTGCGCAATCGTCAGTTCATCCACATACTCCAGTTCGTCGCCGAAGCCGATACCCCGCGCGATCGCCGTAATTTTCAGATCCGGGTAGTGCCGCAGGCGGTTCATCAGGTAGAAGAGCGTCGTCTCCCCCTCCACCGAGGTCGAAATCGCCAGGATCACCTCCCGGACGCCCCCCGCTTCGATCCGCTCGCACAGCAGGTCGATCTTCAGGTCCGAGGGCGAGATCCCCTGCATGGGCGAGATCACACCTCCCAGCACGTGATACAGCCCCCGGTACTGGTGCGTATTCTCGATCGACAGCACGTCGACCACCTGTTCCACGACACAGATCGTCGTATGGTCCCGTTCGGGATCCGCGCAGATCGGGCAAACCTCCTCATCCGAGAGGTTGTTGCAGCGCGTGCAATACTTCACCTCGTTGCGGAAGCGGTCGATGCTCTGCGTCATCTCGGCAACCGACTCCCGGTCCATGCGCAACAGGTGCATCGCCAGCCGCAGCGCCGTACGCCGACCCACACCCGGAAGTTTCGAAAACTCCCCGACCACATCCTGCAAGAGCCGCGACATCTAAATCGTCTCGATGGTTTTCGACTCCAGCCACCCCTTCTTGCCGTCGGCAATGGTGATCTCGCACCAGCCATCGAGCCGGTTCGTGATCTCGACCAGCGTCCCTTCGTGCAGCACGAAGAGGTCCGTGGCCGACTTGTCCGGCGAGCTCTTCACGGCTGTCGAGAGCGACATCACCACGGCCTGCGAATCGTCGAGCATCTCACGGCGCTCGCCCAGGGCGAACCACGTCGTCACCACGAACACCACCACCGCAAGCATCGTCCCGTAGAATCCCGTCTTGCGCAGCGACAAACGGCGTGCCAGCAGGTAGGTCAGAAACAGCGACAGGGCGCAAACCAGGGCCACCAGCGAGAAGACGCTCCACGCCGTGCAGCTCATCGTATGGCGCACGCCCCGCACCCACTTCGTCAGGAAAAACTCCGGGATTGCCTCGATGTTGTCCTTCGTACGCGCCTCGGCAACGCCCAGGTTGTAGCGGATGTCGTCGCTGCCCGGCGACAGGCGCAACGCACGCCGGTAATTGAGAATCGCTTCGCCGAGACGATCCTCCTTGAAGTAGGCGTTTCCCAGGTTGTAGTAGAGTTTCACCGAACTCAGCCCCCGGGAGAGAATCTCCTCGTAATACCCCGCGGCGGCATGGTAGTCGCCGTTGACATAGGCCGTATTGGCCAGATCCCACAGCCGGTCGGGGGTGGCGGCATCGTCCGACGCCGTCGCTCCGGGCTCCGCAGCCGGCAGAGCCGGAGCCTCCGCCGTGGTGTCGGCCACCGGATCGGCCGCCGCCTCCTGCGAACGGGCCACTCCCGCCATACAGGCCAGTATCAGGAACAAAAACAGTCGTTTCATACTCCGATCATCGTTTGATTACCGATTCGATGCGCGAAATCAGGTTCACACCCTCCGTGTAGACATCCCCCATGCGGGCCGACTCCACCGGCGAGTATTGTGCCTCGTCGCAACGCGTGATGATATCCGTAAAGCGCTGCGAATCCTCGGCCGAGACGCCCCGCTTGTGCAGCTCCTCGCGGACGTTCTCTTTCGTCAGGTTCGCCATCGGGATGTTGAACTTGTCGCTCATGTAGCCCCACAGCGCCCGCAGCATCTCCTCATAGAAGGCATGGCGGTTCTGCTCCTCCATGTAGCGTTTGGCAACCCGGAAACGCTGCACGGCCACCTTGTTCGCCCGTTTGCCGCGCACCAGGGCCACGTTCTGCGACTCCCGGATCTGACGCCGAAGGCACACATAGGTCACCCCAAAATACACCAGGATCCCCGCCAGCACAATCCAGTACGTCGCACTGAAGAGGAACGGCACCGTAACCGAACGCAATTGCGCGCCGCCCAGCTTGATGAAGCGAATATCCTCGCCCAGCAGCCGCACCTCCTCCTTCGACATGCCGCGGCCCTGCATCACCACCGCATCGCCGCCTCCACGGGCATCGGGCGTGATCTCCAGCGACAACGGCTTCGAGCGCAGCGTCATGTACTGCATCCGCTGCGGATCGAAGTAGGTAAACTCCACGGGCTCCACCTCATAGGTGCCTTCGGCCCGCGCAATGAAGGGATATTCGAACTGCCGGTAGCCGGAGATACCCGACGACGAGGCGTTGATCGACTCGGTGGTCTTCACGTTGTAGAGTTCGAACGACGTCGGGAGCTGCAGTTTCGGGGCCTGTACGAAGGTCAGGTTTCCGCGGCCCGAGATCTTCACCCGGATATTCGCCCCCGAATTGGCTGCCAGGCGCTCCTCCGGGAACTCCGTATCCATCGTGAAGGAGCCTACGGCCCCCGAGAAGCTGGCCGGAGCTCCATCCGGAAGCGGCTTGACCGTCACCGTCGTACGCTGGCTCTGCACCTTGCGCGGCACGTTCAGCACCTCGCGTCCCGTCCCGAAGAAGGGATCGGCATTCCGGCTCTGGATCACCACCTGCGCCACGACCGTCATATCCACCGGATCGATCGTCAGCGTCCCGACCTGCTGCGGATAGAGCAGGTAATCGAGCAGCACGCGCGTCTCGTAAACCTTGCCGTTGTAGGTCTCCCGGCTCACGCGCGACGCATTCGGGTCCGTGAGGTCCTGCGACCAGAAGCCGTTGAACGACGGGGCCGATTCGGGAACGATATTCACATACGGCACCCGTGTATAGAGCTTGAAGATCACGTGAAGCGGTTCGTTCTTGTAGACCGACGTGCGCGACACGACGGCCCGCAGCAAAATATCATCCTTGCCGATCTGGTGCTGAGCCTCGGAGCGGCCCGCATCTCCCGCACTCCGCCCCTGCGGCTGCTGTTGCTGCGAGCGGCCTCCGTCGCCCTCGTCCACCACCTCGATCGGAAGAGGCTGCGTCCGGTAGACCTTACCGTCGACCTTCACCGTCGCGGCTCCGATCGTCACCGTACCCGCCGCCTGCGGCAGCAGCACGAACGTATAGGTGTGGCTCACGCTCTTGGTCAT
Organism: Candidatus Alistipes intestinigallinarum; assembly: GCA_019115745.1. Taxonomy (GTDB): domain Bacteria; phylum Bacteroidota; class Bacteroidia; order Bacteroidales; family Rikenellaceae; genus Alistipes; species Alistipes intestinigallinarum. The sequence goes on from DXDA01000007.1 coordinate 7,971, forward strand.
CGATCCGTTGATGATCTGAATCGACGACCCCGTGGATTCCGCAGGGCCCGCCAGCACGTCGAAACCCTCGAACGACGGGGCCTCGAATGTCCCGCCGTCGGGTTTGGCATTCAGCGCGAACTCCACGCGAAAGGCCCCGCCCAGGGAGACCGTCAGCGGTGAATTGGCCTCGAAAGTGACCTCCTCGTCGGCAAAGGCCGGGAAGATCACCAGGGCGAAGAGCGCCGCAAGCGATAATTTCGCAAAGAATAGTTTCATGTATCCTACAAAGATAGTCCTTTAATCGGGCTTCACGCGCCGCCGCCCGCACAGCCTCATGGCGGAGAGCTTCCGGCCCGAACGTGTTGTCATACCCCTGCCGACCGTCACGAAGGGTCCCCGGTCACCCGAAGACCCCGTGATACGGTTGCAAGTCCGAAAGTACAACGCAAAGCGCTGCCTTTTAGTATCTCCGAACGGCGAATTTTCAATGCTTGAAATCAGCAAAGAAATCGTTGCCCTTGTCGTCGACGATGATGAATGCCGGGAAGTTCTCCACGTAGATCTTACGCACGGCCTCCATGCCCAGTTCGGGGAAGTCCACCACCTCGACCGACTTGATCGAGTTCTTGGCCAGGATGGCGGCCGGACCGCCGATCGAGCCGAGGTAGAATCCGCCGTTGGCCTTGCAGGCGTCCGTCACAGCCTGCGAGCGGTTGCCCTTGGCCACCATCACCATCGAGCCGCCGTGCTTCTGGAACAGATCCACGTACGGGTCCATACGCCCGGCCGTCGTCGGGCCGAACGAACCCGAAGCCATGCCCTGCGGCGTCTTCGCCGGGCCGGCGTAGTAAACCGGGTGTTTCTTGAAGTATTCCGGCATCGGCTTGCCCTCGTCGAGCATCTGCTTGATGCGGGCGTGGGCGATGTCGCGCGCCACGATGAGCGTACCCTTGAGGTTCAGGCGCGTCTTGATCGGGTATTTCGTGAGGATCTCGCGCACCTTGTCCATTCCTTCGTCCAGGTCGATGTCCACCGCGGGCGACATGGCCGGAGCCTCGGCGGGCAGGAAACGCGCCGGATTCTTCTCCAGCTCTTCGAGGAAGATACCCTCCGGGGTGATCTTCGCCTTGATGTTGCGGTCGGCCGAGCAGCTCACGCCGATAGCCACGGGGCACGACGCCGCATGGCGCGGAGCGCGGATCACGCGCACGTCATGCACGAGGTACTTGCCGCCGAACTGGGCACCGACACCGCTCTCGCGGCAGATCTTCAGCACCTTCTCCTCCCACTCCAGATCGCGGAAGCAGCGGCCGCCCTCGTTACCCGACGTGGGCAGTTCGTCGAGGTAGCCGGCCGAGGCCTTCTTCACCGTCGAGAGGCACATCTCGGCCGACGTCCCGCCGATGCAGATCGCCAGGTGGTAGGGCGGACAGGCCGACGTCCCGAGGTCGAAGATATGCTGCTGGATGAATTTCGTCAGCGACTCCTCGTTCAGCAGCGCCTTGGTCTGCTGGTAGAGGAAGGTCTTGTTGGCAGAACCGCCGCCCTTGGTGATGAAGAGGAACTCGTACTCCATGCCGGGCTTGCCGCCGTAGATGTCGATCTGTGCCGGGAGGTTCGTGCCCGAGTTTTTCTCGTCGATCATCGTGAAGGGAACTACCTGCGAATAGCGCAGGTTACGCTCCTTGTAGGTCTCGTAGACCCCGCGCGCGATGCACTCGGCATCGTCGGCGCCCGTCCACACGTCCTCGCCCTTGTGGCCGATACAGATCGCCGTACCCGTATCCTGGCAAGTCGGGAGTTCGCCCTCGGCCGCCACGCACTGATTCAACAGCATCGTATAGGCCACGAACTTGTCGTTGTCCGTCGCTTCGGGATCGTCGAGGATGTTGCGCAACTTCTGCAGGTGCGCAGCGCGCAGATAGAACGACACGTCGCTGTAAGCGGCCTTCGACAAAAGCTCCAGACCCTTCGGGTCGACCTTCAGGATCTTGCGTCCGTCGCACTCGACGACCTTCACGTAATCCTTCGTCAAAAGACGGTACTTCGTTTTGTCCTCCTGAATCGGGAACGGCTCCTGATAAATGAATTCTGCCATGATCGTATGTATTTGTTGTTGTTCGCGGTTTTTATCCATGCAAAAGTACAAAAAACAATCCGGATTGTACAACTATTTCCGGCTCTCTGTTATTTTTTTCACAAAAAGAGGCTATTATTTAGATTTTTTAGTAAATTTGTGCGGTTTTTGATGTGACACAAATTCTCTAACAACTAATACTATGGTATCCTACAAAGATCTGGGCCTCGTAAACACCCGTGAGATGTTTGCCAAGGCCATCAAAGGAGGTTATGCCGTCCCGGCGTTCAACTTCAACAACATGGAGCAGCTCCAGGCTATCATCCAGGCCGCTGCCGAGACCAAGTCGCCCGTCATCCTCCAGGTGTCGAAGGGCGCACGCAACTACGCAAACCAGACCCTGCTGCGCTACATGGCCGAGGGTGCCGTCGAGTACGCCAAGGAACTCGGCTGGGAGAAACCCCAGATCGTCCTGCACCTCGACCACGGGGATTCGTTCGAGCTCTGCAAGAGCTGCGTCGACATGGGATTCTCGTCGGTGATGATCGACGGTTCGTCGCTCCCCTATGACGAGAACGTCGCCCTGACGAAGAAGGTCGTTGAGTATGCTCACCAGTTCGACGTAACGGTCGAGGGCGAGCTGGGCGTGCTGGCCGGTGTCGAGGACGAGGTGGCCGCCGAGGAGAGCCACTACACCAAACCCGAAGAGGTTGTCGACTTCGTAACCAAGACCGGCGTTGACTCGCTGGCCATCTCGATCGGTACCTCGCACGGTGCCTACAAGTTCACGCCCGAGCAGTGCACCGTTGATCCGAAGACGGGCCGTCTGGTTCCGCCCCCCCTGGCCTTCGACGTGCTGGCTGCCATCGAGAAGGAGCTCCCCGGCTTCCCCATCGTGCTCCACGGATCGTCGTCCGTACCCCAGGAGGAGGTCGACACCATCAACAAGTACGGCGGTGCCCTGAAGGCTGCCGTAGGTATTCCCGAGGAGGAGCTGCGTCAGGCTGCCAAGAGCGCTGTCTGCAAGATCAACATCGACTCCGATTCGCGTCTGGCCATGACTGCCGCCATCCGTGAGGTCTTCGCCACGAAGCCCGCAGAGTTCGACCCCCGCAAGTACCTGGGTCCGGCTCGTGACAACATGAAGAAGCTCTACATCCACAAGATCAAGGAGGTGCTCGGTTCGGACGGAAAGGCCGAATAAGCGATATTCCGCAAAACGAAAACCGGAGGCTCGATGAGTCTCCGGTTTTTTGTTGTACGGGGCGGCAGCTTATGGCGTATGACGGAGCGCCGGATCGAAAACAAGGCCGAAACCTCCAAGTCCAATTCAGCAGGTACCTTTTGGTGGCAAAAGGTACCACCAAAACCAGCCGCAAGTTGCTTTTCACGGGTTTCGGGAGCAGCACACACTGAACGGGCGCAGAAAGATCAGGCCTTTTCAGCCTCCCGTTCCGGGCGTGCGTGCTGCTCCCGAAACGGTTCCGCTCCAAGCAAAGTGCGGCTATTCGCCTTCCCGACCGTCACCCGGAAGCGACACTCCGAACCGCCGTCCAACACCGTTTCAAGCGTCTCCACCGTAATCTCCCGCCCCGGCAACAGCTCCTCCAGCACATAGAGGATGCTCTGCCGGGAGCATTCGCAATGGGTCGGAGCCGATACGAACCCGGCCTCAACCTGCGGACACAGGCAGCGCGGATAGCCCATCTCGTAGACCCGACCCGGCTCGACGACATCAGCGAAGAAATAGGGCGAACGCCCGTATTTCGCATACTGACGGTCGAGGTCGCATCCGCACTCCTCGAACTGCCGACGCAGTTCGACCAGCACGCCATCCCGAACGCACGCCTCGGCACACGGACGGTAAAGCCGCGCCCGCGTCTCGGCCGGAAGCCGCCCGATCGCCTCCTCCAACATCCGATAAAAAACCGCGTTGCGCGATTGCGCCTCTTTGGACTCCATATCTAATCCGTTTACTCCTGAACTTCCGGGATCCGGTCATCCGGGATATACTTCCCGACAAACTCCCCGACCCGTCGGGTGTACTCCTCGCGGTTGTCGCGGTACGACAGGGCGTGTGCGACCCCCGGGACCACCCACAGCTCCTTCTCTCCGGGTTTCGCCTCGTAAAGCGGGTAGACCATCCACGTCGGCACGTAATCGTCCGCATCGCCGTGGATAAAGAGCATCGGCCGGTCGCACTTCGCCACCTGTTTCAAGGCCGACGCCTCGCGGAAATTCCAGCCGTACCTCAGATCACACAGCCCACTCGCCACATTCAGCAGCGGAAAGGCCGGCAACGAAAACTGGCCCTTCAACTCCTTCGAAAACTGGTCCCACACGCTCGTGTAGCCGCAATCCTCGACAAAGCACTTCACATAGGGCTGCTGCTCTTCGCCCGAAACCATCATCGTCGTCGCGGCGCCCATCGAAATGCCGTGCACCACCATCTGCGTATGCCCGCCGAAGATTCCGTTCGCCACCTCCATCCACTGCAGCACATCGAGCCGGTCGCGCCACCCCATTCGGATAGCCCGGCCCTCGCTCTCGCCGTGATAATGGAGATCCGGAAGCAGGATGTTGAATCCCAGGTCATGATTGTAGAGGTAGCCGATCATCAGCATCCGGATGGCGTTGTCCGTATAGCCGTGGACGATGACCGCCGTACGCTCCGTCGGCTCCGGAGCCCAGGCATAAAGCGCATGGAGGCGTTCGCCCTCCTGCCCCGTGATCGTCGTATCGCGCAGCGCATCCCGCTGCCGGAGGCTGTCGACCCACGACTCCAGGAAGGGGTACTCCTCATACATATAGGTATAAGAGGAGGCATTCTTGTCCTCCATCGTCGCCTCGGGACGCAGCGAATAGCGCAGCAGGTAGAGGCTCCCGCCCGCCACGACCGCCGCCACAACCAGCACGGCGAGGACGACCATGCGAACAATCCGTTTCATAATCTGCTCTGTGTTTGGTTCATACAAAACGGTCGTCGGCGCAAAAACCCTGCCCCGGCGACCGTCATTCCGTTACAATCCGCGAAAATCGGGATCAGTTCTTGCCCAGTTTGACGCGAATGTGGGCCAACATGTCGTCGGTCATCCGCGAAAGGTCCCATTCGGGCTTCCAGCCCCACTCCTCCCGGGCGCAGGTGTCGTCCAGCGAATTGGGCCAGCTCTCGGCGATCTCCTTCTTCACGGGATCGATGTTGTAATCCATCGTGAAGTCCGGCAGGCGTTTCTTGATCTCGGCACAGATGATCTCCGGGGTGAAGCTCATCGATGCCAGATTGAAACTGTTGCGGTGGATGAGTTTCGCGGGGTCGGCCTCCATCAGCTCGACGCACGCACGCAACGCGTCCGGCATGTAGATCATGTCCATGTAGACATCGGGCGGAACCGGGCAGGTGAACTTCCCGCTGCGGATCGCCTCGTAGTAGATCTCCACGGCATAGTCGGTCGTACCGCCGCCGGGGAGCGTCACACTCGAAATGATCCCCGGGAAGCGCACCGAACGGGTATCGACCCCGTATTTGTGGTGGTAATAATTGCCGAGGAGCTCACCGGTAACCTTGCAGATGCCGTAGATGGTCGTCGGCTGCATGATCGTATCCTGCGGAGTTTTGTCCTTGGGGGACGAGGGTCCGAAGGCACCGATCGACGAAGGGGTAAAGAGTGCGCAGTGGTGCTGGCGGGCCACTTCGAGCGAATTGTTGAGCGCTCCCATGTTGACGTTCCACGCCATCTGGGGATTGCGCTCGCCGACGGCCGACAGGAGCGCCACGAGATTGAAGATCGTGTCGATGTGGTAACGGGCCACCACCGACGCCATGGCTGTGGCATCAAGGGCATTCAGAACCTCAAAGGGTCCATCCTCCCCCAGATTCCGACATTCGCGCATATCGGTGGCAACGACATTCGCCCCACCGTAAATTCCGCGCAGGAATACTGTCAGCTCGGAACCGATCTGGCCTCCGGCGCCTACTATCAGAATACGTTTCATCTGTTTTTTGTTATAATTCGGTAGTAAAGATAGAAAATAATTGTGAAAAGCGCATATTTTTTTGGTCTTTTCATTTTTCTTGTGTACTTTTGCACCACTCAACGAGGAAATTGCTGTTGTAGCTCAGTGGTAGAGCACTTCCTTGGTAAGGAAGAGGTCACGAGTTCAAGCCTCGTCAACAGCTCTGGAAGGCGCCGCTAAAAGACGCCAAAACGAGCAAAAAGCCTTATGTATCAATGATATGTAAGGCTTTTTCATTTTTGTACGGTTCCTGAAAATGCATTTTTAGGCAACGAGTCCGATGCCAAATCGTGACCTGTTTTGCCTCGGACCAAAAATAGGTCACGATTTACGCACAATGCATTGTTTTACACCGATTTGCGTTACAATATATCCCATGCTGCAAACGTTTGTTTAACCCCTTAAAAAACATGCAGCCATGCGTCGAACAACCTTCTCCGTGGTCTTCTTCTGCAAGAAGGCCAGAATCTCCAAAAAGGGCAAAGCGCCCATCTATGCCCGAATCACCACATCCGGCCTCTCAACCGAGATTTACACCCGCTGCCAAATTGAGCCCGAGCGCTGGAACCAACGGCTGGAACGCTCCCTGCATCGGGACAAGGTGGCCCTGCAGATCAACGGCATCGTGGACAGCTATCGGGCCAATATCCTGGCAGCCTACGATGCTCTGATTCGTGAGGGCAGGATACCAGACTGCTTCACCATCAAGGAGCGGCTCGAGAATCCGGGCGGCACCTCCCGACTCTTCCTTGCCGAATTTTCGAAATACTGCGAAAAACGGCAGCAGGAGGTCGGCACCCGTATCACACAGCTCACAGCCAACAAGTACCACCGCCTGCTGCGCTACATGACCGAATACACCCAAGTCCAATATCAAAAGGAGGATCTGCCGCTGGACAGAATTTCCTATGAGTATATCGACGGGTTGAACACCCATATGCAGACGAGGCACAAATGCAAGAACAACGGATCGGTCAATCTGCTCTGCTGCTTAAAGAACTTCATACTCTATGCCATCCGGAACGAGTGGATTGAGAAGAATCCCTTCCGCTTCTACAAGATGAAGATCGACAAGACGAATGTCAAGGTGCCGCTGACGAAGGCAGAGCTGGACCTGCTGCTGAAACGCCCGATGCCCAACGAACGGCTGGAACGGATTCGGGATGTCTTCTGCTTCTGTGCACTGACTGGACTGGCCTTCACGGATGTCGACCACCTGCGGCCCGAGCACATCACAACCGACGAGAACGGCACCCTGTGGATTCACAAGCCGCGGGAGAAGACCGCAGTCGTAAGTCGGATTCCGCTGCTGCCGCATCCGATTCGGATTCTGCAAAAATACGAGCGGGATCCCGAATTACGACTCAAAGGAAAGCTGTTACCCGTTCCGAGCAATCAGAAGATGAATGCCTATCTAAAAGAGATTGCCGATATTTGCCTGATCAACAAAAATCTGACAGTCCACCTGGCACGCCATACATTCGCAACCCTAGCCATAGAATACGGAATGCCGATTGATATTATCGCCAAGATCCTCGGCCATTCGAATACCAACATGACCCGCCATTATGCCAAAATATCCGAAGCAAATATCAGTCGGGAAATGCAAAAGATCGGGAAAATCCTAGCGGTATGATACCGGCGAACGACCGGGCGGAAAGGGACCATTCCAGTTCCTCGCCGCCCGGTTGTGTATGGAAAAAACTATTTACTTCTGACTCAACTCAACTAGCGTACCCCGCAACGTATCGAGGAAGTGGGTCAGGCGGTTCTTGCGGTTCAGGACGGCCCAGCGACAATTATCCGGATTCTTGAAACTTGTATTGCAGAGTGTCTCAAACTCGCGCGTAATCTGAATGAAGGTGGCTGGGGAGTCGTCCTGCTGGCAGAAGAAACCAACGGCCGACAAGGAGGCGATCACCTCCATCAAATCAGAATTGGTGAATCGCTTCGAGATTTTCAGCGGCGAATGGTGCCGCTGCGCAGCAATCTCCCGAATTCCCGGGTACTTTAACTGCAGGTAGATCATCCGCTGCTCGAAGTCCACCAAAGAAAGCGAGGAGCGGATCAGTTCGTTGGTAAATGATCCGTTTCCTTCGTGTTTCTCCTGCAAGCGTATGAGCAACTCCCGGAGTCGAGCCAGGGCCTGCAAAGAGTCCAATTTCGATTGAGAGTCCAGTTTTGAGATTTGCTGCACTCTATTAATAAAACGGGTGTGTGCTATTCCGAGACGCTTGACCTCGGCATTGTTCGGATTCAAGCCTCGCAACCTGTACAACAGTTTGATGAATTCGCTATTGGCCAGTTTGCGCGCCATATTGTAATAATGCATATAATCTGTCTTTTTTTAAGATTCTTCTTTTCATAAAGATTCGGACTTCGCTATAGAAAAATCCATATCATCCGAAGGATGCCAGACAGATTAAGGGCCTCGACAAGCAGGAACGATCATCCGGAAAGAGAAGCCTTCCGAAAATTGCCTCTCCCACCAGAGAAGTGAATCGGCTGTTAACAGATGACAACCTAACGTCCGAAGTTTTTATCTCGGGCAGAGAGTTGCCGAGCCGAAAGTCGGCAATAAAAAACTCCGATTCTCGGTGGGCGGACTCGGAGTTTTACGGAGTTAAAACGAGAGCTTGGGACTATCAAAATATCGGTATGACATCCACATCCTCCCACGGCTGTACCGTCACCTGAAAATCTTCATTAAAAGTAAGGACAACCTCCGATTCCAGACCGACGCGATAGCCCTTCCGATGTTCAAGCAACAAAATCCGGGCCTCGGGATAGTGGGCGGCAAGGTACTCTTCGATAGGGCCGGATACGATGCCGCACGGCAACGCACGCTCGCGGTTCTCGATCCACGTCCAGTTGTCCGAGGCATCAAAGACAGCCATCGTACCGCCGCACAACGTCACCTGCACACCGTCACCACTCCTCTCCGAGGCGATGATCCGCTCATTGGGGAACCATTGCAGACAAAAGGACTTCACCGTTTCAGACACCTGCGATTCCGGCCGGTCCTCCTTCGTACAGCCAGCAATCAACAGACCAAAAATCGTCATAGCATAAACATGCAGACGCCCCATTCTAATATTCAAGATTCGCATCATACTACAAAGATTAAGAATTCAAAAAAAGACTTTCGCCGCTTTTATTCCGATTTGCGCAAAGAGCGGTAACAAAACTCTCTACGTGGATCACACAGCCGTCGCACACGACGTCTACGCAAATAACATCCGAACACGGTAACCAGGCCGGCAGCCAATGCGAGCCCGAGCATCATGGTTCCAAATTCTGTTTCTTCCGGGGTAAAGCAGCATGTAGTGTAAACCATCAAATTCATATATTACTATCATCAATGAATATTCCTTCAACTCTTTTTTTTACGCATACCGCCTTTCGGCGAAACCCCGGTTTTCGGGGAATTGCACGAAGAAAGTCCGGCCACCGGCGGAGGCCCCTCCCGCTGCTGGAAAATCCCCGCTTCGGCCGCCCGCCAAAACAACCGGAACGGCCAATGACTCCGCGATTGGTTATAGGCCTCCACCGTTTCGCTCCATTTGCGATACAGCAGCGGATCGACCGGACGGTCGGCATAGGAGTCTCGCAGAAATTCGGCGTAGCGGAACATGTGGCGGCGAATGTGTCCGATATGCAGCATCTTGCCCGCGACAAGCGCTAATAGCAACGTCACCAGAACAATGCACAAAACCTTCGGCGACGGAAGTCGGAACAACCATTCGTCAACCCACTCCCGGAACGCTTCGGGGGAGGCCGCCTCGTCGAGCCGCTGTTCGAAAAGGAACAACAGCCCAAAAGCTACGGCAACAAGCAGAAACAGGATCCGCAAATTCGTAAAGTTCATTTCCATGACCAATCAGTTGATCGCTCCGCGCGTGGCGTGCCACCACGCCGTGCGGCGATAGGTTTCGTTCAACGCCGGAAACTCCCCGCGCGGAACATAGAGCGTCAATCCACAGTGGCGGACGATATCGAACCCTTTGTAAGGGCTGCCGTCGCCGCCCAGAAAACGTTCGGTGGCATCGCGCCACACCACCGCATCCGCCAACGCCCCGCAGAAGGCCGCCTCCGCGTCGGGATCGGCCAAACAGGCCTCCACATAGGCCTCCAGATCGTAGAAGCGCGCCGCTGCCGGACGGTCGCCGTAGGCTCCCGGGCGGTCGAAGTGTTGAAGGCCCGCGGGCGGTGTATCCCGACCCTCCTCGTTCGCAAAGCCACGCGTCACACGCCGCACAGCCTCGGCCAGCGCCGGCATCGACGACGTGCGGATCAAGGAGAGCGTCGCCGAACAGCCCGTTCCCGAGAGCGTCCGGACGTAGGCCATGTAACGCTGGCCGAAGGCGGCAAGCTGCTCCTCTACGGGATGTCCGCCATCCGTCAACAGGGCGAGGTTATCCGCATAGAGGGGCCGGAAACCCGGCTCCACCACCTCGGCCGACGACGCCAACACCCAGTCCGTATGTCCAGCCAATGCCAGGGCCACCTCGGCTCCCGCCATCAGGCACGCCTCGAAGATCACGTAGTCGAGCGTCATGCCCGACGGAATTGCCGAAACAAAGGCATCGAGCGACATCTCGGAACCCTGATCCAAACCGATGCTGCGGCTCACGAGCGGTGCCTGCAATCCGCCCTCCGGAAGCCAGCCCGTGGCGTGCGAGAAGAACAGAAGGCCGTAACCCGTTGCAGGACTGCGCTCCCAAACCGTGCGCAGCACCCGTTCGAGCGTTGCGCCCGAGGCCGAGTTCTCCGCGCCGTAGCTCTCCACCGTGCGCAGCGTGGCGCCCTCCGGAGTGGCCTCCATGCGCCCCAGCGTCGCCCCGGAAGGAGTGTCGGCATAGACCCACAGCTCCATCCCTGGGCGCCACGAGCGGCGCAGGGCCGACATTCGCGCGTCGTACTCCACTTGCAGGTTGTTGTCCAGCGCCAGGTAGACAATCAGCACACGGCCGCGAGGCTGTTCGGACGGGGTCGACCGCTCGCACCCCACAGCCAACAGGACCAGAGCAGACCAACATACCGACCGGAGCAGTTTCCAAGAAGCAGGCCATATCCCGGCTGAGGGCGCGATGCGACCGAACAGAGCGACACCAACCGTCGTGACCGCATGGGCGCATAGGCTCCGGCACGACAAGCCGCCCGAGGGCCGGCTCGTTCGCCCCCTGAAAAGGGCGAGGCGATGGGGACAAACGGAGCTCATATTAGCTTATTAACTTACATTTATTGCGCCTTTACATCAGACACATCCCGAGCAACTGGTACGTAACCGTCAACAATTGGATGTCTTTGTCTAAACATTCTATACGATCTCCAGGCCATTATTTTTTGCATTGGATAACCCAAGGTTATACCACTAATCTGGACACCACGGCCATAACTGCTTGTTGCATGTATACCGTGACGATATTCTGCGTCGGCCATAGGGAACAGGTGTAGGGCGCCACATAGGGGACAATAGTAATCTATTTCCCATTTTGAATTTTGCCTTGTCACACCGTTGTAAAAATTTTCTTGCGTAAAACCGGTCTCTCTTTTTGTGTGATACGCATTATCTTCCACGTAAGGTGCGTGATCAGGACATGACACGCCTCCACTCTGTGTACCATTTATACCAAGAAATTGAAAGTTATAATACACCTTGTTTCTTCCAGCCACGCCTTCCACTTTTGCACTCCGATCAATACACCCAATTTTTAGTGCGGCGTCCACAGCAGATTGCTCGAGGGTTCTTGGGTCGCTGGGGTCGAGGTTGTTTCCCATAACATACGTTAACTTATATTGATCCTGCCAGCTGTATGGTTGTCCCCCGTCAAGTTTGAAGTTACCAAAAGATTCATCAGATGTGGCGTGTACGAGATCGTAATAGGCAATTTTACCATTTGTTCCCATACCGTCCTGGTAAATGACCGGTGAGACCTCGGTATCCTCAGCCCAAGTTCCTGTTTTCTCGTCGTAAAACTCCACATTGATGTCCCACAGCAGATTGGCTATGGTATTTTGCGGCAGCGTCACCGTTACGGTCATATCGTCTACTTCTCCGTTTTCCGACGAAATAACCTGTCCGTCTTCCCCATTCAGGTAAACGGGTGCCACCCAAAGTTGATGCTCCGTCTCCACCGGTTTATAGTTGGTGTAGCAGAGTGTTTTCGTAATGCGCACCTTTCGAGTTTTAAACTGGCTGTTCGAGAAGTCGTACACGAGAGTCTGTTCTTCCGGCGAGATGACGACAGCACCTTCCGGGAGGTTCACCTTCGGCTTTACCATGTGATATCCCGTATAGGCAATCCGTGCCTCGGATTTTGTCTCATTCTTTCCGGTGACTTCGTCCCTCTCTTGCCACTTTACCGTGAGGCGGTAGAATGTTGCTGGAACGCCTGGATCCATGTCGGCTTTATTCATCACCCCGGGCATCTCCTTAAAGAACCTCTCCCACATCTCGTAGCCATTTGATGGACTATACTCCACCGTTTTGGCCATGTAATATTCCGAGTCGTAGCCGCCTCGCTGATCAATCGTGAGTGAGAAAGTGGCATTGCTGAGCAACTTGAACTTTGCGGCGTTATAATCCGCATCCGTCATGTTGTCCAAGTTCCAAGGCAGGTCATCCTTATTCTCGAAGGGCCACTGCACAATGTGGGTATAGGCAGGCAACTCGCGCGTAATGCGCAACTCGCGGGCATAATCCGCCACGTCAGCCTCCGTAAGCTGAGGATTGCTGTTACGTAGTTCGCGCACCACCGTAACCTGACCACCGGGAGGAGTCGTGGGATCGGGCTGATCCACGGGGGTGGGAGTCGAGACCGTAAACGAGGGCATTGTGAAGGATGCCACACTGCTCCATTTCTTCTCCATCTGTCCGTCTTTCGGACCGTCTGTCGTGACAACATTGTCGCCTGGCGTGGCCATCCAGTTCTGGGCCAGGTACTTCATGTTCTGGTTGTGCAGTGCCTGATTGTCGGTGTTCCAATACCAGTACCAGTCGGTATTCGAATACATATCGAGGGTATAGGTCGCACCGTCCGTCGAAGTACCGTGATCGAGGGTATAGACGCCTTTCTTTCCGTTTTCGGCTTTTTGTGTCTCTTGGATCAGATCCTCATTATTCTGCTCCGCAGGCCGCAGCGTGAGCGGAGCTCCGCGTTGTGTGATGACCAGCTGCGCCTCGTCCCGCATCAACCCCGGGGTGTTGCTTTCGGCCTGAAGCGTCACACTGCGCCGCGCCAGGCCCGGATTGGTCTGCATCGTGAAGCGGAATCCGTCAGGATAGTTCGCCGAGATGTTCTCGATCTTCTTGCCGATCCACGACTGGAGATTCGTGAGCCACGAATCGTCGGGCGTGGTGCTCCCGCCTTTTGAAAACCACCAGACGAGCGTTCCCGGTGAGGTCTCGATCTTGGGTTGCACCTGCGTGGCGTCATAGGGCACGATCACTTCCCAGGGTTTCTCCCTCAACTCAAACTTCGTCGGCTCCTCAACAACACTCCATGTCACCGGCTCCTTGACCTGATAGACGTTAAAACTCTCTGTGGCTGCAGGCACATCCGGTGCCTCCAGGAGCTCAGCCTTCACCTCAAAGGAGAAGGAGCGGTCGTTCTCCCCATCCGCAAGGTTCGTGGGCAGCACCTCGTATTGCTGTTTCGCGTCGGCACTCTTGCGGAAGAATATCTGAAACTGGTCGTCGGGATTCTTTGCCCCCGTCCCCGGCTCCAACTCGTAGGTATATGCCTTGCCTTTGGAGTCCGAACCTGATAGAGTCAGCTTGTATGCTTTCTTGGTCGTGACGGTGATCTGCACGCTCTTAGCATCGCCCTTTAGGGGTGCACCCTGCGGACCGAAGTAGAGCTCCTCGGGGGAGAAGAGGATGCGCAGCAGGTCGCGCGAGGTCTGCTTCAGGATCACCTGCGTCTTCATACGGCCTGCCGAAAAGATCAGTTTTCCTTCCCTTGTTGCAGTCGAGCCGTCCTCGTTATTGTCGAGTTCCGTCATGCCGATACGCAGCGTCGCGGTACCCTTGGGACCTGTCTTCTTCTCGGGCCATGCGGCCGAGGGATAGGCGTGCTCATTACCATCGGCGTCATAGTAACGCAGGGCCTTCTTGAACTCTTCGCTCCCCTCCACGGTCAGTTGCCAGCCGCTACCCAACTCGCCGTCGTAATTGGTCTCTACGGTGAATGTCTCAGGTGTGCCGTCGCAGTAATACTGCTGCTCAGACTTATCCACCCGCAACATATATACTCCATCGGTGACGATGTCACCTACCTGCACGTTCTGGTTCCAAGTCTCAACTTCGGCCGTCAGTTTCGTGTCCTCACTATGGAGTGCCTCATCCTCGGTCGGAGCACCAGGACCAGCCACCGAGGTGATATTCACCACGTAGGCGTTGTTGCGCAGAATGTCGATGCGCTTCTGCGGAGTCGGCTTAAGTTGGTTACCGCCCTGATCGAAGCTCACCTCGGCAAAATCGATGCGGTAGTAGGTCACATTGGCGTTCTTGCTGCCAAATCTGCCACCGACAACAAGGCACGCCGCAGCGTCGAACTCCATACCATGATTCCCGGTCTCTGGCAGATAGCACTGGCGCGTGAGGCATCGCCGCGCCGCGGTCTCGGCCTCCAGCACATCCCCCTCCCAGCCGTGATTGTCGGGCAGCGTGCTCGTGAGCTCTTCTCCCTGGTATTTGATGAGTGGGTTGTCCGTGTTGTCCGGGAAGACACCTCCCGTGGCGACAGTGGGTTTGATAACTCTTCCGCTCTCCTCGTCTATGGCATCCTTGCCAGCCCCGTAGGTGCCGTTTTTCGAGGTGCGGTAGACGCTCACGCTCTCCAAGGCAAAGTAGATACCCCGGCCGCCATCGTAAAGCCCCTGAGCTTTCATCTCGTTGAGCGGGAACTTACCGTCGCCCGTGCGCTGAAAATTCACGCCCACATCCACGCGTGCAACAGCCCGCATAAGCTGGATCACACCGGCAACCGCACCTTCAGGCCGCATCGTAAACTCCGCGGTCTCGCCCCACATCGGGAAGTTCTTGAACGTCTCTGTGGGAAGAACGGGCCATTTCCCCGTCGTGGAAAAGGTGAGCTGGTCACGGGCCTCCGCAAGCGGATTATCGGCCGAATTGCCCTCATCATCCGAGGTGGCACCTTCCAGCACCGTCCAACGCTCCGTCGCGGCATCGTAGCCGCCCGCCGTTTGCAGATCTTCGAGCGTGATGCCCGAAATCAGGCCCATGCGGATCTTTTTATGCATGTCGCCCGCCTGAAAGGGAATACGGACGTTGTAACGGCGGTATCCGTCTGTTCCAATATCACCCGTCCCCGTGATTTGGGGCAAAGCCACACGCAGGAACTGCCAGTTGCCCTCTTCGTTGCGGGCATAGACAACGGCATGAAGCTCACCCTCGGCGATCTTCGTCTCGTCAGCGACCTCAGCAGTATAGGTCTGCGCCGAGGCGATGCCCGGCACGATCAGCTGAACCGTAGCGTAGCCCTTCGTGGTTGTTATATTCGGGTCCGACCCCGGCGTTTCCGTAAGGTCTTTGGTGCAGCCTCCGGCAAGCGCTGCAGCGACGATGAGGATTCCTGCCGCAGCGACCGCCCCCCTGCGACACAGGGATACAGCCATGCGGTATCCCGCACCACACCACCCGACGTGTGTTCTGTTGCTTGTTTTTCGAATCATGGTCGTTATCGTTTTTGTCTATCTTACACTTTTCGCTTCATCGCGGCTACACCTTTTAGTGCGTGACCTGAGAACCTTGTAGTAATGTACTGTAGGGGGGAATATTCTTGTTTGGTGCCTTGGTTATGGCATGGCGGACGACGATCAGTTGCAGCGGTCCGCGCTCGGAGTCGCTCTGCGAAGTTCTGTAATAGACTTCACACGCGGTAAATTGCTGAAAGACCCTGCGTTGGAGGCCGTGGTTGTCCGGACACTTAACGTTGTATATACTTATATCCTCTGTTTCGTCCCATACGCTGCGCGTATGCAAGCGCGATCCGACAAACCAATGCTTACCTTCCAACCATGTACGTGTTTTCTTGAAGATATGCCCCGTCTTACCCCAGCTTTTCTGATAGGCATCGATCGTTGACCATTCATTGAATTTCAGCCCATTAGCACTCTCATTCTGTTCCGAGGTGATAGCGAACTCCTCACCCGTGACCCCGCAGGTGAAACTTTCGCAATATTCGGAATAGTTCGGTACGACCCACGGCCAGTAGCGAATAGAGGCAGGATTATCCTCGTAATTGTACCAATATTGGATAAAATTCGTATCGTAATTACTCGGAGACATTCGCCAGTTGGGCGCTGCAGGAACGACAGGACCGTTTTGGAGGGTTACAAGGCTGTTATAGGCTTGTGCCTCCTGCAAGAACAGGTACTTGCCGATCTCAGGCTTCGTGCCCTCGACACCGCCCGACCAGGTCGTAGACCACTCTCCCGAGACCTTTCCCAGGTACTCCACCCAGTAGATATACATCCATTCCCGCTCGGTATTTTCCGGCACGGTGTAGCGGATGTAACGCTGGTAGAGGCTACCGTCGAGCTTGTATTCGGTGTACTCGGGTTCGCCCTCCGGCTTGGCTGTCTGGATGTAGCTGCCTGTTTTGTCGGTGCTGTTGTAGTTGTACGTCCCGACGGATACCTTCTGGCGCCCGATGCGGACACGCTGATCCTTATGGTACACGCTCCCAGCGAAGTCCAGCAGCAGGTCGAAGCCTTCGTTGGTGAATTTCGAACCGCGGACCACCTGCGCCGTAGTGGGATGGTTAATCCAATACCCCGAGTGGTATGTCAGCTCCTGCGTGAAAGCCTCATCGGGGCCGTCCTTCACACTCTGGCGCCACCCCTCGATTTTGATTCGGTAGATACGGGGTTGTTTGGTGTCATCATATGGGACATCGTCGGCGATGATGAACTCTTTGCCGTTGTCGCGTTTCAGATCGGCGAGCGTAATATCGACCACCTGCTCATATTTTGTGGGCTTATATACCGTTTGGCCACACTGTGTCAACTGGTTCTCATCCATACCCTGACAATCGTACAGCGTAATCGTGACCTTATTGTTCGAGCGAATGGTCAACCGCTGCTGATCCCACAGGCGCGCATCGCCCGGCGTGGTGCCCAACTCTTCGGTCGTGAAGTTCGACAGGTTCACGTCGTTATTACCATTGAACGGAAGCTTCGCCAGGTACAGCAGCGACGGCACCGTGCGCTGCACGCGGAGGATCTTCGACGCCGCATCTACCTTGGCCTGGTTCGCCCCGTCCGGATCACTCGCCTCATCGGTCGGAAACAGGTCATGCTTGTTGTACAACTGGATCTCCGAATAGTACGTTCCGGCCACGGGTATCGTACGGCTTTGCGTGATGCTCTCGTCCGAGATGGCGAGGGGCGACAGGAAGACTCCCGTGACGCTGCGCATATAGAGCGCATTCTCCCAGAGTCTGGTCTTTGAGTTCTCGTCGCTGTTGCCCGTCGTACCGTTGTCAATACCCGGAGCCGTCGAGGCAGAAGGTGCCGGGAGCCACTCATTGATGACGTATCCGGGGTTTTCCTTCTCCGGAACCGCCTCATTCTTCCAATAGGGGTGCTCGTTGTTAATGTGAATCGGCGTAGGGTACTGATCGAGGTAAGCAGAGGTATTAGCCGTACGGTCGCCCATCTCATCATTACCGTCCTTGCGCCACTCCCACCACCAGTCGGTGTTGGCGCGCACATTCAGGGTGCGCATCATCCGGACAGCGCTCATACCGAAATCCAGAGTATAGGTCTTCTTGGCATCGTCATAAGGAAGTTCCGCCACACCAACACCTGGGTGCATCGTCAGGATGAACGGGCCCCCCTCCTGCCGGATTTTCAGTATGGCCGAGGTCTTGTCGAAGCCGTCGGCCGCCGAGCTCGCCTGGAAAGTTACCATGCGAGGCAGGAGGTTGTCGTTTTGCGTCAGAGCGACGTTTACCGTTCCCTCGCCCTGACGGGGCTCTCCCTGGAGTTCCGACATCCAGTTGGTCACCCACTCCCGGCCGCTCAGGTTCCCCTCGTCGCTCTTCGAAATGAAGTACCACGACAGATCCGCAGGAGTCGTCATGATATAGGGCGTAGCCTCGGTGGCATTCCAAGGTACTGTGTAAGTGTTGTCTGCCAGGGGCGTATCTTTCGAAGCCTGGTCCTTAGCCGGATACCACTTCACTTCGTAGTTGCTTTGCTCCACGTCGAGCTTTACCCGCTCGGGATTGGAATCCGGCGTACCGTCTCCGTCCCAGTACGCCTCAATCTCAAAGCGCCATGTCCGGGGCTGCTGCGGCTCCTTGTTGCCGTTGTGCGTGGCATCCCAGGCCGACGGGCGCAACGCGAACATATTCTCGCTTCCCTTCACAAAAAGCTCTATTGCGGTGCACGAAGCATCGTCAACATGGTCCTGTTTGCAGTCAAAGCCCGCAGGAAGTTGATCCGGCGTCGCTTTATTGATACCTCCAATGTATCCCTCACGACCGGTCACCGTAGCTGCATCATCTGCGTCCGGATCCGAGAGGTTGGCTCGGTAGACCTTCTTCTCACCTTGCTCCTCCTTGTTCCACACAAGATAGTAGGTTGCGCCCGAAGGGGAGCTCTTGAGGATCACCGACTGGTTGCGCAACGGATATTTAGGGAAGAAAAGTTTCTGCTGCAGCAGGCTCAGCGTCCGGGTGTTCTTCACATCCTGCACCAGTTCGACGGCTTGCGACATACGCCCTGCCGTGAAAAGCAGTCTCACCGTGCGCTCCATAAGTCCCGACTGGTTGCTCTCGTCGAAGCGATTCAACCCCAGACGCACGCGTCCTGTCACGTTAGCTGCCCCCGTGGTCCAGAGCCAATAATTCGTATCGTTATTATACTCTGTCTTGCTCGCCTCCTCCCAGCCGTTGGCAGTCTCAACCCACACCTTCACATCGTCAGCATGGTTGTAGTTATTCTCCTCGGCTATCTGCTCCTTCTGCATCAGAAGCCGCCACCCCGATGCTGTGGGATCATTCTCCAGGTGGAAGTCGGTCATAACCTCCAGTTCCTGCGCCGTGCCGTCTTGGTGGTAGCGCAGTTGTGTGGAGCTCAGCGACAGGTAGTACTGTCCATCGGTAACAACATTGCCCATGTTGTCGCCCGTATCCCACGAACGGATATCCACCTCCATGTTGATGGGCTCGGAGCTTGCCGCCATCTCCGGCGTAGGGTATCCCTCACCGCGCACACGGAGAATATTGATCACGTAGGCATGGTTGCGCAGGATGTCGTAACGGTTCGTGGCAGAGGGCTTCACATAATCCTCATGCTCGGTACCCGACCCCTCCGGGTTCGCCGCACGGTCGTAGAAATCAATCCGGTAGTAGGTCGTATTGCCCCCGCCGTAACGCCCGCCCACGACGATATAGAACGCCTGAGCATTCTCATCGACCTTGTTGGGTGTCTCGGGCAGGTAGATCTGGCGGCGTAGCATGTTCGTCGCACCTCCGTTGTCGGTGAGCGTGTATCGGGGCCGCTGGTCACCATGATACAGGACATTGTCGCACGAGGGCGCCGTCACAGTCCGCCCATCCTGCGAAAGATTTCCATGGGCAGGAGCAATGTAGCCCGTCCGGGCCGCATTGTAGAGCGTCACGCTCTCCAACGTAAATGCCTGACCGTCGCGATCCGTCATCTTGCCGTTGTAATCCGGGCTGGAAAGATCGTAAGCGCCTGTAGGATTTCCTTCTTCATCGAAAAGTGCCCCTCCAAGATTTACCCCCACGTCGATGCGAGCCACGGCGCGCAGCATCGGGATCGTCGCCACACGCAGCATTTGTGCCGTAAAGGGACTTAAAGTCTCCCCCCATAGGGGCAGCGGCGTCGGGGCATTCCCCGTATTCCACACCGTTCCCTCCGCCTGCTCGAAGGTAATCCGTCCCCGCGCCTTCTCCAGCGAAAGGCCGCCCAGCAGGTTTTTCCACTTCGCTTCCGTCGTCTCACCATCGACCTCGGGCATGTAGTTGGCCACAACCATCACCTTGTAAACAAGATCCTTCGTGTTGTCGTTCTGCGGAAGGTCAATCCTGAAATACTTGACATAATGCCCCTGGTTATTCACATCGCCGGCCGCGACATTGAGCTCCGTCGCAGGGACATAACGATCGAAAAGGTAGTCATTGTCCGTGGCATCCGGATCCGCGGCGCTAAAAAGCAATACGTTGAACTGATCTGTATCCACAAACCCCTCGCCTTCCGGGGTGAGGGCATAGCTCCCCGGGGCCGCATTGGTGACACCCGGAATGCTGATGCTAAACAAGAGGCTCCCACTCTCCACCAGTGGCGGAGCGGGGAGCTCCGGAGTGTCAAGATGGTTGAGATCCTTCGTGCAGCCCATAAGCAGCGCGGCGCTACAGAACAACGTAGCAACCACGCGCTGCGGAACCTGCACCGCCCTAAGAAAACGGTCTGATAACCAGCTGAAGGGTATAACTTTCAATTCCATATGATTTCGTTTTTTTGCGTATCTTAAGATTCGGTTAGAGACCGCCTTCGGTATCAATGTCATGCCACTCCAGCACCTTGATCGCCGTTAGCATCATGTTGCTGTCAAAGCGAAGGTAGTAATCGCTGTAACGCCAGAGATCATCCTCCGTATTGATATCGGGACTCTGCATCAGCAAATCAACCAGCGGCTCGTCGTAAAGTACCGACGAACCGTTGAAGATCATCAGCCGCAGGTCGCTGCCCGGCCACAGGTGTAATGTGTGGAACGTGCCGCACAAGGCCTTGTCGTAACCCGCGATATTGGGCGTGTAGATCGGAACGTAGTTCAGCGACTCGCCCGGGAAATTGTCCGCAGCCCAGCCATAGAGGCCGTTACTACCTGTGAGCTGCATCGAATAGGCGGTCCCGGCGGCCCGCGTACCACTCATGGCACCCTCCAGAATCACATTCACTTGGTTGGTTAGATTACGCATTGAGAGAGTCTGCTCGATCGGAGTGCGCTGCCCGTCGGTCGCGAACGAACTCACGCCGTGCAGTAGATCGGGCAAAACACCGGAGACCTGGCCTTGCTCGTGCTGCAGCGACATGCGCATTGACTGCATCGTCGCCTCACTGTCCAGCACATAGTTCTCCGTCAGGAGATTCGCCCAGAATACCACCGTATAGGAAGCCTTTTCGAGAGGGACCATCAACT
The DNA here is from genome assembly GCA_019115745.1 of Candidatus Alistipes intestinigallinarum. Classification (GTDB taxonomy): domain Bacteria; phylum Bacteroidota; class Bacteroidia; order Bacteroidales; family Rikenellaceae; genus Alistipes; species Alistipes intestinigallinarum. Next base: position 29,246 of record DXDA01000007.1, read on the forward strand.
GCAGCGTTGCAGTTTCATACTCCCGAGCCGTCATGGCCCGCCGTTCGAGCAACGTGCCGTCTCCGTTGTAAAGCAGAATGTCGCCGCACGTGGCCACTTCCTTGAAAAGATCCCGGCCCTCCTTATTGTGCGTATAGCTGAGCTGCAACCGAACCGCCGTCCGGCAGTCGCTCGTGTCCTCCTTTGTACAGCCGCCGGCGACGAAAAACGGCAGGATGAACAACAGCACCCGGATAAGATGTTTACAATACATAGGTCTTTTATTTTTCAATTTCTTGTTTATCCGCTCTTCAAATCCGCCGGACTCTCTTCCCAATTGGGGGCTCCCGCAGCATTCTGAATCATTTTTCCCGGATTCGGCTGCGGAAATTCCGCCCCCTCCGGTGTGTTCCTGTATCTGGTCGGCACGGCTTACACCACATGCCGGATATTTCTTTCTTTATCGGTTGGCGCCATGCGCCTCGGTTCATTCCTGTGTGAACCATCTTCTATCCCTACCCTTTACGGCGGCCGGACTCCGTTTCGGCAGCTCTCCCCGAGAGTCTGCCCGTCGATTGCCTCTCGGCATCCGGGAAATCGCTGTTGCCGATCTCCTCACCCGTCCCCTGACGGTATCTGTACCCCTCCCGTGTCGTTGGCCGTTCGCCCCGTCGGACGGGGCCAATCCTTTTCCTTGCCGTGACAACAAGGAGGAAGAGGGCCTGCCTGCTCCGCGAACTTATCCCTTTCTTTAAGAACAGGCAGACCCCGTTGAATTTCCTCTGTTAACTAAGAACTCCTCCTAAGGGTTTCGGCATCAGATGCCGCCTTCGATATCAACAACATTCCAGTTCAGCACCTCGATGATAGCCTTCATGTACGAGTCAGCCTCGATCTCATCAGGCTTGTTCAGCACGTCGTCCTCCGTAGGATCGCCCGGGCCATCTACCGAACTGATGCTTACGTTGTAGTGGTTGTTACGTTTGATGGCATACTGCTGAGCTACCGACGCACCATTGATGTTCTGCTTCATCCAGTAACCGTAGTAGCAGATACCGCCCGTATAAACTACAGCCTTGTAGGTTACGGCAGCCCCGTCGAGCGTACCCTGTTCCTTACCAGCTCCGTTCTCCATTTCGATCTTATTCTCCTCATCTCCGATTGTCTCCTTCCAGGCAACGGTTATCGAGTTGGGATCCGTCACATCGTATACACCCGGCAGGTAACCGAGAATCAGACCTTTATTAGCATCCTCTGCGGCACCAATTATCTGCACGCGGCAGAAAGTGCCATCAACATCGGTCAGTTTCGCATTCGTCGCAACTCCCGCTGCATCAAGAATCTGATCGTTATTGGGCGTCCATTTACCGCGGATCGACAGCATGGTTGCCTTGCGACGCAGCGGCGTTTTGGGCGAGTTCTCGGTCAGGTAGCTGGCATCATCAAAGGTCGCAAAACGCGTCTCATCCTCCGCCTGTCCATCCGCACTATGATTATTAGAGAAGAAGCTGCCAAGGGTAAGCTTGGTAGGATACTGATCCTGGGGTTGCGTCCAATCGTATTGCGAGATGCCGAAATACGGCGACGAAAGCACATCGACTTTCTTGTCCTCCTCGCCATCCTTGACATACACGGGGAAAAGGTAGAAACGTTTCGGGTTGTTGCGAACACGATACTTCAGATCCGTCAGTGCTCCCCCAATCTGCGTGGCTGCCGTGGCTGTAAACTTCGGAGTTACCTTCGAGACCATACGGCCAATGTAAATGGTGATGTTGTTCTTGGGGCCGTCTTCCGCTGTTACCTCGTCCTCGGTGGCTTTTTCGATGGTATGGGTCTCTTCGTCCATTGCCCCCAACTTGTAGACATTACCCATATAGAACCCCTTTCTCTCGTCGGTGTCGGTAGCCTCTTTAATCGATGCGATCTGAAGAATCGCAGAGCGGACAGCGTCCAGTTTATACGGCGTTCCTTTCGCAAATTCCGTCAGGATTTTACCGAATTCAGTGTCTTGATCTTTATTGTCTTTAAGAGGTACGTTAGCTACGGCGAAGCACTTCTTCACGCCCGTGGTGATGGGGAATGTCGCACTGAAGACCTTCCCTTCTCCGTCAGCCGTAAGCTGTTGCGTCCGCTCCAGAACGCCCATCTTGTCGAAAATCAGCACATAGGCACTGTTGATTCTCCTCTCTTCTTCTGACGCCGGAGAGTTGCCATGGACATAATCACCGGCATCGCCAGCATAGGTGCCGCTGCTCGCACGCTGCGTAATCTCCACCTTGGCATAGGTCGGAATACCCTCGACGACATCCTGGCCTCCGCCAGTTGAGTCGGCGGGGGCGTTCATCTCTTTGTTGCAGGCGCTGAACAGCATTGCTGCCGCAAGAGCACCCACTGTAAGCATGTTGTGTTTTTTCATGATGTTTGGTGTTTTGATGAATGGGTTTGTATTGTGGATAAGTCTTATCATTTTTTGCCGGGAAGGATCACCGTTCCGAAGGTCCGCGGTGATTCCACTGCACGGATCTGAGCCAGCAGCGATTCCGCCTCCGACTCACCGGCTGCGGCGGCCCGCTCCAGAAGCGGAAGTGCCGCATCTCTGTCGCCCGTAAAGAGCAGGGAGGTTCCCTGCAGGAGATCACGACGCGATCCCGGGGTTGCCTGCGGGAGAATCGACAACGCCTCCGCGTAGCGGCCCGCGGAAACCAGGGCCGCACCCCTCGACAGTGCCTCGGCTGACGGATCCGGCAGGTTCTCGTAGTAGACCTTGATGAAGGCGGCGTTCCGAAGATCGGGGAACATATGCTCCAGCATATAGAGATAGGGACGGCCGCCCGAGAGTTTCATGAGTTCCAGCTCTCGGCCCTTTTTTACCGGGACATTGTCGATGATGCGCAGAATCTCCTCCCGCTCATAAAGATCGCTCGCGGCAACCAGCCGACGCAATCCCCGCCAATCCTCCGATCCGTTGAACAGCGTGATCGAATCGGACGGAAAATCCGTATTGCGGAGCAGGAACTCCTTGAGGGTAACCGCCCGGTTCCACGCCAGACGGTCGTTAAAAGCCAGCGTACCCTCCGGAGAGGCGCTGCCTACGATCACGACGCGCACAACGCGCGAGGTCGAGGAGTTCAGCAGTGCGCGGATGCTCGAAACGAGATTCACCAGCGTCGCGTTGTTGTCCCGGAAATGCCGCTCAAGGTCATGGCGCCCCTGATGGAAATGAACCATCAGCGCACCAGCCTCTCCATCGGCGATATATTTGTCAATGTCTTGCTGACGGGGGGTATCCGCACTTTGACCCATGTCAAGCGGCATATCCGGGTCGAACAGTCCCGGAGAAACGGATTGAGCATGCATACGGGCTTCGAGAGCCGAGAAGGGCTCTACAAAGGTCAGGCGGCGCGAAAGACTGTCGCCCGTGGTCGTTGCCGCACCCTCTGCCGATACGGCCGCGGCCCAGGCGGCAACGCCCGCCGCCGACAACACCGCAGGAGCCTCTTCGGCAGCCAATTCGACAACGGGAAGCGTATCCCGATGACAACAACCCGAACGCCACCGTTCCAAACGCAGCCCGGCGCCCTTCATCCAGGACTCCAGCGGAACACTCGCGGAATACTCGACAGTGTCCCCCTCGCTGGCTCGCAGTGCCCCTGCAACCGGGTGACGGAGATCTCCGGTCGAAAGGCCACGCACATACGGACGGCCCGCACGCGCATCAAGCAACTCCACACGTCGGCCGTAAATCTCGATACGCCGCAGGGGACGTTCCTCTCCTCCGCCAACCAAAACCGGGCTCAACGTGAGTTTGTAATTGTGTCCCCGGGTCGCATTGGGGCCGATGCCCACCCGGAAGCTGACGCGCAGGGAATCGCCGTCTGTCCGGAGATTAAGATCGCTGAGCATGACTCGGCCGCGATCCGGGACCGCAACGGCGGGAAACACCACACCGATTGCCAAGGCTAAAATTAGTGTCTGTAACTTCATATTATAATGATTTACTTGTACATATCCGCATAACGGCCGCCAGCTGTCAGAAGATCAGGAACGACAGCGAAACTCCCACCTTCGTCGGCCCGAAGAAGAGTTTCCGAGCCCCCGATTCGAGCAGAAGCCCGCATTTCGGGCTTTCGTAACGGTCGTAGTCCAGGTACAGCACACCGGCACCTATCGTCAACTCCAGATTCCAACGCCGGCCCAGCAGAAAACTGTAACCGTACGAAAGTCCCCCTCCCAGAACCTGACCTTCGTAACGGTAGGCATCCGAACCTCGGCCGAAGAGCAACGGAAGGTTATGACCACCTATATTATATTGACCGTAGAGCCCGTGGATTCCGAAAAAGTGGCCGTTGAACCGCTGACACGTCCAATAACGGAACTCGGGCATCGCAACCCAGTGGACCAATTTCCTGTTGTCCGTTTCGCTGCCGTGAAGATTGAAGGGGTTGTAGGCCCCGGACATCTCCAGCGTCCATCGGGGCAAAAGCCCCACCTCCACGCCCAGGTTCGGCGTCAGCGCATACCCGCCGTAAAGCAGGTTCGTCTTCACGGATAAGTGATCCTGTGCCCGAAGACGGCCGACGCCTGACATCAAAAGCGCCACGACTGCAATAATGTACAATTTCTTCATCATAAGACTTTTTTGCGGTTTACGCCTCCTCAATTCCGGCGCCCGGACAAATCTCGAATACCCGAGATCCGGAGCTCTAAAAATTCACTCTTTATATAAAAGAGTGAACCATTAAACAGTAATTACTGAAAAAACTGAATGCCTGGAATTTAATACGGATATTGGGCTGCTATTATGCTTCACCTAGCGAGAAAATACGGGCAACGAGTACGCAAACTTCAAAATAGCATTAGGAATCAAAACATTACAACACTTCAAGCCAGATTTATTATGAAGCAGCACCTCTCAAAGTATCTTCACAAACGGGGAGAATGTCCCGTCCGGTGTCCCGTATGCAGCTATGAAAATGCGCCTTATCCGGTTCACTTCAAACGTCTCCTGCTGCGCGCTCACGAATCGACGGCAATGCAGTCGGACAGAGCCAACATCATTCTTTTTCTCATCTACGGAAAACTGAACATCCAGCTCGACAGCCATGAATTCCAAATCCGCTCCGGACACGCCGTCTTTTTCCGTCGGAACGCTAAAGGCCGTATCTACGCATCGGACAAGTCGGAGATCATCTGGCTGGAATTCTCGAACCGTATCGTTTTGGGAGTGACAGACATCTTGAGCCTGAGCGCCGCACACACAACGCTCCGTCCAGAGAAAATATCCTCCATCCTCGAACTCCGAGAACCCCTGCTTGGCTGGCTGCAAAATCTGCCGCTCTTCAACAGCCCGTGCTATTATCTGAACTTGCAGCACGAACTATATATCCTGATGAAATACATCTACAACGAGGAGGAGGTAATGCGGTTCTTCCACACCGGCCTGCAGTCCAACGATGACTTCCGGGCCTTCGTTATCGACAATTACCATTACAACGACACTCTTGAGAATATCGCCCACAAAGCCAACATGAGTATTAATAATTTCCTGCGGCGCTTCAAATCCGAATTCGGGATAACGGCCCACCAGTGGCTGGTGAAACAAAAGGCTCGGAAGTTCCTCCAAGCCATCGCCGCCGGACAGTACGATCCAAAGAGCCTGACCCGACATTTCGGATTCAACAGTCCCGCAGGCCTGTATATTTTCTGTCGCCGTCAGTTCGGAAAATCACTCAAAGAGCTCATACATGAGGCCTCTGTTGAGAACAAAGCACGCCCTTCAATTCATGGGAATGGTGATTTTTGTGCCAAAAAAGGTGATTTTTGATAAGGCAAATCGTTGATTTATCCCTCCCAATATGCTACTTTTGCATTTAAATTCGGCCTCTGAAGTTACAGAAAGAAAGAAGGAAGGTGCAAACAAGGCACTCTTTTATATAAAGTGTGCAATCCATATCCCGTTGCCGGGAACCCGGGAACGCCATCTACGGAACATTTTTCCGCTCTGCAAAGATATACTTTTTTCTTTTCGTGCACCCTTTCCCGCCTCGTCAGAGTGTTGCAACAACGAGGTTCGCTGCATCAATGCGGCTTGACTCCATCTCTTCGAGGTAGATCCGTGTGGTCCTCTCCGTCGTATGTCCCAACCCTTCGCTGATCACCGACACCGAGATATTCTTGCGACGGGCTCGGCTCGCCCACGTATGCCGCGCCGTGTTGAACGACAAACGCTCATCAAGACCCAGATTCCGGGATACCTGGCACAATAGATGAATGTACGAACTCCGGCGACGGCAATAGGTCGCGTAAAGAGTCGCTTCATCCTGGGCTCCCGTCAATAAAATGGGAAGCACGTACGGAGAACTCTGGTCACGGTACCGGTCGATGATCGCCTGTGCCTGAGGAAGCACCCGCACCATGAAGAGTTGGCCCGTTTTGCGCCGTCGGTAGTGAATCACACCTTCGTTGATGTCCGTCTGACGTAGGTAAGCCATATCCACAAACGACATTCCCCGACAATAAAAGCTGAACATGAACAGATCTCGGGCAACAGCCTGGCGTTCGGGAAGCTGCGCCGTGGCAACCCGACGCAGGACATCGTCGCTCAAGGCTAACTTCGGCGTTTTCGACAGCCGAAACGAAAGTCGCTCGAACGGATTCTCCCGACACAAAACATAACCATCCAGAACGCTGCGATTATAAACAGCGCGCAATTTACTCATGTAAAACATAATGGTATTCGGCCGAAGGCCTGCGCAGAGCAGATAATTGCGAAATGAGAGCAACAGCGAGACATCCAGCTCCTCCAACAGTAGCGATTCGTGACCGACAAACTTCAGAAAGGCCCGCAGCGTATATTCAAGCGACTGCGCCGAACCATGTTTCCCCTCCCGGCGCAGTTCTTCAATACGCACGCGGAAATAACTCGACACATAGCGGTTGTCGTCCCGATGACGGAACCGTACGACAACATCCCTGGCACTGAACGGTTTGCCCTCCTGCTCCATTGCTGTAATAAGATTGCGCAAAACACCAATCTGTTGATGCAGGTAGGTATTAACCTTCTCAATGTAAGCCCGGCGTTCCCGCGTACGTAGGCGCGAGACCGCCACTCCGCGGTGTACGTCGAACTCTTCGGCTCGAAGCCGATATGGGGTGAAAATGACACTCCGCCGACGTTGTCGGACAATTTGAAGAATAACAGTAAAATAGTCACTCGGCGTATCTTTGCGGATATTCAGTTTCGCCTTGATACTCGTCCGGTTCTTTTTGAGGGTGGAAATGGATGTTTTCATACCGCTATGTTTTGAATTTTGCAGAAGATGCAGACTCACCGATACGTTGTTGATGTAAAAATCAGCGCACAAAGTTCGCATATTCGAAATCCTAATACAAAATGATACCGAAATTTCATCCTCCTCACTTGAAATGGATATTTTCATACAAATATGCGGTAGACTCGTAAAGAAAGTCCACCGCAAAATGCTCTTCAAACTTCAATGTAACAAGACCAGACGCCAATCGAGACAATATTATTCTCTCCGAATAGTTTATTCTGTCCACATGAGACTCGCAAAACACGGTCTATACAAATAAATTATCCTACCTGCTACTTGCGTCGGCGACGCCGACGCCGAATCTGCTGTTGCTGCTGTTGTTCTTCGCAGGCCTGCACATCCGCCAGATCTAAAATGACGTTTACCTGATTGAAAGAAGACAGGGTTCCAATATTCGACTCTTTCGATACGGCCCTCTGGCGTTCGTGTACAGTTTGATTTTGGCCTTCGGCATGGAACTGCTGCTCGAAGGCGTTGGCCGAGAAACTCCGGCCCAACAGGGAGCCGTTGGCTACGATTTCCTGCTTATGGTCGATAAAGGTCACGCCGTAGATTCGTCCCGCAGCATTGAGGCGGAATACCGCATCAATGGCCTTGTCGTGCAATCGCTCGCAGAACTCCGTCCGGCTTGAACATCGTGCCATGCCATCCGCAATCTTTTCCCGCAACTCATCAAGTGCTCCGGGCTCCTTCAAGGCTGTTTTCGATCGCTCGTAATAGCGTTGCAGGGCCTCATAACCTACATCCTTCCCGATGCGGCTTGACTTGAACGGCGTCCCGATGCCATAGCCGTCATCGGTCAGCGCCCCGTAGATCATTCCGGCATAATCACGTCCATCAATGGTTCCGGTCCGTTCCTCGACCGAGACGTTGAAGGTTTCGAGCAGCGTCCGCCACTCGCCAAAAGAGGCGCAGCGGTAATGCCGCAGACACGATCTTACGGTGGATGAAACCTGCTGCTTGACATCACCCTTCTGATAATCGACCTTGCGCAATCCCTCCCGATCCTGCAACTCCAGGCCTTTGATGCTCGGGTGAAGTCCGTATTTTTGCTCGAGGTCCCGCAGGATCGACATCGAACGATCATACTCGTGCGAGTCGGAGATCTTCCGGCCCGTCGAATCAACTCGTAATGAAACAACGTGCAAGTGTTCGCGGGCAATGTCTCCATGTTTGAAGACGATATAGGGCTGCTCACCGTAGCCCATTCGCTCCATATATTCGCGGGCGATCTCGCCCAGTTGCTCGTCAGTCAGACGATCCTCGGGCGATGGATTCAGCGAAACGTGGAAGACCGTATTGGTTGTTCGCCGGTTGGCCTGCAGGAAGGGTTCGAAGCTGGCCATGCACCGTTCGTGGCTCATGCGGTCCGCAGTATCGAACGGATCGAGCATCCGATTCCAGAAGAGCACCTCGGCCTGCCCCCGGTTGACCTTCTCCTCGTTGTAGCGGAGAGCACCGCCGACGGTTGCTCCCGTTCTTATATTCGCAACCATCCTTCGGCCTGTTTGGTAAGATTCAGAATCTCTATACTCAACGCTTTCAGTTCGCGGGTATGCTGTTCCAACGCAGCGATCTGGTGCGGAATCGAGACGTTGGAGAAGTGGCTGTTGATGGCCCGAACCACCTGATTATAGTTATTCCCAATGCGCTGGAACTGGAAGTAAAGATCGTTGAGACGTGTCAGAAACTCGACCTTTGAAGGGTCTCGACGGATGACTTCGAAGCGCTCGGCAAAGAGGCGTTTGACGATGAACTGGCTGCGATTGTGCTCCAATCCGGCAGCAGCAAGCATCTGCCGGAAGCGGATCTCCTGCTCCTCGTTGAGACGGAACGAGTATTTGTAACTCGGAGTTTGAGATAGAGGGTTGTTTTTTCGCTGACGAGTCATTCGATAGAAGATTTGGGGTTCGACTTGGGAGAACACCGCCCGCCTCGCAGAGCGAGCGTCTTTGTATGTCGAAATCATTTTCGGCATACAAAGACACAGCTCGCTCCCGTCAGGCGACGGGGACAGTTCCGGCATCCGTAGAGGACAATTCCTCTCCCGAAAAAGCATCCCCGAAACGAAAAATCTCGGGCGGATTCTCCGCTGCAATATTACGAGGATCTTCAGGGATTAAAAAGCACTGTTGTCGGCCATGCAAGGCCTCCGGAGGACACTCGGAACCAACCTCCAAAAACCGCATTACCTTGCGGGCAGATGGATTCAAACCCACACATGATAGCATGGATATTCGATTAAAAAGAGATTTCTCCAAATAAATATTTACAGATTTCCGGAATTCTGGAAATATCCATTCAAAAGGAGATTCATGCACATTCATGGATATAGAGATGAAAATCCAACACGATAGATCATTAACTCCTCAATTCTTCAAACGATGAAAACTTCCGATCAACAAACATCCGGTTCCTGGAACATCTCCATCTGCAATCAGAAGGGAGGTGTCGGCAAGTCGGCCCTTACGACGCTTCTTGCCAGCTATCTGCACTACATCTGCAAATGCAAAGTGCTGGTCGTCGACTGCGACTATCCCCAATGGTCGACGCATCCAAGAATCAAAGATCAAATTTATTGGATCTTATTTTGAGATGAGAAACATATAACGTATCTTTGCTTTGTAGCAAGGGAAAGTATTAAGGCGCAAAATCGGCCAGACAAACTAGTGACCCGCTCATCGTGAGGAGACCGCAACAAATTGATACATAAGAGATGGCCGAAGCAGGTTCAAGCCTCGTCAACAGCTCTATCTTTCAGACGGTTGCATGTATTGCAACCGTCTTTTTTCTTGAAATACCGGGCGGCTCCAAACAAATAAGACATCGAATCTCCACATATCTCGCTCAAAAAAACGAAACCCCGGATTTGGTTTTTCAAAATTTTTTAGTATATTTGTAGCCAGTTAGGTTTACGGAACTATGAGACTTCACGGCTTTGCATACTTCTTTTATTACTTTTTCTTTTTTACCACGAGAAAAAGCGGGACGGTATGCATCAATACCCTGAATTGATTCGAACAAACAACGTATAAATTCACGAAAATCCCGCACGACAACCCGTGCGGGATTTTTCTTTAACAACAACCTCTTGCAAACATGGAGCAAATCGCCATACAGGGCATCGCAGGATGCTATCACGAAACCGCCGCCCGACGCTACTTCTCCGACCGTCAGATCGAAGTGCTTCCCTGTTCGAGTTTCGATCTCCTCTTCGACCGGATGACCGCAGACCCCGCCCTGCTGGGAATTGCCGCCATCGAAAATACCATTGCCGGAAGCCTGCTTCCCAACCACGAACTCCTCCAGCGAAGCCGCGCCCGGATCGTCGGCGAACAGAAACTACGCATCTCGCACGTCATCGCCGCACTCCCCGGGCAATCCCTCGACGAAATCCGCGAAGTCCACTCCCACCCCATTGCGCTCATGCAGTGCGGAGAATTCCTCAAAAGCCGCCCCGCCTTGAAGGTCGTCGAACGCGACGACACCGCCGGCAGCGCCCGGGAGATCGCTGAAAACCGCCTGACCGCCACGGCCGCCATCTGTGGAGCCGACGCCGCGGAACTCTACGGCCTCGAAATCCTCCAGCGCGGCATCGAAACCAACAAACACAACTTCACCCGGTTCCTGATCCTCGCCGACGTAAACCGCGCCGCGGAGTTCCTCAACCCCGCACGCACGAACAAGGCTTCGCTCCTCTTCACCCTCCGACATACGCAGGGCAGTCTCTCGAAAGTGCTGACCGTGCTCTCGTTCTACGACATCAACCTCACGAAGATTCAGTCCCTGCCGATCATCGGACGCGAATGGGAGTATCAGTTCTATGTCGACGTCACCTTCGACGACCCCGTACGATACCGTCAGGCCGTCGATGCCGCCCGTCCGCTGACCAGCGACTTCCGCATCCTGGGCGAATACGCCGAGTGCCCCAATCCCGAGATTTGAACCCGCGCGTCACAAACCGATTTGTCAAACAATAAAAACAGAAAATACCATGAATGATCTCCAGCCCATTGCACTCCCCGGGGTCGATCCCCGGCGTCCGTTAGTCATTGCCGGCCCGTGCAGCGCCGAAACCGAAGAACAGGTCCTCGATACGGCCCGCGTACTGGCCGCCGAGGGGATTCGCATCTACCGCGCGGGGCTCTGGAAACCCCGCACCAAACCCGGCGGTTTCGAAGGCGTCGGCGAGAAGGGAATCGCCTGGATGCAGCGCGTGAAGCGCGAGACCGGCATGTACACCGCTACGGAAGTCGCCACCCGCCGGCACGTCGAAGCGGCCCTGAAGGGTGGGATCGACCTGCTCTGGATCGGGGCCCGGACGGCTGCAAACCCCTTCGCCATGCAGGAGATTGCCGATGTGCTGCGCGGGGTGGATGTCCCGGTGCTGGTAAAGAACCCCGTCAGCCCCGACCTCGAACTCTGGATCGGAGCCATCGAGCGCATCCACAACGCCGGAATCCGACGTCTGGGAGCCATTCACCGCGGGTTCACCTCCATCGACAAGAGCATCTACCGCAACCACCCGATGTGGGCCATTCCCATCGAGCTGCACCGACGTCTGCCGTCGCTGCCGATCTTCTGCGACCCGAGCCACATCGGAGGCAAGCGCGAACTGATCGCCCCGCTCTCGCAGCAGGCCATGGACATCGGGTTCGACGGACTGATCGTCGAGGCGCACTGCTCGCCCGACTGTGCCTGGAGCGACAAGGCCCAGCAGGTGACGCCCGATGCGCTGGCCTACATCCTGCGCAATCTGGTGATCCGCGAACAGACCATCACCACCGAGAGCCTCAACGAACTGCGTGCCCAGATCGACAAACTCGACGATCAGTTACTGGAGATTCTGGTTCGCCGGATGCGGGTCTCGCGCGACATCGGGCAGTACAAGAAGGAGCACGACATGCCGATCCTCCAGGCACAGCGTTACGAGGAGCTGTTGGCGCGGCGTGCGGCACAGGCCGTGGAGCTGGGCATGGACCGCGAATTCATGCGTACGGTGCTGCAGGCCATTCACGAAGAGTCGGTCCGGCAGCAGATGGAGGTGCTCGGGAAATAATCCCGACGCAGCCCGCAAAACCTCGGCCCCATCGTCCCGGAAACAGGGCTGCGGCCCGGGCTGCTTCGCATCTTTTCACAGGCGGTTCCTGCAAAGGGGCCGTCTCTTTTTCATCCGAATTTTCATACGAAACGCTCTCTGAAAAACAGCTCGAAAGGGAGAAACGCACGGCGGCATCTGTTACATTTCCGTGAAATGTCGGCCGCCGGGCGTGTAACATCCGTGAATGTTGTGTAAATTTGGCACGGATTCAAACCCCGAAGCTATGGCAACACACAAAATCCTTGTGGTCGACGACGAAGAGTCGCTGTGCGAAATCCTCCAGTTCAACCTCGAAGTCGAAGGGTATGACGTCGATGTCGCTTACAGCGCCGAACAGGCCCTCGGAATGCACCCCGAACGCTATTCACTCATCCTGCTCGATGTCATGATGGGCGAAATGAGCGGGTTCCGCATGGCCCGCATCCTCAAGGCAAATCCCGAAACAGCCCACATCCCCGTGATCTTCTGCACCGCCAAGGATTCCGAAGACGACACCGTCGCCGGACTCAACCTCGGGGCCGACGACTACATCACCAAGCCCTTCTCCATCCGGGAGGTGCTGGCCCGCGTCCGCAGCGTCCTCCGGCGCGCCGCAAACGCCGAGCCCGAACACGAAACCATCGCTTTCGAAGGTCTCGAAATGGATCTCCGACGCAAGGTCTGCACCCTCGACGGTGCCGAACTCGCCCTTACCAAGAAGGAGTTCGAAATCCTCGCCCTGCTGCTCGCCCACCGCGGCGTGATCTTCTCCCGCGAGGAGATGCTCCACCGCATCTGGAGCGACGAAGTCATCGTCCTGGACCGCACCATCGATGTCAACATCACCCGCCTGCGCCGAAAAATCGGTCCCTACGGAAAACACATCGTAACCCGACTGGGATATGGATACGGCTTTGAAGAGTAGGCTCTCCTATCATCGGCGGCTGTTCCTGCTGTTGCTGGCCTTCTCGTGGACGCTGGTGGCCTGCTTCGTGCTCTTCCAGTACGGCCGCGAAAAGCACTTCAAGGCCGAACAGCTCAATGCCCGGCTCCAGCTCCTCAACCTGCGGATGCTCGACGCCCTGGACGAAGGCGCCGATCCCGCCACCTTCATCGCCACACACGACGAACCCTTCGGAGAGCTGCGCATTACGCTCATCGACCGAAAGGGAGAGGTCCTCTTCGACAACTCCCTCGACACGCTGCCCGCAGCCAACCACCTCAACCGTCCCGAAGTCGTCGAGGCGCTGGCCCACGGCTCCGGGTACACCATCCGCCGCCACTCGGAGAGCACCCATCGCAACTACTTCTATTCGGCGATGCTCGGCGAACGGGGCATTGTCCGTTCGGCCGTGCCCTACTCCGTGCCGTTGAGCGAGGTGCTGGCCGCCGACCGCGGATTCCTCTGGTTCATGCTCGGGGTCACGCTGCTGATGAGCATTGCGGGATACTTCGCCACCCGACGGCTGGGGCACAACATCACCCGGCTGAACGACTTCGCCGAACGCGCCGAACGCGGCGAGCGGATCGACGACCTCGAAGCCTTCCCGCACGACGAACTGGGCGAGATCTCGAACCACATCATCCGCCTCTACGCCCGTCTGCAGCGGACCACCGCCGACCGCGACCGCGAACACGCCCTGGCCCTGCACGAAGAGCAGGAGAAGATCCGCATCAAGAAACAGCTCACGAACAACATCAACCACGAGCTGAAAACTCCCGTGGCGGCGATTCAGGGCTATCTGGAGACGCTGCTGGCCAACCCCTCGGTCGACGCGCGCAAACGCACGGAGTTCCTCGAAAAGAGCGTGGCGCAGATCGAACGCCTGCGCCGCCTGCTCGCCGACGTCTCGACCATCACACGCATGGACGAGGCGAGCCAACTGATCCAGAAGGAGCCGGTCGTTCTGAACGACCTGGTCGCCGAAGTCGCCGACGAAATGGCCCTGAAACCCGCCGAACAGCGGCTGCGCGTAAATATCGATATTCCGAAACGGGTTGAAGTGATCGGAAATCCCGCCCTGCTGGGTTCGATCTTCCGCAACCTCGCGGACAATGCCTCGGCCTACTCCGGAGGCCGCGACCTCTACATTCAACTGCTGGACGATACCCCCGAAGAGTGCACGATCCTCGTCGCCGACAACGGAATCGGAGTCAGCGACGAGCACCTGCCCCACCTCTTCGAACGCTTCTACCGCGTCGACAAGGGGCGTTCGCGCAAGATGGGCGGAACGGGACTCGGGCTCTCGATCGTCAAGAACGCCGTGATGATTCACGGTGGCACGATCTCGGTCCGCAACCGCGACCGCGGCGGTCTCGAATTCTGCTTCACGCTCAAAAAAAGAGCCTGACACGCAACGTTTCACAGCGTCGAAACACCTCTGTAACCGTTTTGTAATATCTGTTTCGGACCTTTGCTCCCGGTAAGCCCTACGCCCGGAATGTCCCCCGCACAGCGCCGAATGCCGCCCCCGCGGAACCGATTGCGGCAGCCTCGCGTCGACAACTCCGGTGATGGCTTCCCAAAACGGGAAAAACCAAAAACGGAACAGATATTCTACTATGTCGCCCTTGTTTACCGCCATCGTCATCATTCTGGCCATCCTGGCCGTGATGGGCATTGTCGTGGGTGTCGCCAACGACGCCATCAACTTCCTCAACTCGGCCATCGGCTCGAAAGTCGCGCCGCGCCGCACGATCCTCTGGATCGCCGCAGCCGGTATTCTCGTCGGAACGCTTACCTCCAGCGGCATGATGGAGGTCGCCCGCAGCGGCGTCTTCTATCCGGCGCAGTTCTCCTTCCCGGAGATCATGATGCTCTTTCTGGGCATGATGCTCGGAAACGTCCTGCTGCTCGACCTCTACAACACCCTCGGGCTCCCCACTTCAACCACCGTCTCGATGGTATTCGGGCTGTTGGGCGCCGCCGTCGCAACGGCTCTCTTCCGCATTGCCGCCGACCCCGCCTTCTCGCTGCAGGACCTCTCGCAGTTCATCAACACCGGAAAGGCCATGGTCATCATCGCCGCCATTCTGCTGTCGGTGGCCTTCGCCTTCATCGCAGGACTCATCTACATGTATGTCTCGCGCTTGATCTTCTCGTTCCGCTACGCACCCGTCTTCCGCCGCTGGGGAGCCGTATGGTGCGGAATCTCCCTCTCCGGAATCCTCTACTTCGCACTCTTCAAGGGACTCAAGAGCTCGGGGCTCATCCCCACGTCGGTCTCGGAGTACGTCACCGACCACGTACTGCTCACGCTCCTCGCATTCTGGATCGTGGCATCCATCGTGCTGTGGCTCTTCCAGCGGATGCGGCTCAACATCATGCGCATCACGATCCTCTCGGGAACCTTCGCCCTGGCCCTGGCCTTCGCCGGAAACGACCTGGTGAACTTCATCGGCGTGCCCCTGGCCAGCTTCGACGCCTGGCAGATCGCCCGTGACGCCGGCAGCGAAACCATCATGATGGGTGCCCTCGAAGCCCCGGCCCGCGCAAACTTCCTGATTCTGCTCGTATCGGGACTGATCATGGTGCTGACGCTCTTCTTCTCGAAAAAGTCGCAGCACGTGGCTGAAACCGAGCTCTCGCTCGCCTCGCAGCACGAAGAGGAGGAGCGCTTCGGATCGACCTTCATCTCGCGCGGTCTGGTGCGGCTGACGCTGATGGCCAACAACCTCTGGACCGGAATCGTCCCAGCTCGGGTGCAGAAGGCCATCGACCGGCGCTTCGAACCGCTGCCCGCCGAAGAGCGCACCTCGGCCCAGTACGACATGATCCGCGCCGTGGTCAACCTCACCGCCGCCTCGGTCCTCATCGCCATCGGAACCTCCTACAAACTCCCGCTCTCGACCACCTATGTCGTCTTCATGGTCGCCATGGGTTCGTCGCTGGCCGACCGCACCTGGGGACGCGAGAGTGCCGTATACCGCATCACGGGTGTGATGGCCGTCATCTCGGGATGGTTCATCACCGCATTGGGCGGGTTCCTCATCGCACTGGCCGTCACGGCCCTGCTGCTCTGGGGCGGCTGGATTGCCGTCGTGGCGCTCACGGCACTCTGCGCCTGGCTGCTCATCCGCAGCCACCGCAAGACCCCCGAGTTGAAGGCCGAGGCCGAAAAGGCCCTGCTGCCGCTCGAAAAGGCCGAAACCCCCGACGAGGTGCTCTGCGCCTGCATCGGCGAGGTTTGCAACACGATGCAGGAGGTCACGCGCATCTACAACCGCACGCTCGTAGCCGTCTTCAAGGAGAACCGCAAAGTCCTCAAGGAGATGGTCCGCGACTCGAACCATCTCTTCGAAGAGGCCCGCGACCGCAAATACAACATCATGCCCACGCTGCGCCGCCTGCAGCGCTGCGACATCGACACCGGACACTTCTACGTACAGGTGGTCGACTACCTCTCGGAAGTGACCAAGGCGTTGATCCACATCACGCGCCCCGCCTTCGAGCACATCGACAACAACCACGAAGGCATGTCGAAGGAGCAGATCGTCGATCTGATGCGCGTGAACGACCAGGTGGAGGAGATCTTCGACAAGATCAACGACATGCTTGCCACGAAAGACTTCTCGGATCTCGATCTGGTGCTGGAGATGCGCGACCGGCTCTTCGACACGATCGTCGAGGCCATCAAAAGCCAGTTGCGACGCATCAACGGAAACCCCTCGACCTCGACCCGCGCCAGCGTGCTCTACCTGACGATCCTCAACGAGACCAAGACCATGGTGCTCCAGTCGCGGAACCTGCTCAAGTCGCAGCACTACTTCCTGGAGGCGAAACACGAACTCGGATCCCCCCGCAAGTAGTCCGCACCGATCGTCATACGAATGTAACGGGGCCGTCATTTCACTGAAACGACGGCCCCGTATCTTTGTGATGTGAAAACCGGGAGAGGCTTTCACAAGTTGGTTTTAGGTTACATAAGTAGGTTAGTGGGAGATGCAGCGACGCGACGTCGCGGCATCTTCGTTTTTTACGCCCCTCGGTCCGGAAAAAGGCACCGGCAGCCTATTTTTCCATATCCTTGAGGTGGATCTCCAGCGCCCGGACCGAAATCTGGATCTCCCAGATCGAGACCCCCAGCGAAGCGATCAGCAACAGCAGGGCAACCCCGAACACCCAGGCCGAAAGGGTGAAGAAATCCACGTAGATCAGGAACATCGTCACCACACAGAGAAACAGGCTCGATACACCGAGCGCCTGCATCGTACGGGTCAGGCGGAGTCGGCGGCGGAGGTTGTCGATCTGCGCCTGCGTCACCTTCGAAGGGTGTTGCAGGTGCTGCTCCTTGAGCGTGCGAACCAGTTGCGCATAGGAGAGAAACCGGTTCGTGTAGGCCAGCAGGATCAGCGAAACGGCCGAAAACAGCAGGGTCGGAGTGGTCAGCGTAAGTTCTTCCATAGCAGTCTGCGGATTAAACGTTCTTCGTACCGCAAAGGTATACATTTTCCCCGATTCCAAAAAGCAATCCCAGGCAGCCCTTCGAATACCGAAATCCAGGTATTTTTTAAATTTTTATAAGAAATTGTAAGCAAAATTCGTCCCGTATGAAAAAAACAACCTATCTTTGTGCGCCGAAAGTAGACAATCTTAATCCCAAAACGAACAATAACGCATCTTATGGAACTGAACAAAACCTTCATCGACGGGCTTTGGAGCAAGGAGATCAACGTCACGAGTTTCGTGCAGACGAACATCACCCCCTATCTGGGCGACGCATCGTTCCTGCAAGGACCCACCGACCGCACCCGACACATCTGGAACCTCTGCCTCAAGGCCATCGAAGAGGAGCGTCAGAACAACGGCATCCGCTCGCTGGACAACAAGACCGTCTCGACAATCACCTCCCACAAGGCCGGATACATCGACCGTGAGAACGAGCTGATCGTGGGTCTGCAGACCGACGAGCTCCTCAAGCGCGCCATCAAACCCTTCGGCGGCATCAACGTCGTCTCGCGCGCCTGCAAGGAGAACGGCGTGGATGTCGACGAGAAGGTGCGCGACATCTTCACCCACTACCGCAAAACCCACAACGACGGCGTCTTCGACGTCTACACCGAGGAGATCCGCTCGTTCCGCTCGCTGGGATTCCTCACCGGACTGCCGGACAACTACGCCCGCGGCCGCATCATCGGTGACTACCGTCGTCTGGCGCTCTACGGAACCGACCGGCTGATCGAGGCCAAGCAGCAGGATCTGCGCAACCTCACCGGCCCGATGACCGAGGCCCGCATCCGCCTGCGCGAAGAGGTCGCCGAGCAGATCAAGGCCCTGAAGGATATCCGTACCATGGGTGAATACTACGGCCTGGACCTCAGCCGCCCGGCTCACTCGGCTCAGGAGGCCGTGCAGTGGGTATACATGGCCTATCTGGCTGCGGTCAAGGAGCAGGACGGGGCCGCCATGTCGCTGGGTAACGTCTCGTCGTTCCTCGACATCTTCATCGAGTACGACCTGGCCCACGGCCTGATCGACGAGTCGTTCGCCCAGGAGCTCATCGACCAGTTCGTCATCAAGCTCCGCATGGTGCGCCACCTGCGTATGCAGTCCTACAACGACATCTTCGCCGGAGACCCCACGTGGGTGACCGAGGCCATCGGCGGACGCTTCAACGACGGCCGCACGAAGGTCACGAAGACCTCGTTCCGCTTCCTGCAGACGCTCTACAACCTCGGTCCCTCGCCCGAGCCCAACCTCACGATCCTCTGGAGCCCCGATCTGCCGCAGGGTTTCAAGGACTTCTGCGCCAAGGTGTCGTCCGACACCAGCTCGATCCAGTACGAGAACGACGACCTGATGCGCGAAGTACGCCACTCGGACGACTACGGTATCGCCTGCTGCGTGTCGTATCAGGACATCGGCCGTCAGATCCAGTTCTTCGGCGCCCGCTGCAACCTGGCCAAAGCCCTGCTGCTGGCCATCAACGAGGGCCGCTGCGAGAACACCGGAACGGTGATGGTCAAGGGCATCCCGGCCCTCTCGGAAGGCCCGCTGCGCTTCGAGGAGGTGATGCAGAACTACAAGAAGGTGCTGCATGAGATCGCCCGCGTCTACAACGAGGCGATGAACATCATCCACTACATGCACGACAAGTACTACTACGAGAAGGCTCAGATGGCATTCGTCGACACCGACCCGCGCATCAACCTCGCCTACGGTGTGGCCGGTCTCTCGATCGCCCTCGACTCCCTCTCGGCCATCAAGTACGCCAAGGTGACGCCCATCCGCAACGAGCAGGGCCTCACCGAGAGCTTCGACATCCAGGGCGAATTCCCCTGCTTCGGCAACAACGACGACCGTGTCGACCACCTCGGCGTCGACCTGGTCTACTACTTCAGCGAGGAGTTGAAGAAGCTGCCCGTCTACAAGAACGCCCGTCCGACGCTGTCGCTGCTGACGATCACCTCGAACGTGATGTACGGCAAGAAGACCGGCGCCACGCCCGACGGCCGCGCCAAGGGCGTAGCCTTCGCTCCGGGCGCCAACCCCATGCACGGACGCGACAAGAGCGGCGCCATCGCTTCGCTCTCGTCGGTGGCCAAACTGCGCTACCGCGACTCGCAGGACGGCATCTCGAATACCTTCTCGATCGTCCCGAAATCGCTGGGCCCCACGCCCGAGGAGCGGGTCGAGAACCTCGTGACGATGCTCGACGGCTACTTCACGAAGGGTGCCCACCACCTGAACGTCAACGTCCTGAACCGCGAAATGCTCGAGGATGCCATGGAGCATCCCGAGAAGTATCCGCAGTTGACGATCCGCGTCTCGGGCTACGCCGTGAACTTCACCAAACTGAGCCGCGAGCATCAGTTGGAGGTCATCAGCCGCAGTTTTCATGAGCGCATGTAAGCTCCCGAACGACGGGGAGGGTTGCGGGGATGCGTTCCGGCTCCCGACAACCGCCGCCCGAAGTATGACTCAAAACCAACGACACCGATGATTCGCGTACACTCCTACGAATCGATGGGAACTTTCGACGGGCCGGGACTCCGGCTCGTCGTTTTCCTGCAGGGCTGCAACTTCCGCTGCCTCTACTGCGCCAATCCCGACACGATCGAGGCCTGCGGTGGCACGCTCACCCCGGCGGAGGAGATCCTCCGCATGGCCGTCGACCAGAAACCCTTCTACGGCCGACGGGGCGGCGTAACCTTCTCGGGCGGCGAACCGACCTTTCAGGCCGCGGCGCTCGTCCCGCTGGTCCGGGCGCTGAAAGAGGCGGGCATCCACGTCTGTCTCGACTCGAACGGCGGGGTGTGGAATCCGGCCGTCGAGGAGCTGCTGGGGCTGGTGGATCTGGTGCTGCTCGACGTGAAGCAGGCCAACCCCGAACGCCACAAGGGGCTCACGGGGCGCGAAAACACCCAGACGCTCCGCACGGCAGCCTGGCTCGAAGCCCACGGCAAACCTTTCTGGCTGCGCTACGTTCTCGTCCCGGGGCACAGCGACGCCGAAGCCGATATTCGGCTGCTGGGCGAACGGCTCGGCGGCTACCGCTCGATCGAACGCGTCGAGTTGCTGCCGTACCACACGCTCGGCGTCCACAAGTACGAGGCGATGGGGCTGGAGTACCAGCTGCGCGACGTACGGGAGAATACGCCCGAGCAGATCGACCGGGCCGCAGCGCTGTTGCGGGAGTATTTCCCGACGGTGGTGGTCAACTGACCCGCTGCCGTGTATCGCCCCAGTGCGAAAACCGAAAGGGCCCAGACTCACGCAGGAGTCCGGGCCCTTCGCTTCGATCCGACCGAATGATCAGAAACCCGTCGTCAACAGGATCGGATAGTGGTCGGAGATATAGGGAACCCCGTAATTGTCCGTAATCGTGCGGAATGACTTGGCAACGGCATTCCGGTAGAAGATATGGTCCAGGTTCCGTTTCGGGGTGGCCGTACCGCTTCCGTAGTTGTTAAAACTGTACACATTCCCCTCAAGATCGAGGGCTCGTCCAGCCGACATCCACTGGTAGTAGGGTGTCAGCGCCTCCCGCGAGGCGTCGTCCGTCGCATAGGAGCAGTTCATGTCGCCCGTGATGAAGAGCATGGCATTCTCCCCGGCCAGCTCCTTCATCTTCGAGACGTTGAGCTTCGCGCTCTTCTCCCGGGCCGAGATATTCGAGGCATAAGCCGGCATGTGGGTCGTAAAGAGCCAGAAATCCTTGTCGGTCCCGACCTCCTTCAGATGGGCCCAAACGGTCGTATGCCACTGGGAAGCCTCCCAAGCATAAGAAGGTTTGTCGGGCGTATCGCTCAGGAAGTAGTAGCCCCAGTCGATGCGCGTAAAGCGGCTCTTGCGATACAGCAGCACCGAGTTGCCACCCTCTTTGGTACCCGTATTGGGCACTTCGAGCATCTCGTAATCGGGAAGGTTCTCCTTCAGGTAATCGCGCTGAGCGGTCCGCGGCTCCTGCATTCCGATCACGTCGGGCTGGATGCTGTTGATCATCTTCACACACGGGGCCTTGCGGACATCCCAGGCCTTGTCGCCCGTATCGCTCGTCGTGACGCAGCGGATGTTGAACGACATCACCTTCAAGGTGTTCGCAGAGGCACCGCCTCCGCTCGGGCCCGGATTGTCATCACTGCCTGACGAGCATCCCAGGGCGCACAATACGATTCCGTACAGCAAATACTTCAGTTTTTCCATGTTCTTATCGTTTTAAGTGTTGGATTCAATCTTTCGTGATCACGATGTCGTCGATAAAATGCCGACCTGTACCTCCGATCGTAATTCTTGTATCCTTCGTCGCACCAGTCACGGGAACTGAAACATCGTACCAGCGATGATAAGCATTTTCATAAGCCGGGGCTGTTTCATTGGTAATTTCGGTCAGTTCACCTTGTGGCAGCAAAGTCGTCAGATCGGGAGTCAATGTTCCGACGCTCCCTCCGCCCGATGTAGTGATTGTTACCGTGCAGGGATCAGGGGCAAAAGCAACTTTTCCACCCAGTCCCACACCGATACGAAACTTCAAAGTAACATCAGCCGGAGTATCACCCAAAGCTGCCAAGGCAGGAGTCGTTATACTGCTCGTACCATCCGTATCGCTTTTCCCAACACGAATATAACCCGTTCCTTCGTATACATTTCCGCTCTTATCCCATCCTTCCGGCATCGTATATTGCTCTGAGAGATTCGTCCACATTTGCCACGAAGGTATAAAATAATCGTGAGCCAGATAAGCATCATCAAAACCTTCGGTCAAAAGAACATTCTCCCCGGAGGGCAATACCGAAGTATAATAAGCACCTTTCTCATGTGTCGTCAAATAGAATCCGTGCTGGAACAGAAGCTGACCGTCTGTACGAATTCCCTGATCGGGATACAGAGCCGTCGTATTATCCGCCTGCATGATCTTGATATAGATAAAGCCTCCTTCGGCAATAGCCTTGCTATCCGGCACATGGAAGTAAGCCATCTTATAACCGCCGCTGTTGGCTGTAGTGGGAATAGAAAAGACCTCAGATCCCTCCCCTGTAAACGGAGCCGTCAGAACCCGAACATCTTCATTCCAAGTCATATTGTCGGTACTCCACACAATTTTATAATTTTTCGGGACATAACCGTTCGCACTCTTATTGGCAAACAAGCCGAATCCGAAGCGAAGTGTCCCGACAAGCCGAGACGTAGCCTTGATTTTAAATACCAAACCATTTTCCTGCCAGTTGTCGCCACCCCACCCGGTAGTCAGGAAACGACCGTCATAAATCGTAGCAGAGCCCGTATTTGTCAATCCACAACCGGGAATATCTTCATTTCCGACCTTAGTGATCGTACAACCTTCCGGCGAAGAATAAGTTACCACATTATTCGAATAGGAGACATTTCGGAAACCAACCTCTCCATTTGCCATCGAAACCTTGAGCAATCCCGAAATCGGCGTAATGGCGTAGACCTCCTCGCCGAAACGCGTGCCGTTCATCGCCGAAAGATCCGACTCCGAAGCCGGAAGCACATAACCCGCTCCCGCAATACCCTTCACCGGGCCCCGCTTCTGCGGCACCATCGTCGAGGCAAACGTCGCATGGGCATAGGTCTTCATCGAATAGGTCGTTACCCGATCCTCCAGTTCGAGCGTGACCGTCCCGCTCAACGTCTTCGACAGATCGGCATCCACCACCTGAGACTCCGGAAGCGATACCCGCATCGCCTCACAGGTCCCGGCTGCCAACTCCCCGACCGAAATCGAACGAACGGCAGGCAGTTCAGTTGCCGTTCCGCTCTTGGTCACTTCGGCTGCCGAGGTCGGCGTTACAACCAAAAGCCCGTCGGCATCCTTGGCCAGCTTGGCCCCCTTCACCACTACCTCGGCCTGGTCACCGACCGAAAGCCCGTGGTTCGGAGCGCTGACAAAGATACCCGCCTCATCATCCTGCACGGCAAAACAATCCTGCGGAACGTTGTCCACCGAAACGACCGTACCTTGTATATAAAGATTGTCGGAAATCGTCACCTCCGAAGCGCCCGCCTTGCCACGGAGCTCCGCAATGGTGGCCTTCACCGGATCGTCGGCACTCGGACGCTCCGGCTCTCCCTCGACGGCGAGCACGATGTCATCCACGAAGAACCGCACGTCGTCCGTGCTGGAGGTCATCGCTGCCGACGTAATAGTGATCTCGGTCTCGGGAGTCGCCCCACGGACGTAGACCGTAAACGGCTTGAACTCGTTGTTCGCAACCCCTTCGAGCTCACCGCCCTCCACCGTGGCGCCGCTCGCACCATCGACTTTCACTACCACGCCGGGATCGGTCGGTTTGCCGTAGGCGTCGATCATCGCCGTCGCCAGGAACGTCAGCTTGAGGTCGCTCTTCAGAATCCGCATCGCCTCGAAGCGCGAAGCCAGTTGGATCGTATAGGAACCCTGCTTATAGCGCGTAACAATCGCCTCGTCGCCGCATCCGACCTGCAGGAAGCCCGGACGTGCGTAGCACTCCTCGAAAGCAACGATGTCCGAGTGCTCCTTGGGCAAGGAGTAGCCCCCCGCATGGAACGACGACATGAAGTCGAGCGGCAGGTCGATGTAGGCCGCTACGGCATCGCGCAGGTCGTCGAAGCCCGTCGAGAAGACGATCGTCTCGTCGTCCATGGCCGGGACTTCCGACGCATCGGCCTTAGCCTTCGTGATGCAGAAGCCCGTTTGGAAGGTAACCGTCGGATCCGAGCCCGACGTGCTGGCCGACGAGCCATCCTTGCAATAGTGACGAATCCAGAGCGTACCGCCAGCCGGGATCTGCTTCTCCGCAGGGATCGTGAAGTCCACGATCTTCCAGACCGCATCCGAGGCTCCCCCGACCGACGCCTTGTCGAACGGCGTCCAGCTCTCACCATCGGCACTCCACTCGAACTGCCAGGCATGGCTCGCATTCTGCGTACCGTCGCGACGGCTGCCGTAGACATAACGCAGGTCGCCCGAGAGCGCCTCCTTCAGCGGAATCTGCAACTGCAGCGCATCTCCCGTCGCCCACGACCCAATCACAACGCCCCGCTGGAAATACCAGTCCGTTTTGGGGTTCGTATGGGTCTTGGTGCTGAACGTCATGTCGGCCGGACTCCCCGTACGGCTCAAGATCATGCCGTCGTCGAAATAGCAGTTCCCACCCTCGATGAAGGCGTTGCTCAACATGTGGTTCGCGTCAATCGAGAACATCTGGTAGATCGGGAAACCGTACCCGTCCCCGCCGCCAACGGTCCCGGCCCCCTGCGACAGCAGAATCGAAACCGTCGATGACTCCGAATCGGTCGTGACATGGATGTAGGCCGTTCGGGCACTCGTCGAACGGTTCCGGGACACGACCAGCTTCACCGCTGCATCACCCATTCCATAGGTCTCGCTCGGCGTAATCCAGCGTACGGTCTCGCCCGTCGCCGGGTCCGTAAAATCGATATGCCAGTAGGAATTACTGGTCACGTCGAGGGTCAGCTCCTCGCCCTCGCCGGAAGCGGTCAGACTCTCCTGTGTGATCCCGACCCGGCCGACACTGTCGACCTCCGGATCGCTCGTGCAGGAGACGGCAACGCCCGCCAGCAGCAACGCCGCCGTCCAAATCCCGAATAATTGCTTTTTCATAGGTGCGTAATAAAGGTTCATTTGAAATTACTCGATTCGGGCCCGGAATCCCGGGTCGAAGGCTTTCCGCTCCGAAACACGGCCCCAAAACGTTACATTTGCATGACATTCGCCGAAAATTTTCAAAAAACAGCCGCTTTTCTTTGGAATGTCAAATATTACTTTTATTTTTGTACCACACTAAACCACACTATTCTATTTATTCTTGCCCTATGTGTTGTGTGGTGTGGTGTACGATGCAAATATACTACTAATTCTAAAAAGATGAAAAAAAGTTACGATGAATTTCAAAGAAAGTGCGATTTTCGGACGATCGCTGCTTTCTGCGCGCTTCTGGCAGCGATCGTATTTGCACCATCGTACGCTTCGGCCCAGAACTTCACCCTGCAGGGTAGCGTCAAGACCGAAAAGGGCGAGCCGGTCCCGGGAGCCACTATCATCCTCGCCGGAACCCAGCAGGGCGTGACCTCCGACGCCCAGGGCAACTTCACCTTCGCCCTCGCTCAAAAACCCGCGGCCGATGCGTCGCTGCTCGTCTCCTACCTCGGCTACAAGAGCCAGACGATTCTCATCGGAAGCCGTACGACCTTCGACATCGTACTCGCCGAAGAGAGCACCGCCATGGATGAGGTCGTAGTCGTCGGATATGGTTCCGTCCGCAAAAAGGACCTTACGGGATCCCTCTCCTCCGTGGGCGGCGAAACCATCCTCAACCGGCAGACCCAGACGCTCTCCCAGGCGCTTCAGGGTGCCATGCCCGGTGTGACCGTCACCCGAACGAACTCCGCACCCGGAGGTTCGGCCACGATCCGCATCCGCGGTATCACCTCCATGACCGAGGGCGCATCGGATCCCTATGTGCTGATCGACGGCGTGGCCGGGTCGATCGACGACGTGAATCCCAACGACATCGAAAACATCACCGTGCTGAAGGATGCGGCTTCGGCTTCGATCTACGGTTCGCAGGCCGCCGCCGGTGTCATCCTCATCACGACCAAACGTGCCGGAAAAACCGGTGCCAGCGTCACCTATAACTATACGCTCGGTCTCGACTACCAGTCCCGGACTCCCGAATACATGAACGCCACCGACTACATGGCCGCCGTCAACGAGCTCCGCTACAACGACCTGCCCTCGGGCGGCTGGTACCAGGAGTATTCGCGGGAGATGATCGAGAACTACTGGATTCTCAACCGGGAGAATCCCGACCTCTATCCGAATGTCGACTGGATGGATCTGATGCTCAAGGACAAGGGCGTCCGTCAGTCGCACAGCCTCACGATCCAGGCCGGCGGCGAGAAGATCAGCTCCGTCCTGAGCCTGGGCTACGACGACGTCGACGGACTCTTCCGCAAGAATCTCAACTGGCAGCGCTACACCGCCCGGCTGAACAACGACATCAAGGTCTTCAAATGGATGAAAGCCTCGGCCGACCTGTCGCTGCGCTACGTCGACCAGCTCAACCCCCACACCTCGCCGTCGAGCATCATGCGCTACATCCCGTCCATCTACCAGGCCGTCTGGAGCGACGGTCGCTACGCTCCGGGCAAGGACGGTACGAACAAGTATGCCGCCCTGATGTCGGGAGGTGAGAAGGAGACCGACAAGTACCTGGCCAATGCCAAGTTCCAGATCGACATCACGCCCGTCAAGGGGCTGACCGTCACCGGAATCTTCGCACCGCAGTTCTCCTACACGAAGATCAAGGACTTCCAGCGCCAGACCGCCTACTTCAGCTACCAGGAGGAGAGCCTCACCAGTACGAAGTACATCTCCGACGCCAAGACCACCACACTCGAAGAGACCCGCGGCGATACCTTCTCGCACACCACCCAGGTCTATGCCAACTACCAGCACACCTTCGGCCAGGACCACAACCTCAGCGCCATGATCGGTTACGAGAACTACTGGTATCAGGAGGGCGCGATCGTCGCCAAGAAGTCCTCGTTCGCCCACTCGCTGATCCCCGACCTGAGCGCCGGAGGCAGCGAAGACGTTACGGCCAACTCGCAGAACGTCAACGAACTGGCCCGCCGATCCTACTTCGGCCGACTGATGTACAACTACCGTTCGAAATACTACATTCAGGGCAACATCCGCCGCGACGGCTCCTCGCGGTTCGCTCCCGACTGCCGCTGGGGTACGTTCCTCTCGGCATCGGCCGGCTGGGTCTTCACCCAGGAGCGCTTCATGGAGGGGCTCCGCAAGGTGCTCGATCACGGCAAGCTGCGCCTCTCCTACGGAGAACTGGGTAACGAGCGCATCCAGGGCTACTACCCCTATCAGGCCGTCCTGGCCAACAACAACGTCGTCGGATATACCGGCTCCACGCTGACGGCCCTCTCGGGTTATGCACAGGCGGCGGCCATCGTCTCCGACATCACCTGGGAGACCACCTCGACCGTCGACGTGGGTCTCGACCTGACGATGCTCAACAACCGGCTCTCCATCACGGCCGACTGGTACTACAAAAAGACCCGCGACATGCTTCTGCAGGTCCCCATCGCCCCGATCATGGGTCTCTCCGACCCCTATGACAACATCGGCGACATGAACACCAAAGGCTGGGAGGTGACGCTCGGATGGCGCGACAACGTCGGCGACTTCAACTACGGGGTTACGTTCAACCTCTCGGACGACGTCTCGACCATGGGTTACATCGGAAACAAGGAGGTCATCTCCGGCGGCAAGATCATCCGCGAAGGTGATGAGTACCAGTCGTGGTACGGCTACGTCTGCGAAGGGATCTATCAGAGCCAGGCCGAAGTCGACAACTCGGCAACCACCGGAACGGTCTACCCCGGAGACCTGCACTACCGTAACCTCGCGGATGCCGACCCGAACAGCCCGCTCATCAATGCCGAATACGACCGTGCGGTCCTCGGCTCCTCGCTCCCGCACTTCAACTACGGCGGTTCGGTCGACCTGGCCTGGCGCGGCATCGACTTCAACCTGACGTTCCAGGGCGTCGGCAAGCGCAACTCCTACCTCACGGACGAGATGGTGCAGCCGCTGCGCTCGCAGTGGTATAACGTCCCGACGATCGTCGGGGGGGGGAATTCCTGGAGCCGTAAGAACACCATCGAGCAGAACCGGCACGCCAAGTACCCGCGCTATTCGTGGAACAGCGCCAACAACAACTACGCAATCTCCGACTTCTGGATCTTCGACGGCTCCTACTTCCGCGTCAAGAACATCACGCTGGGATACACCCTGCCCCAGAAGTGGATGAACCGGGTGCATGTCAAGAGCCTGCGCTTCGCCGTGACGCTCACCGACTTCTTCACCTACAGCCACTTCCCCGAAGGCTGGGACCCCGAGGTCGGAACCACCGGATACCCGATCACCAAATCGGTACTCTTCTCGGCACACCTCAAATTCTAACATCGGATCAAAGAACGAAAAGATATGAAAACCTTCAAATGCGCAATCTTCGCCCTGGCCGGAAGTCTGCTCTTCTCGTGCAGCGATCTGGATCTTTCACCCAAGGATTCGGCAGCCAGCGGTTCGTGGTTCCAGACCCCCGAGCAGTTCGAACTAAACCTCAACGCCCTGCTCCACCACAGCTACTGGCCCATGGAGCGGAACGAATGGACCTCCAACGAACAGACCGAACTCGACATGCTGACCGATGACGGACAGAACCGAAGCGCTCCGGGCCGGTTCCTCATCGACGGCGTGGACGGCACCTATCCGCTCGCCGTCCGCATGTGGGACATCACCTACACGGGCATCAACCGCTGCAACAAGATCATCACCGAGATCAAGAAACTCGAAGGCGAGATGGATCCCGAGCGGTACAACCGCATCATCGCCTGTGCCCGCTTCTACCGGGCCTGCTTCTACTGCCGGATCATGGTGCACTTCGGCGACCCGGTAGTCGTTCCCGAAAATATGGACATGGACTCCGAAGCCGGACGCCAGGCCGCCTATGAGCTGACCCGCACGGACATGTGGGAGGTGGTCGACGACATGCTCCAGGAATTTGACGAGATCGCGCCCCTGCTGCCCGTCTCGTACGGCGGCGGCGAGGTCGAGCGCGCCACGCAAGGGGCCGTCTACGGCATGAAGGCCCGCTACGCCCTGCACTTCGCATCCATCCGCAAATGGGATACCATCGAGCTGGACGAGAACGGCCGGGGGCACGGATTCGGCGATGCCAACGAAGAGGAGGCCAAGCGGCTCTTCGAACAGGCCCGCGATGCCGCAGCGATGTGCATCTCCCTGAACGCCTACTCGCTTCACTCGGACTTCGGAGAGCTCTTCCGCATGTCCACGAAGCACTCCCCCGAGGGTATCTTCGTCATCCCGCGCTCGAAGGCCCTTTCGAACAACTCGAAGTATCAGTATCTCTACGGAGGCGCCACCACGGCCAAGCTGCCGCGTCTGTCGGGCGCTCCGACCTGCACGACCTGCCTGCCCTCGTGGTACCTGCTCTGCTCCTTCCTCGACGATCAGGGCAAACCCATCGACGAATCGACGGTTTACGACCCCCACAAGCCCTTCGAGCACCGCGATCCCCGTTGCACCTACACCATCGTGGAGCACGGAACGCAGCACCTGGGCGTCGTCTTCGATCCCCATTTCGACGTGACCGAGGTCTACAGCGCCCGCGAAGGGGGCATGGTCACCAACAACGACTCGCGGTCGTACAAGATCTCCGGCAGCTCGAACCAATACGCCTCCTACAACGGCCTGGTTCTCAAGAAGCACGTCGATGAAGACTGGCTCTCGCCCTTCGAGGCCGAAAACGACAAGCTGATCCTGCGCTATGCCGACGTGCTGCTCATGTACGCCGAGGCGAAGATCGAACTCAACGAGATCGACGATACGGTGCTCAACGCCATGAACCAGGTCCGCGCCCGGGCCTACAAGGTCGATGTGACGGCCACCTCCGACTATCCGGCCATCACCGAACGCGATCAGGCCCGGTTGCGAACGATCCTCCGCTTCGAGCGCCGCATGGAGTTCGCCTTCGAGAACCTGCGCCTCTACGACCTCTGGCGCTGGCGCATCGCCGAGAAGGTGCTCAACCGCCCCTGGATCGGGCTTCCGAAGAAGGATGAGAAACTCCAGCGCGCCTACATCGACGACGGCATGTGGTTCCACGGCGCCGTACCGCAGGTCGACGAGGACGGCTGTGTGGATTTCATGGCCGACGTCGCTAAGGGTGACCCCAACTTCTTCCGCAACAACATGTATGCGCAAGTGCTCGCCGAATGCAAGTTCGTGGCCCCGAAGAGCTACCTGTGGCCCATTCCGACCACGACCATGCAGGTCATGAAGAACATCACGGAGAACAATCCGGGATATTGATCCGCTTCCAGTCAGGGCCGGGCCGATTTGCATAAATCGACCCGGCCCTTTCCGACACCAACCTCCAACCCAATAACCTACGACCATGAAAAACAACCCGATCACCCTTCTCCGCCTCCTGATGGTTCCGTTGCTGCTGCTGAGCGCCACGAGTCTCTTCGCGGCATCGGAGCCCCAAACTCTCCGCAACGACAAACTGCAGATCTCGATCGACCGGGAAGGACGCCTGGTCAGTCTCAAGAATCTGGAGACCGGGCGCGACTACGCCGGCAACGACTTCCTCTGGAGACTCTACTACGACACCCGGAAGGCCAAGGAGATCGAGGTTCTTCCGGATCGCCAGACCCCGCACGTCTCTTCCGACGGCAAGACGATCACGCTCACCTATGACGAACTGAAGGCCACGGATTTCAGCACCCGGGAGGAGGTGACGCTCCACATGCGGCTCCGTCTCGACCTCACGCTCGAAGGGGATCTCATCCGCTGCGCCTCGACGATCGAGAACAACGAACCTCACACGATCGTCCGCGAATTCCACTACCCGCTCGTCGGGAACATGCCGCTCCCGGAGGGCCACAAGCTGCTGCTCACCCACACCGGCGGACAGCTCTACGACGATCCGAAGGGCATCATCCTGCGCAACAGCAACTCTTCGCCCTACAAGACGCCGGCACAGAAGTTCCGGCAGATGGACGCCAAATACCCCATGCGGACCGTAACGGGCGGAACCGGAGGCTGCATGGCCTCGAACTGCTTCGCCTATGTCGGCGAACGTGAAGGGCTCTACTTCGGAAGCCACGATCCGCTGTTCCAGGACACGGGGCACGGACTGCGCCTCTATCCCGACGGGGAGGGGAGCTTCACCCGGCTGGAGTCGGGATTCTACAAATACCCCCACTGCTTTGCGGGCGAACGCTGGAGTTGCGACGCCAACGTCATCGCCCCCTACACGGGCACGTGGCACCAGACCTCGAAACTCTACCGCCGCTGGGCCGACACCTGGTGGGATCACCGCGACGCCCCCCTGTGGGTGAAGAAGATGCGAAGCTGGCAGCGCATCATCTTCCGCCATCAGTACGGGGAGCTGCTCTTCAAGTACACCGATCTGCCCGGGCGCATCAAGCGCGTCGGGGAAAGTGTCGGGGCCGATGCCGCCTTCACCTTCGGGTGGTGGGAGACGGGCATGGACCACGGCAATCCCCACTACAACGCCGATCCGGCCCAGGGAGGTGACGAGGGGTGGCGGAAGGCCATCGCCGAATTCAAGAAGGGCGGCGGAAAGGTGCTCCTCTACTTCAACGGCAAGCTGATCGACCGCGAGAGCGAATTCTACAAAAGCGGCGTCGGCAAGGAGATCTGCTACCGGGACAACACAGGTGCGGAGTTTACCGAGCAGTACCGCTTCACCGGGCAGGGGACCTTCCTCGGCGACTACAACGCCCGGACGTTCGTCATCGCAGACACCCGGTCTGAAATCTGGCGCAAGATGCTCCTCGAATGGGCCGACCGCGCCCGCGAATACGGAGCCAACAGCGTCTTCTACGACCAGCTCGGATACGGCGAACGGGCTTCGAACTGGGATCTCAGCCGTGAATTCCCCGTCCCGAACGTCCACGTCATCGCCGACAAGGCCGAAGTGCTGAAGATGATCCGCGACCGCAACGTCAGCTTCGATCCGGAGTTCGCCCTCGGAACCGAATGGCTCACCGACGTAACCGCCCAATACTGCGACTACATCCACATCTACCAGGTAACGGCCGGAAAGTACAGTTTCATCGACTGGTTCCGCTACACCTTCCCCGAGATCATCATCTCCGACCGCGAGATCCGCGACGACACGGACATCGAACGCCGGGTGAACAATACGCTGCTCAAGGGGCTGCGCAACGACATCGAGATCTACCGCTGCCGTGACCTGATCGACAAAACCCCGCATTACCAGGCCTATCTGGCACAGGCAAACGCCATCAAGAAGCGGTACGAGGATCTGCTGCTGGTCGGCAGATACCGCGACGTGGAGGGTTTCACGCTCTCCGCGCAGGGCATCGAGGCGCGGGCCTACACGAACGGCGACGGCATGGCCATCGTGGCGACCCGAACCGAAGCGGGAGAGCCCGTGAGCAGCGGGATCGAGGTGCCGGGATACCGGTTCGTCGAATCCGCAACGCTGGGCAAGGCCCGCGTATCGTCCGACGGCGGAGAGGTTACCCTCGGGCAATACGATTTGGCCGTTCTGATTTACAAAAAGGAAAAATGAAGACTCTGACCCCCGACACGGCCTCCGCATCTCTTGCGGAGGCTGCAGGATCGGAGGAGTATCCGATTCTGCGAATAAGCAACCGGGCCGTTTCGGCCGTGGTATGTCCGCCCGACGCCGCAAACGGATACTACCGCTCCACCCGGTTCGACTGGAGCGGAGTCGTGCGCGACCTCCGCTGCCGGGGACACCGCTATGTCGCCCCCTGGCAGACACGGCACGACCCGCTGCGGCACGACGGGCTGACCGGACCCGTGGATGAATTCACCCCGGTCGGCTACGAACGGGCCCGCCCGGGCGAGGAGTTCCTGAAGATCGGAGTCGGCACCCTGCGCCGGTTCTCGGAGGACCCCTACGACCGCTTCCGGCTCCACGAGATCGTCAATCCCGGAATTCGGGAGACGATCACCGCACGAGACCGGGTCGAATTCCGCCACCGGCTCCTGAGCGACGAGTACGGATACGACTACCGCAAGACGCTGCGTCTGACCCCGGAACCCGGTCTACGGATCGAATATGCCCTGAAGAACCTCGGGCCCGCAATTCTCTCCGGATACGTCTACAACCACAACTTCTTCACCCTCGACCGGATGACGACAGGCCCCGAGACGGAGATCCGCTTTCCGTTCCGTCCCTCGGGAACGTGGCGCGAGGCGTACGACTGTGTGGAGCTCACCCGGGACGGGATCCGTTTCAACCGGGAGCTCCGGCGCGGAGAGGTGGTCTTCATGGGCGATCTCTACAGTCCGGACCCCGCAACCCGAAGATACGAATTCTCGATCCGCAACCTCCGCACCGGGGCCGGAATCCGCACATCGGGCAGCGGAGAGCTCTCGCACATGGTCTTCTGGGCCCATGCGAACGTCGCCTGCCTCGAACCCTACACGTCATTCCAGGTATTTCCCGGAGAGACCGGAGTCTGGCAGATCAATTACGAGCTGTTGGATTGACCCCATCCCCCACCAAAAGAGATCCCCCGATGCAGGAAACTGCACCGGGGCGATCTCTTTTCAGCGATATGTCCTAACAACTCCCGGAAGCCGCGGCCGTTGCCGGCAGATCCAGCCCGGCCAGCAGTCCGTAGAACGCAGCCTCACCGATATGCGCCGCAGGCGCCACCCGACGCAGGCACGCGACGTCCCGCAGTCCCTCGACGAGCGTCGGCTCCAGCAGTGCGGACGAACGCGAAATCTGGCCGCCCAACAGCAGGCATTCGATCCGCAGTTCGGAGAGCACGCCGCCGATCGCATCGGCCAGGATCCGCCCCGCCTCGGCGAAGGTCTCCCGGGCTGCCGAATCCCCGGCAAAGGCCATCCGGGCCAGATCGGCCACCGTAAGATTCGGATCCGACTGCCCCGTCAGACCGGCATGGATCCGCAGAAAGCCCCGTTTCGAGACCCAGTCCTCCAAGATGCCGTCCCGGCAGGGGCGTTTGAAGATCGAGATGCGCGGAGAGCCCATCGGCGAATACTGCACCTCACGGTCGAGGCAGCAGGCGAAGCCCAACCCGGTTCCGAGTGCCACGATGGCGGCATTCCCGAACGTCCGGGCATTGCCGCGCGTCATCTCGCCCAGCATGGCCGCATTGACATCGTGCATGAAGCGGATCGGCATGTCGGGGCCCGTTTCGGGGAGTCCGTGCAGCACCTCGGCAAGCGAAAAGCCGTAAACGCTCCGGAACTTGTGCTCCATGAGGGGAACGCCCCGGGTAAAGTCGAACGGCCCCGGGAAGGCGATCCCGATCCCGCTCAACACGAGCCCGTGCGCCGAAGCGAAGGCGGCGCCCCGAGCCACCGAAGCGGTCAGGGCACCGACAATCTCTTCCCGCGTACCGTCCGAAGGCATCGGGCAGGAGAACTCCGAGGCGGGAATCAACTCCCCGGTGGCATCCGCCACCACGGCCTTGAGGAACGTCCCGCCGACGTCGAACAGCAGACGGCAGTTATTCGCGGTCGAATCCATCCTTGAGCATCGTCTTGTGGACACAGATCGGTTCCGCACGCAGATTCTCGATCACGTAGCGGCCCATGTCGGCCGGAACCACCACCATATCCATGTATTCGGCATCGAAATAGCGCTCGGGATGGTCGATGGAACGAATCCGGATGTGCTCGCCGTCAACGAGCGTCAGCACATGGAAGCGTCCGCAGGTGTCATCCTCGATCTGCTTCTCGAACTCCAGACGGCGAAGCGTGAAGTAGAGCAGATCGTGCTCGCCGACGATGTATTCGGCCCAGCCGTCCCCGCCGCGGACCTGACGCGGCTGCTGGACGATGTTCTGACGCACCCAGCTCGTACGGCGCTCACGGGCCAGATTCCGTTCGCCGTGCCACGTATGGATCGGACGCGGTTTGCCGTCGAAGTCCGGACGCAGGTAGTCGTAGAGTTTGTAGGTATAGGAGCCGATCGTGAGGCTGCCGATCTCCAGAACCACCTGGTTGCGACCCGACGAGTGGACCGTTCCCGCGGGGATCATCACCTGAAGACCCGGCTTCGAATCCTCGTAGCTCACGTACTTCAAGTAATCCACCGGCTTGTACTCCTTGTCGGCCAGTTTGATGTCGCGGATGAAGGCGTCGATGTCGGCATCGTCGCGGAATCCGATGAAGGTCTTGGCATGGTGTCCCGCCACGACCACGTAGTAGCTCTCGTCCTGGCGCCCCAACTCATCGTAGTTGTCGTGGTTGTACTGCGCTCCGGAGTGGACCTGGATCGACATGTTGCCCGTGCTGTGGTACGAGTCGTCGTAGTTGAAGCGGATCGGGAAGTAACCGCCGAACTTCTCGACACAGCGGGCGCCCATGATCGCCTCACCCTCCCGCTGCACGAAGGAGAAGAACGGGAACTCCAGTTGCTCGGCCCCGGCCTCGACCACGATGCTCACCTCCATGGGGATCAGATCGAAGACCCAGGCGCAGTTGCGCATCGTATCGGGCAGGTTGCGCAGTTTCTTGACGTAGGTGCCGCCCCAGACGCCCTCCAGATAGACGGGCTTGCAGCGGAACGGATAGGTGGCCAGGGCTGCCAGAATCTGCTCCAGCGCCTTGCGGGGAATCAACTGGAGGTGGTCCGGGCGGTCCGAAGCGACGTAATAGTCGAGCAGGCCCTCCCGCAGCAGCTCGCCGCGCAGATGCACCGCCATCTCGAAATCGGCGTAATAGCAGCGGCGGATCACCTGATTGGCCGGTTGTGCGGTCCGGTCGCCCAGGTTGGCATACTGACCCCGGCGGATGCGGAGAATTGACTCCTTGGGCGTCACGTCGAAGTAGCACCGCACATCGTAGAGATCCCGCATCCGCGGCATCAGACAGCCGCTGCCGTAGACGACAATCACACGGCGTGCGCCATCCGAAGGACGGAGCGCAGCGATCCGCAGGCGGAAATCCTCCGCATTGGTCTCATCCAGCAGCGCCTCGTAGCCGCCCCGGAAAATACGTCCGTAGAGCAGCGTCGGGTCCTTCTCCCGATCCCACTCCAGCAGCGGATCGATCAGATCGCGGATCTCCTGCTCCGACTTGAAGGCCGCGCGGAAATCGACCGCCTCCAGCCCGATGTTCCGGAGCTTCAACTGCTGCGACAGCAGGTTGATCATCCGCGACCAGTCGGCCGTGGCGTAACCGTCGAAAGCAACGACGAGATTCCGGCCCGGCGCGGCATCCATGCGTGCGGCAAACTCCGCAGCCAGTGCCGTTGCGGCCTTGAGCGTTCCGCCGACGACGGACTCGACGGCCTCGGCCGGAAGTTGCGGGCGGTTGACGGCCCGGGGATCGTCGTACGGGAAGGGGTTGTACATGAAACTCATGACTGATGGTATTTAAAGGTTAATCAAACAATTGCGTGATATTCGAAGTCCATGATTTCGGCGAGCATCTCCAGTTCGCGCAGATAGTCGCCGTCGACCAGCGCGAAATGCTGCGTGGTGCCGATCTTCAGGATCTGCTCGAAGAGACGCTCCACGGGAACCACCGGACGGAAAATACTGTGGGAATAGGTCGCCAGGATGTGATCCCCTTCGAGCGAGTCGACCAGCGTGGCAACCAGTTTGTAACGGCCGTCGCACTCCACGAGCTGCGCCATGGTCTTGCGTCCCGGCGAGATGCGGTACCAGGCGAACGGAGCACCGGCATACTTGTAGCTCGTCTTGGCGAAGCGCACGTCGCGGGCGATAACCACGTTTTGCTGCCAGGCCGGGTCGTTGTGGTCGTTCGGGCCCGCATGACCGCCCGCAAAGGTGCCGTAGTCGCTCTCGATGTGGAACGGTTCGAGGAAATTGACGTGCTTGCCCGAGATCAGCTTCAGCAGGTAGGTGATCAGACCCGCGCCGATGTCGGCCTCGGGAACCAGCACCGAGCAGTTCTCGTTGAACCACGGGTGGTAGAATCCGGCCCGCAGCCCCACCAGTTCGAACATTGCACGGTCGATGTCGTTGAAGACCATCACGTCGATGTCCGAGCGTTCGGCCATCTTCGCCAGTCCGATCGAGGCACGGACCGACGCCTCGAACTTGTCGCGCGCCACGTCGTCCATCATCCGGTAGCGCGAGGTCAGGGCGTCGCAGTAGTCCTTGAGCTCCGCCGCGCTCACGGCGTCGATCACCTCGCCGTAGACCGAATAGGGCAGGAAACGGATCTCGGGACCCAGTTTGGTGAAGAGATCGTAGGGGTCGATGTAGGTCGACCACATGGCCTCGTTGTAGTTGGCCAACAGTCCCAGGTTCGACTGCCGGAGGATGGCTCGGGCCCGGGCCGCCGAGGCGAAGAGCCGGATCTCGGCGGTCACCTCCTCGCGCGAGCCCATCACCACCCGGACGTGCCGACGGCCCGTGCGGGGCACCGACCCCGACGCTTCGAGCGAACCCACGAGCGTCCCGGCGCAGAGATAGTCAATGAAGTCGTCCTCGTCGAGCGTATCCCGGAACGAGACGTGGTCCCGGGCTACATTCACAAAGAGGATCGGCACCTCGGGCATGTCCCGCAGGAAACGGATCCAGGCAAAATCCTCCGACCAGGAGAGAAACTCCGCAATCACGAAGTCGACCTTCTCCATGTAGAAGCGATCCATGGCCGCCTGGGCCTCCTCCTTCTCGTAGACGATCCCCGGGAACACCACGTCGAGAAAATCCAACGTTCCGAGAATCTTCTCCACGTCGGCGTTCTTGCGTTCGGCATACGTCCCGCGTTTCAATCCTTCGCCCAGCATCTTGAAGCGGGGCGACGCGATCAGCAGCAATCCTGCCTTCGCTTTTCTGGTTTTCAGGTTACTGTTCATGTTCTATTTTGTTGTAGTCTTTCAGATAGAAAAGTTTGGCGCCCAGCACCATGACCGCTCCGCACACGAGCCAGACAACGGCCAGCATCGAGATGCCGAACGACAGCCCGGCAGCCTGCTTCACGGCTCCCAGCACCACGGGAGCCAGAGCCCCGATTCCGAATCCGACCATCATCATCAGGCTCGAAGCCGACGAGTGATAGCGCGGCGGGATGACGTCGTAAAGCACCGTATAGGTATTGGCGTCGAAGAAGGCCCGGGCGAACCCGAATCCGGCGAACCCGACGTAAATCACCCACAGCGTCGCCGAGTTGCCCATCAGCAGGATGAACGGCACGGCTGCCAGGAGTCCGAAACCCTGCATGGCCATTCGCCAGGCGGGATGCAGCCGTCCGAGTTTGTCCGAAAGACGCCCGGCCAGCAGAACCCCGAAGAAGGCAAACAGGTGGGTGTAGAACATCGAGTGGAATCCGGCCCCCGAGAGGTCCATGTCGAAGCGCTCGAAGAGGTAGGTGGGCATCCAGGTCAGGTAACCCGTCAGCACGAAGATCAGACCCGCGAAGCAGACGGTAAGGATCAGGGCCGTCGGGGTGGTGAATACCATCCGGAAGCCCTCCAGGAGTTTCGGCTTGGGGGCCGAGGGGTCCGCAGCCGCCGCCTTCGACGGCTCCTCCCGCTTGTCCTTCAGGCGCACGGCCATCACGATGCCGTGGATGACACCGATGGCGCCGAACACGTAGAAGGCGCTGCGCCAGCCCCATTGCTGGCCGATATATCCGGCGGCGTAACCGCTGATGATGATCCCGATATAGTAGGCCGTCTGGTGGACCGACATGGCGAAGGCCCGGGTCCGGTCGTGATACTGCGCCAGCAGCGAGTAGTTCGCCGGGCCGAAGAAGGCCTCACCCCCGCCCGTCGCAATACTCCGCATCAGCACGAGCATCAGGAAGCCGTTGCAGAGTCCCGTGAACATCGTGGCGACGCTCCAGAAGAGGATGCTGCCCGTCACGATCCATTTCCGGCTGAAACGGTCGCCCACCAGCCCGCCGATCGGGACCAGCACGGCGTAGAACAGATTGAAGATCGTGGCAATGGAGCCGATCGCCACATCGCTCAGCCCCAGGTCCTCGCGGATGAGCGGAAGCACCACGTTGAAGACCTGACGGTCGGCCTGGTTGAGCAGGTAGGCCACCCACAGCAAAGCCAGGACTTCCCATTTGTAATTCGAGCGTTTTTTACGCCCGTCACACGCAGTCGTCATCGTCTATCGGCAAATTGAATCAGTACAACATATCCACGCTCGATCCGGCAGCCCGGCGTTCCGCCGTCGCACCCTGGAACGGCACGGCACTGCGCTCGATGAGCAGCATCGGAGCATCCCAAACCGGACAGCCGGTGAATTTCATCCGTCCGCCGTCGCGGTTCCCGTGAGGCTGGGGCAGTTCGAAGACGCGGCCCGTGATGGGCTCCACCAGTACCGGATCCTTCAGCGAAAGCCCCTCGACACGCAGCTCGACCCGATCCCAGGCGAGTTCAT
Organism: Candidatus Alistipes intestinigallinarum; assembly: GCA_019115745.1. Lineage (GTDB taxonomy): Bacteria > Bacteroidota > Bacteroidia > Bacteroidales > Rikenellaceae > Alistipes > Alistipes intestinigallinarum. The sequence continues at coordinate 69,084 of DXDA01000007.1, forward strand.
CCGACGGGATGCGGTCAGCATACCAGAACATCACGCCGATCGGCTTATCGGTCGCATCGGCCAGTTCGACAAGTGCAATCTCCCGTGCCGTATTGACCGAGAAGACGGGACGCCCGGCAGCCTTCACCCCGGCGTGCAACAGATTGACCATGTGCTGCATGGCGTGGTACGAGGGTCGTTTGTAGACCACCTGTTTCAGCAGGTTGGCCCGCAACAGCCCGAACGACTGGAGCATGTTGGGGTACTGGTTGTCGATGATGGCAAAGATCGACGAGCGGATTCCCAGCGCAAAATCGTTGGCCAGGCGGCGCGCCACCCATTTGGCCTGGCTGTACTCGCTCCACTCGTGGTAGCGCAGGGCGTGGGCCCACTCCAGCACCGAAGGGCATCCGCTCTCGCCCGAGAAGAGGCGGATCCGCGGATCGTACGAGGAGACGAGCTTGCCCAACGCCTCGATACCGGGCGTCGCATCGTCGGGATTTTCATGATAGGGGTGGAAGCTCACGTAGTCGAGCAGCCCGAGTTTGCCCCGCTCGCGCAGAATATCCAGCACCCGGCTCGTAAAGTCGATCGGCATCCGCGAAAGTCCGAATCCGATGACGACCGCCTCGGGATCGACCTTGCGAAGCGCTTCCGCCGTGCGGATCAGCAGCTCGGCATAGGCCGCCGACTGGTCCGCGCCGCGCAGGTTGGGCTCGTTCCAGACCTCCCACTCATGCACACGATCCTTGTAACGCTCCGCAACGGCAGTCACGTAGCGCTCCCAGGCCTGCAGCGTCGGCTCATCGGTGAAGATCCGCGACCCCAGGTTCTTCTGGGCACCGTAGATCGGGTTGCCGTAGGCCAGGCACATCCACGGTCGCACACCCTCTTCGCAAAGGCCGTTGACCGCTTCGTCGAGCCACTCGAAATCGTAACGACCCTTCTTCTGCTCGCAACGCGCCCAGCCACTCTGGATCCGGGCAGCCCCGACTCCCAGCTCTCCGACATAGGGTTTGTAAGCCGAAAAATCGGCATACTCCCGGTCGAGGCATTCACACCCGACCGACCAGCGCGGATTTGCAAGCTCCCGCGACGGGCGCGTCTCGATGCGTCCGACAAGTTCCAGTCCCGGCGTGACGGACTGCATCTGCTTCCAGGTCAGCGACCAATGCTGCGCCAAAACGGCCGAAGGAAGACTCGCTCCCAGAAGAACGGCAAGGAAAGTTTTTTTCATTTTCAAAGTCGGTTAACAGTTTTTTTCATATCTTTGTAACACGCAACATAAAAGTTGTGAGGTGTGGTCTTCTCCATGAGGAGTGTTGTGTAGTGTGGTGCAAATATAGGCATTTTTTTAGACATTCCAAGATTTATTTCACTTTTTTAAACGACAGATATGCCGGAAAAGATTAAAATCGACCCGGAGAGCCAGACTCCGGTCTACAAGCAGATTGTCGGGCAGGTGGAGCAGTTGGTACGCAGCGGCGAATATCCCGAAGGGTATCTGCTGCCTTCGATGAACGAACTCTCGGCCACACTCGACATCTCGAAGGAGACCGTGAAAAAGGCCTACTCCATACTCCGGAACAAGGGCTGCATCGACGCAAAACAGGGCAAGGGATTCTACGTGGCCGCTACCGGCACGTCGAACAAACTCAACATCCTGCTGTTGTTCGACAAACTGAGCACCTACAAGCAGGTGCTCTTCAACTCCTTCGCCGAGGAGATCGGCAGCGCCGCCGAAGTCACCATCCGCCTCCACAATCAAAACGTGGACCTGCTGGAATACTACATCGACGAAAACCTCGACCTGTTCGACTACTACGTCATCACGCCCCACTTCCCGCTCGACGCCGCCACGCGAAAACGCGTGCTGAAGATCCTGACCCGCATCCCCAACCGCAAGCTGATCATGGTCGACTACTGGATGAAGGAGCTCCCCGGAAACTACGGAGCCGTCTACCAGGACTTCGACAACGACGCCTATGAAGGGCTGGGGTACGGCCTCAAGAAGCTCAAAAGCTACTCGAAACTCAACGTCGTGACGCTGCCGTCGAGCCTCTACTACTCCTCGGTCAGCAAGGCCGTGGAGCGCTTCTGCCGCGACAACGACATCGCCGTGGAGTTCCACACGAAGATCACGCCCGAGATCATCCGCGAAAAGGAGGTATACCTGATCCTCAACAGCCAGTACGACCTCGGACTGATCGAGCTCGTGCGCCGCGCCCGCGAACGGAACTACAAGGTGGGGCGCGACATCAGCATCATCTCCTACAACGAGTCGCCGATCAACGAAATCATCCTCAACGGATTGACGACCATCTCGACCGATTTCCGGCAGATGGGCATTCTCGTGGCCCGGATGATTCTCGACAAGGCCCCGGCCAAGATCAAATGCGACTTCCAGATGATCCGCCGCAACACCTTCTGACCATTCCCCGAAAGCCGCCGGCAGCCGCCCGACAGCGAAACGCATCCCCGAAAAAAAGCTCCGGACCGCCTTCCGCGATCCGGAGCTTTTTCATGCCACCGGCCCGACATCACTCCTCGGAATCGGAGACGAAGTTCTTCGGCAAGACCCCGAACTGCTTCTGGAAACATTTCGAGAAGTAGGAGGTCGAACTGAACCCGACCATGTAGCAAACCTCGTTGATGTGGTAACGCTTGTCCTTGAGGAGCTGGGCCGCCGTCTTGAGGCGTTCGAGACGCAGGTAATCGTTCGGCGTCATGTCCAGCACCCCCTTGATCTTGCGGTAGAAGCTCGCACGGCTCATGTGCATCATCTCCGCAATGTCGTTCATCTTGAACTCCGGGTTGTTGAAGTTGGCATGGATGATCTCCTGCAGCCGCACGATGAAGTCCGTATCGGCCGTCGACGTGGCCATCGTGTTGGCCAGCACCAGCGGGTTCTTCGTGAAGGCCTCGCAGAGTTTCCGCCGGCTCTTGATCAGATTGGCGACCACCGACAGCAGATAACTCGACGAGAAGGGCTTTTCGATATAAGCATCCGCACCGGCATCCATGCCCGAAATCTTCGACTGAAGCGTCGTCTTCGCCGTCAGCATCACCAACGGGATATGGCTGTAACGCAGGTCGTTTTTCACCCGCTCGCACAACTCGATACCGTCCATTTTCGGCATCATGATGTCGCTGACGATCAGATTGATGTAGTTCTTCTCCAGCAACTCCAGCGCCTCGACGCCGTTCTCGGCCGTGATGACCGAATAGTGTTCGGACAACTGCCGACGGATAAAGGCCTGCATCTCGGGGTTGTCCTCCACGACCAGGATGCTGCAAGCCTCCCAGACCGGTTCCGGAACGGTATCCGGCATCGTTCCGGCAGCCTCGTCCGGAACCGATTCGGGCTCCGCGGAGACGGCGCCCGAGCTGTACGGAACCGTCAGGATGAACTCATTGACCGTCTCCGACGACCCCATCGTGAGCGTCCCGTGATGCAATTCGGCCAGCGAGCGCGACAGCGCCAGACCGATACCCGTACCCGGCGCCTCGCTCTTGCGCGTATTCCGGAAGAAGGGGGCAAAGATCGCATCCCGCATCTCCGCAGGCACGATCTCCCCGTCGTTGGTCACCGTGAGGCGCAGCTCCTGCCCCTCACGGTGCAGCTCCACGCGGATCATCGCGTCGGAATACTTCAACGCATTGTTGAACAGATTGCTCAGAATCTTCGTGAAGGCCTCGCGGTCGATCTCCGCCCAGGCCTCCTTCTCCCCGATCTCCAGCTCGAAACGCTTGTGCTGCTGCTTGGCCGAGGAGCTGAACCGGTAGAAGGTCTCCGAAACGACATCCGCCACGTTCTGACGCGTCAGGTTCAACGACAGCCGCTCCTTCTCGATCTTCTGGAAGTCGAGCAACTGATTCGTGAGGTCCAGCAGGCGGTTCGTATTGCGATCCATGATATTCAGGTCCTCGACCAGCTCCCGATCGATCGTCTTGCGCGCCAGGATATTCTCCAGCGGCCCCTTGATGAGCGTCAGCGGCGTGCGGATCTCATGGGCGATGCTGGTGAAGAAGCTGATCTTGGCGTTGTAGAGCTCCCGCTCCTTCTCCCGTTCGAACGTCTGGATATGCTGCTCCTGACGGCGGCGGTTGCGGCGGTTGTGGTAAAGGAAGACCAGGCCGAGAAATCCCACGCCCAGCAACGCATAGAAGACATAGGCAACCGTCGAGAGGTAAAACGGCGGGGAGACCTCGATGAACAGGCGCCGGACAGGTCCCTCGCTGCGATCCGCCAGCCGCACCCGGAAGAGATAGTGTCCGGGCGGAAGTTTCGAATAGGTGATCGTCGAGGATTCGGCCGTATACCGCCGCCAATGGTCATCCAGCCCCTCCAGTTTGTAGAGCAGACGGTTCGACTGCGGTTCCCGGTAGCCGAGGGCCGCCAATTGCAGGCTGAAGGAGTTCTGGTCGTATTTCAGGCTCACCGAATCGGAGCAGATGATGCTCTTCCGCAGCGGCGAGCCGGGCTCCCCGACGACGACCGGTTCGTCGAGCAGCGAGAAATCCGTGATGTAGACCGGAGGTTCGTACTCGGTCCGTTGTTCGACGAGACGTGCCGGATCGAACGAGATCAGCCCCTCGATGCACCCGAAATAGATAATCCCCTGCTCGGAACGGTAACTCGACTTGTAGTTGAACTGGTTGCTCAGCAGGCGGTCCGCCACGGTGTAAACCTGACGGACGCTCTCGGTCCGGGGATCGAAGAGCACCAGGCCCCGGTTGGTCGTGATCCAGAAGAGGCCCTGCCCGTCCTCGACGATCTGGAAAACGACGTCGCTGGGCATTCCGTCGCAGGAGTTGTAGCGGATGAAGGTCTCCCGCTCGGGATCGAAACGGCTGAATCCCGACCCCTCGGTCGTCAGCCAGATCTGGCCGTTGCCATCCTCGAAGACGCTCGTAATGTTGTCGCACGGAAGCGACGTTTCGTCGTCGGGGTCATGCAGGAAGTGCGACCAGCGGTCGTTCCGCGCGTCGTAGCGGTAGAGTCCGTTCGAGAAGGTCGCCACCCAGAGCTGGCCGTTCGAATCCTCGCGGATGTCGTTGACCATCTTTCCGCCGTTGATCTCCGGCACGAGCGGGAACCGGTCCGTCCGCGGGTCGTAATACTGCAGTCCGTGCATGGTCCCCACGTAGATCCGCCCGCTCTCGGTCTTGCAGAGCGCAAAGACGTAGTTGCTGAAAATCCGGCCCGGTTTTCCGTCGTCGCCGTAGGCGCGGATCCGTCCGGTCCGGGTGTCGATCACCCGGATGCCCTTCGAGAAGGTGCTCACCCAGAGGTCGTCGCCGTCCATAAGCAGTCCGTGAACGTTGGAAAACTCCCGGCTCGGGGCGAAAAAGTCGAAGGTCCGCGCCGCGGGATCGAAGCGGTAGAGCCCCGCATCCTCGGTCCCGACCCAGAGCCCGCCCCGGTTGTCGGGGCAGATTTCCCGCACGCGACGACCCTGGAGGCTGCGCGGGGCATCCGTCTGGTAATACTTGTCGAAATCGGGATTCCGCCGCGGGAGGTAGTTGATGCCGCCGAAAAACGATCCGACCCACAACCCGCCCTCACGGTCCTTGTAGAGCGAATAGACGGCATTGTCCGAGAGCGAATAGGGATCGTAAAGCGAACTGCGCAGATGCTGGCAGTGCCGGGTCCGGGTATTGTAGACGATGATGCCCGATTCGGTTCCGATCCAGAGCTCGTCGGGGGCATACTGCAGAATATAGCGCACGAAGAGCGGCGTTTCGGGGTCGTCCGTCAGGCGCAGCCGGGTGACCTGTGCCGTCACGAGGTTGACCTCCACCACGCCGTGAGCCTCCAGGCCGAGGTAGAGTTTGTTGTAGTCGCTGAAACAGATGAACGAGATGATGTCCTTCGGGTAGATCGGCTGCCCCTCGGCATCGAGAAAGGGTTTCACCTCCCGGAAGCCGTCCTCGGTATAGAAGAGCCCGCCGCCGTAACCGGAGAACCAGATCACGCCGTTGCGGTCGCTGCGCAGCGTGCGCAGGGCCCGCCGCTCCCGATAGCAGTTCTCGGTCCGGCCGGTGCGGGGATCGTGGCGGAAGACCCCGTTGGCCTCCACGGTGATCCAGATACACCCCTTCGGGTCGCGTTCCAGCCCCGCAATCGGTTTCGTGATGAGTTTGCCTTCGGGGTCGTAGAGCGGCAGGTCGGTGAAGCGCTCCGTCTCGGGGTCGTAGATGTAGAGTCCCGAGTCGGTCCCCACCCAGAGCCGATGCGCCTCATCCTCCATCAAACACTTGATCAAACTGTTCCCGAGTCCCGCTTTCTGGCCCGGATTGTGCTTGAAGGTTTTGAACGTCTTGCCGTCGTAGCGGTTCAGGCCGTCCTTGGTCCCGAACCACATGAAACCCCGATCGTCCTGCAGGATCGTGGTCACGGTATTTTGCGACAATCCGTCGTTGATCCCCAGACGGTCGAAGTGAATCGACTGCGCTGCGGCCAGGGACAAACCGCCGGCAAAGCCCAAAAGAGAAAGCAAAAATTTTCTCATAGCTGATACGGGTTAGCAAAACAAATATAGGGAAAGGTGAGCGCAGAGGCAAACGAAAACGAAAACGAAGTTTTCAGGTTTGACTCTGCCGAACCGCATCCTATGTTCTGTAAATATAGGTATTTTCGCGCGTTCCAACAAATCGGCCTCTCCAGCACCGTGCAGCACAACTCCCTGAAAATATTGTATTTGACAAATAGCCATATCGTCTCACAGCCCATATACAAACCAATTTGAGATAATTTTTTCATTAATAGCGACTATATTTTCTTAGCTCCGTCACGCCCTTTTCTATTTTTGTATTGCCAAAAAAGCCGAACCTGAAACCTGCTTTGAACCGACCTGACATGAAAAAATTTCTCCCGATACTTTTTGCGGCCAGTTGCACGATAGGCTGGAGCGCCCAAGCCTCCGACGGGGCTCTTTCGGGACGTCTCTGGCTGAAAACTCCCGGGAACGATGCCGTAGCCTATGAATTGCACACCTCCGAGACGGGGGGGGGAGTTCTGGAAGCCGACCAGTCCCTGCCGGTGACCATCCGCCGGGAGATTGCACAACAAGGCGATGAGACCCGGATCCTCCTCACGCTGACAGCCTCCGAGGAGGTCTATTATAATATAGAGCAAATCTACCGCACGGCCCTGCCGCACAAGGAGTGTCTCTTCTACATGCCGGGATTCTGGTACCACCGGAACCTGCGCTCCCCGGAAGCGGCGCCGTCGTTCCACACCTCCGACAGTTGGCAGGTCCGCGAAGACCGCCTGAGCACTCCGCTCACGGGACTCTTCGACGAACGCTCGGGCGACTTCTGCACGGTACTCCGCACCGACCCGCTCCGCGAGGAGGCGCTCGGATGCCACAACCGCGGCGAAGTGATCCTCTCCGGGCACACCTCACTGGGATTTACCGGATTCCGCAACGTCGACGGAAAGGCCGCCCTGGTCTTCGGGTTCCCCTGGAGCGAAGCCCCGAAATCCTACATCCGCAAACTCACCCTCGCCCCCGAAGTCCAGACCTTCGAGAAGCTCGGCAAGGGCGAAAGCCGGCAACTGTCGTGGCGGATCCGCCGGGGACGCTGTGACTCCTACTCCTCGTTCGTGGCCGACGTCTGGAACGACTCCTTCGACACGTTCGACCCGCAGCCCCTCACCCCGCGCCATACGCCCGAAGAGGCCAAGGCACTGCTGGCCCGCTACTTCATCCAGAGCTACGTGGGCGACTACCCGCTGAAATACACCTCGGGCGTGGAGCTCCGCACGGCCGATCCCGCCAGTAACGGAATTGCCGAGGTAGGATTCCTCGGACGCGTGCTGCTGAACGCCTTCAACGCCCTGGAGTATGGCGAGGCCTCCGGCAACGACACGCTGGTCACCAACGCCCGCTCGATCTTCGACAGCTACCTCGAACACGGTTTCACATCCAACGGACTGTTCCGCGAGGTTGTGGATTTCCGACGCAACCGGGAGTCCGACGTCTACAGCATCCGCCGCCAGTCGGAGGGTGTCTACGCCGTGCTGAACTACCTCGCCTACGAGCAGCGCCAGGGCCGCCGCCATCCGCAGTGGGAGGCACGGATCCGTACACTGCTGGGACAACTTCTCCGCCTGCAGGCTGCCGACGGCAGTTTCCCGCGCAAGTTCCGCGACGATCTGAGCGTCGTGGACGCCTCGGGAGGCAGCACCCCCTCGGCCACGCTCCCGCTGACGATGGCTGCCGTCTACTTCCGCGACAAGAACTACGGCGAAAGCGCCCGACGCACGGCCAGCTACCTCGAAAAGAGCATCATTGCACCGGCCGACTACTTCTCCTCGACGCTCGACGCCAACTGCGAGGACAAGGAGGCGTCGCTCTACGCCTCGACGGCGATGTTCTATCTGGCCATGAGCTCCCGGGGTGCCGAACGCCAGCACTACGTCGATCTGTGCCGCGAAGCGGCCTATTTCGCCCTCTCGTGGTACTACCTCTGGGACGTACCCTTCGCCGGAGGACAGATGCTCGGCGACGTGGGATTCCACTCGCGCGGCTGGGGCAACGTCTCCGTGGAGAACAACCACATCGACGTCTTCATCTTCGAATTCGCCACCGTGCTCGACTGGCTGGCCGACGAGTGCCGCGAACCCCGTTTCGCCCGCATGAGCGCCGTGATCCGCAGCTCAATGCTGCAGCTCATGCCCACCGAGGCGACGCATTTCTGCATCGGACGCACGGGATACTATCCCGAAGTGGTGCAGCACACGGCCTGGGACTACGGCAAGAACGGCAAGGGATTCTACAACGACATCTTCGCACCGGGCTGGACCGTCGCCTCGCTGTGGCAGATGCTCAGTCCCGAACGCGTCAGCAACTTCTTCGCCCGATAAAAACAACCCAACACCCGAAACCGAACAAAACCCATGATACGCATTCTACTCACCCTGTTGCTTCTCTTCCCGCTCGTTGCCCCGGCCCGCCAGGCCCGCCAGGAGCGTGAACTCATCTGCACCCTCACCTCGACGGACGGCCACGGCGGCAACTTCGCCTGGCAGATGAAACGCGCCGACGAAGTCCGAGTCCCCGCGGAGCAGATCGCATCGGAACGCATCGACACCCGGGACTGGATGCCGGCCGTCGTGCCGGGAACGGTTCTCAATTCGCTGGTATACAACGGAGTCTACCCCGAACCCTACTATGGACTGAACAACAAGCTGGAGTCCGGACTCATTCCCGACATCTACCGCGTCGGGCGTGACTTCTACACCTACTGGTTCCGGACCCAGTTCCGCCTCGACCGCAAGGCCTACGCCGGAAAGAAGATCTGGCTCCAGGCCGACGGCATGAACTACCGCGCGGAGATCTGGCTCAACGGCAATCTCGTAGGGTCGACCGCCGGGATGTTCCTCCAGCGCGTGATCGACATCACGGACAAGGTGTCGTTCGACCGGGAGAATACGCTGGCCGTGAAGGTCTACCCAGTGGACATGCCGGGAACGATCAAGCCCAAGGGCGGCAAGTCGTTCGGCGCCAACGGTGAGTTCCAGAACGGCGGCAATGGAGAAATCGGTCGCAACGTGACGCAACTGATGACCGTCGGGTGGGATTTTTACTACCTCGACGGCATCCGCGACCGTAATACGGGCATCTGGCGCGACCTGAAGATCTTCGCAACGGGCCGCGTCCGCCTGCAGCACCCCTTCGTAAAGTCCGAGCTCGAAAAGCCGAACTACGACGTGGCGCGACAGACCGTCTCGGTCGAGGTGACCTACCCCGACTACATCCCCCAGGGCCGCACGCGCCGGGCGAAGGTCATCGGTGAGATCGCCGGCGAAGGGATTCGTTTCGAGAAGGAGGTCGACCTCTACCGCGGCGAGGTCAAGGAGGTGGTCTTCACCCCCGAGGAGTTCCCGCAGTTGGTGATCCGTAACCCGCGGCTGTGGTGGCCCATCCACAAAGGGCCGCAGGAGCTCTACGACCTCACGCTGAAGGTCGAATTCGACGGCCGGGTGAGCGACTCGCTCTCCACGCGCTTCGGCATCCGGGAGATCACCTCCTCGACCGCCACGCCCGACCGCTCGCGGCAGTTCCGCATCAACGGCAAGCCGCTCTTCATCCGCGGCACGAACTGGCTCCCCGAAGCCATGCTCCGCACCTCGGACGAGCGCACCGAAGCCGAATTGCGCTACACGGCCCAGTCGGGTGTCAACCTGATCCGCTTCTGGGGCGGCGGCATCAGCGAATCGGACTACTTCTTCGAGCTCTGCGACTCGCTGGGGCTGCTCGTTTGGCAGGAGTTCTGGATGACCGGCGACACGAACCATCCGGTCGATCCGTCGATCTACTTCTCGAATGTCGCCTCCACGGTGAAGCGCATCCGCAACCACCCCTCGCTGGCCTACTACGTCGCCTCGAACGAGAGCAGCGAGATGTCGGGAACCGCCTCCCTGATCGCCCGTCTCGATCCTACGCGCGGGTACCAGATGCAGTCGGAGTGCTGCGGCATCCACGACGGAAGCCCCTACAAGCAGGTAAACATCATGAGCCACTACGAGGATACCGCCTCGCCGCGCGGCAGCCGCGTCAACGGCTTCAACCCCGAATACGGTGCGCCGTGCCTCCCGACGGTGGAGTGTCTGCGCGAGATGATGGACGAGAAGGATCTCTGGCCCATCAACAAGGAGGTCTGGGACTACTCCGACGGAAACGGTTTCCACCTCATGTCGAGCCTCTACACCGACATGGTCAACGAATACGGCACCTCGGAGAGCATCGACGAGTTCGCCGAAAAGGCCCAGTTCCTCGGGGCGCTGAACTACAAGAGCATCTGGGAGGTCTGGAACTACAACAAGTTCGGATACGGCGACCGCTACGCCTCGGGATTCCTCTACTGGTACCACAATTCGGCCATCCGCCAGGTTGCCGGCCGTATGTGGGACTGGTCGCTCGAACCCACCGCCGCACTCTACGCCGCACAGAATGCCTGCGAACCCCTCCACCCGCAGTTCGACTACCTGAAGAACACGGTTTCGGTGGTCAACGACTACTATCGCAGCTTCCGCGGCTATCGCGTCACGGCCGACGTCTATGACCTCGACATGCGGCGCATCGACGCGCAGTCGGCAACGGTCGACCTCCCGGAAGACGGCGTCGTGAACGACATTTTCCGGCTCGACTTCGCGGCCTCGAAGACGCCGGTACAGTTCATCCGCCTGCAGCTCTTCGACGAACGCGGACAGCAGGTCGGCAGCAACTTCTACTGGCGTTCGAACAACGAGTACAAGGGTGCCAACACCCTCACGGGCCCGGCTACGGCCGGATTCCAGGCGCTCGAAGGACTGAAGAGCACGAAGCTCGCCGCGTCGTACCGGACGTCGGTCGACGCCGGCCGCCACTTCATCGACCTGCGGGTCCGGAACACGGGCCGCACCGTCGCCTTCTTCACGCAGCTCAAGTGGCTCGACAAGGCCGGCAAGCCCGTCCGTCCGTCGTTCTACACCGACAACTTCTTCTGCCTGATGCCGGGTGAGAGCCGCTCGATCCGCATCGAAACCGCACTCGACAAACTGCCCGACGCGGCATACACCCTTGTCGTGAGGGCCTACAACGCCGCCCCGCGCGAATTCCGAATCGACATCCCCCGAGACTGAACCCCGAAAAACCGATAAACACGCATGAAACTCGCCCTGCATACGCTGCTGTTGCTGCTGCTGACGGTCTCCGGTCGGGCCGCGGTGTCCGACTACGACGTGGTGATCGTGGGCGGCACGCCCGCGGGAATCACGGCCGCCATCGCCGCAGCCCGCGAAGGGAAGAGCTGCGTGCTGCTGGAGCGCTCGGAGCACATCGGCGGGCTGCCGGTCAACGGCCTCGGGGCCACCGACATCGCCACACGCGGGGCTACGGCCGGGCTCTTCGCACGCTTCGTCGCCCTGAACAAAGCCTACTATACGGAACACTACGGAGCCGGCTCGCGCCAGGTGCGCGACTGCAGCGACGGTTACCACTTCGAGCCGAAGGTCGCCGTCGGGAGCTTCGCCCGGATGCTCGCCGAGGCGGGTCCCGGGAAGATCACGGTCCGGACCCTCCGGCAATTCGACGCCGACGCACGCAACGTCGTCAAGCGCGGCGACCGTATCCGCGAAATCCGCATCCTCGACCGTACGACGGGGCGCACGGAGCGTTACCGCGGCCGGATGTTCATCGACGCCACCTACGAAGGGGACCTGAGCGCTGCGGCCGGAGTGCCGTTCCGCCTCGGGCGCGAAGGGGCCGACGAATACGGCGAGCCGTGTGCCGGCAAGATCTACCGCTGGTGGAAGCACGGCCCCGACGGCGAAGGCTCAACCTACGAGGGCGACAGCACGATCCAGGCCTACAACTACCGGCTCTGCCTGACCGACGACCCGCAGAACCGCCTGCCGATCCCCAAACCGCAGCATTACGACCGCAAAGAGTTCGCCTCGCTCGTCGGCGACGTCTTCGAGGGGCGCAATACGGATGCCCGTTTCCGCCAGGCGGATTCGGCCTCCATCGCCCGCAACCGGCAGCGGATCGCCGCCGGGGAGCGGACCGCCATCCCGGGCGACGTGTGGGGTATGGCCAAGATCACGAGCATGACCCGCCTGCCGAATGCCAAGATGGATGCCAACAATCAGCATCTGGCCCTCCTGTCGACCGATCTCCCCGAGGAGAACTACCCCTGGCCGACGGCCGACTGGGCGTGGCGCGACCGCTTTGCCGAGCGGCTGCGCGACTACACACTGGGACTGTTGTGGTTCGCCCAGCACGACGAAGCGCTTCCGGAGCACTTCCGCAAGGCCTGTCTGCAATGGGGACTCGCGGCCGACGAATACCCCGACAACGGCGGATTCCCGCGTCAGGTCTACGTCCGCGAAGGGCGCCGCATGGAGGGGCTCTACTTCTTCACGGCACACGACGCCCTGCCCGAAGCCGCCGGGAAACGGCCGCCGCTCCACGACACGTCCATCACGGCCAGCCACTACGCCCTCGACTCCCACGCCGTCCGCAAACGCGAAGCGGGACGTATCCACCTCGACGGATTCTTCAGCCACCCGACGGCCGTCTACACGGTACCCTACGGGGTGATGGTTCCCCGCCGGATCGAAAACCTCCTCTTCCCGGTTGCCGTCTCGGGCAGCCACGTCGGATTCTCGACCCTGCGCATGGAGCCCTGCTGGATGGCCCTCGGCGAAGCCGCCGGAGAGGCTGCCGCCCTGGCCATCGACACCCGCACGGATGTCCGCGGAATCGACATCCCGGAGTTGCAGCAGCGGCTGCTCGAAAACGGTGCCGTTCTGGTCTACCTGCGAGACCTGCAGCCCGGCGACCCCGACTACCAGACTGTTCAGCGCCTCGCCCTGAAGGGCTATTTCCCCGGGTGGGAGGCCCGTCTCGACCAGCCGCTCGACGAAGCCGGCGCCCGGCTGTGGAGCTCGCTCTCCGGGCAGGAGATCACCGCCGACGGCAAAACAACGCGCCGCGAATGGCTCCGGCGCCTGAACCCGAATCCCGAACAAGCACAATAACCAAAAAAACAAGCGTATATGAAACACAAATTTTCCTATCTGATCGTCTTCCTGATCGCCCTGACGTCGATGCTGTGCTGCAACTGCAGCAAGGACGACTCGAAGGGTGACGACTCCGGGAAGCCCTATCTGCGCGTCAGCTTCAGCGAAAAGATGGTGGGCAATTCGAGCGGGTCGCTCGAACTCTACGTCACGTCGAACACCTCCTGGATGGCCGAAGCCCGCACCTCGTGGCTCCACGTCGACCGCACCAGCGGCAAGAACAACCTCTCCGTCAGAATCTCCTACGACCAGAACGAGGATCCGACCGGCACGCCGAAACGGACCGGTGTCGTACGCTTCACGGCCGAAGGGGTCAACCCCGTCGAGGTCATCATCACGCAGTCGGCCCTGACCTTCACCAACCCCATCACGCTGGGAGGCAACATCGCCACGATGCCCGACCCCTACATCGTCAAGGATGGTGACAAATACTACGCCTGCAAGGCCGGCAGCAACAACAGCATCGCTATCTCGATGTCGTCGCGGCTCTCGGTCATCGAGGCCACGAAGGCCGTCTGGCATCTACCCTACGACGACGCCTCGAAACCCTGGAACATCAGGAACCTCTGGGCTCCGGAGCTCTTCCACATCGACGGGCACTGGTATGTCTACTACGCCGCAGGCCGCTACGAGAACAACAGCTACGGCGATCAACGCACGGGTGTCATCCGCTCGAAAACCGACGACCCGCTGACCGGCGGCTGGGAGGACATGGGCATGATCTACACGGGCGAAAGCGACAACATCCCCTCGGAGATCACCGTCGACAACACCGAATACGCCATCGACATGACCACCTTCGAGCTCAAGGGACAACGCTACGCCGTCTGGTCCGGCAACCGCAAGGACAACAGCATCCAGCAGATCCGCATCGCCAAGATGTCGAACCCCTACACCATCTGCTCGGGATTCAAGATCCTCTCCTCGCCCGACCAGAGTTGGGAGAAGTTGTCGAGCACGGTCAACGAAGGCCCGGCCATCCTGATCAACGAGGAGAAGGGCAAACTCTTCATCGTCTACTCCTGCAACGGCTCCTGGACCGAATACTACCGGCTGGGATGGCTCATGCTCGACATCGAGACCGGCGACCCGATGAACCCCGCAGACTGGACCAAATCGAGCAACTACGTCTTCTGGCGCTGCGACAACTCGCACGAGCCCACGCCCGGCGTAAACGGCGTAGGGCACTGCACCTTCACCAAGTCGCCCGACGGCACCGAAGACTGGATCGTCTACCACGCCATGAAGTACCATCCCAGCTATGGCGGCGGTTGGGGCGTCCGCTACCCCTTCATCCAGAAATTCACCTGGAACGACGACGGAACCCCCAACTTCGGAGAACCCGTCGGCTGGGGCGAAACGCTTCTGCTCCCCTCGGGCGAAACGCTCTAAGCCCCTTCACCCGTCCGTAAAACCAAACGCACAAATCGCATAAACAGATCGAAAACCTCATGAAAAAGTTCATTTTCATCGCACAGACCCTGCTGTTGCTCGCTACGGCCCCGGCCGTGCAGGCTCAGAAGAGCTGGGACCTGAAAAACTTTCCCAAAGGCTGCCAACCCGAAGAGATCGGCATCCGTCTGACCGAGCGTTACCTCCAGACCCCCCACTCCCACTGGGGCGACATCCACTCGAAATACAAGGTGACGCTGGTCACCTATCCCGACGTCTGCGCCTGGCTCGGAGCCCTGTGGTTCGCAACGGGCACCGGCAACGACTCGCTCTACACGCGGCTGGTCGAGCGTTTCGAGCCGCTCTTCACCACGCAGAAAAATCTCCTGCCGGAGCTCTATCCCACGCCGCACAACGTCGTTGACTTCTATGTCTTCGGCGCCGTGCCCCTGGAGATCTACAAGCACACCAAGGAGCAGAAGTACCTCGACCTGGGCATGATGTATGCTGACAACCAGTGGATCCTGCCCAAAGACCCGAAGCACTACAAGCAGCTCCCCGAGGCCAAGGAGTATGCCGATCAGGGCTACTCGTGGCAGACCCGGCTCTGGGTCGACGACATGTTCATGATCACCGACCTCCAGGCCCAGGCCTATCTGGTTACGGGCGACCGCAAGTACATCGACCGCGCAGCGCGTGAGATGGTCCTCTACCTCGACCGCATCCAGCGTCCCAACGGGCTCTTCTACCACCACACCGAAACCCCCTATTTCTGGGGCCGCGGAGACGGATGGATGGCTGTCGGAATGGCCGAGATGCTGCGGATGCTCCCCAAGGACAACCCCGACCTGCCGCGAATCCGCGCCGCCTACGAGCTGATGATGTCGACGCTACTGCGCTACCAGGCCTACGACGGCATGTGGCGCCAGATCATCGACAACCCGAACACCTGGAAGGAGACCTCCTCGACGGCCATGTTCACCTATGCCATGATCCTCGGCGTGAAGAACGGATGGCTCGACAAGAAGATCTACGGCACGGCAGCCCGCAAGGCGTGGCTCTCGCTGCTCTCCTACCTGGACGAGAACGACAACCTGCGCAACGTCTGCGAAGGTACCGGCGCCAAGAACAGCTTCGACTGGTATCAGAACCGCCGCCGCCTGACCGGAGACCTTCACGGACAAGCCGCCATGCTCTGGTGCGCCTATGCCCTCTCGTGCGACGTAAAGCCCTATAAACTGTAATACGGATTAATACGAAAATCCCCATGAAATGGATCTTTCAGCGGATGACGATCGTCATCTTCCTGCTCTTTACCGGCCTGTGGCAAGCCGGATGCGAAGAAAAAGCGACTCTCGGATCGGGTTCGGGCACGAAACCCCAGCCCGAACCGGATCCCGACGTCGAAGAGTACGACCTGATCAACTTCCCCTCGGGAAAAGACCCCCGCACGATCGGAAACGGTATCGTGGAGCTCTTCCTCCGCTCGGGAAACTCCAACTGGGGCGACATGCACTCCTCGAAGAAGAGTTCGCTGACCTCCTACCCGGATGTCTGCGCCTGGCTCGGAGCCTTCTGGTACGCCGAGGCGGCCGGTGATACGGATCTCTTCAACCGGCTGGTCGCCAAGTTCGACATGTTCTTCGACAACGAGGACAAGAGCATCGAGCCCAACACGAGCCTCGTGACACAGATCCCCCGCACGGAAAACAACGCCGTAGACTACAACATTTTCGGCGCCGTGCCGCTCCACATCTACGCCAAACTCAAGGAGCAGGGCAAGCCCGAATCGGAGATCAAGCGCTATCTCGACCTCGGAATCGAATACGCCGACCAGCAGTGGGAGCTCCCCACCGAGCAGAAATACCTCGAAAAGATGAAGAATCCGGTCTATTATCACAATCTGGGTTACTCCTATCAGACGCGGTTGTGGATCGACGACATGTTCATGATCACGGCGCTCCAGTCCCAGGCCTACCTGGCCACGGGCAACGAGAAGTACATCGAACGCGCCGCCAAGGAGATGATGCTCTACCTCGACGAGTTGCCCGGCGAAAACGGCATCTTCTACCACGCCCCCACGGCCAAATACTTCTGGGCCCGCGGCAACGGCTGGATGGCCGTCGGAATGCCCGAGATGCTGCGGATGCTTCCCAAGACGTCGAAGTACGACGAATACCGCAACCGCCTCCTCACCGAATACAAGGAGATGATGGCCACCCTGGGAGGCTATCAGTACGAGAGCGGCATGTGGGGACAGCTCATCACCCCCGACAAGGGCGACATGTGGGAGGAGACCTCCGGATCGGCCATGTTCACCTACGCCATGATCCTCGGCGTGAAGAACGGCTGGCTCGACGAAAAAACCTATGGCAAGATTGCCCGCAAAGGGTGGCTCGCACTGATGAACTACCTGAACACCAACTACGAGATCCGCAACGTCTGCTGCGGAACCGGCGCCGGCAGCGACTACGAATACTACCGCGACCGCGACAAGCTCACGGGCGATCTTCACGGACAGGCCGCAATGATGTGGTGCGCCTACGCCCTGGTCGAATTCGCAAACGAACAATAACCGTATAACCCAAAACCAACTTCAAGCCTATGAAACACATGCATCGTATCGAATGAGATCCGGATCGGGCCGGACAATCCGGCCGGAATCCTTTCAATCCCAAACACTCAAATCAAATCCAAACACACTGAACCGTATGGAAAATTTTTATAAAACAAGATTCGGACGCGCCCGCCAGTTGCAACATGCGGGTATCGTTCTGCTTCTTCTGTTGTTCCTGGCAGTGGATGCAGGCGCCGCGTACGCTCAAAGTTCGGGCGCTGCCGCCCAAAGTTCCGCGACTTCGAAAAAGCATCGTGTCACCGGTACCGTCACCGACACCGACGGATCCCCGCTGGTCGGAGCCACCGTTTACATCCAGAACACCAACATCGGTACCACGACCAATACCGACGGTCTCTTCGTCATCGACGTCGCTCCCGAACAGGAGATCACCATCAGCTACATCGGCTACCTGTCGCAGACCCTGCCGGTCTACGGCCGCGATGTGATCAACGTCCAACTGAAGGCCGACACGGACCAGATCGAAGAGGTCGTCGTCGTGGGTTACGGCAAGCAGAAACGACAGGCCATGGTCAGCTCCATCGCCACGGTAGGTTCGCGCGACCTGATGCAGTCGGCATCGAGCAACTTGACGAGCAACCTCGCCGGTCAGCTCGCCGGTCTGATCAGTATCCAGCGCAGCGCCGAGCCCGGACGTGACGACGCCGAGTTCTGGATCCGCGGTATCAGCACCTTCAAGGGCGGTACGGAACCCCTGGTGCTGGTCGACGGCGTGCCCCGCGACATCAACAACATCGAACCCGACGAAATCGAAACCTTCAGCATCCTCAAGGATGCAGCCGCTACGGCCGTCTACGGTGCCGAGGGTGCCAACGGCGTCATCCTGGTGACCACCAAGCGCGGTACGATCTCCAAACCGAAGATCTCCTTCCGCATCGAGCAGTCGATCGCCTCGCCGCAGCGCCTGCCGGAGTTCGTCGACTCGTGGGACTACCTCGAACTGGCCAATGAGGCGCGCTTCAACGACGGTCTGACCCCCAACTTCAGCGAGGAGACCATTCAGCTCTACCGCGACCGCGTGGACAACGACCTCTATCCCAATACGCAGTGGATCGACGAACTGGTCAAGAAGGCCGTGCACAGCCAGCGCTACACGCTTAATTTCCGCGGCGGCGCCGAGAATGCCAAATACTTCGTATCGATGGCCTACTACCAGACCGACGGCGTATTCAAGGAGAACCCCAACGGCAAATACAACAGCAACTTCGGGTTCGAGCGCTACAACCTGCGCAGCAACATCGACCTGAAGGTGAGCAAGAGCACCAATCTGAGCATCGACCTGGCCGGACAGTACACCCACCGCCGGACGGCGAACCGCTCGGCCGACGACATCTTCTCGTTCATCCTCCACACGCCGTCGTACCTCTTCCCGGCGATCTACAGCGACGGTACGCTGGCATCCTACGAGAAGCAGGCCGACGCCAACAACCGAAACCCCTACAACATGCTCTACAACCAGGGTTACCGCCAGGAGTGGGGAACCAAGATCCAGTCGAAAGTCACCTTGGATCAGGACCTGAAGTTCATCACCCAGGGACTGAGCGCCCGTGCGAGCGTCAGCTTCGACTACGACGGTAGCGCCGCCACGCTGCGCGACTACTGGCCGAGCCTCTACCACGCCAGCGGCCGCGATGCCGAAGGCAACCTGATCTTCACGACCACCTCCTCGGGATCGCCCGAAATCGAAGACCCGGAGTTCACGTCGACCAGCTACCTGCGCAAGATCTATATCGAAGGGGCCATCAACTACCAGCGCACCTTCAACTACGTACACAACCTGGGCGCCATGCTTCTCTACATGCAGAAGGAGGAGCAATACAACGATCCGGTGCTTCCCTACCGCAAACAGAGCGTCGTGGGACGTATCACCTATTCGTACGACAACCGTTACTTCATCGAGGGTAACTTCGGTTACACCGGAAGTGAGACCTTCGCCAAGAACAACCGTTTCGGATTCTTCCCGGCCGTGGGTGTCAGCTACTTCATCTCCAACGAGAAGTTCTATCCCGAAAGCCTCAAGCGTGTGATGAACAACCTGAAGGTCCGCCTCTCGATCGGCCGCACGGGTAACGACGATACGGGTACCGACCGATTCCTCTACCGCGCAACGTTCGCAACCAACGGACACACCTTCAACCAGGGAATCGGAACCGCGGCTTCGAACGGCATGGGCGCCGGTATCTACGACCTGCTCTTCGCCAACGACGACATCCACTGGGAGATCGAGACCAAGCGTAACGTCGGACTCGACCTGGGATTCTTCGACAACGAGATCGAAATCACGGCCGACTACTTCAACAACCGCCGTAAGGACATCCTCCTGCAGCGCAACACCGTCCCGGGCGTAGCCGGATTCCACGCAAAACCGTGGCAGAACTACGGTATCGTGGACAACTGGGGTGTCGACGCCAGCCTGAATGCCCACCACGACTTCGGCCCGGTACGCATCAGCGCCCGCGGTACGTTCACCTTCGCCCGCAACAAGATCATCGAGTACGACGAGTTGAATCAGCTCTACGACTACCAGAAGGTCACCGGTACGCGCGTGAACGAGAACACGCTCTACATCGCCGAGCGCCTCTATACCGAGGATGACTTCATCCGCACGCAGAATGCCAACGGAACCTACTCCTACGAGCTGAAGCCGGGTCTGCCGACCGTCGCCCTGTCGGGAACCCTCGGCCCCGGTGACATCAAGTTCGTCGACATGAACCACGACGGCATCATCGACAGCAACGACAAGGTCCGCGGCGTGGGTCACCCCTACAACCCGGAAATCAACTACGGTTTCGGTCTCAATATCGAGTACAAAGGCTTCTACGTCAGCGCCTTCTTCCAGGGTACGGGCAACTCGTCGGTACTGCTGGCCGAGGGTAACAGCACCTTCTGGCCCTTCAACTGGTACGAGGACAAGGCGAACTACCGTACGCTCTTCCTCGACCGCTGGACCGCCGACAACCCGCGTCAGGACGTGACGATGCCCCGTCTGCACAGCCACTACAGCTACAACGTCAACAAGGAGCCGAACACCTGGTGGCTCCGCAGCGGCAACTTCCTGCGCTTCAAGAACCTCGAAATCGGATACAACCTGCCCAAGACCTTCCTGCGCAAACTCCGCCTCGAAGCCGCTCGGGTTTACATGTTGGGCAACAACCTCTGCGTCTGGGACGACATCAAGTATTGGGACCCCGAACAGGGCAACCGCAACAAGGGTATGAGCTACCCCATGTCGCGCACCTTCACGCTGGGAGTCGAAGTGAATTTCTAATTTAAGGAGAACAGACCATGAAACAGAAAATCGCAAAAATACTTTCGTTCGGACTGCTGGCCTGCACGGCCTGGTCGTGCAGCTTCCTGGACGTTTCCGACGAACTGGCCGGCGGCATTTCCGACATCTCGCAGGTCTTCAGCAATGTCGACCGCACGAAAAAATGGTATTCCCAGGTCTTCAACAACCGTCCGGACTATTCGGCCGTTTTCGTCTCTTCGAGCCCGATGGGCAACCCCTGGACCTCGATGGCCGACGAAGTCTACACGCGTGAAATGGACAAGGCCGGCAAGTACGTGGAGTGGAACTCCGCAAACACCAACAGTTCCCGGTGGACTACGCTCTACGAGAGCATCCGCCAGGCCAACATCTTTCTCGAACAAGCCCATCCGATCGTGGATGAGGGAGGCCCCGACGCCGACCGTCTGACCGAAGACGAGATCAAGCTCTACAAGGCCAACGTACGCTTCATGCGCGCTGCCTACCACTACTATCTGATGGAGCTCTTCGGCCCGATTCCCATCGTCGACCACTCGATGACGCTCGAAGACGACCTCGACCTTCCGCGTAACTCGCTCGACGAGGTGATCAACTGGATCGACTCCGAACTGGCGGCTTGTATGCAGGAGATGTACCAGGAGCCGTATCACGATCAGGAGAACATGCGCGCCGTACCGACCAAGGGTGCCGCCATGGCTCTGCGTGCGAAACTCTGGGTCTATGCCGCCAGCCCGCTCTTCAACGGCGGATGGCCCGAGGCACTGACCCTGACGAACACCGACGGGAAGCGGCTCTTCCCCGACCGTGACGAATCGAAACTCCAGACGGCCGTAGACCGCCTGCGCGAATTCCTCGACTATGCCGAGCAGAACAATCGCTACTCGCTCTATGAGAAGACGGGCGATCCCGCTACGGACCTCTACAATCTCTTCCAGGAGTACAACGAGGAGATCATCTGGGCCACCTCGACGAGTTCGTGGGGTTCGCTCGGCAGCCTGCAGTTCGACACCATGGCCACGCCGCGCTGCGAACCGCAGGGACAGGGCGGTCTCCACGTCCTGCAGGAGCTCGTCGACGACTTCTACATGAAGGACGGTCTGCCCATCAAGGAGACTTCGTTCCTGCCCAAGTCGGACCTCTATCCGGACAACGAAGCCGAGATGGGAACCTACAACGGCGTACAGGTTTCGAAGATGTACATCGACCGCGAGCCGCGTTTCTACAACACGATCACCTTCTCGGGCATGAAGTGGCACATCAGCAACAACGAGGTGCAGTTCTACAAGGGCGGAAACTCCGACAACTCCGTAGCCGACGGTGCCCCGCGTACGGGTTACCTGCTCTACAAGCGCATGAACCGCACGGTACACGGATCGGGTGTTTCAGGCTCCGTCACCTCGAAGTACCGTCCGTCGATCATCTTCCGTCTGGCCGAGTTCTACCTGCTCTACGCCGAGATGCTCAACGAGGTGGACCCGGGGAATTCCGACGTACTGAAATATGTGAACCTCGTGCGCAGGCGTGCCGGACTGGAGGACCTCGAAGTGCTCAACGACGCCATCAAGGGCAACCAGGAGCTGCAGCGTGAGGCCATCCGCCGCGAAAGCCGCATCGAGCTGGCCACCGAAGGACAGCGCTACTTCGACGTACGCCGCTGGATGATCGCCGACAAGGCGGTCGGAGAAGGCGGTCAGGGCGGTGACTTCACCGGCATGAACGTCGACCAGCCCCAGCCCGGGTACTACACCCGCACGAAGCTGCAGACCCGTGTCTTCAAGAACAAGAACTACCTCTTCCCGATTCCGCTCGACGAGATCAAGCGCAGCAAGGTCCTCGTGCAGAACCCCGGATGGTAGGCCCAAAAGACAACCCTTAAAATCAAGACAATGAAAAAGATCAGCATATTTCTGTTCGCAGCGGCGGCCCTGATATGGGGGGCCGGCTGCGAGGAGAGTTCCGACACGGACAAAGGGATTACCGTTTCGGCCATTGCGCTGGACTCGTCGCTCAGCGGCGGTATCACGCTGGTGGTCGGCGAAACGACCAACATTGCCGGGAAAGTCTCCGTTCTGCCCGAAGAGGCTGCGGGACTGCCCGAAAGCTACCATTCGTCGGACACGTCGATCGTTACGGTCGATGAGGCCGGCAACGTGAAAGCCGTATCTCCCGGTCTGGCGATGATCACGATCACCGTGGGCGGCAAAAACGCCCACTTCGAGGTGAAGATCGAGGCGCAGAAGGTTCCCGTGGAGTCGGTGACGCTGCCCGAGGAGTGGGCCGACGGGGTCACCCTGAAGGCCGGTGAAACGATGGATATCGCCAACAAGGCTTCGTACACGCCG
Organism: Candidatus Alistipes intestinigallinarum; assembly: GCA_019115745.1. GTDB lineage: Bacteria > Bacteroidota > Bacteroidia > Bacteroidales > Rikenellaceae > Alistipes > Alistipes intestinigallinarum. The sequence goes on from DXDA01000007.1 coordinate 92,279, forward strand.
TCGGATGCCACCCATACGGACGAAAGCTATGCCTCGTCGAACGAGGAGGTGGCTACGGTCAGCGCCGAAGGTCTCGTAACGGCCCTCAAGCCCGGAGAGACGGAGATCACGATCACCATCGACAGCAAGTCGGCTTCGTTTACGCTGACGGTCGAGAAGGTCGCCGTCGAGACGGTGACGCTGCCCGACGAGTGGAAAGAGGGTGTCGAAATCGCCCTGGACGGCACGCTGGAGTTGGCCGGCAAGGTAACGATTGCTCCCGAGAACGCTACCTACAAGGAGGAGAGCTATGCCTCGTCGAACGAGGAAGTGGCTACGGTCAGCGCCGAAGGTATCGTAACGCCGCTGCAGGTCGGAACGACCACGATCTCGATCACGGTCGACGGTGTAACGGCCTCGTTCGAGCTGACAGTCGTAACGGAAGTTCCCGTGGACATCGAGACCATTACGATTACCGACGGCCGCTGGAACAACTCGCTGGGTACGGCAAGTGTCGAACTCAAGGACGGAACGGCGACCTACGATCTCTATTCGCGTCTGGTCATCACCCCCGAGAATCAGAACGAGGGCGTGGCGTATCAGATCGTCAACATGGACGGCGAATTTATCGACATCGACGAAAACGGCCTGATCACCTGCAAGAAGGTGGGTACGGCCACGGTGGTCGTTACGGCGAAGAACCACAAAAATCTGGGCCAAGGCAATCCCAAGAAGGTAATCTTCACCTTGAACATTACCGATCCGAACGACCTCGACCGCACCGGCTGGAGCATGTCGGCATCGGGACCGATCAAGGGTACCGAAGGCAGCGCCACGGCTGCGCTCGACGAGGTATTCGGCACGAGTTCGTTCCCGACTGCAAGCGCATCAATTCCGGCTTCTGATGCAACGATCTTCGGATTGGACCGTCCCGGCAAGAATGGCGCCGGCGACACGATCTGGTTCGTGGTCGATATGCAGCAGCAGAGGAGCGTAAACTACTTCCGCATCATGCACCAAGGCGTACGCAACGCCGACCGCGGCTGCCGTTGGAATGGTTTCACGCTCATCGAAGGCAGCAACGACAATTCAACCTGGACGACGATTGCCGAAAATGTAAAGCTGCCCGATATGAGTTACAAGTCGCAGCTCGACCCGAACGACGGCGGCACCCGCAATATCGACGATTATCGCACGACATCGAATGTAAAGTTCCCCTCAACAGCAAATTACCGCTACCTGCGGTTTGTCGGCAAGGCAGACAACTTTACGGGATCGAACGGCACCTGCCAGATTGCGGAACTCTATCTCGGTTATGCGGAGTAGCTTTTGAGAACGGCCCGGCTCCGGCGGCCGGTAACACGACGGTCGCCGGGGCCCAACAAAAAAAAGCATAAACACCAGAAAAATTATGAAAAAAATAAGTATCTGTCTGTTTGCCGCAGCCGCTCTGCTGGGCATCGGTTGCGACGACAAGGTCCCCGAACCCGGAACGCTCGACGTTCCCGTACAGAGCGTCACCCTCGACGAGTCGCTCAGCAACGGTGTCACGCTCGAAGTCGGCCAGACACTCGACGCAGCCCTGAAGGTGCATGTCGAACCCTACAACGCTACGGACCTGGCCGAAACCTTCTATTCGTCGAACGTCGAAGTGGCTACGGTCACCGCAAAAGGAGTCGTAACGGCCCAGAAACCGGGCATCACCATGATCTCGATCTACGTAGGCGGCTTTGAAGTCTACTTCACCATTACGGTCGTCGACAAGATCCCCGTCTACATCGAAGAGATGGTCTTCGTCTCGCAAAGCAAAGAGGTCGAAATTGATTCGGAACTCAACCTGATGGATCAGCTTTCGATCAACCCCACCGACCAGAACGTCGGAGTGATCTTCGAGTCGAGCAACACGGATGTCGCTACGGTGGACTCCAACGGGGTGCTCCACGCCCTGAAGGTGGGCAAGACGGTCATCACCGCAACCCCCGCAGCCAAGGAAAACGACAGTGACCCGGATATCTCCGTGACCATGGAGGTTCAGGTGATCCGCACCGTTACCGAGGATTGCGACCGGACCGGCTGGACCATCAGCGCCACCTCCCACAGCCTGCCGACAACCCCGACCAAAAACAGCGTAACGGCAGCCTTCGACGATGATGCCAACGGCACCTCGAACTTCGGTCTGACCCGTCCGGGCAAGAACTCAGGAGGCGTCAACCTGAGCAGTCAGCCGGACATCCAGATCTGGTTCGTGGTCGACATGACGAAGACCCAAAAGGTGAACTACCTGCGCATCCGCCATATCTCCACCTCCCAGCCGGATTACGGAACCCGCTGGCACAAGTTCGTAGAGATTTTGGGCAGTGATACCGGCGAAGACGGCAGTTGGAACTCCATCGCCACGAATGTCAATTTCGACAGCATGTCCAGTGTCCTGGGCAACCGGGATACCGGAAACGTATCGATCCCGACGGCGGAATACCGGTACCTGAAATTCGTCGGCGACAAGAGCTGCTTCGATACGACCGGAAATACGGCCCAGATCAACGAGCTGTACCTCGGTCTGGAGAGCAAGATCACCGAGGAGTAACCCGATACCGGGCATCGGACGCACGGGACGTTGCGACCGCAGACCGATGCCCGGTCCTTCAAGCTATCGGAAAGGGCCCAAAGCGTGATCTTTGAGCCCTTTCTTTTCGAAAACCCTAAATTCACGAAAAAGCATGTTGCGAAAAAGATTCTTGACCCTGGCCGGAGCCTGCCTGTGGCTGCTGTCGGCCCAGGCCCAGGTAACCCTGACGGAGCGTGCGGCCCGAGCCGCCGACCTTCCGCTGGTCGCTGACGACGGGTGTGCCGTCCTCTGCTACGACGCCGCGGATGCCGCCGTCGTGGCCACCGCCGCGGAGCTCTTCTCGGCCGATGTCGCCCGGGTAACGGGACGTCCGCTTCCGCTCGTTGCCGACGGGAACCTCCCCGCCAAAAGCCGCTATGCCGTGATCGTCGGGACAATCGGCCAGAGCCGCTGGATCGACGAACTCATCGCCGCACAAAAAATCGACACGACAGGGCTGACAGGTGCCTGGGAGCGCTACACGATGCGGCTTGTCGAACGTCCCGGGAACGGTGTACGACGGGCGCTGGTCATTGCGGGCAGCGACCGCCGGGGTGCGGCGCACGGATTGATCTCCCTGTCGCGCGTCATCGGCGTAAGCCCCTGGTACTGGTGGGCCGACGCGCCCGTCACGCCCCGCGAGCGGCTGACGCTCCACGTCGAAGGGTTCACCTCGAAGACCCCGACGGTGAAGTACCGCGGCGTCTTCATCAACGACGAGGACTGGGGCATCTACCGCTGGGCGAAAAACAACTTCGAGAAGGAGCTGGGCAACATCGGTCCGAAGACCTACGAAAAGGTCTGCGAACTGCTGCTGCGCCTCCAGGCCAACTACCTGGCCCCGGCGATGCACGACGCCACGACGGCCTTCTACCGGATTCCCGAAAACAAGGTCATTGCCGACCGCTACGCCATTGCCATCGGGTCGTCGCACTGCGAACCCCTGCTGCTGAACACCGCCAGCGAATGGGACGCGAAGAGGTACGGCCCGTGGGACTACGTCCGCAACAAAAAGGGTGTGGACAGCGTACTCACGGCCCGGGTCCGGGATGCCGCCCCGTATGAGAATGTCTACACGCTGGCACTGCGCGGGCTGCACGACAAGGCGATGGCGGGCAACGACGACCTGGATGCCCGCAAGGCCACGATGCAGGAGGCGCTGCTGGCCCAGCGTCAGATTCTCGCCGACGTGCTGGGACGCCCGGCCGAGACCATTCCGCAGGCCTTCACCCCCTACAAGGAGGTGCTGGATGTCTACGACCGCGGGCTGCAGCTCCCGGACGACGTGACGATCATCTGGCCCGACGACAACTACGGCTACATGAAGCGCCTGAGCAGCCCCGCCGAGCAGAAACGCTCCGGACGTTCGGGTGTCTACTACCACTCCTCCTACCTGGGGCGCCCGCACGACTATCTCTGGATGAACACCACCTCGCCGACGCTCATGTACGAGGAGCTGCGCAAGGCCTACGACTCGACGGCCGACCGAATCTGGCTGCTCAATGCCGGGGACATCAAGTCCTGTGAATTCGCCGTGGATTTCTTCCTCACGATGGCCCGGGACATCGACGCCTTCGATTTCGAACGCGCCGCCGACTACCGTGCGGAGTGGATGAGCGGGATGCTCGGCGCGGAGTATTACGACGAATTCCGCGCCATCAGCGACACGTTCTATCACCTGGCCTTCGTCCGCAAGCCCGAATTCATGGGCTGGGGATACCAGTGGGCCACGGACCGGCACGGCCGGGAGCGCAACACCGACACCGACTTCTCGTTCGTCAACTACCGCGAAGGCGACCGTCGTCTGGCCGACTACCGCCGGATTGCCGGGCGCGTCTCGGCGCTGCTCGACGAGATGCCCGAGGAGAAGCGCGCCTGCTTCTACCAGGTGCTCTACTATCCGGTGAAGGGCTGCGAGCTCCTGAACCGGATGGTGCTGTGCGGGCAGCAGAACCGGCTCTACGCCACCCAGCAGCGCGCCGCAACGGATTCGCTGGCCGCCGAGAGCCGCCGCTGCTACGACAGCCTGCAGGTCATCACGAAGGGTTACAACGCCCTTTGCGGCGGCAAATGGGACCACATCATGACCATGCGGCAGGGCTTCGCATCGGCCTACTTCGAGCTGCCCGAACTGCGGAGCGCGACGCTGGCCCCGCAACCCGAACTGGCCGTCAAGGTCGAGGGTGAGGCCGTCATGAAGGGGATGGGAAGCTACCACGCCCTGCCGACGTTCGACACCTTCCTGCGCCGCACGCACTTCATCGACATCTACAACCGGGGCGTCGGAGAGCTGGAGTGGCGTCTGACGCCGAGCGACGAGTGGATCGTTGCCAGCCGCCGTGCGGGCCGCACCCGCACCGAGGATCGGGTCGAGGTGTCGATCGACTGGGCGAAGGTGCCCGTCGGCGAGGAGATTTCGGGTTCGCTGACGATCGAGGATGCCGCCGGAGCCCGCAAGCAGGTGCTCGTCTCGGTCTTCAACCCCGCATCGCCCACCCGTGAGGAGGTGAAGGGGCTCTACATGCAGCACAACGGCTACATCTCGATCGACGCTGCGGGCTTCCACCGCAAACGGGAGAACGATGTCATCCAAATGCGCCTGATTCCGAATCTCGGGGTGGAGAACGCCGCCGTCCAGATGGGCGACCCGACCCTCCCGAAGCAGAACACGCGCCGCGACAAGGTCCCCGCCCTGGAGTACGACTTCTACACCTTCGAACAGGGGTCGGTCGACGTCTACACCTATGTTCTGCCGACGTTCGTCATCAGCGCCGACCGCGGCTATGCCGGGCACGAGGCGACGAATCTCGAAACGCAGTACGGCGTAGCGATCGATGACGGACCGGTGATGAATCCGTCGACCTCGTCGATCGAATACGCACAGATCTGGTACGAGAGCGTGCTGAAGAACTGCCGGGTGAACAAGACGACGCTGCACATCGCCCGGCCGGGCAAGCATACGGTTCGGATTCTCTGTGGCGATGCCGGGACGGTGCTCCAGAAGATCGTTCTGGACTTCGGAGGCATGAAGCGCTCCTACCAGGGTCCGCAGCCCACCCGGGTAGAATAACCGGTCCAACCTCAAAATCGGAAACGCCCCGCGTGTCGCATGACACGGACGGGGCGTTTTCATATCCGGGGCAAAAAGCAGCGGAGAGCGGCCGGGATCAGAAATCTCCCGATAAAAGGCGAAGAGAAGCAGACCGGCGATGATGCCGGACGACTAAAAGCAACACAGCAGGCCGACGAACGACAACAGCGTCTCGCTGAAAGGCAGTTCCACGGTGATTCCTTCCCGCACGGAACGTTGGCAAGCTTCGAGCAGGCATTGACTCCGCAAGCCCAACTCAGCACTGTTATAAGGCGTATCCCCCTCCAGAATCGCACAACAGAACTCTTCGATTTCAGCCTGGTAAGGGTTCATTCCATCGGGCAGAAAGAGACATTTTACTTTCCCGCCCCGGGAATCAATCGGCAAACAGCGGTCAATCAGCGCATTAGTCCAAAGAAAAACCGACATTTTGCCGATTTTTCCACCTGTCGCCACAGGTTTTTATACATTTTTGACCGTTATATTGTATGAATTTTCTTTTTTTTATCGTACCTTGTATACTCAAACACCTCTTTATATCTAAAATATAGACACACACATACTCCGGAACGACACGGAAAAATTCGTCCCCAGAGGATAAATGAACAAATACAACCACTCCTCTCGATGGCTCCCGATGACGTCACACGAAATCCGCCAAGTCCGAAGATGCGTTTCCCTTAAAACGGAACAGTGTTGCCATCTATTGTGTATATATGGAAAATAAACGGAGCGTGTTGAAACAGGTTATGTCTAATTTAATGATCTCATTCGAATGGAAACACGAAAAATTTACTTTCGATGGCAGGTCGTCGCCGTTTTGTGGCTGATGATGGCTTTCTCCGTGTCGCTCGTTTACGGGCAGGAGAAGGAGAAGGAGTCCGCACAGCAAACCGACTCGACCACCAAGAGGGGGGGGGAACAGGTCGTATCCGGCTATGTCTGTGACAAACACGGTGTTCCGATCATCGGCGCAAGCATTGCGTGCCAGCGAACCGGGGCCGGCGTCGTCACCGACGTAAACGGAAACTTTACCCTCAAAATAAAAACCGGACGGGAACAAGAGACCCTGGTGATCTCCTATCTGGGCATGAAACGACAAAGCCAGGTAATCAATTTCTCCCAGACCAAACAACCCCTGAAATTCGTAATGGAGGAGGATACCACCTCGATCGATCAGGTCGTCGTGACGGGTATCTACAACCGAACCAAGGAGAGTTTTACCGGCTCGTATGCAACCTACGACGTCAAGGAACTGAAAAATGCCGGTAACATCAACATCATCCAGAGCCTGAAGACAATCGATCCCTCCTTCGCACTCCTCGAAAACAACATGTTCGGATCCGACCCCAACCAGTTGGCCGATGTCGAGATCCGCGGAAAAACCAGCATCGTCGGATTCAAGGAGGTATTCGGTGAAGACCCCAACCAGCCGCTGTTCATCCTCGACGGTTTCGAAACAACCCTGCAGACCATCATGGACCTGAGCCTGGACCGGGTGGCATCGGTAACCGTGCTGAAGGACGCCGCCTCGACAGCCATCTACGGTGCAAAGGCCGCAAACGGTGTCGTGGTCGTCGAAACCAAATCCCCGGAACCCGGACGTCTGCGCGTCTCCTACAGCGGCAACTTCGATATCTCGTTCGCCGATCTGAGCGATTACAATCTGATGAACGCCCGGGAAAAACTGGAATTCGAAAGGCTGGCGGGACGCTTCGAGTCCAACCTGGTGGCCAGCGAAGGCATGTTGCAACAACGGTACAACGATCTGCTGGCGGAGGTGGAGCGCGGCGTGGACACGTACTGGATGTCGGAACCCCTGCGCCTGGGACTAAACCAGCGGCACAACCTCTATGTCGAGGGCGGCGACGAACGGATGCGTTACGGCGTCGGCCTCAACCTCAACAATCAGCAGGGTGTGATGAAGAACTCCGACCGTCGGGTCTTCAGCGGAAACATCGACCTGCTCTACCGTGTCGGCAAACTGAGTTTCTCGAACAAGCTGACGATCGACGCAACCGACCTGAGCAACCCGGTGGTTCCCTTCTCGGAGTACGCCGAGGCAAACCCCTATTATCGGAAATACAACGAAACGGGCGGTATCGACCAATGGCTCGAAGCTCGCACCTACAGCAACCCCGCCAATGTCGGCTATACCGAAATCTGGGTCGGGAATCCCCTGTGGAACGATTCGCAGAACAGCTATGACAAGGGAAACGGACTCTCCGTACAGAACAACTTCCAGTTGGAATACCGGCCGCTGGACTACCTCTACGTCAGAGGACGCTTCAGCGTTCAGAAAAACATCGACGAAACGGAAGCATTCACCTCTCCGACCGACACCCAGTTCGACGGCGAAGATATCCTGATGAAAGGATGGTATCGAAACGAATCGGACAAAGGCATCAACTACAACGGCGACCTGACGGTCACCTTCGGTAAACTGTTCGGCGAAAAACATCAGGTGAATGCGGTCCTGGGGTCGAGCATCTCGGAATCCACCAGTGTGACCAAAGGATTCGAAGCCATCGGATTCCCGGAGGGCAACTTCACGACTCCGGCCTTCTCGAATCAATACTCCGAAGGCGGCAAGCCCAGCTACTCCGACTACAAAAAGCGCAGCGCCAGCTTCTACTTCAACGGAAACTACTCGTTCGATAACCGTTACCTGCTCGATGTCAACCTGCGTTCGGACGGATCGTCGGTCTTCGGAACCAACAAACGCTTTACGAACACTTGGGCCGTGGGTGTGGCCTGGAACCTGCACAACGAGCAGTTCCTGAAGAATCTCACCGATGCCTTCACGATGTTCAAACTGCGCGTCTCGATCGGTAACCCGGGAAACCAGAACTTCGGCTCGTTCTCCTCCATCACGACCTACCGGTTCAACAACTGGATGATGAACAACTTCGGAACCGGACTGCTGATCAACAACTTCGGCGACCCGGATCTCGACTGGCAGAAAACCATCAACCTGAACTACGGTATCGACCTGAGCGTCAAGAACCGTCTCCACCTGACGTTCGACTACTACAACAAGACGACCGACCCGTTGCTGGCATCCGTGGGCATTCCCTTGTCGGTGGGCACCTCGTCCCGCCTGATGAACATCGGACAGCAGATCAACAAGGGTTTCGACGGAAGCATCCGTTACGCAATCCTCTACAACCCGGAACAGCGCATCAACTGGACCGTAGGTATCGACTTCCGGCACAATACGGCCTACTATGACGGCATCGGCGACAAACTGGCCCAATACAACTCGGAGAACCAGACCAAAAGCCTGATGCGCTACTACGACGGAGGCAGCCCCACGGCGCTGTATGCCGTCCGCTCGGAGGGTATCGATCCCGCAACGGGACGCGAGATCTTCCTGACGGCCTCCGGGAAGCGGACCTTCACCCACAGCTACAACGACGAAGTGCTTATCGGAGACACAAACCCCGACATGGAGGGTACGATCAACAGTTCGCTCTACTGGAAAGGCTTCTCGTGCAGTTTCTACCTGCGATACAGTTGGGGCGCCGACCAGTTCAACTCGACCCTCTACAACAAGGTGGAGAATATTTCCGAGGAGGGGCTGAAGGTCAATCAGGACAAACGGGCTCTCTATGACCGCTGGCAGAAACCGGGCGACATCGCCCAGTTCAAGGGTATCTCCCTGACCGAATACACGCCGATGTCGTCGCGCTTCGTCCAGAAGAACAACTACATCGAACTCGAATCCGTACGCGTATCGTATGAATTCCAGCAGAAGTGGATGAGCAAGGTCGGGATCTCGGGTCTGATTCTGAGCGCATACATGAACGACATCTGTCGCTTCTCGTCCATCGAGGACGAACGCGGTATCAGCTACCCCTTTGCCCGCAGCGTATCTTTGTCGTTAACCGTTAATTTCTAAGAACACTACAATGAAAAAATACAGACATATCATGGTTGCCCTGACGGCTCTGGTGTCGGTTTCGTGTGCCGACTGGCTGGATGTACAACCCAGCGACCAGGTGTCCGAGGAGACGGCATTCGGCTCGGTAGCAGGTTTCAGGCAGACCCTGAACGGCGTGTACGTGGAGTTGAATTCGGACAACCTCTACGGAAAGGCCCTCAGTTGCGGAATGATCGAGGTCCTCGCACAACGCTATGACGTGAGCGAGGAGTTCACCCGCTACTATCCCTTTACGGAATACGACTACACGGGAGCCACGGCCCAGGACCAGATTTCGAGCATCTGGGAGACCGCCTACACCCTGATCGCCAACGTCAACAAGATTCTGGAGAATTGCGAGAAGCGCCGGGGAACGGTCCTCTCCGACGAGTATTACCACATCATCAAGGGCGAGGCTCTGGCCTTGCGGGCCCTGCTGCATTTCGATCTCTTCCGGCTGTTCGGACCCGTATATGCCGGGAACGAAACCCTCACATCGATCCCCTACTACACCGCATTCTCGCTGAATGTCGCCCCGAGCCTTCAGGCTTCCGAGTTCATGGAGAACGTCATCATCGACCTGGAAAATGCGCTCGTGGAGCTGAAGGATGATCCGGTGATCACGAACGGCGTTGCCGGGAAAACCGGAGATTCGTTCCTCGCCTACCGGAATCTGCGGATGAACTACTATGCCGTGGAAGCGCTCCTCGCCCGAGCCTCGATGTACATCGGCGACACCAAACGGGCCGAAGAGTTGAGCCAGGACATCATCGACCAACACGACAGAAGCAGCCACTTCCCCTTCATTACGAGCCAACAGATCACGGCTTCGGAACCCGACCGGATCTTCTCGACCGAGATCCTCTTCGGCCTGCAGAATCTGAATGTCGACCTGCTCTACTCCTCGTTGTTCGATGCCTCCCGGCTGAAGTCCGAGAGCCTGCTGGCTCCCAGAAGCACGATTATCTCCAGCCTCTATACGAACATCAACGACTACCGTTACCGGACATCGCTGCGTACGACTGCCGAGGTCGGAGGAACCAATTTCTCCGTGTTCCAGAAATACATGGGCGGCGATTCGCTCTACATGCAGATGATTCCGATGCTGCGCATCAGCGAAATGTATTACATCAAGGCCGAGATTCAGTTGGGGAAAGGCCAGGATGCAGACGCAATGCAGACCTTGACGGAGTTTCTCAAACACCGGGGCGTCGACACCCCGGGCATCCTCACACCGCAGGCTCTGCTTGATGACGAATACCGCAAGGAGTTCTTCGGCGAAGGGCAGCTCTTCTTCTACTACAAACGGCTGAATCGCACGTCGATTCCCAATGCAACCAGTACGTCCGGCACCGTGAGCATGAGCAGTGCGGAATATGTCCTGCCCATACCAGACGGAGAGACCCAATACAATTAATTTGGAGACATCACCATGAAACGAATCCTTATCATAACAGCCATTGCTTCAGGACTCTTCTGGAGCGGATGCCAGAAAGATCTCGACACCTATCAGGGCGAAAGCGGAATCTATTTCGACCATCAGGAAAAAGAGACGCAAAACAACCTCCGCGCCGATACGCTCGCTTTCGGATGGGGACAAATCGACGGAGACATTCTCGAAACGAAAATCTCCCTGCGGATCAATCTGATCGGGGATGTGGCCGATTACGACCGGAAATTCCAGGTCAAAGTCGCTGAAACGATCATTCCCGAAGAGCTGAAAGGCAAAATGGAAGTCGCCGTCGAAGGCGTCGACTACCGATCGTTCGAGACCGAATGCATGATCCCGGCCCATGAAGTAAGCACGAACCTCGACATCACGCTTCTGCGCACCGAAGCGTTGCAAACCGAGAGCCGGGCCCTGACCGTCGCCCTGCAGGAGACCGAGGAGTTGAAATTCCTCTACTCGCGGGAGGTCACCGACAAGGAGAACAACCGCCGCCGCATCGACCTGCAACGGGTGATCGTCATGAACGAGAACCTGGCCAAACCGGATTGGTGGTATCGTCACGAATCGATTTTCGGAGAATATTCGATGAAAAAATCGATCACGATCTGCGACGTCATGGGGATCGACCGTACCGAGTGGATCAGCAATGCCTACGGCAACCGGACGGCTTATCTGATCTTCATCGGCCAATACATGCAGCGTTGGTTGAATGAGCAGGACCCTCCCATTTATGAAGAGGATGGCGAGACCCTGATGACCATGGGACCCGATTCGCAAAATTAACCCGCTAAAAACTGAACCGTATGAAATTCCGTTCATTATACAAGATTGCAGCCGTCTGCAGTGCGGCAGCCCTGTTTCTGACGGCCTGTTACAGCGACAAGGGCAACTACGACTACCACGACATCAACGAAGTGACAATCGAGGGTATCGACCGGGAAAATGTATACCAGGCTTATGCCTATCAGACGACCCTGAAAATTTCACCCGTCATTCACTCGACCATGAGCGAGGCGGACAACTACGAGTACACGTGGCGGATCATCCCACGGAATGCCGACACGAGCAAAGGCGCCACGTTGGACGAGTTCATCGTCAGCCGCGAGAAGGATCTCGTATATCCCGTACAACTGTCCGATGGCGATTACACGGGATTCTTCGAGGTCAAAGACCCCGCAACGGGTGTCACGTGGATCGAGGACTTCTACCTGCACGTAACCAGCCAGGGCAGCAACGGATGGCTTGTCGCCTGCGATGACAACGGCCGGACCCGGCTGGACCTGATCGGCAAGGACAGCGAAGGAAAGGAGGACGTACTCTATCCCGACTTGTGGAAAAGCCTCGATTTCGATATGGGGTCGCCCAAAAGACTCTTCTTCTTAGGGGACAACTATGGTACAATCGGATTTCCCTTTCTCGCTACGGACAAGGGCAGTTTCGCCATCACCGGAAGCAACTTCCATATCGGCGAAGATACGGACCTGAAGTGGTATTTCGGAACGGCCGGCGACCAGATCCTGATTGAAAGCAGCGTCAATGACATATACACGGCATCTCCAAATTACGTGGGATACTGGTGGGTCATCAACAACGAAGGGGAAATCTACAAAACCGAATGTTCCGACCAGGCGTTCTTCTCCTATCCCATCAATATGGTGAATGGAGAGACCACATTTAAGGCCGCACCATTTGTCGGAATCTCCTACTCCTACGAGTATACAGATCCGGAAACCTGGAATTATAACTACGCCGCAATATTCTACGACTCCGATAGCAAACAATTTCTGACCAAATACGATACCAGCAACTACCCTTCGGTAATGCAATGCAGTGGGAATCAACTGTTCGATGTCGTTACCGGCAGGGATATGGTATTCATGGATTCCCATTATGATGTCGATGAACTGGTTGTGGCAGTCTTGAAGGAGCCGTCCAGTCCGGAATACTATTTGTATGGCATGTTATTGAAGTTCGCAGAAGTCGAGCAATTCTGCTATGGCAAAATCGAAGGGCCTGACATGGCAAACGCCAAATTCTTTGCTTTACACCCGAGTTTCAACGCGCTCTTCTACGCCACGGAAAACAAGGTCTACCGGGTAGATATAGGCAATCAAGCAACCATGAATGTCACCGAAGTTCTGGCTCTGGACCCCGGAGAAGAGATTGCCGTCTGCAAATTCAACAAAATGCTATATCTGTACGGGCCTGAAGGCATGAAAGACAACATGTACAAACTGGTCGTCTGCACGAACAAGAAGATTGCATCGCCGGATGATCCGAATGTCGGAACATTCCGGCTCTACGAGGTTCCGGAATTTGCCACCGACAAACTTACGCTCTCCGAGGAGATCGACGGCCTGGGCAAGATCGTGGATGTCGTCTACAAGGAGTATGAAGAGTTGTAAGAGCCGGATCCACTCCCAAAAGTGGCGCCAGAATCGGTCTGTTGCTTCGGGGGCCATATCAGAGGATGCTTGAAGCATTCAGCCCTGTACAGAGAGGCCCGAACGTCGAGTCGATATGTTCGACATTCGGGCCTCTCTGGGGGCTGGCAATCCAAAACCAGGCACAAGAAAAAGCCTCCGCCTGCAAAAAGAGGCTCAAAAAACATTCAAGTTTCAAAAACAGAAAAACAACATGCTATCGAAAAACGTGATGATGAAGAAAGCCATGAAAAGAGCGATGATGGCAGGAATACTGCTGACGTTCGGAGCATCCTGCAACACTTCGGAGGGGTATCAAATCACCGGTACGTTGCCGGAGATCGAAAACGGAACTCAAATCGAATTGACGGGAATAGATACCTCGGGCAAGGATTCGCTGCTGGTTGCCGGGGTCGTAACCGACGGGAATTTTGAAATTCCGGTGAACGGGCAATGCGCCATGGCATGTCTGCGCATTCCGGAGGTTCTGCCGCGGATCCCGTTTTTTTTCGAACCGGGGGTCAAAACCTATAAACTCGAAGTCGATGCCGAAGGCTCGATCCAGGTGAAAGGCGGAGAGTTGCAGGAGATATGGAACGGATACTCCGCCCGGAATAGCGTGTTCGACAAGGAGAAAAAGAAGATCGAAGCCGCTTTCCGTGAGGCGGAAAAACGAGACGATCTCTTCGAAAAAATGCACCATCGGGCAACCTATGAGGATCTCGAAAGTGCCCAGGAACAGTTCGAAGACAGTCTGCTGATGCAAAATGACAACATCGTTGCGGCAACAATCGTCTGGTTGCGCAGCCGGAGACTGGTCGCCCAGCACAGAATCAGCGAAAAGGTTGCACTATTGGGGCCGAATGCGCTCCAGACCCTCCCGGGGAAAGCCGTTAAAGCCCTGGACGATCAAATGCGCCGCGTGGAGGAGGGAAAAATCGCTCCGAACTTCACGCAGAACGATCCCGAAGGGAAACCCGTATCGCTGTACGAGATCCAGGCCAAGGTAAAGATTCTGGATTTCTGGGCATCCTGGTGCGGTCCCTGCCGTGCAGAAAATCCCAATGTACGGCGCATCTACGAGAAATATAAGGATGCCGGGCTCGAAATCATCAGCGTCTCGCTGGATACGAAACATGAAAACTGGACACAGGCTATTCGGAACGACCGAATGGAGTGGATCCAGACCTCCGACCTGCAAGGATGGAATAATGCCGTGGCCAAGCTCTACGGTGTAGGGAGTGTTCCGACGATCTTCGTATTGGACAAGGACAATCGGATCGTTGCACAGAACCTGCGCGGGAAAGAGCTGGAAGACACCATCAGGAAACTGCTGAAAAAGTAAGTCCGGCAGGGATCGAGCATGGCCAACCGGTCTATGCGGACAGAAAAAAGGAGAACCCTGCTTGGGTTCTCTTTTTTACTTTGGAGCGGAAAACGGGACTCGCACTCGCGCTGCGCTTGAGTGATTCCGCGAATTGTTGTTGACACCTCCGCCCCCTGAATGGGGCACTTTGAGGTCGCGGGCAACAAATCCCTTCATCTGCAAAATTCAAGACAGAAGGGAGAACCTTTTGGCTCTCCCTTCCGTCTTGGAGCGGAAAACGGAACTCGCACGAGCGCTGCGCACGAGCGATTCCGCGAATGGTTGTTAACACCCCCGCCCCCTGGAAGGGGCGCTTTGAGGGATACTGTTCCAAATAGTGTGTCTAGGGTGGGATAAATAAAAAAGTCT
>DXDA01000008.1 GCA_019115745.1 Candidatus Alistipes intestinigallinarum
TTCCCGCGGATGCGCCCCTCGGAGGGTCATTTCCAGCCCAACGTCGTGATGAGCGACCGCGAGCTGGCGCAGGTGACCTTCGCCTTCCGGATCTTCGACCACGACGTCGACATTTCGTACTCGACGCGCGAACGGGCCGAGTTCCGCAACCACATGGCGACGCTGGGCGTGACGTCGATGAGCGCCGGATCGAAGACCGACCCGGGGGGCTACCGCGTCTATCCGCAGTCGCTCGAACAGTTCGCCGTGAGCGACGAGCGCACCCCGGCGGAGGTCGAGGCGGCGATCCGCCGCGAAGGCTACGAGGTGGTCTGGAAGGACTGGGACAAAATCTTCGACTGATGGTCTCCCGCGACGAACGCTACGCGCGACAGACGATGCTGCCGGAGATCGGCGAGGAGGGGCAGCGGCGGCTGGCCGCCTCGTCGGTGCTGATCGTCGGGCTCGGAGGGTTGGGTTCGGCCGTGGCGCCCTACCTGACGGGGGCCGGAGTGGGCCGCCTCGGGCTTGCCGACCCCGACCGGGTCTCGGCGAGCAACCTCCCGCGCCAGACGCTCTACACCGAATCGCAGATCGGACGCCCGAAGCCGGAGGCGGCCCGCGAACGGCTCGCGGGACTCAACGCCGCGACGCGCTTCGACCTCTACCCCGAGGGGCTGACCGCCGCGAATGCCCGCGAACTGGTCGCAGGCTGCGACCTGGTGGTGGACTGCTGCGACAACTTTGCGACGCGCTACCTGCTCGACGAAGTGTGCGCGGCCGTGGGTCGGCCGTGGGTCTACGGCTCGATCGGGGCGTTCCACGGGCAGGTGAGCCTCTTCAACGGGCCCGGCGGGCGCCGCTACACGGAGCTCTATCCCGACCGCGAAGCGCTGTGCGCCCTGCCGCCCGCCGCAGCGGGAGTCCTGGGCCCGACCCCGGGGGTCGTCGGGGCCCTCGAAGCCGCCGAGGCGATCAAATGGCTCGCGGGCTTCGGCGAACCGCTCGACGGGCGGCTGCTGACCCTCGACCTGAAAACCATGCAAACCGAAACGATCGAATTTTAACACGAAAAATATGGGAAAAGGTTTCGACCAGTACGCATCGGCCTACGATGCGTGGTTCCTCGACAACCGGAACGTACTCTATTCGGAGGTCAACCTCGTGGCCTCGACACTCCAGGATGCGGGGCGGGTGCTCTCGGTGGGCTGCGGCAGCGGCCTCTTCGAGAAGATCCTGCGCGACGAATACGGCATCACCATCACCGACGGCATCGAGCCTTCGGAGGGGATGGCCTCCATCGCCCGCAAACGGGGCATGAACGTCACCATTGCGACAGCCGAGGCGGCCGACTTCGGCAAGGGCGACTACGACACGCTGCTCTTCAACGGCACCCCGAGCTACATCGGCGACCTCAGGGGAGTCGTGCGCAAAGCCTATGAGGCACTGCCTGCGGGCGGACGCATCATCCTGATCGACGTGCCGAAGGAGAGCTCCTACGGACTGCTCTACAACCTGGCCAAAGCGGTCGGAACGTGGGATCACCCGCTGCTTGCGGGGTGCTACCCACCCAACCCCTACCCGATCGAGTTCGTCGACGTAGCCAACTGGCGCACGACGGCCGAGAAGGTCGCGCTGCTCCGCGAGGCGGGCTTCACCGACCTGGAGTTCGCGCAGACGCTGACCTCGCACCCGCTGACGTCGAACGAGGAGGAGGAGCAACCCTCACCCGGCTACGGCAAGGGCGACTACGTGGCCGTGACGGCCTATAAACGTTGAATCGAACGCGGGAAGCCATGAAAAGATGGAGCGACGAGGCGTGGGAGGCAGCCCTCCCGACCTACGAAAAGATTCTCCGCCACCCGTTCGTCGGGGCGCTGGCCGCCGGGACGTTTCCTGCGGACCGCTTCCGGTTCTACATCCGCCAGGACGCCCTCTATCTGGACGGCTACGCCCGACGGCTGGCGCACGTGGCCGCGCGACTGCCCCGCAAGGAGCAGACGGAGGCCTTCCTGCACTTCGCCCTGGACGGCATTGCCGTCGAACGGGCCCTTCACGCGCAGTTCCTCGCGGGCGATCTGCCGACCGTGGAGGAGATGAGCCCGACGAGCCTGTTGTATACCTCGGTGCTGGAGGCGCAGGCCACGGCACCCGTCGAAGTCGAAGCGGCGGCCGTGCTGCCGTGCTTCGTGGTCTACCAGCGGGTCGGCGAGGCGATCCTCGCGCGGGCCCGGGCCGCGGAGGCCCCAAACGCAGCCCCCTCCCCCACCGCGGAGACCCCGGAGCGTACCGACACCCCTCTCCTCGAAAATCCCTACCGGGCATGGATCGAGACCTATGCCGACCCGGCCTTTGCCGCCTCGACCGAACGGGCCGTGGAGATTTGCGACGAGCTGGCCGCGGCGGCCGGAGCGGCGACCCGCAGCCGGATGACCGAACTTTTCGTGCGCTGCACCCGCATGGAGTGGCTCTTCTGGGATAGCGCCTGGAATCTCGAAAACTGGAAAATATGAACAACGAAACGAAAAAACACTACAAACGTGCGCTGACCATTGCGGGCAGTGACCCGAGCGGCGGCGCAGGCATCCAGGCCGATTTGAAGACCTTTTCGGCGTGCGGATGCTTCGGGACGTCGGCCATCGTGGCCGTTGTGGACGAGAATACGGTGGGGGTTACGGGCGTTCACCCCATCCCGGTTGATTTTGTCACGGGACAGATCCGCTCGGTGCTGGACGACATCGGCACGGACGCCGTGAAGATCGGGATGCTGCACTCTTCGGAGTTGATCCGTGCCGTGCGCGACACGCTGGCGCCGTATGCCCTGCGCAACGTGGTTCTCGACCCGGTGATGGTTGCCACGTCGGGCGATGCCTTGCTGCAGGCGGAGGCTGTCACGACGCTGCGCGACGAGTTGATTCCGACCGTGCGGGTCATCACGCCGAACATTCCCGAAGCGGAGTTGCTGCTGGGGCAGCGGATCGACCGGCAGTCGCAACTTCCCGATGCGGCCCGGGCCTTGTCGTGCGGGGGTCGGGTATCTGTATTCCTGAAGGCGGGGCACCTCACCGACGAGGAGCTCATCGACATTTTCTACAATGCCGAGACGGACGAGATTCTTCCGTTGCGTTCGCGGCGGGTTCAGACCGTCAACACGCACGGCACGGGCTGTACGTTGTCGTCGGCGCTGGCGGCGTTTCTGGCACGGGGTTTCGAGTTGAGCGAAGCGGCAGCGCGAGCGAAGGCGTATATTGCCTCGGCGATCGAGGCGGGGTCGTCGTATGCGATCGGGCACGGGCACGGTCCGGTGCACCATTTCCACGGTTTCTGGGAATAACCCCTTTAAGAAAGGGGTTTCGTGGGCGGAGGACGGTCGAAAAGGTCGGAAACAATTCTCCGCTCCCGACGGTTGTATGCGGGTAAAGGCTTCGGAACCTCCAATAAGGTTCTGCAGCCCATAAACCCCGGCTCTTAGCCGGGCGCACTTTGCTTGGAGCGGAAAAAAGAATCGGGCAAAGGCCGAGCGCCCGGAGCGGGAGGCTGGAAAGGCTTGATCTTCCTGCACCCGCTCAGCTCGGGATTTGCTCGATTCCCGCGAAAAGCAACTTGCGGCTGGTTTTGGTGGTACCTGTTGACATCAAAAGGTACCCCTTTAAGAAAGGGGATTCAGGGGC
>DXDA01000009.1 GCA_019115745.1 Candidatus Alistipes intestinigallinarum
GTGAGCGAGGCGTCGTTGAGCTGCAACTTTTCGAGCGAGGCGCGCAGGTCTTCGTACTGGTCGGCCTCGACGGGATAGACGCCGGCGAAGACCATGGGTTTTACATCCTCGAATCCGGCGATGGCCTCCTGGGCGGGGTTGGCCACCGAGGTGATCGTGTCTCCGACCTTGACGTCCGCGGAGGTCTTGATTCCCGAGCAGATATAGCCGACGTCTCCGGCGCGGATCTCGTCGCGGGGCTGCATCTTGAGCTTGAGGACCCCGATTTCGTCGGCATCGTACTCGCTGCCGGTGTTGAAGAACTTCACGTGGTCGCCCTTGCGGATCTTGCCGTTGAAGACGCGGAAATAGGCGATAATGCCGCGGAAGGGGTTGAATACCGAGTCGAAGATCAGGGCCTGCAGCGGTGCGTTCTCATCGCCTTTCGGGGCGGGAATGCGCTGTACGATGGCTTCGAGGACCTCCTCGACACCCTGCCCGGTCTTTCCGGAGGCGAGCAGAATATCCTCCTCCTTGCATCCGATCAGATCGATGACCTGATCCTTCACCTCGTCGATCATGGCCGATTCCATGTCGATCTTGTTCAGTACGGGGACGATTTCGAGGTCGTGTCCGACGGCGAGATAGAGGTTCGAGATGGTCTGTGCCTGAATCCCCTGCGTGGCGTCGACGACGAGCAGGGCCCCTTCGCACGAGGCGATGGCGCGCGAGACCTCGTAGGAGAAGTCGACGTGTCCCGGGGTGTCGATCAGGTTGAGCGTATATTGCTGTCCGTCGCGGGCCGTGTACTCCATCTGAATGGCGTGGCTCTTGATGGTGATTCCCTTTTCGCGTTCGAGCTCCATGTCATCGAGGACCTGGGACTGCATTTCGCGCTGATTGAGCGTGTTTGTCTTTTCGAGCAGCCGGTCTGCGAGCGTGGATTTGCCGTGGTCGATATGGGCTATGATGCAAAAGTTGCGGATATTTTTCATACAAGCGGGTGAAATCTGTGCAAAGATACTAAATATTTTGAATTATAATGGGGTGTGACGGGTAAAAGGATTTGTAAAAATAATTAAAAATATTTACATTTGCGAACTATAATTTTTTCACAAGGTCAGGTTAAGAACAGGTTGATATGTTAAGCAGACAGATCGCATCCAAGCTCCGGGGCTACGAGACCCCGTTCTACCTTTACGACACGGGCTTGCTCCGTCAGACGCTGGAGAGCGTCGTTTCGGAGTCGAACAAGTACGGCTACAAGGTCCACTACGCCATCAAGGCGAACTACGACGACCACCTGCTCGGCATCATTCGGGAGTATGGTCTGGGTATCGACTGTGCAAGCGGCAACGAGTTGCGCAAGGCGATCGAGGCGGGCTTCAACCCGAAGGGGATCGTCTACGCGGGCGTCGGCAAACGGGACAAGGAGCTTCGTTACGCCATCGAGCAGGAGATCCTGGCGATCAACTGCGAGTCGATTCAGGAACTGGAGCTGATCGACCGCTTCTCGGCCGAAATGGGCAAGACGACGGAGGTGGCGCTTCGTATCAACCCGGATATCGACCCGAAGACAAACCACTGCATCGATACGGGCCAGGCGGACAGCAAGTTCGGCATCTCCTATGAAGAGGTGCTCGAACATGCCGAGGAGCTCCGCACGCTGGAGCATATCCGCATCATCGGCCTGCACCTGCACATCGGCTCGCAGATCCGCGAGCTGCACGTCTTCGAGAACATGTGCAACAAGGTGAACGTCATCGTCGAGAACCTCGAACGGCTGGGCTTCACGCTGCGCTTCGTGGACGTGGGCGGCGGCCTGGGCGTGAACTACGACGTTCCGGAGAACGAGCCGATTCCGAACTTCGCGTCGTTGTTCTCGATCGTGCACAACCACCTTCGCGTCGGCGACCGGGAGGTGCACTTCGAGTTCGGGCGTTCGATCGTCGCCGAGTGCGGGGAGCTGATCACGACGGTGCTGTTCAACAAGACGACGGCCACGGGTCGGCGGTTGCTGATCGTCGACGCCTCGATGACCGAGCTGATCCGTCCGGCGCTGTACGGCTCGTACCACAACATCGAGAACATCACGGCGGCGGATGACGCCCCGCGGACGAAATATACGGTCGTGGGCACGGCCTGCGAATCGACGGACGTCTTCGACGAGAACGTGACGCTGCGCACGACGCAGCGGGGCGACCTGCTGACGATCAAGTCGGCCGGAGCCTACGGCATGTCGATGGCCTCGCGCTATAACCTGCACGACCTTCCGGGTGCGGTCTACAGCGACGAGATCAAGTAGACGACTACCCTACTTCAACGAAGGCGGCCACCGGGCCGCCTTCCTTTTGCTTTTACGTTGCGAACAAAATTTTTCAGCCATGTGGTTGACACTTGCCTTTACCTCGGCCGCGCTGCTCGGCTTCTATGACGCCGCAAAGAAGAAGGCGCTGACGGGAAACGCCGTGCTTCCTGTCCTGCTGCTCAATACGCTCTTTTCGACGCTGTTTTTCGTCCCGGTAATCCTCTCCACGGAGTTCGGCCTGGGATGGTTCGACAATACGGTGCTGGCCTCGACACCCGGCACGGCCACGGCACATGGACTGGTGATCCTCAAATCGGTAATCGTCCTTACGTCGTGGATCTTCGGCTACTTCGGCATGAAACACCTGCCGATCACGATCGTGGGCCCGATCAACGCCACGCGGCCCGTTATGGTGCTTGTCGGCGCATTTCTGCTCTTCGGCGAGCGGCTCAACGCCTACCAGTGGATCGGTGTAGTGCTGGCCTTGGTGTCGCTGTTCCTGCTGAGCCGGTCTTCCCGCCGCGAAGGGGTCGACTTTACGCACAACCTCTGGATTCTGTTCGTGGCCCTTTCGGCCCTTACGGGAGCCGTGAGCGGGCTCTACGACAAATACATCATGACGCGCCTCGATCCGGTCTTCGTGCAGAGCTGGTACAACCTCTACCAGTTCCTGATGATGGCCGTGGTGGTTGCCGTGCTGTGGCTGCCGCGACGGGGTCGTACGACTCCGTTCCGGTGGAGCTGGGCCATTCCGCTGATTTCGATTTTTCTGACGCTGGCGGACTTTGCCTATCTCTATGCCTTGCAGGACCCCAACGCGATGATCTCGATTGTCTCGATGATCCGCCGGGGCTCGGTGGTGGTATCGTTCCTGTGCGGGGCGGTGGTGTTCCACGAGCGGAACCTGCGTTCGAAAGCCGTCGACCTGGCCTTCATTCTGGTGGGTATGGTCTTCCTGTGGCTGGGTTCGCGGGCTTAAGAAGCCCGTTTCATGGGCGAAGGGACCTTCGATGGGTTTCAGATGGCTGAATCCGCGTCGTCTGGTGTCCGCCGCACTTTGCTTGGAGCGGAAAAAGAATCTTCGGAAAACCGAGCGCCCGGAACGGGAGGCTGTAAAGGCTTGATCTTACTGCGCCCGTTCAGCGAGGTGTTCCGAAGATTCCCGCGAAAAGCAACTTGCGGCTGGTTTTGGGTACCTTTTAATAGCAAGGCTCTACTGGATTCCCCGTCAAGCGGGGAATGACGAGGAACCGGTTCTAAATTTTATGAAAAAGGAGCGGACCACACCGGCGGTCCGCTCCTTTCGTTGTCTCAATCTTCAACCGATCCTTTAAATCAGCTTTTCCAACTGATTGACCGTCTTGGCGATCTCGGCATCCGTCGGAGTATAGTCCTTCAGGGCTCCGGCCAGATACTGTTCGTAGGCGTAGAGGTCGATGACGCCCGTTCCCGAGAGGTTGAAGAGAATGGTCTTCGGCGTCCCCTCCTCCTTGGCCTTCTGAGCCTCGCGGATTGCTGCGGCGATGGCGTGCGTCGACTCCGGAGCGGGGATGATCCCCTCGGTCTGGGCGAAGAGCACCCCGGCGGCGAGGGTCTCGACCTGCGGCACGGACTGCGCCTCGATCAATCCATCCTTGAGCAACTGGCTGACGATCGAACCGGCCCCGTGGTAACGGAGACCTCCGGCGTGAATGTCCGAGGGCTGGAATTCGTGCCCGAGGGTGTACATCGGGATCAGCGGCGTAAAGCCCGCCACATCCCCGAAGTCGTACTGGAACTGCCCGCGGGTGAGTTTCGGACAACTGGCCGGCTCGACGGCCACGACGCGAATCTTCTTGCCCTCGACAAAGTTCTTGCGCAGGAACGGGAAGCCGATGCCGGCGAAGTTGCTGCCGCCGCCGAAGCATCCGATGACGATGTCGGGTTCTGCGTCGGCCATCTCCATCTGCGTGACGGCCTCCTGCCCGATGACGGTCTGGTGGAGCAGCACGTGGTTCAGGACGCT
>DXDA01000010.1 GCA_019115745.1 Candidatus Alistipes intestinigallinarum
GGCGACGGAACCAACGACGCCCCGGCCCTCAACTTCGCAAACGTCGGGCTCTCGATGGGCTCCGGAACCTCCGTGGCCAAGGACGCCTCGGACATCACCCTCCTGGACGACTCCTTCGCCTCGATCGCCACGGCCGTCATGTGGGGGCGCTCGCTCTACCGCAACATCCAGCGTTTCGTGCTCTTCCAGCTCACGATCAACTTCGTGGCGATCCTCATCTGCTTCATCGGCGCCCTGTTCGGCACCGAGATGCCCCTCACCGTCGTCCAGATCCTCTGGGTCAACATCATCATGGACACCTTCGCCGCCATGGCCATGGCCTCCCTGCCCCCCAGCGAAGAGGTCATGCGCGACAAACCCCGCGCCCGCGACGAATTCATCATCTCCCGGGCCATGGCCCGCACGATCTTCTCCTGCGGAATCGTCATGGCCGTCGTCCTGCTCGGAATGCTCTTCGGCTGGACCCTCCGCGACGGGGCTCTCTCCATCCGTCAGTTGACCCTCTTCTTCTCGACGTTCGTATTCCTCCAGTTCTGGAACATGTTCAACGCCAAGGGGTTCGAAACCCGCCACTCGGTCTTCACCTGTCTGAAGGGATGCCGCGAATTCTTCCTCATCCTCGCCGCAATCGGTATCGGGCAGTTCCTCATCGTCGAATTCGGCGGCCAGGTCTTCCGCACCGTGCCCCTCTCCTGGAAGGAGTGGCTCGAAATCATCGGATGCACCTCCCTGCTGGCCATCGGCGGCGAGATCATCCGGGAAATCAGCAGAAAAAAATAGCCGCAAAATATCGGATGCGATGCTCAAACGTACGATTCTCCTCCTGATGCTCGCCGGCCTGGCCGTCGAGGCCGCAGCCCAACAAACCGACAGCGTCGACTGGAGCGCCGGCGGCGAATTCCGAAAACGAATCGACCGCCACACCTCCACGAAAACCTATCGGATGCTCTACGTCGGAGTGCCCCTGATCGTCGGAGGCGTCGTCATGCAGTCCTACGACTCCGATTTCCGACGGCTCCGCAACGGATACGCCCAGTCGTTCCACCAGGAGTATGACGACTGGCTCCAGTATGCTCCCGCCGGGGCGATGCTCACCATGAAGGCCTGCGGCGTCCAAAGCCGAAGCTCCTGGGGCCGGATGCTCGTCTCCGACGCCTTCTCCGCCGGGTTGATGGCCATCGCCGTCAACTCGCTCAAGTACACCTGCCGCGTGAGACGGCCCGACGGCTCCTCCCGCAACTCCTTCCCCTCGGGACACACCGCAACCGCCTTCATGACCGCAACCATGCTCCACAAGGAGTACGGACACCGAAGCCCCTGGTACAGCATCGGCGGATATGCCGTCGCCACCGCTACCGGAGTCACCCGGCAGCTCAACAACCGCCACTGGATGAGCGACGTCATGGTCGGGGCCGGAATCGGAATCCTCGCCACCGAATTCGGATACTTCCTCGCCGACCTCATCTTCAAGGAGAAGGGGCTTAACATCCACGAAACCTTCTCGGTCTACGACCGCTACCGACACCCCTCGTTCCTCGGGTTCGGAATCGGAATAACCGCCGTCCCGGGAACCTACAAACCCTATGCGGGAATGCAGATGAAGTTCTTCTCCGGGCCTACCTCCTCCGTCCAGGGCGCCTGGTTCGCATCCCCCTACTGGGGAATCGGAGGACGGCTCGCCTGCTCGAACCTCCGCATGGAGGTCAACGGCCGGATTCAGGACGACAACCTCGAAAGCGCATCCGTCTACATCGGTCCCTATGTCTCCTATCCGATCTCGCTGCGCTGGCAGGTCGGCAGCAAACTCCTCGCCGGATACGAATTCTACAAGAGTTGCGAAACCCATCTGAGGACCCTTCCCGGAAGAAACGGTCTGGCCGTAGGTACCGGCATCTCGATGAACTACCTCGCCATGCAGAATCTCGGCGTGCGATTCTCCGCCGACTACGACCTGGCCCCGGGCCTCTCCCGCTCCTCGGACGAATCGCTCCACAAACTGACCTTCGGCATCGAGGTCTGTGCCGCATTCTGAGCCCGAACCGGCCGCAACAAGCCGGGGTGGTGATGAAGAAAAGGAGAACCAACGGTCGGACATCACACAGAGAAACGGGCTGTCAGCCATTGGCCGACAGCCCGTTTTTCCATACGGATGTCTGTCCCGATCAGAGGAACCGCTGCTCGGGAACCGCACTCCGCGATGTCGTCGAAACCGATGAAGCCGTCACATAATCCGGAATCTCGGACCAGGTATAGATCGAAACGGCAGCATCCGAAACCGCCCGCCAACGAATCTCCGCATCCGTCCAGGTCTCAATAATATAGGTATCCTTCCAAGGTGTATCGTCGGAGTAACGTCCGGAGATGATCCGGTTCGAATCCGGGTCGTTCTCGATCACGTACGTCCCCGTGAGTCTCTCGTAACCGGCCTTGGTCGATTCGCCGATCTGCTGGTAGAGCGTAAAGGTTCCGTCATCGGCAAACTGCAGGTAGACATATCCGTCAATCGCCGTTCCGCCGTTCCACGAAGTGAGTTTCCAGCCATAGGTGGCCGTCGGGATCTCCCCGCCATCTCCACCATTACCTCCGTCGCCACCACTGCCGCCCTCCTCCTTCTTCGAGCAGGAGACCGAGAGCAATACTCCCAAAAACATCAGCGCAAAAAGTCGCAGTTTCGATTTCATAGGCACTCTTTTTTCCGCAAAAGCGCGGTTTACAAAGATAGGAATTGGATCGGGATTTCCAAAATATCCCCCCAAAATCGGCACGGAGGAACAGACTTCCCGCCCTATGGCACAATAAATGCTCCGCACCGAACATATCGTTTTCCCCGAAACCGTCCTGCCATGAATCTTCACAAGACGTTGCTTCTTCTGCTGTTCGCCATAGCGGCCGGCATCCTCGTCTGGCTCTACCGCGATTCGCCGCGCACGCCCCGGAACATCCGAAAGGCCTCCTGGAGTGAAATTATCGCCGACCGCGACGCCGAGATCCGCCGAGCCATGACTCGCGGCAACCGATATGCCGCCCGGACGCTGGTCTGGACCTCGGCCGCTGACTTGAAGAGCATCTTCCTGCTGGAGTGCCGGCCCGGCAGCCGGGAGTGCGCATTCGCCGTATGTCCCGTCTGCGGAAACCTCTACGCCACGGAGTATCTCGACCGTTACTGTCCCTTCTGTCTGACCGAAGGCGAAAAGTTCGTCCGTTTCGAATAACCCGCAGCCCCCGACGTCCCGGCCCCCGACCCCGGAAAAGCAAGTCCCGAAGCGTGACGGATCGGATCCGTCACCCTTCGGGACTCGTTGGCTGTCGGCAGCCGGGCGATTTCCGCGCCCTTCGCCTCGGAGACTACTCCTCGTCGGCCTCCTTCATCGTGTGGTAGACATTCACCACATCGTCGTCCTCTTCCAGTTTCTCGACCAGCTTCTCCACCGACTCGCGGCCCTCGGCATCGAGCTCCTTCGTATCGGTCGGGATGCGGACCGATTCACCCGAGATGATCTCCAGCCCCTTGTCGTCCAGCCACTTCTGGATGGCTCCGAACGACTCGTAGGGAGCATAAACCGTAATGCCGTCCTCCTCGGGGTAGAACTCGTCGACGCCCAGGTCGATCATCTCCAGCTCCAGCTCCTCGGGATCGGCATCCCCGGCCTTGAACTTGAAGACACACTTGTGGTCGAACAGGAAGCCCACCGAACCGCTGTTGCCCAGCGTTCCGCCGCACTTGTTGAAGTGCATCCGGATATTGGCCACCGTCCGGTTCGTATTGTCCGTCGCCGTCTCCACCAGGAACGCAATGCCGTGAGGTCCGTATCCTTCGTAGATCACCTCCTTGTAGTCGGCGGCATCCTTCTCCGTGGCGCGTTTGATCGCACGCTCGATATTCTCCTTGGGCATGTTCTCCGCCTTGGCGTTCTGGATCAGAATGCGAAGGCGCGTATTGCCCGAAGGATCGGCTCCGCCCGCCTTCACGGCAATTTCGATCTCCTTACCCAGTTTCGTGAAGGTCCGGGCCATGTGACCCCAACGCTTCAGTTTCCGCGCTTTGCGGTATTCAAAGGCTCTTCCCATAAATTATGAATTTTTTCGGATTTTTTTCGTTCAGACTGCAAAGGTATAAAATTCACAAGAAAAAAACGGAATTCATCCCCAAAATATTCGGCCGCTTTTGCCCCGAAACGGCGGATTTGTCCCGGGTTTTTCCTATTTTTGCAGCGGCTCCGCCCCGCAAAAGCCGATTCCCGAGCCCCGGCAGAAATT
This sequence comes from Candidatus Alistipes intestinigallinarum, assembly GCA_019115745.1. GTDB lineage: Bacteria > Bacteroidota > Bacteroidia > Bacteroidales > Rikenellaceae > Alistipes > Alistipes intestinigallinarum. Next base: position 4,258 of record DXDA01000010.1, read on the forward strand.
GTCCGGGCGGCGGGCGCCGGCAGAGACCGGCAGCTCCCCGGGTCCCGGATCCGTCCGAAAAACAAAAAATGAAAACCATGGAAATCAAAAGCCGTTTCGACCATTTCAACATCAACGTCACCGACCTCGACCGCAGCATCGAATTCTACGACAAGGTGCTCGGACTCAAGGAGATCAGTCGCAAAAAGGCTGCCGACGGAGCCTATGAGCTCGTCTTCCTCGGCGACGGAGAGTCGCCCTTCAAGCTCGAACTCACCTGGCTGCGCGACCACGCCGCAACGCCCTATGAACTGGGCGAAAACGAAAGCCACCTCTGCCTGCGCGTGGCCGGAGACTACGACGCCATCCGTGAATACCACCGTTCGATGGGCTGCGTCTGCTTCGAGAATCACGACATGGGGCTCTACTTCATCAACGATCCCGACGACTACTGGATCGAGATACTCCCGCTCAAAAAATAGCCCGGCCATGCAGAACATCCAGAACCAGAAAGAGAAACGCGACGAAGCCCTGATGCGGGAGGTCGACGAGGCCGTACGCACGCTCCGCCAGGGCGGGATCATTCTCTATCCCACCGATACGGTCTGGGGCCTGGGGTGCGACGCGACCAATGCCGAGGCCGTCGACCGCATCTACCGTCTCAAACGCAGCGAAAACAAAAAGTCGATGCTCGTCCTGTGCGCCTCGGCCGACATGGTTGTCCGCTACGTCAACCGCGCACCCGGCATCGCCTTCGAAGTCATGGAGATGGCCACCTCCCCCCTGACGGCCATCCTCCCCGGAGCCGCGGGCGTCGCCCCGAACCTCATTCCCGACGAAGGGACGCTCGGCGTGCGGATCCCCGACCACGAATTCTGCCGCCGGATGCTCCGCGCATTCGGGAAGCCCATCGTCTCGACTTCGGCCAACATCTCCGGAGAGCCGACCGCCGTCGGACTGCAGGACGTCACCCGCGAGATCGTCGACGGGGTGGATTTCGTCGTAAACCCCCGCTTCGAGGGACGGCCCACCCGCAAAGCCTCCTCGATCATCGCCTTCGGTGAGGGCGGCGAGGTCAAAATCATCCGCGAGTAAGATGGCACGAACCCTGACGACTCCCATTCAGAAGCGGTTCTCCGACATCGACCCCTTTCAGCACGTGAACAACGTCGCCCAGCAGATGTATTTCGACGTCGGGAAGGTAGCGTATTACGAAAAGGTGCTCGGCGCCGATGCCCTGCTGGGCGACCTGAGGATCGTCACCGTCTCGACCTCCACCTCCTACATGGGGCAGGTCCGCATGGGCGATCCGGTGCAGGTCACGACCACCTGCGAACGGGTCGGAAACAAGAGCCTGACGCTCTTCCAGCAACTCCTCGTCGGCGAGGAGGTTCGCAGCGAAAGCCGTTCGATCATGGTCGTCTTCGACTTCCCGAATCAGTGCAGCCGCCCCGTTCCCGACGCCTGGCGCGGTCGGCTCACGGCCGAATAGGGCGGCAGGCGGCCGTCGCTGCGCAGGTTCCGGCTGTAGCGATACCCCGCGACCACGAGAATCACCCCCGTGAAGATGAATCCCGCGGCCGTGAGGTTCACCGCGTTGAAGTGCGCCTGTCCCCGCGTGACGGCCAGCAGTCCGGCAGTCAACGGCTGGATGTAGCGGTAGAGCGCCGTATGCACCGAGGTGAGTTTCTCCGTCCCCCGGTAGAGCAGGTACATCGGCAGCACCGTCCCCAGGATCAGGATGTAGGCCAGTTCGGCCTGTGCCGACAGCGGCAGCCGCAGAAAATCCGTATGATCGATGTATCGCCAGAAAAACGGGGCCGTCACGGCCAGTCCGATGATGTAGTACCACCCCATCACCACCAGCGTCCCGAGACGTTCCAACTGCGGTTTGATCAGCACCGTGTTGACCGCAATGGCCACCACCGCCAGCAGCACGAAAAGATTCCCTTCGGCGCGGCTGCCGTGCGTGAGGTCGAAGCCTTCGTTGAAGAGCAGGATTCCCGCCCCGATCAGTGCGGCAAGCACCCCGACCAGCCGTCCCGGCAGGTAGCGGTGCGGATGGAGCAGGTGGTCCAGGATCAGCGTGAAGGCCGGGCCCAGCGTTGCAATGACCGAGGCGTCGATCGGCGTCGTATAGGACGATCCCCACAGCAACAGGTACATCCAACCGTAGACCACCAGCAGCGAAACCGCCACAATCCGCCCCGCATCGCGCCGGCCCATGCGCCAGAAGCCCCGCGTGAAGAGCGCAAAGGGGATGAAAAACAGCGCCGCAGCAAGAATTTGCAGCATGAAGATCTGCTGGAAATCCAGGTAGTTGCGTGTGAGCGAAACGTAAAACGAAAAGTTCGCCCCGAAAAAGAGGTTGGCGAAGATCAGGTCCAGGTGATAGTGCGTCTTTTTCACAATTCCGCACACGGGCAATTATCGCACCGAATTTTTCCCTAACTTTGCCGCGTCGTCAACGCTCCGTGCCGCCGTCGCGGCCGAAAACAGAAGCAAGAGACCTCCTGGCGGGGCGTTCAAAGTGTCTCGAACATGGACCAAGGAAAACTCAAAGGTCATGCGGCCCTCTGGGTCGCCAACATCATCTGGGGGCTCAACGCCCCGATCGGCAAAAGCGTTCTCGTCTCCGCGGCAAATCCCGGAGGCGTGAGTCCCTTCGCCATGAGCGTATACCGCATGGTCGGCGCCGCCCTGCTCTTCTGGGGTGCCTCGCTCCTCCTGCCCCGCGAGCGGGTCACGCGGCGCGACATCCTCCTGCTCTTCTTCGCCTCGCTCTTCGGCATCCAGCTCAACCAGATGCTCTTCCTCTGGGGGCTGTCGCTCACCTCGCCCATCGACACCTCGATCATCGCCACCATCGTCCCCGTGCTCACGATGCTCCTCGCCACGCTCTTCCTGCGCGAACCGATCACCTGGCTCAAGGCCGGGGGCGTATTCCTCGGCTGCGCCGGGGCCGTGCTCCTCATCCTCGTCAGCCAGCACGGAACAGGGCACACCTCCAGCGTCAAGGGCGATGTTCTCTGCATCATCAGCGCCATCAGCTACGCCACCTACCTCACGGCTTTCCGCGACGTCATCGTCCGCTACTCGCCCGTGACGGTCATGAAGTGGATGTTCCTCTTCGCGGCCATCGTCGCCGTCGGGATCTACTACCGCCCGCTCGTCGAGGTCGACTACGCCGCCCTCACGCCCCGGACCTGGGGCGGAATCGCCTTCGTGGTCGTCGGAGCCACGTTCATCTCCTACCTCATGGTCCCCATCGCCCAGCGTTACCTGCGGCCCACCGTCGTCTCGATGTACAACTACGTACAGCCGCTCGTCGCCGTACTCTTCACCGTCGCCATCGGGCTCGACACCTTCGGCCCGACCAAGGGATTCGCGGCCCTCTGCGTCTTCGTCGGCGTATGGCTCGTCACCAAGTCGAAGTCCCGCGCCCAGTTGGAGGCCGAACAGGCGCAGAAAAAGGCCGCCGAAGCCGAACAATCGCAGAAGTCGAAATAGTCGCCGGGAAGAGCAGGGCGGACCGGAGAGAAGCAGGATGGGCCGGAACGGAGTAAACCGGGCCCGGGAGAAGCAGACCGAAACGGAGCAAACCGGGCCCGGGAGAAGCAGACCGAGCCGGAGCTGGCCGGATCGAAGTGGAGCTGGCCGGATCGAAGTGGAGCAAGCCGGGCCGTTCCCGAAAACCGCTCCGCCATCAGACACCACCCGCTGTTACCAAAAAGGGCGGACCACACGGGTCCACCCTTTTTTCATTCCATCCGGCGGCTCTGCCTTCTTCTCTTCCCCCTCCTCTCCGGCGGCTTATTGCGCCGCCTTCACGAGTCCCCGTTCGGCGGCCAGCCGCTCCATCAGGGCGTAGGCCGCTTCGTATTCGTTCGGGATCTCCCCGTCCAGAATCGCATTCTTGATCACCTCCTTGATCTCGCCGATCACCCGGCACGGCCCGATTCCGTAGGTCTCCATGATGATCTCGCCCGTGATCGGCGGCTGGAAGTTCCGGATCCGGTCGCGCTCCTCCAGGTCCTTCATCTTGCGACGCACGAGTTCGAAATTCGCCAGGTAGCGCTTCACCTTCGCGTCGATCCCCGACGTGATGTCCGCCTCGCACAAGGTCATCAGCGACTCCACGTCGTCACCCGCCTCGAACAACAGCCGCCGAACCGCCGAATCCGTCACCAGATCCTCCGAAAGAATGATCGGCCGCAGGTGCAGGAAGACCAGTTTCTGCACGAATTTCATGTGCTCGTTCAGCGGGAGTTTCAGTTGGCGGAAGATCCCCGGGACCATCTTCGAACCCACGACCTCGTGGCCGTGGAACGTCCACCCCACCCGCGGGTCGTAGGCCTTGGTCTGCGGTTTGCCGATGTCGTGCAGGATCGCCGCCCAGCGCAGCCACAGGTCGTCTGAACGCCGCGAAACGTTGTCCAGCACCTTCAGCGTATGGTAGAAATTGTCCTTGTGGGTGTGCTTGCCCCGCCGTTCGACTCCCTTCAGGGCCTGCAACTCCGGGAAGATCAGCTTCAGAAGCCCCGTCATCTCCAGCAGCTCGAAGCCCATCGACGGAACCGGCGACAGCACGATCTTGTTCAGTTCCACGGCAATCCGTTCGCGCGAGACGATCCGGATCCGCTCCGCGTTGCGCGCAATGGCATCGAAGGTCTCCTCCTCGATCGTGAAGCCCAACTGCGCGGCGAAGCGCACGGCCCGCATCATCCGCAGCGGATCGTCCGAGAAGGTCACGTCCGGGTCGCACGGCGTGCGGATGATGCAATCCTCCAGGTCCGACATCCCGTCGAACGGATCGACCAGTTCGCCGAACGTCGCCCCGTTGAGCGACCACGCCATCGCATTGATCGTAAAGTCCCGCCGCCGCTGGTCATCCTCCAGCGTCCCGGGCGAGACCTCCGGCTTGCGCGAATCGCGCGTATAGGACTCCTTCCGCGCCCCGACGAACTCCACCTCGATCCCCCCAGCCCGGACCATCGCCGTGCCGAAGGTCTTGAAGACCGAAACCTTCGTCCGCAACTCCCGGCCCAGCGCTTCGGCCAAGGCAATGCCGCTCCCCACGACCACCACGTCGATGTCCGTCGAAGGACGACGCAGGTAGTAGTCCCGCACGTAGCCCCCGACCACGAAGGCCCGCACGCCCTGCTCGTCGGCAAGGCGCGAAATACGCCGGAATATCGGATTCGAAAGCGGCACCGGCTATTTCACATGGATTTTGATCGCGTCCCGCCACACCAGATAGCCCGGGCCCATCAGGTGCAGCCCGTCGTTCGTGTAGCGCCGGTCGAGTTTTCCGTCGTGGTCGGCCAAGGCCCCCCACACGTCGAGGTACTGCACGCCTTTCTCGTCGCACAGCGCTTCGAGGCGCTTGTTCGTCGGGACGATCAGGTGGGCGTGTTCGTAGTGGTTCCGGAACTTCGAGAAGTCCACGCCGTTCACCGGGAGGATGCTCTGCACGTAGATCTTCGTCCATTTCGACTCCGTCTGGAAGCGGTCGATCAGCCGCGCAACGTTCCGCACGATCTCATCCGGCGAGATGCCCGCCGCCAGGTCGTTCGTCCCGATCATCAGGAAGAGCTTCTTCGGGTGCGCCGCGATGATCGAATCGAGGCGTTCGAGCAGCCACCCCGAACGGTCGCCACTGATCCCGCGGTTCTTCACGTGGCGATTCTCGAACAACTCGGCCCATTCGCAGCCGTCGGTAATCGAATTACCCAGGAACACAATATCGCTCGAATGCAGCGGAAGCACGTCGAAAAGGCTCCGGCGCTGGAAGTGGTACTCGCCCTGGGCGAAGGCCGCGCCCGTCAGCAACAGGGCCGCAGCAAGAATCAGCAGGCGTTTCATCCTCGTACGTTTTTGAGTTCGCGGAGATAGAGCCCCACGGTGTTTTCCAGTCCGTAATAGAGGGCATCGCTGATCAGCGCGTGGCCGATCGAGACCTCGTCGGTCCACGGAATGCGCTCCACGTAGTAGCGCAGGTTCTCCAGCGAGAGGTCGTGTCCGGCGTTCAGTCCCAATCCCTGACGCCGCGCCTCCTCCGCTGCCGCCACATAGGATGCCACGGCGCGCGCGGGATCCTCGGGGTACTCCCGGGCATAGGCCTCCGTATAGAGCTCCACCCGGTCGGCACCGCACGTCTTCGCCCCGGCAACCATCGCCGGCTCGGGGTCCACGAAGATCGAAACCCGGATGCCCCGTTCGTGGAAGCGCCGTGTCACGTCGCTCAGGAACTCCCGGTGTGTCAGCGTGTCCCAGCCGGCATTCGACGTGATGGCGTCGTGCGCGTCCGGCACCAGCGTCACCTGCGCCGGAGCGACCTCCAGGACCAAATCCACGAACGACGGGATCGGGTTGCCCTCGACATTCAGTTCCGTCGTCAGGACCCGTTTCAGGTTCCGCACGTCGTCATAGCGGATATGGCGTCCGTCCGGGCGCGGGTGCACCGTAATCCCGTCGGCGCCAAACCCTTCGATGCGCGTGGCTGCCAGCACCACGTCGGGAAGATTCCCGCCCCGCGAATTCCGGATCACGGCAATCTTATTGATATTGACACTTAACTTTGTCATAAATTATTCGTATATTTGTAGAATATAGGATGCGGTTCGGCATAGTCAAACCTGAAAGCTTCGTTTTCATTTGCCTCTGCGCCCACCTTTCACTATATTTACAGAATATAGGATGCGGTTCGGCATAGTCAAACCTGAAAACTTCGTTTTCGTTTGCCTCTGCGCTCACCTTTCACTATATTTGCAACGACAGCCACCCGCTGCACCCCGGAACGGCTCGCCTGCCGGGAAAGGGGCTTCGGCGTGGTAAAGTTACGGATTTTTTCGAAACTCCGCCGATGAAAATCATACTTTTTTCCCGGCCCCGGGTCGCCCACAAACCCGAAGTGCTCCGCGAAATGCTCCGAGCCATCGAACGCCTCGGATTCGATTTCGCCGTAAATGTGGAGTTTGCGCCCATTCTCCGACACGCTACCGGGTGCAATCTCCCGCCCCGGCAAATTTACGGACCGCAGGTCGGCGAGCAGCCCGCCGACTCGCTCATGATCTGCTACGGCGGCGACGGAACCCTGCTCGAAGGCGTACACCGACTCCACGGTGCCCCGATCCCCGTCATGGGGATCAACGCCGGGCACCTCGGATTCCTCACCAGCGCTCCAAACAGCGACATCGGACTCCTCTTCCAGCAGATCGCCGAAGGAAAAATACAGACCGAACCCCGCTCGCTGCTCCACGTCGAGGGCGTATTCCCCCAGCAGCCCGATTCCTATCTGGCTCTCAACGAGTTCACCGTCCAGCGCCACGGCGCCGGGATGATCGTCGTCGAAACCTGGGTCGACGGGCAGATGGTCGGAACCTATCACGGCGACGGTGTCATCGTATCCACCCCGACCGGCTCGACAGCCTACTCGCTCAGCGCCGGAGGCCCCGTCGTGGCCCCCGCCTGCCAGTGTCTCATCATCGCGCCGCTCGCCTCGCACAACCTCACCATGCGTCCTCTGGTCATCCCCGACTCCAGCGTCATCACCTTCCACGTCCAGGCCCGCCGGTCCGACGCCTTCGTCACCCTCGACAACCGAAACTACCCCATTCCCCACGGCGCCACGTTCTCCATCCAAAAGGCCGAACAGCCGATTTTTCTCGCCGTCCCGCACAATATATCATTTTACGACACGTTACGCAATAAGATGATGTGGGGAATAGACATCCGCGGCTGACCCCTCCGAAAGCCGTCATGAAACGGACAGCAAATCATTTATCCGATTTTTCCTGCTGTTAACAGATTTTTTCCCTATATTTGTGCCCTACTATGAGCGAATTGAAACGCATACCGCAACACGTCGCCATCATTATGGACGGTAACGGCCGCTGGGCCGAATTGCGCGGACTGGAACGTTGTGAAGGACATGCGGCCGGAGTGGAACCCGTCCGCGCTTCGCTGCGCGCCGCCGCACGGCACGGTGTGAAGTTCCTCACGCTCTACGCCTTCTCCACGGAAAACTGGGGACGACCCTCGGCGGAAGTCGACGCCCTGATGGAACTCTTCTGCCAGAGCGTCGTCAACGAAGCCCCCGAACTCATCCGACAAGGGGTACGCGTCCGGATGATCGGCGAGCGCTCCCGATTCTCGGAAAAGGTCCAAAAGGCCCTCGCCGAAATCGAACAACGCACCGCCGAAGGGAAAACAATCACCCTGATCCTCGCACTCAACTACTCCTCGCGCAGCGAAATAACCCGCGCCGTGCGCCGAATCGCCGAAAAAGTCGCCGCCGGTGAGATCGCCCCCGACCAGATTCAGGAGGCAACCGTCGCGGAAAACCTCGACACGGCTCCCTATCCCGACCCCGACCTGATCATCCGAACCAGCGGAGAACAACGCCTGAGCAACTTCCTGCTCTGGCAGGCTTCCTATGCCGAGCTCTGGTTCCCCGGAGTTCTCTGGCCCGATTTCAACGAAGAGGAGTTCGACAAAGCCATCGATGAGTACGCCCACCGGGACCGGCGTTTCGGCCTCGTAAAAGGTAAATGAAGTTATTTGTTTGTTTGACAAGAGAACATAGATGAACTATTCCGGTAAGATATTCTCGGCTGCAGCCCTCCTCGTGCTGTGCTGCTCGAATATATTCGCCCAGGAGCCCCAGCCCCAGGATACGACGGCCGCTCCGAAACCCGCCATCTCCGAAAACGCACCGATGTTCAAAAGCGTCGGAGATCCCAAACTGTACTACATCCGAAAGATCAATGTCCACGGCGTCAAGTACCTCAACCCCGACGTGCTGAAGTCGTCCGCCGGACTGATCGAGGGCGATTCGATCTATCTGCCCAGCAACTTCATCGCAAACGCAATCACCCGGTTCTGGAGTCAGCGTTTCTTCTCCGACGTGAAGATCGGTGCCGAAATCGACGGCGACAGCCTCGATCTGGAGGTGTTCCTCAAGGAGCGGCCACGCGTCTACAACTGGGCCTTCGAGGGAATCTCAAAGGGCAAGCAGAAGGACCTGCTCGAAAAACTCAAACTCAAACGAGGCAGCGAACTCTCCGATTACGTCATCGACAAGAACAAGAAACTCATCCGCGACTACTGGGCCGAAAAGGGTTTCCGAAACGCCGAAGTGGACGTGCGGATCGACAACGACACCCTGCGCCCCGGACAGGCCGTCAACGTCACCTTCCTGATCGACCGCAAGGACAAGGTCAAGATCGGACAGATCAACTTCATCGGAAACGACCAGTTCAAGGACAAACGCCTGCGCCGTACCTTCAAGAAAACACACCAGAAGTCCATCAACTTCTTCAAGGGCGCCAAACTCAACGAGTCCGATTACGAGGCCGACAAGGAGCTCCTCATCGACTTCTACAACTCGAAGGGCTACCGAAACGCCAACATCATCCGCGACTCGATCTACCCGATCAACGAAAAACGCATCGGGATCGACCTCGAAGTCTCCGAAGGCAACAAATACTACATCCGCAATGTCTCGTGGGTCGGAAACTCCGTCTATGAAACCGACGCCCTGCAACGCATGTTCGGCGTCAAGAAGGGCGACACCTACGACAAGAAATCCATGCACAAGCGGCTCGGTATCGGCAAGGAGACCAATCCCGACGAAATGTCCGTGTCGTCGCTCTATCAGAACGAGGGATACCTCATGTCGCAGATCGAACCCGCCGAGACGATCATCGGCGCCGACTCGATCGATATCGAAGTCAAGGTCTTCGAGGGCAAGCAGTTCACCATCAACAACGTCGGAATCTCCGGAAACCAGCGCGTCGACGACGAGGTCATCCGTCGTGAGCTCTACACCCGCCCGGGCGAGCTGTACAACCGCTCGCTGCTGATGCAGACCATCCGTACGCTCGGATCCATGGGGCACTTCAACCCCGAGGCCATCATGCCCGACATCAAACCCGTCACGAACGAACTCGTCGACATCAACTGGCCCCTCGAAGAGCAGGCTTCCGACCAGTTCAATATCGCCGGCGGTTGGGGATCGGGAACCTTCGTGGGATCCGTCGGCATCACGCTGAACAACCTCTCGGTCAAGAACTTCTTCAAGAAGGGGGCCTGGAGACCCTACCCCATGGGGCAAAACCAGCGGCTCTCGCTCTCGGCTCAGACAAACGGTACCTATTACAAGGCTTTCGCCCTGAGTTTCACCGACCCCTGGCTCGGCGGCAAGAAGCCCAACTCGTTCACCTTCTCGGCCCACATCTCCGAGCAGAACAACGCATACTACATCTGGCAGACCGCCACGCAATACTTCCGGACGTACGGTGTCGCCGCGGGTCTCGGAAAACGACTCAACTGGCCCGACCCCTACTTCACCTTCTACGCCGAGGCCAGCTACGAACGATACAACCTCAAGAACTGGACCGGATTCGTCGTCGAGAACGGTAACTCGAACCTCCTCTCGCTGAAACTCGTCTTCGGCCGCAACTCCGTCGACCAGCCCATCTATCCGCGCCGCGGTTCGGAGTTCAGCGCCTCGGTACAGGCCACGCTCCCCTACTCGCTCTGGGACGGCAAGGACTACTCCGACCAGTCGATGAGCGACCAGGACCGCTACCGCTGGATCGAGTTCCACAAGTGGCAGTTCAAGGCCCAGTGGTTCCAGGGATTCCTCAACAACTCGAACCTCGTGCTGATGCTCAAGGCCGAGATGGGATACCTCGGCAGCTACAACAAAAACAAGGTCTCGCCCTTCCAGCGTTTCGAAGTCGGTGGCGACGGCATGTCCGGTTACAACATCTACGGTATCGACATCATCGCCATGCGCGGTTACGAAGACGGCGCCCTCGATCCCTCGAACTACTACTCCCGCGGTTACAACAAGTACACCGCCGAGTTGCGATACCCGATCATCCTGAAACCCTCGTCGCAGATCTATGTCCTCGGATTCCTCGAAGGCGGTAACGCGTTCGACTCCTGGAAGGAGTTCTCGCCCTTCAAGATCAAACGGTCGGCCGGTTTCGGCGTGCGGCTCTATCTGCCCGTCGTCGGTATGCTCGGTATCGACTGGGGTTACGGATTCGATCCCCCCGCAAACTCCACCACCAAGAGCGGCAGCCAGTTCCACTTCGTTCTCGGTCAGCAGTTCTAAAATCGGCCGGATGGCAATAAATTTGAAAGAAAAGAGTTATATTTATGACAACATCTCCGGAATACCGGAATCGATAACTTAAAATTTCAGATTATGAAACGGCTGATTTTATTGGCAGCAGGTGTGCTGTCCGCAGGAATCCTCTCGGCACAAAATTACATAGTCGTCAACAGCGAGAAGATATTCAAGTCGATAGACGCCTACAACAACACCATCGAAGAGCTGGATTCGCTCGCCAAACAGTATCAGAAACAGGTGGATGAAAAATTCGCCGAGGTAGAGACCCTCTACAACAACTACCAGTATCAGAAGGCTTCGCTCTCCTCGGCAGCTCGCCAGGCCCGCGAAAATGCCATCCTCGACAAGGAGAAAGAGGCCCAGGAGTATCAGGAAAGCCTCTTCGGACAGGAGGGTACCTTGATGAAAACCCGGATCGCAAAGATCTCGCCGATCCAGAAAGAGGTCTTCGCCGCCATTGAGGCCTATGCCAAAGAGGCTGGAGCCGATCTCGTCCTCGACTCCTCGAACAACCCCACGCTGCTCTACAACAACCCCTCGGTTGAGCGCACGCAACAGGTGATCGACCGCCTGAAAAAATAAACCGACATCAAAACATTAACTGATAAACGTATGAAAAAAGCTCTTAAATTAACCCTTGCCATCGCTCTGTTGATGGGGTCCACGTCGCTCTTCGCGCAGAAATTCGGACGCATCAACACGCAGGAGATCATCATGTCGATGCCTGAAACCAAGACCATGCAGACCAATATGGAGGCCTATGCCAAGGAGCTGCAGGACAACATCGAGACGATGAACGTCGAATTCAACACCAAACTGCAGGACTTCCAGAAGAACTTCAACACCATGAACGACATGGCCAAGGAGATGAAGGAGAAGGATCTCAACGACCTGCAGGCCCGAATCCGCGAATTCCAGGAGCGCGCTCAGCAGGAGTATCAGAAGAAGCAGAACGAACTCCTCGCCCCGATCATCGAGAAGGCCAAGAATGCCATCGACAAGATCTCGGCAGCCGGCGGATATCTCGTCGTTTTCGACACCTCGACGGGGTCGCTGGCATACTTCGATGAGGCTACGTTGACCGACATCGCTCCCGAAGTGAAGAAGGAGCTCGGAATCACCGATACGCCCGCAGCCGCCACGACGCCTGCACCTGCCGCCGAATAAGCTGGAAGGGGAGGGCTGAGAACAGAGGCCAATATACCCGAACGGACGCCGAACCTGATGGTTCGGCGTCCGTTTTTCGAAACACGACCTTCAAAACGACTCGTGAAGTGTTCATTCTTTCGCCTTAAAAGACTTTTCGGCACACTTTATCGTTATAGTACCATATTACAAACCCTAACTGAACGAAATTATGAACAACGAGATCCGGGAAACCCCCATCACCCGCTTTACGCTTCAGGAACTCATCTCCATATCCGGAGGCGAAAACAGGCCGGGGATAATGGGCGAATGCATCGCCGCCAGCACCAAATCCCATCTGCAGACATTCCGGGATCCGTGTCGAATCGATGCGTTCATCATCGGAGTCGGGACCGAAGGCGAATCGTCCGGATTGCTCAATCTCCAGGAATTCCGAATCAAAAAGGATACGATGTTCATCTTCGGGCCCAACAGTATCCTCCAGGCCCGATCGGTCGAACGGCTGAACGTACACGTCATCGCCATATCGCCCGACTTCATCAAGCGCATCAACATCGACACGAAACACCTGCTGCCGCTGCTCCTGCAATTTACATCCTATCCCTGTCTGGAGATCTCGCACGACGAATGCCAGGCCCTGCGGAGTTTCATCGCCCTGATCGAACAGGAGCTCAAGGCTCCGGAGAGCGAATTCTCGACCGAAATCATCGGGGGACTCATCACCGGAACCATCTACAAGGTCGGCGAGATCCTCCGCCACTACCTCGCGGAACATCCCGAAGTTGAAAACCCGGCCCACGACCGTGCCAAAGAGCATTTCAGGCAATTCACCCGCCTGCTCAACGAGAACTACAAACGCGAGCGGAGTGTCGGATTCTATGCCCGCCAGCTCTGCATTACCCCCAAGTACCTCACCACACTGATCAAACGCATCAGCGGAAAATCGGTCTCGGAGTGGATCGACAGCTACGTGATCCTCGAAGCCAAAACGCTGCTCAAATACTCGGACATGAGCGTGCAGGAGATTGCCTATGCGCTGAACTTCCCCAACCAGTCGTTCTTCGGGAGCTACTTCAAACGCAACACCGGCATGTCTCCGTCCCAGTACCGGGCCCGCCAATAGCACGGTTCGACGGCGCGAAGCGGAGCACCGGAAGCGAAATCCGGTATGCATAGGACTGTTTTTTACGGGCGGACGATTGGTTTAATCGTCCGCTTTTTGTACCTTGCAGGGTAATTCCGCAGCGACGGCCAATCGTGAAAAAAATCCTCAAATATACCCTTCGGGGAGTGCTTGCAATCGTTCTGCTGCTGTTGCTCGGCATCGCCTCGCTCTACGTGCCCGCCGTGCAGAAGGACCTCGTGCGCAAAGCCGAGCGCGTCGTCTCGAAAGCTGTCGGAATGGAGCTCTCCATCGAACGGTTCCGGCTGCGATTCCCCCTGCGGATCGACATCGCGCAGATCCGACTGGTCGACCGGGTCGATACGCTCGTCGACTGCGGACGGATCGCCCTGGAGGTCGACCCCTGGCCGCTGGTCCGCAAGCGGGCGGTTGTCCGGGCGTTCGAAATCGAACGTCTGGCAGCCCGCTACCGGGATACGGCGACGGGATTCGAACTGCGGATGGCGGCCGGGTTGCTGGCCGTCGAGCGGCTGCGAGCCGACCTGCAGCACGAAAAGGCCGCCGTCCGACGCATCGCCCTGGACAGCGCCGTCCTCCTTCTCCATCCCGGGAAGCCGACAGTCGAAGAGAAACCCGACTCCACCGCTCCGTTGCGCTGGGTCATCGACCTCGACACCCTCTCGATCCGCCGCACGGCCTTCGAAATAGGGCCGGAGGGGGTCGATCCGGAGTTGTCGGTGCAATTGGCCGAAGGGAGTGTGGAGCAGTGTCGGGTGCGGCTCGACAGCCAGCAGGTTGCCGTGACCCGCGTATGGATCGACCGGGGCGACTATGCCTACCTCGTCGCTCCGCCCGCAACCGGGAAAGTCGGAGCAGCCGCGACGCCCGAGATTTCCGAGAAAACGGGAGCGACGGAAGCGGCAAGCATAGAAAAGAGCGCCATACCGGAAGCCAACGAACGCCCGGCCCGCTCGGAAGCGGAAGCAACACCCCAACCGACAGCAGCATCCGAACCGTGGTGCATCCGGATCGGGGAACTGGCATTCGCCGACAACCGGGTCACCTACGGGGTTGCGGGGCATCGTCCGGCGGAGGGGTTCGATCCCGGGCGGATCGTCCTCGACAGGGTCGATCTGACGGTCGACTCGCTCTACAACCGCGGCGGAGCGGTCGCCCTGCAGATCCGGCAGTTGGCCTTCACCGAACGCTGCGGGCTTACGGTCGAACGAACACAGGGGCATTTCGAAATGGGGGCGGAGGGGATTTCGCTCTCGGGATTCGAACTCGCCACGTCATACTCCCTTCTGACGGCCGACCTGACGGCCGGAGCAGGCATCCTGCAGATGGAACCGGCCACGCCGCTGACAGCCGATCTGACGGCCGAAGTGGCGACCCGGGATTTGAAGCTCATCGCCCCTGCGGCGATCCCCGCCCCGTTGGACAACCGGCTGCTGCGGCTGCAGCTCGCCACGACGGGACGGATCGAGGAGCTCGAAAAGATCGGGGTGAAGCTCTCCTCTCCCGAATGGCTCACCTTCTCGCTGGACGGAAAGGCCCGCCATCCGCTCGATCCGAAGCGGCTGGCGGCTTCGGCCCGATTCCAGGGGGCACTCCGCAATCCGGCATTCCTGCTGGAGATGCTGCCCGACACGGCCTTGCGCCGCAGGGCGGCACTCCCGAAGCGAATCGCCTGGGAGGGTTCGGCCACGGCCGAGCGCGAGGTCTATTCGCTGGCTTCGGTGCTGACGGCCGGGACGGGACGGCGCGAAGCCGGCGAAACCGGAACGGACGGAGCCGGAACGGGCCGCATCGCGTTGCAGGGCCGGTTCGACACACCGCGGAAGGCCTACGAGGCGACGATTCGCTGCGACAGTTTCCCGGTGGGGAGTTTTCTGCCGTCCGATTCGCTCGGCAGGCTCGATCTAACGCTCGGCGCACAAGGCGAAGGGTTCGATCCGCTGGCGGCCGGAACCCGGGGAGAGCTCCGGTTGGAGGTTGCCCGGGCGGAGTATCGCGGGCACGACTTCGGCGGGCTCGGCGTGGAGGCTGGGCTTGCGGAGGGACGGCTGACCGGACGGATCGAGGACCGCGATTCGGCCCTGCGGCTTGCGCTCGGAATCGAAGGAGTGTTGAGCGAAAAGCGGCAGCAGGCCCGGATTGCCGGGCAGGTCGGGTGGTTCGACCTTGCGGCATTGGGCGTCGTTGCCGAGCCGATCGGCGGGCTGTTCCTCCTCGATGCCGAAGCCTCGGCCGACGGCCCCGGATGCTACGACGCCCGGATCGCCCTGGACAGCATCACCATCCGGACCGGCACGCAGATCGATCGCATTCGCCCCACCAGTGCGGCCTTCCGCACCGACTCGACGGAGACCCGGGCCGAGATGCAATCGGGGGATTTGCGCCTGGAGTTCCGGACCCCGGAGGCACTCGATTCGCTGAAAGCGGCCCTGCCCCGGAGCATCGAAGTGCTGATGCAGCAGATACGGGCCCAACGGCTCGACATGGATTCGCTGAGACCCGCCCTGCCCGACTTCCGGCTGCAGCTCTCGGCCGGAAGGAACAACATCCTGAACAACTTCCTGCGCACGAAGCAGGTGGCATTCCGCCGGCTGGAGATGCGCGGCGCGAAGGGCGACTCGCTGCCCGTGGCGCTCGGGCTGCAGGTCGAAGGGTTGACATCGGGAGGCATCCGCCTCGACAGTGTGGAGGTGTCGATGCGCCAGAACGGGCCCCGGCTGCAATACGCCCTCCGGGTGGCCAACGCCCCCGGGAATCTCGACCACCTGGCCGCCGCCGGCGTCTACGGCAACATCGTACAGAATACCGCCCGGGCCAACCTCTACCAGCGCGACCGCAGCGGCCGCGAAGGGTTGCGCTCGCAGATCGACGCCGCATGGAACGACTCCCTCGTCCGCGTAACGCTCGGGCCCGATCCGCAATTCGGATTCGAACCCTGGGCCGTCAATCCCGGCAACTACCTCGTCTACCGCTTCGACCGCAGGATCGAGGCCGACCTCGATCTGACCCGTGGCGAGCAACGGTTCGCCATCCATTCGCTCCCCGGGGATGGTTCGGCGGACGGAATTCGCTTCGAAACGGCCGGGCTGGGGATCGGGACCATCCTGGAACTGCTCCCCTCGGCGCCGCCCGTCGACGGTGTCCTCAGCACCGATCTCACCCTGAGGTTGGGCGCCGATACGCTCGGGATGCAGGGGAGGGTCTCCGTCGCCGGGCTCTCCTACGACCGGCAGCGATTCGGGGATGTGGCGCTCGCGGCCCGTTATGCGCAAGGCGCCGGGCAGCAGGCCGAAGCCCGGCTCTCGCTCGATTCCATCGAGGTGCTGGCGGCCTCAGCCCGCTATCGGAAAGCGGATGAAAATCCCCTCACGGCTTCGCTCGACATCCCGGGGCTTCCCCTGCAGCGCCTCAATCTCTTCCTTCCCGAAGAGCTGCTGCGGCTCTCGGGCAGGCTCTCCGCAGAGATTCGCGCTACGGGATCGCCCCAAAAACCAATTCTCGACGGAGGGCTGCAGTTCGCCGGCACGCAGCTCCGCGTCCCGATGATCGGCACCGCATTCACGCTCGCCGACGACACCCTCCGTTTCGACCGCAGCCGCCTGCTCTTCGACCGCTACGCCATCCTCGCCCCGAACCGCAAGCCGCTGACGATCAACGGAGAGGTCAATCTCACGGATTTCGCACGCATGAGCGCCGACCTCACCCTGCGGGCCGCGGATTTTCAATTCGTGAACGTCCCCCGCAAGGAGCAGACCACGGTCTACGGCCAGGCCTATCTCGACCTGAACACCTCGGTCAAGGGCCCCTTCGACGAACTCGCGGTCCGCGGCAACGTCGCCCTGCTCGGCGGTACAGACATCAACTACGTCATGCAAAGCTCCCCGATGGAGGTCAAGGAGCAGTCGCAAAATGTCGTCTCGTTCGTCTCCTTCCGCGATCTCGACGCGCAGGAGCCCCTCGAAGAGCTCCCGCCCGTGAAGATCGGAGGGCTGGACATCGCCCTGAACGTCGACATCAACAACGACGTCAAGGCCGCCGTCGACCTCTCCACCGACGGAAGCAACCGCATCGACCTGCGCGGCGGCGGGAACCTCTCCTACACGATGAACCCCCTGGGCGACATGCGCCTCGCGGGGAAATACGTCCTCTCGGGCGGAACCGTCCGGTACAACCCGCCCGTCATTGCGCAGAAGGTCTTCAAGATCAAGCCCGGCGGCTATGTCGAATGGGTAGGCGATCCGGCCGACCCCTCGTTCAACATCACTGCCGTGGAGAGCGTCCGCGCCAACGTCTCCTCCTCGTCCGACGGGCAGGAGACGCGGGCCGTCAGCTTCGACATCTCGATCAACATCCGCAACACGCTTACCGATCTGGCCATCAGCTTCGACCTCGCGGCGCCCGAAGACCTCACGATGCAGAACCAGCTCAACTCCCTCACCGCCGAGCAGCGGGCCAATCAGGCCATGAACCTCCTGATATACAACACCTACACGGGTCCCGGCACGACGGCCAGGGTCAGCACCGAAAATCCGCTCAACACCTTCATCCAGAACGAACTGAACCAGTGGGCGCAGAACAGTCTCAAGGGGGTGGACCTCTCCTTCGGAATCGACTCCTACGGGCAGGACGACCCCAACGGGCAGCGAACCGACTACTCCTACCGCCTCTCCAAAAACCTCTTCAGCAACCGCATCCGCGCCGTCATCGGCGGCAAGTTCAGCACCGACACCGACCCGACCCAGAACCTCAAGGAGAACCTCATCGACGACATCTCGATCGAATACATGCTCGACAAACGCGACAACATGTACATCCGACTCTTCCGGCATACCGGATACGAAAGCATCCTCGAAGGCGAAATTACCGAAACCGGCGTCGGATTCGTCATCCGCAAACGCCTCTCGCGTCTCGGCGACCTCTTCCGGTCGTCGAAACCCGATGCCAAAAAACAGAAACGACATGAAGACGACGCGAAATAGGATCCGGCGTGTACTCATCGCCGTGGGGCTGCTGCTGCTCGGGGCCTGCTCCACGACCCGCCGCATCGCGGAGGGTGAGGTGCTCTACACCGGGGTGAAGCACATCCGCATCCACCCCGATTCGGGCGTCGTACTCTCCGCCGAGGCCGAAAGCGCCGCCCGCGAACCCCTCTCCGTGGCCCCCAACAACCCGCTCTACAGCCCCTATCTGCGCACCCCGCTCCCGATCGGTCTGTGGGCCTGGAACTACTGCTACACCCCCCGCGAAAAGGGTTTCAAATACTGGTTCTACCGACGCCTGGCCAAAGAGCCCGTCCTCATCTCGAAGGTTCAGCCCGGTGTCCGAACCCGGATCGCAGAACAGGCCCTCGAAAACCACGGCTATTTCGGTTCCAGCGTCTCGGACTCCCTGCGCTACCGCAAGCACGGGCGCAAGGCGAAGGTCGACTACTCGCTCCGCATCGCTCCGCCCTGGTTTTTCGGCAGCATCGACTATCCGCAGACGCATCCCGGAATGGACCGGCTCATCGACAGCCTCCGACAGACCTCCCTGATCCGCATCGGAGCCCAGTACAACCTCGACACGCTGACCGCCGAGCAGCAGCGGATCGCCGGGATTCTCCGCAACCGCGGATACTACTACTTCCGCCCCGAATACCTCGAATACCTCGCCGATACGACCCAGCGCCGCCAGCAGGTCGACCTGCGACTCCAGCTCAAGCCCAATCTCCCGGCCACGGCCCTCAAGCCCTACCGCGTGGGGGATGTCACCGTGCGCCTCCGGAACCTCCGCCCCGGGCCCGTCGATACGCTCCGCCTCCGCAACGCCACGGTATTCGCCCAGCAGCCCCTGAAGATCCGGCCGCGGCTCCTGGCCCGGACCCTGACGCTGCGTCCCGGGGAGCTCTTCACCGTCGAGGCCCAGAACCGGACCCAGACCGAACTCAACAAACTCGGCATCTTCCGATCGGTCAGTCTCTCCGTCACGCCGCTCGATTCGCTGCACGGCGGAGACTCGCTCGACGTCGCCATCGACGCCCAGTTCGACTACCCGCTGGAGGTCGCACTCGAAACCGACGTCACCTCCAAGTCCAACAGCTTCATCGGACCCGGCATCACCCTCAAGGTCAGCAACAACAACCTCTTCCGCGGCGGCGAGGTCCTCGACGTCAAGCTGAACGGCTCCTACGAGTGGCAGACCGGAAACAAAAACTCCGGAGGACGCTCCTCCCGACTCAACTCCTACGAACTGGGGCTCAATGCGAACCTGAACCTCCCCCGGCTGCTGCTGCCCGAGGCGTGGGTCCGCCGACTGCGCTATCCCGGAAGCACCGCCTTCCAGTTGGGTGTCGACCTGATGAACCGGCCCCGCTTCTTCCATCTGATCGCCTTCAGCGGCTCGGCAGGATACAACTTCCAGACATCCCCCTACAGCCACCACGCCCTCACGGTCTTCAAACTCACCTACAACCGGCTGCTCCATACCACCGCCAGTTTCGATCAGACCATGGAGGAGAACCCCTCCATCGCCATGAGTTTCCGAAACCAGTTCGTACCCTCGATCAGTTATACCTACACCTTCGACAAAACCTACGGCGCGACCGGAAACCGCCGCTTCTACTGGCAGAACAGCCTCTCCTCCGCCGGAAACCTCCTCTCGGGCATCCTTCGGGCTTTCGGAGAACGCCAACCCCAGCTCCTCTTCGGCAACCAGTTCTCGCAGTTCGTCAAGGAGGTCAGCGAAGTGAAGTTCTACCACCGCATCGGCCGCCGCAACAACTGGCTCGCAACCCGCTTCCTCGTCGGCGTGGGGTATGCCTACGGAAACTCCGAGGTGATGCCCTACAGCGAACAGTTCTACATCGGTGGCGCCAACAGCATCCGCGCCTTCACCGTCCGATCCATAGGCCCCGGCAGCTACCGCCCGCCCGCCGACGACAGCGACGGATATCTCGACCAGACGGGCGACTTCAAACTCGAAGCCAATATCGAATACCGTTTCGGGATCATGGGACGGCTGAACGGCGCCGTCTTCCTCGACGCCGGAAATGTCTGGCTGCTGAAAAACGACCCCAAGCGCCCCGGAGCCGCGTTGAAATGGAGAGGTTTGCTCGACGAAATCGCCCTCGGAACCGGATTCGGGCTGCGGTATGACATCAGTTATCTGGTCATCCGCGCCGACCTCGGGATCGGGCTGCACACCCCCTATCCCAATCCCGACAAGCGGGGCTATTACAACATCTCCAGCTTCAAGGACGGGCTGGGATTCCACCTCGCCATCGGGTATCCCTTCTAAGCCCACCGCGCAGAGCGGTGAGAACCGGTCTCCAAACGGAAAGAGAGCGGGATGGAAGAGAGGAAGAGAGGAAGAGAGGAAGAGAGGAAGAGTGAAACAAAAAAACGGGAGACTTCGTGCCGTCCGGGCAATCCGGGGCAATCCGGGGCGTCCGGGCTGTCCGGGCCTTGCGCACTCCGGATTCAGCCCACACTAAAACGGATAACCCACTCCGAAGTTCAGGGCCATGTTTTCCCACTTGAAATTGTGAATCCACCGCTCGCCCGCCGGGTTGTTCGGGTTGTGCAACTGCACGCCCCAGTCGAGGCGAAGCACCGCAAACTTGATGTCGAAACGCAATCCGAATCCCGTATTGAATCCCAACTGCTTGTAGAAACGGTCGAAATGGAAGACCGCATCGTCCGAATACTCGTTCGGATTCTGACGGATATACCAGATGTTGCCCAGATCGAAGAAGGTCGCGCCGTGGATCATTCCCCAGATCGGGTAACGCAACTCCAGATTCGCCTCCAGTTTCACATCACCCGTCTGCACCGGGAAGGCGTTGTGCGGATTCGCCACCGAACCCTGGCCCAGCGTTCGCGGCGCCCAGCCCCGCATACCGTTGCTGCCGCCGCAATAGAACTGACGGTCGAACGGAACCGACTCCGAATTCCCGTAGGCCATCGCCACACCGCCATAGAGGTGTCCGACCAGCGCCGTCACGTCTCCCAGCATGATTTTTCGGCTCACACTCAGGTCCGTACGGAAATACTGCGAATACTGGATGCCGAAAATCGTATAGTACTCCTTCCCGGCCGCCGGAGCAAAAAAGGCGTGCTCCACGGCATCGATCAGGTTGCCGGCCGTTTCGGCATTGAACCGGATCGTCGTGGCGTTGCCGCCGAAGTTCTTCCGCTGGTTGTTGTAGCTGTAGCCGAACGACAGCCCCCCGATAAATTGGGTCCGGAAACTGTTGATCAGGTATTTGTTCTGCGTACTCCCCAGGAACTCCGGGTCCACCGGACGGGTCATGTCAATCACGTTGATGTCGATCGGCCGCAGCGAGAAGCTCGAATAGCGGTTGTTCGTCCACAGATAGGTCAGACCCGCACTCGACAGCGTCCGCGCATAGTAGGGCCGGTCCTGGAAATTCACCGAAATCTCGATCTTCGTCCGGGGCTGGTTCACGTTCCGGAAGCGGCGCATGTGCCACGGCGCCAGGAACCGCGGGAAGGTCAGGCCCGTCGTGATTCCGAACTCCGTGGCCCGTTTCTTCCGCGCATCCGGGGCCTTCATGAACTCATAACCCGCGGCGAACGACACGTCGAACGACTCCGCCCCCCGGAAAATATTCCGGTTCTGGTAGCCCACCGTCGCCTTCAGCCCGTAGAAACTCGACGTCGTACTCCCTTCGAGGTCCACCTTCACGCTCTGACGAAGCGTCGGCGTACAGAGGATGTTGCACGTCAGGTACCCTTCCCGCGTATAGAGCGTCGTCCGGGTCGAATCCGAGTCCGAACCGATGAACGACACGTAGTTCGTGGAGTCTCCGCCCCGCGGCTGCTCCTCGAACGCAATCCGCGTACTCTTGAAATAGCCCAGCGACATCAGGTCCGCATAGGCCCGGTTGACCTGCGAGGAGTTGTAGATGTAGTTCGGGTAGAGCGGGACCGTCTGCCGCAGCACCCGCGGCCGCAGGTTCGGGCGTTTCTCGTAGATGATGTTCAGACCCCGGTAGTAGGTCGTATCCAGCCGCGAGAAGAGCGTCGTATCGTTCCGAAGCTCCGTCGGGTCGTAGTCCGAGAAGATGTTGATCCGGTCGATACGGTAGACCATGTTGTTGTCCATCACGGCCTTGCCTCGGGCGTCGTAACCCGACAGGTACTGTTTGACAACCACCCGCAGGTCCACCTCCCGGCCTCCGCCCAGCGTATCGGCCAGGTACATGATGTTGTTCACCGAGAAGTTGTAGTACCCCCGGTCCCGCAGGTACTCCGTAATCCGCTCCCGCTCGGCATCCAGCACCGTCACATCGTAGATCGCCCCTCGCCGGAGCAGCGTCCGCGACGTATCCGGAAGCACGATCTGTTCGAGGAACTTGTCCTGGAATTCGTACGAAATCGAATCGATCCGGTAAGGGGCCCCCTGGTGCGTGCGGTAGAAGACTTTCGCCCGTTTGCGCCGCGACACGGTGTCGATCCGAAACGAGACCTGCGAATTGAAGAAGCCCTTCGAATCCATGTAGACCTTCAGGTTCTCGGCGCTCTTCTGCGTGAGGCTCTGGTCCAGCAGCACCGGGGCTTCGCCGATCTTCCGTTTCCATTCGTTCCAGCGGTTGTCCTTCGCCGGATTGGCCTGTTCGTAGAGCCAGACGTAGAAATTCGTCCCCAGGAAGCGTTTGTTCGGGCTCTGGCGCACGTACTTCTCCAGCTCCGAAGCCGGAATCCGCTCCCGGCGCGGAACCGTACGGTCGGGCTCGACCTTCACCTGCTGGACAAGGTAACTCCCCTCGGGAATATGCCGCGTGACACTGCACGCCGAGCCGACCAGACCCAGCAGCGCAGCAACAACTATGCGGCACAGCTTGCCCACGGAGGATCAGTGATTGAAGAAGCCCTTCTCTTTCAACAACGCAAAATAGGACTCCGAGATGGCCAGGTTGTCCCGACGCACGTAACGGCGTTCGGTGAAGATCTTCGCCAGATTCGGCAGGCCGTTCTCCTCCAGGAGCCGTTTCGTCAGCGCCGACTCCTCACGCTCGGCCCACAGCTCGTCGATCTCCGCAGCCGTATAGTCGGTGTACTTCTCGTAGTGCACCACGGCCTCCAGCGGCAGGCGGTCGGTCAATTCGGGATTCTCCGCCGGATAGCCCAGCACCACCGTCGTGAGGGGAATAACCCCTTTCGGAAGCTCCAGGATCCGCGAGATATCACCCGCCGTATAGATCGTCGTACCGAGGATGCAGATCCCCAGTCCGTGCAGCTCGGCCTCCACGCAGAGGTTCTGCGTAGCCAGCCACGCATCCGCCGAGGCGTTCAGGAACCATGCGAAGTTGTCGTAGGCCGGGTCGGCATCGCGCTGCTCGCACCACATCGTAAAGCGGTGCACGTCGGCGCAGACCGTCACCACGCACGGAGCCTCCAAGACCATCGGCTGATTGAAATGGCACGGCGAGAGTTTCTCGCGCAATGCCCGGTCGCGAGTCACGATCAACGAATAGAGCTGCATGTTGCCGCACGTCGAGGCCCGCGAAGCCGCCTCAAGGCATTCGCGCAGCACCTCCTCGGGAATCGGAGTCGGGCGGAACTTGCGTATCGAACGATGCTTGAAAAGCACACTTTTCATAGATGAACCGATTAAAATACAGGCTTGTAAAACAAATCTTCCGCACGTCTCGCCGGATCGGCGGATATTTTTCACAAAAGTAGCAAAACTTTTAGAAGTTTTACTATTTTTGCGAAGGATAAACCGCCGCACAAAGAGGCCCGACCACGCGCCGGACGATCCGGGAACAACCGCCAGGTCACCGATTTGTCGGAACTAAACAGCCGAAAGGTGCAAATGAATTTTGCGAAATACGAGGGCGCCGGAAACGACTTCATCCTCATCGACAAC
This sequence comes from Candidatus Alistipes intestinigallinarum, assembly GCA_019115745.1. Lineage (GTDB taxonomy): Bacteria > Bacteroidota > Bacteroidia > Bacteroidales > Rikenellaceae > Alistipes > Alistipes intestinigallinarum. The sequence continues at coordinate 28,542 of DXDA01000010.1, forward strand.
CGCGACGGACAATTCACGCCCGACGCCCGGTTGATCGCCCGGCTCTGCGACCGACACTTCGGAATCGGAGCCGACGGGCTGATGACCCTGGCCCACAGCGCCGAAATCGACTGCTCGATGCGTTACTACAACGCCGACGGATCGGAAGGCGAGATGTGCGGAAACGGAGCCCGTTGTTTCACGCTCTTTGCCGAGCACCTCGGAATCGGCGGCGAAACCAAATTCTTCGACGCCGCAGACGGCCTCCACACCGCCCGCATCCATCGCACGAAGGGACTCGCCGGAGAGATCGAACTCGGCATGATTGCCGTCCGTGAGATTCACGAAGGCGACGGCTGGTGGTTCCTCAATACGGGAGTGCCCCACTACGTCGAGTTCGTCGACGACCTCGATGCCGTCGATGTCGTGGGCCGCGGCCGCACGATCCGATACGACACCGCTCGTTTCCCGCAAGGTACGAATGTCAATTTCGTCCAGGTCACCGGGAAGGGCGCCATCCGGGTCCGTACCTACGAACGCGGCGTGGAGAACGAAACCCTCGCCTGCGGAACCGGAGCTACCGCCGCAGCCATCGTGACCGGTTTCGTCCTGCAACCCGAAACTTCCCGCTATGCCATCTCCGTCCCCGGAGGTGCCCTCGCGGTACGGTTTTCGCATGAACCCCACACGCAGATTTACACGGACGTCCGCCTTTCGGGTCCCGCCCGCCGGATATTCGAAGGAACGTTCGAACGCGAAAATTTCTAATTTCCAACCTTTTCCATCTTTCCCATCCATGAAAACACAAAAGGGAATCCGTGAACACGACACGGATGAACTTCGGAAGGCTAAACGCCTCGAACCCCTCCGCAAAAGCGGAAAGGAGCGCCATACGCTCTATAACAAATTCGAAGAGGAGGACGAGGGCGAAGACTACTCCTACGCCAAGCGCGAATCCGCCCTCGACTATCTCGACGACGAAGAAGAATAATCCCGCTCACCCATGATCGAAAAATTCATCATGGCAGGACCCACCGCCCTGCATGTCTGCGATTCCCAGAAAGGAGAGCAATGTATCGTGCTGCTGCACGGGTATCTCGAATCAATGCTCGTCTGGGAGGATTTCGTACCTTATTTATATAAGGAGGTGCGCGTCGTGACGCTCGACCTACCCGGACACGGCATCTCCGTCGTCCAGGGAGAAAAGCACTCGATGGAGTTCCTGGCCGATACCGTAGCCGATGCAATCCGTGCGTTGGGGATCTCCCGTTGCACGCTCGTCGGACACTCCATGGGCGGGTACGTGGCCCTGGCCGTGTGCGAACGCCACCCCGACCTGCTTGACGGTCTGGTATTGCTGAGCTCGACGCCCAATCCGGACACGCCGGAGAAGGCCGAGAACCGACGGCGCGAGATTGCGCTGGTGAAGGCCGGCAAGAAGGAGCTGCTGGCGCGGGTCGCCCCGGCGGCCGGATTCGCCGAGGAGAACCGAGACCGCATGAAGGATTACATCGAGGATCTCACCGAACAGGTATTCATCACCGAAGATGACGGCATCGTAGCGCTTCTGAACGGCATGATCGACCGCAAGGATCAAAATGCGATGCTGCACGAAACCAAGGTGCCGGTGCTCTTCATCCTTGGACGCAAGGACAACTACATTCCGGTAGAGGTCGCCGAGAAGATGGTTGCCGACCATCCCGAAGCCCGGGTCGTCTGGCTCGAAAATTCGGGTCACATGGGCTTCCTCGAAGAGCCCGAAGCAACCGCCAAGGCGCTGCTCGATTTCGTCAAGGAGCTAAAGTGATCTCGTGAGAGCTTCCATTCTCCTAAAAACACGCCAAAAACAAAAGAGGAACGGGTCCCGCAGGATTCGTTCCTCTTTTTCATTGTATCGTCTGCAAGAGAGCCGTTCCACCCTGCGTAGCCCCCGTCTTTCGCCCGAGCTTACACATCACTTAACTCCGTCTACAGTGGATTGACGCACAACGTGCCGCGCCACTCCTTGCCCACACTGTCCCGTGTCGTCCAGCTTTCCGCCAGGCCACAGGTATGCACACACAAAAAAGACCAACCTGTAAAGGTTGGTCTTGAAGAGGCGGCTACCTACTCTCCCACGGGAAAACCGCAGTACCATCGGCGTTAGTGAGCTTAACTTCTCTGTTCGGAATGGGAAGAGGTGGAACCTCACTGCTATAACCACCTAAAAGAACTTTTTTA
>DXDA01000011.1 GCA_019115745.1 Candidatus Alistipes intestinigallinarum
GATCGTCGCCGAGCCTTTGCGGAGTCCCGAGATTTGCAGCATACCGCCCTGCAGCGCGACGCCGACAACCTCGGGAGCCGAATTCGTGTAGGTCAGGACACTTGTCGAGAGGAAATGCTCCGCGAGATCGATCGTCGCAGTAGCGCCTACGGCGATCCGCTGCGCCGGGATACCCTCCATCTTGACAATGGTGAGCAGCAGTTTATAGGTATCGAGGCTTCCGATGCCCATCAGCCCGCGATAGGAGGCGTAGCTGTCGCCCGTGCAATAACGATCCACGGACCGGGTGCTGCTCAGCAAAGCCTGCCGAAGCATCTCGGCGGTGAGACCCATGCGCTTCTCGGCTCCGTAGTAGTAGCTGATGGCCAGGGCGCAGGCTCCCGAGACGTGCGGGCACGCCATCGAGGTTCCCTGCATCCCCTCGTAACCCGATCCTCCGTCGGACGAAACCGTCGTACTGTATACGCCGCCGTAGGTCGCGCTCAGCATCTGATCGCCCCCGGGAGCCGAAAGCGACACCCACGTACCGTAATTGGTATAGTAGGCCGGGCTTCCGAGGAAACTCGTCGCCGCCACGCTCACCACCGCAGGATCGGCAGCCGGATAACAGAGTTCGTTCATTCCGTCGTTTCCGGCGGCGAAGATGACCAGACCTCCGGCCATGGGGCCCGTCTGCACGCCGTTCTCATCCAGCCCGGCGTACTTGTTGAAATACTCCATGGCGCGCGTCAGGGCCGAATAGGTGCCGCGCGTCCAGTCCGTCTGGGAGATCGTACCGGCGGTATAGCCCCAACTGTTCTGGCAGATGACCGCACCGTTGTCCGCCGCATACTTGATGGCCCGGATCTGCCCGGCGAGGCCCGCTCCCGAAGAGCCCGACTCCGACTCGTTGAGAATCTCACACGACATGATCTTCACGCCGTCGCCCTTGCCGGAACCCCCGGCAATGCCGCAGACGCCGATACCGTTGTTGTTCACGGCGGCGATCGTTCCGGCCACGTGCGTACCGTGCGAAGCATCGTACGAGAAACTCAACTCGCCCGTATTGTTGGTGAAGTTGTAGCCGTAGATGTCGTCGACATATCCGTTGCCGTCATCATCCACCCCGCTCGTACCGTTGAGCTCGGCCTGGTTGACCCACATGTTGGCCGCGAGGTCCTCATGATCGTACTTCACACCCTGGTCTATAACGGCGACAATCACATCCGGATTACCCGTCGCCAGTTGCCAGGCGGCATAGACGTTCGCATCGGCACCCAGACGGGTCTGCTCCGTAAAGACGTTGCCCTTGTTGTTGTAGTGCCACTGCAGCTCCTGCGACCGCGCGCTCTCGTTGAAGGGGAAGGCGACATCGCGTACATCCTCGGCAACCGAACGCGTGGCCGGTTCCCCGACCTGCGGAAGTCCCATACGCCGGTAGTCGGCCGAGACGGCCGGCAGCGAATACTCGATGATGTCGATGTCGGAACATGCGGAGAGCATCTTGGCCATGGCCGAGGCCGAGATCGTCGGGTCGAACTGGGCATAGTACCACAGATGGAGCCCCTCCCGGCGGGTGCGCTCCTCGAAACGCCCGCATTCGGGGAAGAGGCGTTCGAAACGCACGGTGCCCGCTTCATTGAGGATGCGGTCGAGTTCGTCGATCCCGCTGCGGGTCGCCGGGCCGCCGGCGGAACGGGTCCGGGTGACCGATTCCGCAGCGGATTCCTTCAGCCGCAGGACAATCTCGCCATTAAGTGCGGCCGACGAGGCGTTGACAATGACCGGCCCGGAGTTGGCGGAATCGGTTCCGCCCCCGGTGCCGTTGTCCATATCGTCTTTGGCGCACGATCCCCCGGCAAGGGCCACCGACGCCAAAAGCAGTGACATGAATATCTTTTTCATGGATAATCTCGTTTTTATTCTGTTATTCCTTTACACAGCGGATCTGAGCCGAAAAGTTCGGAGCGCCGAGTTCGTAATACCCCCAGTTGGGATTGAACGTGAAACGGTAGTTCTCCTCATCCCCCGAATTCGTGGAGTGTTGAGCCGTCCAATAGAAAGCTTCGCCGCTGGTATAGTTGTGGACCGTATTGTTGAGCGAGGAGTAGTAGACGTTGCCGACCATTGGATAGTAGTCTCCGGTGTATTTCCAGACGCGTCCGGCCTGTTTCAGCACGTTCCAACTCCACTGTTCGGCAGTCCCGTCCTCGGCATACTCCTCCACGGCACCGCCCGTCTTGACACTCTTGTTTCCGCTCGGGATGCCCCACATGTCGGTACCCGGGACCTTGTAGCCCACCGGACAGGGATCGAAAATCGTCTTCTGATCGACATCCCAAAGTCCCGAATCGCAGGCGGCCGGATCATCACTCATGCAATACCACGTATAGTAGGAGCTGTAGCACGGCTGCAGGTAGGTCATGGGGTTCTGAATCGAGTGCGGGATGTTGCCCGGCACGACATCGATCGGCAATGCCTTGGCATCGAAAACCCACTCGCCCGTTCCGTTGCCGACTTCGTAGTTGGTCACGTTGTTCTCCGGAGCGTTGAGGGCATCGTCGATGGTCAGCTCCACGTAGGGCGAAAGCGAAGGCATGAAGGGATCCTTGCGGCCCCACTGATAGAACATACCGCGATTGTTGATGTCCATCGGCGTGTTGTTCAGGGCTCCGAGGTTGCGGTCCATGACCTGAGCGACGACCTCCTTGCCGTTGCTGTGGTCATGCGAGGTGATCTCGTCGTCGCAGACCCAGATATGCCAGCTCCAGAGAATCACGCCCGCCTGGTCCTTGGCGGCAATGACGGCATTGCCCTGGGAACGACCCGTGGAGAAGGCGATATAACCCCCCGAATAGGTCGGAGCGCCGTCGATGATCTCGCGCGACATGCTCTTGTCGCCGTCGTTGCGCGACTCCCACAACAACTCCACGGTGGCGATGTTGGAAATATTGACTCCATAGTTGGCGATGTACTCCGAACGTCCGTCGCCCTTTCCGTTACCCTTGACCGTAGCGTTGAACTTGTAGCTTTGGTTCGTGTGGGCGATGTAGCAGTTGGCGGTTCCTTCGGCGCTCAGGTCGATGCTCCGCTCCGCACGCTGGGCGAGCGAAATCTCGGCCGAGAGCTTCTGATCGCCCGCACAGCCGCTGACGGTGAGGGTTCCGGTAAGCGTCGAGGGGCCCCCGTTGATCTGCGTGGAGACGACAAGCGTGCAATCATCCTGACGGGTGACGGTGTACCAGTCGCCTTCGCAGGCATACTCCCACGCCTCCAGATTGGTGGCCACGACCACCGAAGCGACTCCGCCGTCGGCATCGAAGACCAGTTTCTCGCTCGAAACATCCATATAGGGCGGCTCGACATAGGCTTCGGGCTGCACTTCTGTGGTTTCGGTGCAGCCTGCTACGAAAACGGACAGCAGGACTGCAAGAATAGATATGCGGTTTTTCATCGGTTTGTTGTTTTGCGAATTACTGTTTCCAGGCATCCGGAATCTGAGCATAGTCGGAGAGTTGCGTACAACCCAGGAAGCAGCTCTTGGAGTTGGTAATGGCCGTAAGTCCGGTAGCCGCGGCCGTCTCGGCCGTACGCTCATAGAGGTGGTACTTTTGCCCGTTGACAACCGTATAGGGCGACTCTCCGCTCAGGGATGTACAACCGCTGAAGAGATTCGTGACGGTCTTCAGGAGTTTGCAGTCGTCGAAGATGTCCGCGGGAACGCTCTTGAGCGCCGAACAATTCTTGAACACGCCCGAAAGGCTCGTCAACTTGACCGGATTGACGAAGGGTTTGTCCCCGATCTCTTCGAGAGACGTACAACCGTCGAACATCGAGGTAAGTGCCGTCGTGACAGACGTACAGTTCAGCGACTCGGAACCCAGACGGCGCAATCCCGTACAACCTCGGAACATGCTCGTATAGGTCGAGATGGTCGAGTTGTTTTTCAACAGCCCGTCGGGAACCTCCTGAAGCGAGGTGCAATCCTGGAAGGCATACATAAAGGTCGTGGAAGAGGCTGCCAGCCCACTGAAGGCATCCACGGCGATCGTCTCCAGGGACGTACAGCCGTCGAACAGGTAGGAGAGCGTCTTGGTTTTGGTCGAAACGCCGAACATGCGCGAAGGTACGGCCTTCAGGGCGATGCAGTCCTGGAAACACTTTGTGACGGTCGTGACGTTGACGTTCGCCTCGAAGAGCCCGGCAGGCAGCGTTTCGAGAGCCGAACAGCCATAGAATGCCTCCTCGAAGGTCGAAGCACCGGTCAGTCCGGTGAAGATACCCTCGGGCAGCGTCTTGAGAGCCGTACAGCCGTAGAAGAGGTTGTCGCACTTCACGGATGCGGTACTCGGACCGAAGAGGACACCCACGCTCTCCAGAGCCGTACACCCTTCGAAAGCGCTCGTGTAGATCGTCACCAGAGGATTCGAAGCGAAGAGTCCGTCGGGCAGCGACACAAGCGACGTGCAGTTGTAGAAAATCTTGCTGAAGGTGGTGATCGCCGGGTTGGAGGCGAACAGACCGGCCGGAACACTCGTGATGCCCGAAGCGGAGAAGACATTCGAGGCCGTCTTCAGTCCCGTCATCGGGGCAAAGAGCCCTTCTGGAACGGTCTCCAATGACGTACAGCCGTCGAACAGGCTGGCAATGGTCGTGATGGCCGTGGCCCCGGCAAAGGCATCGGGAGAAACAGTTTTCAGGTTCGTGCAGCCCTTGAACATCGAGGAGATGTTCGTACACGAAGTACACCCTTCGAGAATGTTGGCTCCGATCTCCTCCAGGCCGGTGCAGTCGGTGAAGAGTCCCGAGAAAGAGGTGACCTTCGACATGTTGCGAAGAACCCCCTGGGGCAGGTTCTTCAGGGCCGTACAACCCTTGAACGTGTTGGAGAAAGAGGTTGCCTCGGTATTAAAAAGACCTGCAGGCAGCGTAACGAGAGAACTGCATCCCTCAAAGGCGCTGTTAAACTGGGTGGCATTGACAAATCCGTCGAACACGCCCTCCGGAACCTCCGTAATCAGCACACACCCCTTGAAGATGTTGTTGAAGCCCGTCTTCTCGACCGTGGTGAAGGCACCCGAGTCCTTGAACACATTGGCCGGAATGCGCTGCAGATTCGCACAGTTGTTGAAACAGCTCATGAAGGTCTCGACCTTCGAACAGCCCGCGAAGAGCCCGTCGGGAATCTCGGTGATTCCCGAGCCGCTGAACGCATTCGAGAAAGAGGTGACATTCGGCGTACCGGCAAATATTCCGGCAGGAATCGACCGCAGGTTATCGGTATTCTGGAAAACCATATAGAGGTTCTCGACATTGGTCAGCCCGGCGAAGAGACCTTCTGGAACCGACTCAATGGCAGACGACGCAAAGAGCGACTTCAACTCGCTGATCTTCTTGTTATTGGCAAAAATATTCTCGGGGACGCTCCTCAATGCCGTTGTGTTGGCAAACAGCAATCCGACATCCGTCAGTTCGGGGTTGTTGGCGAAGATATTTCCGTCGATCGACTCGATCGCCGTACCATTGAACAAACTGTAGACCGAAGTAAGTTTCGGACAATTGGCGAGCAGATCGGCGGGAACACTCGTAATGATCTTGGCCTGATAGAACATGTCAGCGACCGTAAGGAGCTCTACGGCATTGTCGAGCAGGCCCTGGGGAATCTCCGCCAGATTTTCACAATAGCGAAACGCCTGTTCGAAAGTCGTCACCTTGGCAAAGGCTTCCGTACGGTCCGTATCGATCTTGGCCAAATTGGTACAGTGATAGAAGGCGCCCTCCATCGAGGTAAGGCCCGTGCGTCCCCAGTTGTAGACCTCGACGATCTGATCGGTCTGGTTGTAACTCGAAAGATTGAGCCCGCTGCAGTCGAGAGCCGTGACGGTACCCTTGACCGATACGACATAGTAGTCGGGGTCGGTATACTGGTGTTGGGGCTGCTTGGTGGTGACATTCTCCTCGACGGTGCCGTCGCCCCAGTCGATCGTCACCTGCACGTCGCCGCTGAGCGGAAGCCGCGCCCGCAGATCGGAGGCCGTGACATTCAGACCCAGAATCAGCGCATCGAAGTCGAAGCCGGACTGCGAAACGGTGATTACCCGTTCGGCGACGTTGGCCTTGCCGTCACCCGTCGTCACGGTGATTGTCGCCGAACGCGAAGCCGTTTCCGGATTGATTTCGGCCGAGACTTCGAGTCCGGTTTCGGTACGGGTTATCGAGAGCCAGTCGCTGCCTTCGGAGCTGGTATAGCTCCACTCGAAGTTCGCATCGACCGTAATCTCCTTGGCTTTGGCCGGAGTTGCCGCAAAGGGAATGGTCTGCAGCGAAGTGTTGAGTTCGGCGGCACGCTCCTGCATCACACGGATCGTCTCCGTAGCCGGCGAAGTGCTGCTCTTACCCGCGATGAGCTGGAAGGAAACCTCGCGGTCTTCAGCCACTTCGTTGGGATCGAGCGTCAGCAGAATCTTGTCTCCGTCGCGCTCGACAAGCAGCCAGGTGCAGCCTTCGGTCTCGAAAACCCAGTCCTCATCCGTGGACTGTACTTCGAATTCAGCAGTGAGTTCCCCGCAGGCGGGAATTTGGAAGTTGTTTTTGGAAGCAATGATTTCAAGGGTACCGTAAGCATTCTGCGTGGTGCGGATCGTGGCGCTCTTGTCGCCGGCGGTGATCGTTACGGTAGCCTGTTGCTGGGCCTCCTCCAGATTGTTTTCGCAACTCAGAATGAGTTGGTCGGCCTGGTTGTCCTGTTCCACGGTGAGCCACTCTGCATCGGACGTGGCCTCCCAGGTCGTATTGGTTTGAATGTCGACGACGACTTCGCCGCCGAGGCTTTTGAAGTTGATGGTTGCATTCAGGTCGTCTTCCGCTTCGAACCAGGTGTTGTCCGAACGGATGCCCAATTCGGCATCAACAGAGCCTGAATTCCCCCCCCCTTCCGGTATAGGATTGATATAGAAGGTCTTATCTTCGGAGCAACCTGTCAGGGCCAACAGAAAGGTTGCCAGCATATAGAATTTTCTCATATCGGAACGCTTTAACGATTCATGACAATAACGGCATTCTCAGGAACAGGGATCCGTGCGGCAGCCTGCGACACGTCGTTCTGCGAAGAGTCCGTATCGGTATCCATGCGCACCAGATACATCGATCCGTTGGCATAGTAGAGATCGGAGAAGTGGACGTACTGCTGTGACTGGTAACCGATCAGGCCGAACGACGTATAGCCGCTGTGGAAGCCGCTCAACAGAATTGCGGGGCAATTTTCCTCTTCGGTGAGATCGTTATAGGCCAGGCCATAGGTTCCGGTGAGGGTACCTCCGTAGAAGGTGCTTTCGTTCATGTTGATCGTCATCGGGAAGTAGTAGCGTACGACACTGGACGAAATCTCCTGCGTCTTGCAAATCGAGCCGATTACGATCGTCAACTGTTCGGTCAACTTGTCATACGTAGCCTCGATGACCGTACCGTCAGTAAAGAGATCCTTGATATTGACGCTCTTGCGATACTCCTTCTCCTCGATCGTGCAGAAAGAGCCTGTTCCGGAGACTCCCAGCAGTTGACCTCCGTAATACCAGTTTTCAGCATAGAGTCCGTAACGACCCAGAAGGCGGTAGTAGGGATTCTCGTCGCGCGAGTCCTGCTCGACAGCCACGACGCAACTCTTCGTGTCGCCGTCGCGTGTCGCCGTAATGGTCACCTCGGCGCTGCGGTGTGCGTCGTTGTTCTTCGCAGCGGAGAGTTCAACGGTGCCATTTTCGCTGCTGCAGGCAACGGATAGCCACTCGGCACTGCTCACGGCATTCCACTCGCCGTTGGTCTCCACGCGGAAGGTAAAACTTTCGCCTTCGGAATCGAATTCGAGAGTATCCTCGACCGTCGTGTCGATCAGCACCGGATCGTCGACATAAGCCTGACGCACCGTGATCGTCTTCTCATCGTTGGCCGAACGCACCGTGATGGTCGATTCCCGCACCTCGGACGAAAGGTTTTTTTCGACCGTAACGGTCAAAGTCTGCTCATTGGGTTGCAACGTAATCCACGTCTCGGCACAGGAGGCTTTCCACGCGGAGGGGCACGCGATACCGATGTCGCTGCTCCCGCCTCCGGAGGCAAATGCTACACTCCTTTTCGAGAGATTGATGACGTCAGCAACCTCTTCCTGGGTCTCGTCGCCACATCCTGCCATTGCAAGCAGGGCCCAGCCCATAAAAAAAGTAAGACATCTCTTCATAAAACAAATATTGAAAGGTAAAAACGAGTAAAATTCTCCATTATACCAATGGCTTCACGAGCCTATCCCACCGTTTTATCCCTGAAAAAAG
>DXDA01000012.1 GCA_019115745.1 Candidatus Alistipes intestinigallinarum
CTACAATATAAATAACGCACATCTCAATTTAGGACAATTATTTTACTCTTTTTCGAGTTGTTCCAAGTGTAAAATTATCCCTATTTCTTTTGAAATGTGATAAAATGAAATAACTTTGCATATGTATGAACATACAACATCTACATTAAATCAACTACGAGATGTTTTCACTGTTATTGGCATATCTGGCGACGTTCGTACTCGATTCGGAAATATGTTGCAAAGATGACAAGTATGCGATCATCATCGATCGTGTCTGCAGAGAGCATCTGAAAGCCACCCCTTCGTCCATCGTCCAAGATTCACTCGCCACCACATACCAATCCTCCATTACACCCAACGGAACCTGGACAGATATCAACTATGAATCCGTTTCCATGACAGAATGGTCTCCGATCACTCATCTGGAACGGCTGTTGATTTTATCAACGGTCTATCTGTCACCCGAGAGTCGTTATTACGCATCCGACACGGTTTTCCGACACATTGTGCTCGGATTACAATGGTGGGATGCGAATCGGCCCACAAGCAAGAATTGGTGGTACCAATGGGTCGGAGTTCCTCAACATGTGGGCTTGCTCCTGACACTGATGCGACACGGAGAGAACCCTATTCCGCCGGAGTTGGAGAACAATCTGCTGAAAAACATGGAGGAAACCGCAGGTGACCCGGAAGAAGCCGGGTCCAAGGGTTCTGCAGCGAACAAAATCGATGTATCCGTCCACTGGATATATCGAGGAGCCTTGACCCGCAACAACGAGGTTTTGGCAAAAGGATTTCGGAACATTTTCCAACCGATATCCTTCACTACGGGAGAAGGGATACAGAACGATTTCTCGTATCTGCAGCATGGGCCTCAGCTCTACATCGGCGGCTATGGAGAGGTCGTCGTGGAAAAAGTAGCCTGGGCAGCATCAATAGCCAAAGATACGGAATACAGGCTGCCGAAAGATAAGCTGAACATTCTCTCGCACTTTCTCCTGGATGCATACCTGCCGTCAATCTGCGGAAGAAAAATTCTGGGGAATGTTTCCGGAAGACAGATCGCCCGCAAAGGAGCTTTGGACAAAACATCCATACTCCCGACTCTCGAACGCATGAAACGGCTGGATCCTTCGAACCGGGATATATACGAAAAAGCCATCCAGGGAATCGGAAGAAGGTATGCCGGGCCGTACGGCAATTCTACCCCATACCGCCATTATTGGAGAGCCGATTACAGTCTCTCGTCGACAACAAGCGGACAATTCGACGTAAGAATGAGTTCGACACGCACCTATCGGTCAGAAAATGGGAACGGAGAGAACATGCTGGGCTATTTCCTGAGCGACGGAGCCACCTTCATTACCATCGACGGAAACGAATACGACGACATCTACCCTTCGTGGGATTGGAGCGCAATTCCGGGAACCACGACACCCCATCTTCCCGCCTCACAGATTCCAATTCCGCATGAATGGGGAACGTTCGGTACCTCCACCTTTGTCGGCGGAGTCCAGGGCTGCATGTGCGGACTGACGGCATATGAATATGTTGATACAAATACGGTTTTCAAGATAAGAGCTGACAAGTCCTGGTTTTTCTGTCGGAATGAGGTGGTCTGTCTCGGGAGCGGAGTATCGTGTACGAGCGACTATCCGTCTATGACTACCGTTAACCAAACGCTATCAAAAGGCCCGATATACTATGGGACAACCGGGATCACCGACACGCTGACCGACTCGCACCTTCGAGGGAAACCCCTGAACTGGGTCTGGCACAACAAGGTCGGCTATTATTTCCCGTGGGATATACCCGTCGAGTTATCGGATGCGGAAAAATCGGGAAACTGGGTCGACATCAACCGAAATACACACCCGGAAAGCGTCACCAACCGGATTTTCTCGATCACAATTCCGCATGGCATACACCCGTCTTCAGCAAAATATGCATACATCGTGGTCAGGGACACCTCCTGCGAACAGATGAAAAACTACGAGGGCGGTACACTACGAATCTTGCAGGCGGACGACAAACTCCACGTCATTTGCGATACGCTGTCGGGCTGTTGGGGATTTGCCTTTTTCAAGGCCGGACGATACACCTCTTCCGATCTCGACATAAGGGTGGAAGCCCCCTGTCTGATCCTGCTGGAGAGGAATCCCGACAGTGGGACTTATGTCATGCAAATCTCTTCGCCTTCACAAAACCGGGCCGAAATTGGCGTAGAGATAGCGATAGCAGGACTGGGAAAGGAGCGGATCACGGCGGAATTTCCCGTGAACGACAAGCGGTATGCCGGCATGACGCAATCATATGAACTGTTCAAATAAATCATGCACCGATGAAACGAGTCGTATTGAAAAAGATCGAATGGCCGGATTTCGGACACGCAGAGCCTCTGCCGCCCCCGACGGTCCAGGAGCTGCAGAGCCGCATGAAGCAATGCCGAATTGCCATGTCAAGACGCGGGTTATCGCATCTGATCGTGTACGCAGACCGGGAGCACTTTGCCAATCTCTGTTATCTTACGTATTTCGATCCAAGATTCGAGGAGGCCCTGATGATCATAAACCGGGATACGGAGTTCCCGTTGGTGGTTGTCGGGAACGAATGTGTCGGGCATCTGAACATCTCTCCCTTGCTGCAGTCCGGGCAGCTCCGATACGAACGCTACCAACCCTTTTCGCTGCTGAATCAACCCCGCGACGAGAGTCGCCCATTGAAGAGGATTTTCGAGTCGGAAGGCATTCGCAAGGATTCCACCGTAGGGTGCGTCGGCTGGAAATACTTCTCCGAACAAGAGTTCGACAATCCGGAAACGATTCTTGATCTGCCGGCATACCTGGCAGATACGTTAAGATCGCTTGCCGGGAAGGTGCTGAATGTCACGGATCTCTTCATGGCCCCGTCATACGGATTGCGAGCGACCTGCACCCCTTATGAGATCGCCGTTTTCGAATTTTCGAATGTGATGGCCTCGGAAGGGATGAAGAATGTACTGAAACACTTCAAAGCAGGAGTCCCGGACTTCGAGCTGGTGCAACACTATCAGTACACGGGATACCCGCTGAGTTGTCATATCGGGATGAAAAGCAGCGGAAATCTCCATTACGGGCTCTCCTCCCCGACCGGATCGGAAGTCCGCCGGGGAGACCCCTGCTCGACAGGAATCGCCTACTGGGGAAGCAATATCTGCCGGGCCGGCTGGGTTGCAGCGGACAAAGTGGATCTTCCGGAAGCCGCACGGGATTATGTGGAAAATTTTGCCGCCCCCTACTTTCTGGCCTGTGACGCATGGCTGGAGCACCTGCGGATCGGCGTTCCGGGAGGTGAATTGCAACGAATTATCGACGAAGCCCTTCCCTACGATCAATTCGGTGTATTCCTCAATCCGGGGCATCTGATCCATTTGGACGAATGGCTCAGTTCACCCATATACAGAGGGTCAACCGAAATTTTGAGATCGGGCATGTACCTCCAGACCGACATCATTCCGAGATCGGCCGTCTACTCCTCGTCCAGAATGGAGGACGGGCTCGTTCTTGCCGACGCTGCATTGCAGCAGGAACTGGCCCGACAATATCCGACGACCTATGCCCGCTGTCTGTCACGGAGGGAATTCATCCGGCAGACGATCGGCATAACGCTCTCGGAGGATGTCCTGCCACTCTCCAATACATTCGGGCTGGTGCCGCCGTATTTTCTGGATTATCGAACCATACTAACCATTCAATCATGAACCGACTATTGACCCTGGCCCTGCTTTGCCTGACGTGCTCCTGCGCCGGGAACAGGCATGAACTGCGGATTCTGACGTGCGGAATCCGCCACGAATCCAACACCTTCTCCTCACAACCGACAACCGCAGAGGACTTCACCCTGTATCGGGGCGAGGAGGCGATCAGAAATGTTCCCTGGGCCGACACGTTACTGGCGGCAGGTGTTGACCTTATTCCGATACTCCATGCCTATGCATGGCCCGGCGGCGTTGTCGAGAAATCCGCCTTCGAATCTATGCAAAACGAGATTCTTGACGGAATCAGAAAAGCCGGGCGGCTCGATGGAATCTATCTCGACCTGCATGGAGCCCTCCATGTGGATGGTTACGACGATCCTCAGGCTACGTTCGTGCGCAAAATCCGGGAAATCGTCGGCAACGACGTAGTCATAGCCGCCAGTTTCGATGCCCATGGCAATGTCTCGAAAGAGCTGTACGAGCAACTGAATCTGCTGACGGGCTTCCGAACGGTTCCGCATCGTGACGGGATGGAGACCAAGGTAAGAGCCGTTAAGATGTTGTTAAAAACGCTGAAAGAAAAGCTGAAACCGCAAATCACCTGCGTTGAGATTCCCATTCTCGTGCCGGGCGAAAAGAGCATCACGGAGGTCGAGCCGCTGAAATCAATATACGAACAAATCGTCCCCAACACCGAGAAGGAGGGAATCATGGATGTCTCCATTCTGGCCGGTTATGCCTGGGCGGATCTTCCGCGCTCGGCCATGCGGGTCTTCGTCGTAGCCGACGACAAAAAATATCAGCCTCAGGCCCGGGAGATCGCCTGCGATCTGGCTCAGCAGATCTGGGATTGCCGGGATCGGCTGGAACTGGACGTTCCTTCGGGGTCGATCGAGGAGATGCTGGACCTGGCAAAACAGTACCCGGGAAAGACCGTATTCATCTCGGATTCGGGAGACAACACAACAGCCGGAGCCCCCGGGGACAATCCACAGGTTGCTGCGGCGTTTATCAACAGGAAGATCAAGAACGCACTGGTGACCGCCATCGTTGATCCGGCTTCGCTGCAACAATGCGTGGAGGTCGGAGCAGGCAACCGCGTGGAGTTATCGCTCGGCGGGAAAAAAGACACGCAATTCGGCAAACCGCTGCAAATCCAAGGGAAAGTCGTTTTCGTATCGCCCGAGGAGATACTGAAAACGGACCGTGCAGCGGCCGTCATCGATGTCGACGGAGTCAAGATCGTGATCGTGAATACCCGACGGTCGTTTACGACGCTGAATGATTTCCGGGAAATCAACGAAGATCCGCTGTCGTACGACATCGTGGTCGTCAAGCTCGGCTATCTCTATCCGGAACTTCGGGACATTGCACCCGTACATTTGATGGCTCTGACCAGCGGTTACTGCAACCTTACCATCGAATCACTGCCATTCAAGCATCTGGACGGTCCGGCCTATCCGCTGGACAAGGAGATGGAGTGGTGTCCGATTCCGGATTGATCCCCGCAATACCATGAAAAGAGCAGTCAGCATTCTGATCCAGCTTCTCGTCATACTCCCGGGATACGGCCAATATTTCCATCACATCGGTATCCGGGAGGGATTGTCGCAGTTATATGTAAAGTCGATCTACCAGGACAAACACGGAAGAATGTGGTTTGGAACAAACAGCGGGATCGACATTTACGATGGAAATTCCATGTATGCACTGGATCTGGCTGACTGCATCTCCCAAAACGTCGAACTTCTCTACAACAAGAGTTCGGCCGGCAAGATTGTGGGTGATGAAGCAGGAGACGTTTACTTCATTGTAGGCGGACGTTTCATTCAGTACCGCCATGCAACCGGGAAATGCAGAGTCTGTTCCGACACACCGGTATCGGTGGTGCGCTCCCACGACGGGGCTGTTTATCTGTGGGGACGGGAGGGATTGTATGCCTGGAATGCAGAACACGACAGGCTGGAGCTGATCAACCGGATCATGCTGGACCGGGTCACGGATTTTGTCATCGGCCGAGACGGAACAGTCTGGATCGCAACCGGGCTTGGTCTCTACCGAATGGATACGCCCGACTCTCCTCCGGTGTTATACGCCCCGCTGAGGTCGCTGAACTCCCTGTATGAGACATCGCGGGGAGACTTGTGGATTGCAAGCGACAAGCAGGGCATCTACCGGAAAACCGCAGACGGCAAACTGGTCAACTACAACAAATCCAACTCGTCGGACATCGGATTGTCCTGCGATTTTGTCCGCGATATCGTGGAGGACCGGGCCGGGAACCTATGGTTCGGGACATTCGACGGATTGTACAAGTACGACCTCGGGCAGAATCGGTTTTCGGTTTTCAAACGCGGGAATACCCTGGGAAGCCTGGCCAATTCGTCGATCTACTCGCTGTATTCCGACGATCAGGATTATATTTGGATCGGGACCTATTATGGCGGGGTCAACTACTTCGACCCCGACTTCGGGATCTCCTATTTCCCGGCCAATCAGGCGCAGAACGGGCTTTCCCATCCGGTGATCGGGAACATGGTGGAAGATAAGCGGGGCATCATCTGGATCTGTACGGAAGGCGGAGGTTTGAACTCGTTCGATCCGCGAACACGGCAGATCCGCCATTTCCAGAACAAGGGTTCCTCGGAATATCTTCCGGGCACCAATCTGAAAGCTATCGCTTACGATCGTACGCAGGACGAACTCTACCTTGCCACCTATCCACTGGGGCTCTATGCCTATGATATCCGCAACAATCGGTTCAGGACGATCATCCGGGAGCCGGGGTCACAACGCGGCGCCCCGGCAGATCTGATCCACAGTCTGCAGATCTACGATGGCCTGCTTTACCTCGGTGCAACCAACGGTGTCTTCAGTATGGATCTCAGCACATCGCACATCCGTCCGGTTATTCCGAACCGCTACGTAGCCTTTTCCCGGATCGACCAACAGGGAAACATCTGGACGGTCGACAACAAGGTCATCCGCAAGTATCCGCTGCAGGACCCGAAGAATTTTCAGGAGTACCGTTTAAATATCACATCGAATCTTCTGTATCTCACAACGGTCTACGACGACACGGAGGGCCGGATCTATGCGCTGACAGCCGGGAGCGGTCTCTTCGTTCTGAACGAAGAGACGAATGAATTCGAACGTTTCCCCAAAAACAACACCTCGCTTGCTTCGGACCATTGTTACAAGCTGGCGGATACCGGGCACCACCTGCTCGTAACCGGGAGCAAAGGACTGGTGGTCCTGGACCGGGAGGGGAAAATCACCAAAATCTATTCGTCCAATGTCGAGCCCTTCTCCGCCTATGTCTCCGATTGCGGGCTGTTCGTCTCATCGGACAACCTGCTTTATGTCGGAGGGACCAATGGTCTGGTAACACTGGAACCATCCAGTCTGGACCGCTATTCCCACGGAAAGATCTACTTTTCGTCGCTAATTCTCGACAACGAAAAGATGGAGCCGGGTGACAAACACGGCATTCTCGACAAACCGCTTCCTGAGATGGAGCGCATCACGCTTCCGTATCACGCCCGGAGTCTGAAAATCGAGTTCGCAACCAACGTGTTCGACGACCGCTATGCGACCTGCATGTACGAATACTTTCTGGATGGCTTTGACCGGCAATGGAACAACATCTCCGACAATACGATCATCTACACTAACCTATCTCCGGGCCGGTATGCCCTGACTCTTCGGCCCAAGAGCGAGTTCCAGTCGGAGAGCCATCGGCTGGATTCCGCCCATCTCGACATCCGGATCCTTTATCCGTGGTATTTGAGATGGTGGTCGCTGCTGCTGTTTTCCGTCGTTCTTCTGACGGGAGGGGTGTTGCTGTACCGGAACAGAATCCGGCACAAGGAACTGGAGCGTTCCCTCGAAATGGAACACCTGGAGAAAAAACACATCCAGGAGGTCAACGAGGCAAAGTTGCAGTTCTTCACGAACGTCAGTCACGAATTCAGGACACCGCTTACGCTGATCATCGGACAGATCGACATACTCATGCAGAATACGACCCTGGCACCCGTCGTCTATAACCGCATCCTGAAGATCTGGAATCAGGTTCAGCGCATGAACCGGTTGGTCTCCGAACTGCTGGATTTCCGGAAATATGAAAGCAACAATGCTCGGATTACCGTAGCGCCGGAGAGTATTCGCAAACTCATTGCGGAGATAACGGACTCGTTCAAGGATATGGCTGCACAGAAAGGCGTGAAATATACGGTCGTACTCCCGGAGGAGGATTATACGGCCTGGATCGACCGGGAGCAGATGTCTACCGTGTTCATCAACCTCATCTCCAACTCCCTGAAGTTCGTCGGGAATAACGGAGAAGTGAGTATCGTTGTCCAGGATTCCGATCCGGAATACGTCCGTGTGGATGTCTCCGACAACGGGATCGGCATCAAAAAAGAGGAACAGAAGCGTATCTTTGACTGTTTTTATCAGTCCACCCTGAATCCGGCGTCCGCAAGTGGCACGGGCATCGGATTGTCACTGACCCAGGAGATCGTCCGAATGCACGAAGGCCGAATCGAACTCGAAAGTGAAGAGGGAAAAGGCTCAACATTCCGAGTTTTTCTCCGGAAAGACAACCGATGCTTCCAAGACAATCCGCATATCGTCCTGAAAGAATCCGCAGAGAGGCGACCTGCAGTTTCGGACGTACTTCTCGACAAACATCCGGAGCACATCGATGTCGTCGGGGAGGATCTTCCGGCAGAGCATGACGGCACCAAGCCGACAGCCCTTCTCATCGACGACAATCCCGCCCTGCTCGATACGCTCCGGGAGATCTTCTCGGAGATGTTCGCAGTGGAGGTAGCAACCAGTGGAATCGAAGGTCTGGAAAAAGCCCGGGAACTCATGCCGGACATCATCATCAGCGACGTGGTGATGCCGGATATGCTGGGCACGGAGCTGTGCCGGAAAATCAAGGGCAGTCTCACCATGTCGCACATACCTGTCGTGCTGCTGACGGCCCTAACCTTGCCCGAACACAACATCGAAGGGCTGCGCGCCGGAGCCGACGATTACGTCACCAAACCATTTTATCCGAAACTTCTGCTGGCCCGCTGTCTGAATCTGATCCGAACCCGACGTTCCTATGCCCACGCGTTCGTGAAGAGTCCGGACATGAACATCGAACTGCTGGCCACGACCCAACTGGATAAGGCTTTTCTCGAAAACGTCACGCGAATCGTCGACGCTCACCTGGAGGATCCCGAGTTCGACGTCACGGTTCTCGTTTCGGAACTGGCCCTGAGCCGGAGCGCCCTGTTTGCCAAATTCAAATCGCTGGCAGGACAAACCCCTAACGATTTCATCATCGGCCGTCGTCTCAAGGCTGCCGCCGAGCTGTTGGCAACCAACCCCGGGCTCTCCGTCTCCGACATCGCCTATCGATATACCTTCTGTACCCCGGGTTATTTCGGGAAATTGTTCAAGGCACAGTTCGGCGTCTCCCCAACCGAATACAGGGAGCATCAGACGAAAGAATCGTAGACTGCGGTTACGTCTCCTTCCCGGACCATTTTCACCCCTAAAAGTCCGAGTCTGGACTATTTTTAGTATCGAAACGGATGATTTTATACATCCGTCAAACCTTCTTTCTCATAGCTTTGTTATGAGGAACAACCACTAACCTAATAAACCTGTCGCTTATGAAAAATGATTTATCTCACATGGTGTTGACAGT
This sequence comes from Candidatus Alistipes intestinigallinarum, assembly GCA_019115745.1. Taxonomy (GTDB): domain Bacteria; phylum Bacteroidota; class Bacteroidia; order Bacteroidales; family Rikenellaceae; genus Alistipes; species Alistipes intestinigallinarum. Next base: position 9,429 of record DXDA01000012.1, read on the forward strand.
TCTGCTATCCTTTTTTTTCATGGGAACTGTTGCGGCTCAAGAGTCCAAGCTCAGTGTCAAGTGCGTCGTTGAGGATAAATCGGGGCCTTTAGCCGGTGTGAATGTGTACGTCAAAGGGACGACCAACGGAACAATAACTAACTCCAAGGGCGTTGCTTCGCTCAATCAGGTAAAAGCGGAAGACACCATCGTATTCTCCTTTGTGGGCTACATCCAGCAGGAGGTCGTTGTCGGGAACCGTACCACGCTGGAGATCATCTTGCAGCAGGATGACCTGACCCTTGAAGATGTCGTAGTGGTCGGCTACGGAACGCAGAAAAAGGTGAACCTGACGGGGGCCGTCTCTCAGATCGATATCAATGAATCCTTTCTTTCGAAACCGTTAACCAATGTATCATCGGCCCTGGCCGGTCTGAATGCAGGTGTCCAGGCCAACCAAACCTCGGGACAGCCGGGATCCGACAACGCCAGCATCTATATCCGAGGCATAGGAACCCTCAACAACAATGCCCCGCTGATCCTCATCGACGGTATTGAGGGTCCGATCGACGCCATCAACCCGGCCGACATCGAATCGATCTCCTTCCTCAAGGATGCCGCCGCATCGGCCATATATGGTGTACGAGCCGGAAACGGCGTCGTGCTTGTCACGACCAAGCAAGCCGAAAGGAACAAGGTCAGCGTGACGTATAACGGTTCGATCGCCCTCACCCAACCGGTAAACCTCATCGATCTGGTCTCCAACTATGCCGACTACATGGAATTCTTCAACGAGGCCCAGGCCAATTCCGGCATTCTGGTTCCCCAATACAACCAGGAGACGATCGATTTATGGCGAGAGAAATCGAAGTCTCCGAACGAGGTCAATGAGCTCGGCGTTCCGAACTACGTCGCCTATCCGAATACGGACTGGCAAAAGGTTCTTTTCCAGAATTCCTATATCCAGAGCCACAACATTTCGATGACGGCTGGCGGTGACAAGACGCGAATGCTGTTGTCGGCCAACTACGTGGACAATCCGGGTCTCGTGGAGAATACCGGCGTCAAGAGATATAACATCCGGGCCAATGCGGAGGCCGATGTCACCAAATGGCTCACGCTCGGCACGAAGACATACGCCTCCCAGGACGATTATGAGATGGGTAATTTCAGCAGTGCCAACTCCTATCTGATTCAGACGAACCCGGGAGTCTATCCGAGATGGAACGGCCAGTACGGCGCTCCGGAGGCCTCGGAAGAGAACCCGATGTCGAACAACCTGCTCGAAAAACTCAACAATACCGACGGAACCAAACGGAGTTCCCGTATCAATACGACCTTGTTCAGCAAGATCAATTTCATGTCGAATCTCTCCTGGGAGTTCCGGTTCAACTACAACCGTCGCTTCGATGAACAGCATACCTGGCCACAACGGGGCGGAGCCGTTCGTTTCAGCACCGGAACGGTAGCCCGGGAACCCATGGCATTGGCCGACATGAGCGTCAACACCTATAACTTCACGAACTATTCCTATACGTTGGAGAATCTGCTCAGATACAATGTCACCATTGCAAAGAACCACGAGATCAGCGCATTGGCCGGCTATCAGGAATTCTATTACCAAAGCAGTTGGCTCTCGACCGAGAAGAAGGGGCTGGCCGACGAGTATGCCACGATTCCGAGCGGAGCCACGACTTTGATCTCCACGGAAGGCAGCAAGAACGATAATGCCTCGCGGTCGTGGTTCGGGCGTCTGAATTATGCCTACAAGTCAAGATACCTCTTCGAAGGAAACCTGCGCTACGACGGAACGTCGAAATTTCACCCGAAATATCGCTGGGGGTTGTTCCCCTCTGCCGCCGTTGCCTGGAGAATCACCGAGGAGAACTTCATGAAATGGTCGCGCAAATACCTGGACAACCTGAAGATACGGGTTTCGTACGGACAACTTGGCAACAGTGCGGCCAGCGGAGATTACGATTACCAGTCGAATTATGCCTTCACGGCGGGCTACAGCCTCAACAACGTAGAGCAGATCGCCATCAATGCCGCCAAGATCGCCAATATCAACATGGGTTGGGAACGCACCAACATGTTCAACGTAGGTCTGGATCTGGCAGCGTTCGGCAACCGGCTCAATTTCCAGGCAGATGTCTATAACCGCGTGACGAAAGGCATTCTGTATGTTCCGACGCTGATTCCGTCAATGGGAAACAAAACCTCGGCATCGATGAACCTGGCGAACGTTCAGAACCGAGGTGTCGAACTCACGGTCGGCTGGAAGGATCACATCAAGGATTTCCACTATTCGATATCGGCGAACATGGCCTTCAACAAGAACCGGGTATTGAAATACCAGGGCTCTCTCAAACAGGGCTGGGTGACGGACAAGGACGGTAACCGGAAATGGGTTTCCAACCTTTCGGACGTCTCCAATGGCTCGACCCGCCGGGTTCTCGAAGGACATGAGATGTATGTATACTACCTGATGCCGACTTACAAAGGCAGTGGGAAACATTTCAATGCAGACGGCACGGTCGATATCAACGGTGGTCCGGTCGACGGCATGATCCGGACGGAAGATGACATGAAGTGGCTGCAGGCGATGATGGAGGCGGGCTATCAGTTCAGTCCTGGGAACACCGTCGGGAAGAACAACATCTGGTACGGTGACTACATCTACGCGGACACCAATCAGGACAAGATCTACGGCAACTCGTACGACAATGAGTTCATCAACAAGTCGACGACACCGCGCGTCAACTACGGTATTCAGGTCAGCCTCCAATACAAGGGATTCGATTTCTACATGAACTGGGCCGGATCCGCAGGTTTCATGCTGTACTGGGCACCGAACGGCGGTTACAACAGTTCGAATCTCACCCATGGTTTCGGTATCAACAAGGAGATTGCCTACAACCACTATTTCTACGATCCGGAAGATCCGAACAATGCCCGGACAAACATCCACGGAAAGTATGAGCGTCTGACGGTCGGCAATGCCGGGACGCAAAACAACGTGGCCTCCACGCGCTTCCTGCATAAAGGCGACTTTCTGAAGCTGAAGAACCTCGTTCTGGGATACACTCTCCCGATAAAGAGAGTGGCTAATTTCCGGATGCCGAAGATCCGGGTCTTCCTATCCGGCGACAACCTGCTTCTTATCACGAAGTTCCCGGGACAGGATCCGGAACTCGGAGCCAATCCGACCTACTCCTCTGTCCGACAGTTCTCGGCAGGCCTTAACGTGACCTTCTAACCCCCAAAAACCGATACCATGAAAAAGACATATCGCATATTTTCACTGACCGTATTGGCAGCCTCTCTATTTACCGCCGGCTGCAGCAATGATCTTCTGGATTGCAACCCGTACGATGCCATGTCTTCGGGTGTCGTCTGGTCGAACGAGACAAATGCCGACCAGGCCGTCCTCGGCGTATACCAGGCGATGATGTCGAGTTACATCGCCCTGATAGGCGGGCCTTCGTCCAACACCACCGATTCGTGGTCCATCGAGAGTTTGGGCTGGACTACCGACGCCCGAGCCACTCCGGCATGGGCGACCAACAACCTGACCCCCACCACCTCGCTCGTCGAGTTGTATTGGAAGGCGCATTATGAAGGGATTGCACGTGCAAACGACTGTCTGGTCAATCTTCCGAACGTTCCGATGGACAGCGGCAAAAAGGCCCGACTCATTGCAGAGTGCAAATTCCTGTTGGCCTACTACTATTACCGATTGAATGCCGTATTCGGCGGGGTTCCGCTCTATATCGGCCAGACCTCGGCAGAGGACTACAAGAAAGAGCGTCCGACCGAGGAGGCGGTTTGGCGGAAAATCATCGACTTGCTGACGGATTGTATCAACGAGCCGAACCTCCCCAACAAATACGCCTCGGGCAACAACGACTACGGTCGGATTACGAAAGGTGCAGCCTATGCTCTGCGCGGGAAAACCTATATGTGGACAAAAGAGTGGGATCTGGCGGAACTCGACTTCAAGAACGTCAAATCATGCGGTTACAGTCTGTATCAGGGAGACTACAAAAAACTCTTCAAACGCGAAAACGAGCAATGCGACGAAATGATCTTTTCGGCACAATGCTATAACAAGCTGTGGCTGGGCAATTTCACCAATTTCCGCTTCGGATCGCACGTCTCCTACGGATGGGGCTGGAACAGCTACTATCCGAACACCGATTTTGTCGACAGCTTCGAATATGCCGACGGCCGTCCCTTCTCGTGGGATGACTATTTCCCGGCCGATCCCGAGAATGGAATCCCGGCCTACTCCTCCATGGAGCCGACCCAGCGCCGTGTCTACTTCCTGCGCAACAACATGACAGCCTCGGAGATCAGCACCCACGAACGCTGGGGCGTAAGAATGGATCTGTACCTTCCGGATGGGAACGAAGAGCGTCTTGCTGCGGCGTATGAGACCCGAGATCCGCGTCTGATGGCGACGATCATCACTCCGAATTCGGAGTTCCTGGGATGCGTCAACGATGTGGAAAATACCTATTGGATGCGAACCCCCTACCGCGGTTATGCAGCTCCGAACTACGACATCGAGACGGATACCAAGACGCTGTATCTCTATCTGTACCGGAAATTCGTGGCCGAAGGGAAAGAGGGAATGATCGACCGGGACTATTCCGACATCGATGTTCCGCTGATTCGTTATGCGGATGTGCTACTGTGCCTTGCGGAGTCGATCAACGAACAGGGCCGGACATCGGAGGCTATTCCCTACATCAACGAGGTCCGGAAACGGGCCGGAGTGGCGGAACTCAACACACCGGGCAATCCGTATGTCCAGGTTTCGGGCCAGGACGATCTGCGCAAGCGGATCCAGAAGGAGCGCCGCTGGGAGTTGTGTGGAGAGGCAGTAACCTATTTCGACGAGGTCCGCTGCCGGACGCTGGCCGACTATTACGGCAATGGAGGCGGCAAGAAGGAGTGGTGGGGCATGGTCAATACCGCCTACAGTTGGCCCGAAGACGACCGCTTCTACCGCTGGCCCATTCCCCAGTCGGAAATAGACCAGAACAGCAATCTGTCGCAGAATCCATTCTATAACGAATAACTTCGGGAGACGTCGTACCGAATGACATTTGAGATCGGATGAACAAGTTGTATGTAATCTTACTTACGGTTCTCACCTCCGTACATTGCGGGACCGCCTGGTCCCGCAATGACGAGGCGGCCGCAGTTTTGGCAATTGCAGATCGCGCCTACGAATATCAGGAGGCGCACCCAACGGGAACGGACCTATGGGAATGGCAGTACGGAACCTACTATTCGGGGCTGTTCGACCTGTACCGGGTCAATCCGCAGATCAAATACCTGAAATCCATGATGTCGATGGGAAACCGCTATAAATGGTCCCTGCGTCCGCGCCCTTACGACGCCAACGTCTTTGCCATCGGGCACATGTACCTGGGCCTGTACAAGATTCTGGGCGATCCGAAGCTGATCGAAAACGTCGGGTACAACCTGGATGCGAATTTCGAGCGGGACCCGCACCGTCCGGATGTCACCATGACAGGCAACCGATACTGGCACAACTGGTGGAGCTGGTGCGATGCGTTGTTCATGGCGCCTCCGACCTACACGTTGTACAGCGAAGTGACCGGCGATTCGAAATATCTGAACAAGATGGATGAATTGTGGAAGATCACCCATGCGCACCTGTACGACAAAACGGAAAGGCTCTATTACCGGGACGACAAATACATCGGGAAGTCGACGCCCAAGGGAGCCAAGGTATTCTGGTCGCGCGGGAACGGCTGGGTGATGGCCGGACTTGCCAAGGTGCTTCAATCGATGCCGGAAGAGTACGGCAACCGGGAATTCTACACAACCTTGTTTCAGGAGATGGCCTACCGGATCAAGGAGCTCCAGTTGCAGGAGGGATATTGGCCGACCTCCCTGCTCGACTCGTCTCATTTTGGAGGGCGGGAATCCAGCGGGACCTCCTTCTTCTGCTATGCGTTGTGCTACGGAATCAATGCGGGTCTGCTTCCTGAGAAGGATTTCCGGCAAACGGTGCTCTCGGCGTGGAAGTTTCTGTGCGAGAACGTGGATGAAAACGGACGTCTGGGGTATGTCCAACTGGTCGGAGAATCGCCCGAGAATGTCCAGGAAAACCACACCGAATCCTATGGACAGGGGGCTTTTCTGATGGCTGCAAGCGAAGTCTACAAATTATTATTGCGATAAACCATGAGATGTTTTATCATCCATCGAAGTCTCCGGATTCTTCTTCTTTTGTGTGCGGTGATCCTCAGCGCGTGCAATAACGAGGAGGATCCGCAGCTCGAAGTTTCGGGGAGCGAAATCATCTTGGTCGACGGTCAGAGCGTTGGCCAACTGGTCATCTCGACCAATGTTGACTGGTCGATTTCCGGGGTTCCTTCGTGGCTCAATGTATCGAAGCTCTCGGGAACTGGAGATGCCGTGGTCACCATCACGTTGACCAATATCAACAATTCGGACGAAGACCGCACCTGCGAACTGCTCATCAGCGGGAGTGCGGGAGAGCAAAGGGTAAGGGTTGTGAATCCGGCCATCTATCTGCGAACCGATCGGGAAACATACGAGATCTACGAAGGGACGGGCGAACACATCGTCATCACTATCTGTTCATCGACGGACTGGGCCCTTCAAGCCTCGGAAGAGGTCACGTCCTGGTGTGCGTTTTCGAAGGAATCGGGCTCGGGAGACGACGAGATCGAGTTAATCGTCAAAGAGGGGATCGAGCGCAATGTACGGGAATCGATTCCACTGGAGATCGTCTATGGCAACAACAAGATCCACACGATCCAATTGTCGTACTATCCGGCCAATTCCGCGCCCTCTCAACCGGAATTGTCGGCTCCGACCGACCAATCGATGCCGGATGTGGGAGAGATCGTTTTCACATGGCAAAGTTCCGAGGATGCGGACGGGGATGCTGTATCCTATCGAGTCATCTTCTCCTCGACGCCGCCCTCCTCAGACGGGACACTCGTTCCCGAATATAGCGTGGAAACCGACGGAACCTCATGCGCCGTTCCGGGCACCATGGCTATCGGCCGCACCTATTGGTGGCAGGTCGAAGCATCGGACATTTTCGGAGCATCGTCCATTTCGGAGGCCCGCACCTTCACGATGACCTCAACAACGGGTTACCATGCAGACGGAGAGCATCTGCTGTACCGAGACCACAGCAGCTCGGGAAATCCCGTCAATCTGGTATTCATCGGCGACGGTTTTGTCAACAAGGACTATGTCCTCGGCGGGACTTTCGATCAAATTGTATCGGATGCGGTCACCGCATTCTTCGACATCGAGCCGTACAAAACCTTCCAGAATTACTTCCGAATCTACCAGATAGCAGCCTACTCCTTTGAACAAGGGGCCACCTTTACCTACGAGAACGTGACCCGGAAAACCCGTTTCGGGTCGGTATTGGCCGGAGGCTCCTCCACCAACATCAAAGCGAACTACAATGACATCTTCCAGGCCGTCAAGGAGATCGGATTTTCGGACGAAGATCTGAATCACACCTTGATCATCCTGCTCATCAACGTCGACAAATACGCCGGAACCTGCTATATGCAATCCGACGGCAAAGCGATCGCCATGTGTGCCCTCGACCAAAGCCGGGAGGATGGTTTGAAACGGCTGATCAACCACGAGGCCGGAGGTCACGGCTTCGGTCGTCTGAGCGATGAGTACATCGTGTACGACAGAGCTCCGACCAGCAGTGAAATAGCCCGGATCCAATCCTGGAACAACTATCCCGCAAACGATGTGAATAAATTTTATACGAACATTACATTCAGCTCCAATCAATCCGAAGCGGGCTGGAGTCCGTTCATCGGGCGTTCGGAATACCCGAAAGCGGGAGTCATCGAAGGTGCCTACTGGTCGATCGGCGCCTACAAGTGCGAGGAGACAGCCAATTGCATGATCGGCAATGATCCGTACTACAACGTGGCCTCGCGGTATGCGATCTACCGCCGGATCATGAGCACCGCCGGCGAACCCTACTCGCTGGAACACTTCATCTCCATCGACAAGCACAAATATGAGGTTCCCGACCTCTCACGCCGGAGCACTTATGTGGAAAACTTCATACCGCTTGGCACACCCATTCTGAAAGTAGTAAATTGATAGCATATGAACAGTTACGAACGAGTCAAGACAACGTTGAACCACGAAGAACCGGACCGGGTTCCATACGACTTGTCGGGGACGACCGTCACCGGCATCTGCCGCGGGGCGTTTCTGAACGCCATGCGCGAGCGAGGTCTGAGCACGTCATACGATGAAGCGGAATGCGATCCCATCTCGCAAATCGTCACTCCGATCGAGGAGACCCTCCAGGCGCTGAAATCGGACACACGGAGAATCGGAGCCCGCCGGGTTCCGGAGTACGAGAAGATCCGACAGAGAGATTCCGACGGGAGCTGGTCGCTTGTCGACCATTGGGACTGCGGATGGCGCATGTCAGACCACGAACTCTATTACAGCCAATATTCCTATCCGCTGGGTGATGCGCCGTCGATTACGGAGGGGCTCAAGCACTGGGGCGTCCCGGCGTGGAATGAGAAGATGATTGCACAGATGGAGAAGGACATTGAGCCATTGGCGCAGCATCTCGGGACCTACTGCGGGATTGCAGACCGCAACTGCGCCGGGCTTACGGAGATGAGCACGCGCATCCGCAAACATGAAAACTGGTACATGGATACGGTACTGGATCCGGAGGGCGTGGAGGAGCTTGCCGAACAGATCACCCGTCACAAACTCGCTTACTGGGAATCGCTGTTCGGCTGGCTGCGGAGAAACGGCTATCTCGACAAGATCCTCGTTGCATCGGAGTGCGACGATCTCGGGACCCAAAGTTCCACACTGATTGATCCGGCGCAACTCCGAGCCTGGATCATCCCGCGCTACAAGCGAATTTTCGCCTTCATCAAGGAGCAACACCCCACAGTAAAGACCTTCATGCACAGTTGCGGAGCCATCCGTCCGCTTATTCCGGATCTGATCGACGCAGGTCTCGACATCCTGAATCCGGTCCAGTTCACGGCACACGACATGGACCTGAAGCGGCTAAAGGCCGACTTCGGAAAGGATCTCGTCTTCTGGGGCGGCGGCATCGACACGCAATCGACCCTGTGCAAAGGGACTCCCGACGAAGTTCGGGATCAGGTCAAGCGCATTCTGGATATCATGGCGCCGGGAGGAGGTTATGTCTTTGCCCCCGTCCACAACATTCAGGACGATGTCAGCGCGGCAAATTTCTGGGCAATGTGGGATACACTGATGGAGTATGGAAAATACTGATCGGAGAGTTCGGACGAGCGGCGTGGGCCATTATCGTTGGGTGATCTGCGCGCTGCTGTTTTTTGCCACGACCCTGAACTACCTCGACCGAACGGTTATCGGACTGCTCAAGGACGAGATCGGGGTCCAATTCGGCTGGAGCGAGAGCGATTACAGCAACATCGTCGTCTGTTTCCAGGTCGCCTATGCTGTCGGGTTGCTCGGGGTCGGCTGGCTGATCGACCGATTGGGAACGAAGATCGGCTACTTTCTCTCGGTTCTGGTCTGGAGTTTGGCAACCATCCTCCATGGATTTGCCCGCGGGACATTCGGATTTGCCGCAGCGCGCAGCCTGCTGGGACTGAGTGAATCGGGAAACTTCCCGGCAGCCAACAAGACGGTTGCAGAGTGGTTCCCGGGAAAAGAGCGGGCTCTAGCAACTGGAATTTACAATTCGGGATCGAATATCGGAGCGATTGTCGCTCCGGTTCTGATTCCGTGGCTGCTGATGAGTTACGGCTGGGAATCGGCCTTCTACGTAACCGGAGCGCTCGGGCTGTTGTGGCTTCTTCTGTGGGCGGTATTCTACGGAAAGCCTGCGGAGAAAAAGATCTTACCTTCGGAGTTGGCGTATATCAACTCCGATACCGAAACCGCAACCGCCGACGACACGTCCGACAAGAAAGTTCACTGGTCCAGCCTTCTGAGGGAGAGGAACGTTTGGGCATTCATCGTCGGAAAACTGTTCTCGGACCCGATCTGGTGGTTCTTTCTGTTCTGGCTTCCGTCGTTCCTGAAGAACGAATACGGACTGGATGGAATGGAGATCTCCTTCCCCTTGATCGTGGTGTATACCTTCTCTTCGCTGGGCAGTATCCTGGGAGGGTGGCTTCCAAAATTCCTGATCAACCGGGGTATGGAGACGCGTAAAGCGCGTTCCCGATCGATGTTGCTGTATGCGCTGCTTCCATTGGCCGTATTGTTCACACAAACGGCCGGATTGGCGAACATGTGGTTTGCAATTCTCATCATCAGCATCGCCTGCGCTGCACACTGTGCCTGGATGGCCAATCTGTTTGCCACGGTCTCCGACAACTTCCCCAAGCGAATGGTGGCCTCCATTACCGGCATCGGAGGCATGGCAGGATCGGTGGGAGGCATCGTTGTCGCCAAACTGGCCGGAATTCTTTTCGACCACTACAAGGCGATGGATCAGCTCAGCGTCGGTTACGGCATCATGTTCGTCATCTGTGCACTCGCCTATATCTCAGCGTGGGTGATCATGGCCGTACTGAGTCGCAAAAGAACAATGCAACAACCAGAATCTAAATGATGAAAAGACGAGAAATAACCGGTTCCGGGCTTGACGTCAGCCGTTATTGCCTGGGCACGATGTATTTCGGGACCAAAGTCAGCGAACGCGAATCGTTCCAGCTTTTGGACCTGTATGCGGATCGGGGCGGGAATTTCCTGGACTGCGCAAACAAATATGCCTCGTGGGTTCCGGGATTCGCCGGCGGCGAGAGCGAACGTGTAGTGGGCAAGTGGATGAAGCATCGCCGGCGGGAGGAGTGGATTCTCACCTCGAAAGTCGGCTTTGCATATGGAACGATTCCGAAGACGCTCTCCGCCCGAGTCATCATCTCGGAGTGTGAGAAGTCGCTCAAGCGGCTGGGAACGGACCATATCGATCTCTACTTTGCGCATAGCCAGGACCCGCTTACACCGGTAGAGGAGAGCATGGAGGCCTTCCACCAACTGGTCACAAGCGGAAAGGTCCGAAGCATTGGTGCGAGTAACCACGATGTGTTGCGTCTTGCGGAATCGAACCGCACGGCGCAACACTTGGGCCTGGAAAGTTTCACCGTTCTGCAACAACGCTATACGTTGCTTCAACCCTATGTCGGAGCGGATTTCGGGACACAATACATTCTCACTCCGGAACAGGAGTCATATTGTCGCTCAGCGGGTATTACGCTCATGGCCTACTCCCCGCTGCTGGGTGGAGTGTACGGCGAAGCATCGCCCACACTGCCCGTCCAATATGACAATTCGCATAACCGGAAAATCCTGGAGATCATCCGGAAATATGCCGAAGAGTCGGGATACTCACCCATGCAACTGGTTCTTGCAGGGATTTCGGAATTCCGAGACATTATCCCCATCGTAGCAGCCAGCAGCGAATCCCATCTTGCGGAGAGCCTTTCGATTCCCTCCTCCGAAGTCGTCAGCCGCATGATGGAAGAGATCGACGCATTGGATACCTTTCGCATAAAATATTGAGATACCAGAGCAAACTACGGCGACTATAAAATAATAATCCACCTTTTCGGGCGTGGAATAGCCTGATTTTTGGCTATCTTTGTGATCGACCAGCATGAACCAACCATGGATATCGATCACAATAGCCCGCGCCCGCTGCACCTCCAGGCGGAAGACATTCTCCGAAAGCTGATAGCCTCCGAAGAGTATAAAAACGGCAAACTGCTCCCGAATGAAGTAGCCTTGTCTGCCCAACTCCACATATCCCGCAATACATTGCGACAAGCGGTGAACAAATTGGTTTTCGAAGGGCTTCTCGTTCGGAAAAAGGGTTACGGGACCAAAGTCGTTCGGAAGAGTATTGTCGGCGGAGTAAAAAACTGGCTCAGCTTTTCCCAGGAAATGAAACTGCTCGGGATTGAGATTCACAATTTTGAATTGCACGTCAGTTCGAAACCAGCCAACGAGGAGATTGCGCATTTTTTCGATTTAAAGAGAGACAATCCCCGCTGTGTGGTCCTCGAACGGGTCCGGGGACGAAAGGATTATCCGTTCGTCTATTTCATTTCGTTTTTCAATCCGTCCATCGGGATCAGTATGGACGAAGATTTCACCCGGCCGTTATACGAAATACTCGAATCCGAATACGGCATCATCGTCAAAACCAGTAAAGAGGAGATTTCGGCTCGACTTGCCGGTCCCGCCATCGCCGAGAAACTCGACATGGGAGCCGGTGAGCCAATCCTGATCCGGAAAAGGTTCGTTTATGATACCGCGGGGACTCCGGTCGAATACAACATCGGTTATTACCGGGCCGACAGTTTCACCTACTCGATCACGGCCGAGCGTTAAGAGCCATTTTTCGAGTTCGCCGTTCACTTTTCGTCCCGGATGACGAAATCCGTGTCCAAAATCCAGAATCATCCCATCTGACACTTACGACTAACCCCGAAGAGGATTGTCTTCGGGGCATTTTTATTCAAATCACAGCAGACCGAACAGCCGACATTCGGTTGCATATTTTTTAGGGCCTGACGAGAATTATAAAAAATTATTTCATATATTTGCAATACAAAATATGATTTTAAATATATAAAATACAACTTTTCAACCCCAAGCGTTAAGATTCCGATTGGCGATAAAGGCAGGAATCCGCACTTTTGTTTGTGCAAACAACCCGGTATCATCCGCCTTCCGACCCGTTACAACCCACCCAAGCGATTGCCTCCGGGAAGTTGCCCACGGCAGACATACGAACCCTCAAACTTCAACATCATGTACGTTCCCGATCATCTGAAATGGCGGATTCTTCTGGCTCAGGAACTGAAACGGTTCTATTTCGAGCGAGAAAATGCCCACCGCAACTGTAAACGCATCTTCGAACTCTACGGTCGCTACCTGTTGGGCACAACCTACGACACGTTTTTGAGTTATCTGAACCAGTTAAAATACGAGATCGGCAACCTCAAACTCCCCTCCTACGTCACCGCAGCCATCGGATTGCTCGAACCGCTTCGCATAGCCAGTGAACGACTGCGCTGCCGGAAGGCGAACGGCACATGGAATTTAGTGGAGCTCACCGAGGAGGCACTTTCCGTACTCCGCGAGCGATCGGCCGCATCCCGGAACTACCCGAACCGCATAGCCTGAGTTCTTCAAGCAACAACTCCAACCGTCAACGGCCCCGCTTCTCGTCTCTATTCTCATCACACACCCACATCCACACACATCCACAACAGGGGCCGTTTACAAAGATTCACCCCGTTCTCCAATGGAGGACGGGGTGAAAAGTACATTCCGAATTCTCAGCATCCGGGATCCGGATCAGCGGAAAGAAGGGGATTCGAACCCCTGAAACCCTTTTGAGGTTTACTCGCTTTCCAGGCGGGCCAGTTCAACCACTCCTGCATCTTTCCGTAATGTGCTGCAAAAGTACGCAATATTTCCGGAATCTGCAAATGACGGCGTTTTTTTCTGCACAAAGAGCGGGACAGGAGGAGCGGTTCGCACGGCAAACTTCATCCGCACTACCGGATATAGCTCGTCACGATACGCTGTTCGGGGTCGGGACGCTTCTCCTCAGCCGTCAGTCCGGCCTTCAGCACCCGGGCCATGTTCCGGCCGAGGACCCGCATGATCTGCAAACCCTCCAGATCCTGCGCCGCTTCACCGGGCAAACGTCCGTGGACGCTGTTCCAATACTGCGACGAGACGACCGGCATGTTCGAGAGGGTGAAATACTTGTTCAAGCGGTCGAATGCGGCGCTGGCGCCACCGCGGCGGCACACCACGACAGCCGCCGCAGGCTTGTAGGCCAGCCGGTCCGTGCAGGAGACAAACAGACGGTCGAGCAGGGCGCACAACGAACCGTTGGGGCCGGCAAAATAGACCGGCGACCCGACGATAAGGCCGTCGGCCTGCGCGAGTTTTTCCCGAATCAGCATGTAGAGGTCATCCTCGAATGCGCAGCAGCCGGTCTGGGCACACGACCAGCAGGCGATGCACCCGGGCACGGGTCGGGTTCCGAGGGGGACGATTTCGGTTTCGATGCCCTCGGCTTCGAGCGTACGGGCGACTTCACTCAGCGCGATGAAGGTATTTCCTTCGCGGTGAGGGCTTCCATTGATCAGCAATACTTTCATGGACTAAATCGAATAAGGTAATCACCACATCCCGGACAGAAACGGAGGAGACACCCTCTTGAGCGCCTTCCGCCGACGTTGTCCGCGGCACATTCCGCCCGGGACGCAGAACAAAGATACGAAATCCGCGGCAAATCCCGAAATCGGGAGGATAGAGTGCGAATAAAAACGTATCTTTGTGACACGGGACTTCCAACCGCTGCAACCGGGCTCGGATACGCTCATCATGCCGGGCCGAACGCCGGGCCGAGCGAATACCGACCGACCGTCGGGCAGCCGCGAAGCAGAACGGGACGCCCCCGAAGCACAATCGGAGATAACAAACCAGTAAAACATAAAACCCATGAAAAAGAGTGTAATCCTGTGGACCTTATCGGCACCTCTGCTTCTTCTGACGGCGTGCGGTCCGCAACCGAAAGCGGAACTGAACGTGATGACGTTCAACATGCGCTACGACAATCCGCACGACAGTGCGAACAACTGGCAATTCCGCCGCGACCGGGTCGCCCGGGTCATCGAATCGCAAACCATCGACATCTTCGGGGCACAGGAGTTGTTGATCAACCAGCTCAACGACCTGAAGGGGTTGCTTCCCGGCTACGCCGAGGTAGGTGTAGGACGCGACGACGGAGCCGAAGCCGGCGAATTCAACCCGGTTTTCTACCGTACGGAGCGTTTCGAACTGCTCGACTGGGGGACCTTCTGGTTGAGCGAGACTCCCGAGCAGGCGGGTTCGAAGGGGTGGGACGGCGCCTGCAACCGGCTGGCGACCTGGACCGTGCTCCGTGACCGCGAGGGCCGCGAGCTTTTCTTCATCAACACCCACCTGGATCATGTGGGCGAAATGGCCCGCCGCGAGGGTGTTTCGCTTCTGCTGGAGCGCATCGCCCGCCTCTCCGCGGGGCGTCCCGTCGTACTGACGGGCGACTTCAACGCCGAGCCCGAATCGGCCGTGATCACCCATGTCACAGAGAGCGGACTGCTGCATCACACGCGCGACGCGGCGGCCGAATGCCAGGGTCCGAACTGGAGTTTCTCCGCTTTCGGCAGAATTCCCGAGTCGGAACGCACGCTGATCGACTATATCTTCGTCAACGACGGCTTCGAGACACTCTTCTACGCCGTACTGCCCGACACGCTCGACGGCGGCTGCGTATCGGACCACGCCCCCGTCATGGCAAAACTGCGGTTTTAACAGCCACGCCCGGAGGAACCCGCCGGGGAGAGGCACTCTGTCCCTGCGGCCGACCGGGTCCGCGTGCATGACCTGCATACGGCACTCCGGCGTGCGACCGGAGACGCCGCAGCGCATAAGCACCCAACGAATTGGAAACAACCCGACTATCATGATCATGAAGAGAACTATTGCATGGAGTATCGCATTGCTCGCAAGTCTAAGCACGGCAACCGCCCGGCCTGAACGGCTTCGGTTCTCCGACGACGGAACATTCCGCATCGTACAATTTACCGACACGCATTTGGATGCCCGGATTCCGGAACGAGTTGCCGAGGCGGAGAAGACCTTCGCCCGCATCGACCGGACGATCCGGACGGAACACCCCGACCTGATTGTCTTTACGGGCGACGTCGTGACAGGACGCCCGGCCGCAGGGATGTGGCAACGGCTTCTGGATACACTTGTCCGGCGAGGCGTACCCTACTGCATTGTCCTGGGCAACCACGACGCCGAACAGGACCTTCCGCGCACGGAGATAGCGCGGCTGGTCACATCGGCCAAGGGGAGCCTCAACACGCTCGCGGCGTCGGGCGAGTTGGCGGATGCAGAGCTGCCGGTTTACGGATCGGCGATCCCGGGGCCTGCCGCCGTGCTTTACTGCCTCGATTCACACGACTACTCGACGCTGGAGGGGATCAACGGATACGGATGGTTCCGTCCGGAACAGATCGCATGGCTGCGGCAAAGCTGCGAAGCCCGCACGTCGGCCAACAACGGCATAGCGCTTCCGGGCCTCGCCTTCTTTCACATTCCGCTTCCGGAGTACGTGACAGCGTGGCGCAATCCGGGCAATACCCGAATCGGACGGGCGGCTGAAAAGGAGTGCCCGGGAGTTCTGAATCCGGGGATGTTCGCCGCGATGGTGGAGAGCCGGAGTATCGTAGGGACGTTCGCGGGGCACGACCACGACATCGACTACCTGGTTGCGGAGCAGGGCATCGCACTCGGTTACGGACGTTTTTCGGGTGACAATACGACGTACAACAACCTGCGTCCGGGTGTGCGTGTCATCGTATTGAAGGAGGGCGTGCGGGGATTCGAGACCTGGATCCGGGAGGACGACGGACGGATCGTCGACCACGCCCGCTTCGAAGGCGGCAAAATCGTCAAGCACAACGAGTAAGCCTCCAGGAGCGGGAGCCGCCCCCGTTTTCCGAAGCGCACAAAAAAAGACAGGCCGATTGTTCGGTCTGTCTTTTTTGTGGGAGAAGGATTCCACGATGGAATCGCCCTCCGGTCCGCAGTTCCGCGAATTATTTCGCAGCCTCAGTGGTCTCGGCGCAAGCACCGCAAGCGGCGGTCGAGTCGCACTTCTCAGCGCAGGCACCGCAGGCAGCCGAGTCACACTTCTCAGCGCAGGCACCGCAGGCAGCAGCCTCGGTGGTAGCGGCAGCTTCCGTAGCAGCGCCCTCAGCAGCAGCCTTCTTGTTGTTGTTACCACAGCAGCCTACCATAGCAACGGCGGCCAGAACGATGACAAAAGAGAAAATCTTTTTCATAGCGTCAAACGTTTTAGTTATTAATAAATCTTATAAACGCCGCAAAGATAGATATTCACCCCAAAAAAGCAAAGAAAAAACGAGTAATTTTCGAAAACGGGCAAAAATTACTCCAAAAGGTCGGCAACGGAGATCACCTCGTTTTTGAGGAAGGCCTTCGGGAAGGTTGCCGAGACCCTGCCTTTCAGGATGATAGCCTCTTCGGTCGTGAGGCAGTTTCCGACCGAGACCGAAAACCAGGGGCTTTCGTAAACCATGTAGACCTTGATTCCGGGGAAGGTCTCCTCGAAGAGTTTTTTGGCTTCGATCGCTCCGTTTCGGGCATCGGGTCCGTTGTCGAAGAAGATGCAGACGCGGTGCCCCTTGTAGGAGAGCTTCTGAGCGGCCTGGGCAGCCTGGGCAATGGCCCGGGCGGCATCGCCGTGTTCGGTAACGACGACCTTCGCGGAGTTGAAGAGCGCGGAACCTGCGGTCGGTTGAGCCAGCCGCTGCTTGAAGACATCGAGCGACTGCGCACGGCCGGCGGAAGCGGCAGCAAGGAGTACCCAGGTAAGGATCAGCGTGATGAATCTCATTTTATTTCAGATAATTTGCGACATCCTGAATCGACAGCCCAAAGGTATTCAAAAAATCGGACAACGGCATCTTTTCGCGCAAAAATTTCACGGGAGCGGGACCTCCGCGCCCCTCGACGGCGCAGGAGACGAACACCTGCCCGAAGTCGCCGGCCCGGGCCTTGCGGGCCAGCAGATAGAGCGCCAGGGGGTCGGAGATCTGCAACCTCCAGCGTGTAGCGACGCTCAAGGCCGTACGCCGGGGCACCGCCACGGGATCGCACAACACGACGGTCCCGACACGGGAGTCGCCGTAATAGATGCCGATCTCGGCCGACGCGAGGGAGAGGTTGTACGCCGAACCGTTGTCGATGCGCACGACCACCTCGGCACCGGTCAGCCCCTGCCGTTCGAACTTCTCCACGCCGAGGAAACGGATCTTGTCGGCAGCCTTCTCCACGGCCCGGCGGCAGGAGCCGGCCGACAGGGCCACGGCGAAGACCATCAGCGCCATCACCCCCCTTTTCACCATCCTTTTCATCATCGTTCTCCGATATATATTTGGGCAATTCCGCAGCTTTGGCTCCGGGCCCTGCAGTTTTTGAATCCGGCGGCCTCCAGCCGGCGGAGGAACTCCGCGGGCAACGGGAACTCCCCGACCGAGGCGGGGAGATACTCGTAGGCCTTTCTATCGCGGGAGACCAACCCGCCGATGCGGGGCAGAATCCGATAGGAGTAGAACTCGTAGACGGCACGGAACAGGGGATTCGCGGGTCTCGAAAACTCCAGAATCACGACCTTCCCACCGGGTTTGATAACCCGGGCCAACTCGCGGAGCCCGAGGTCGAGATCCCCGAAGTTCCGCACGCCGAACGCGACGGTTGCCACATCGACGGAGGCGGTCGCCACATCGAGGTGTTCGGCATCCCCGCGGTCGAGGACGATTCGACCGTCGAGACCCCGGGCCTCGACCTTGCGCCGGGCGACGTCAAGCATCCGCTCCGAGAGGTCCACGGCAAGGATCTGCACATCCTTGATCCGGCGGGCCATGGCGATGGCCAGGTCACCGGTTCCGGTAGCGACATCGAGGATCCGGCGGGGTTTTGCCCGGCGCACGGTCTTGACGACGTGGCGGCGCCACAGTCGGTCGATGCTCATCGAGAGCGTATGGTTGAGCAGGTCGTACTTCGGAGCGATATGGTCGAACATCTCGCGGACCTCCTCCTTTTTGGTTTGATCGGTATTGTACGGTTTCATTCGTAACGGATGGTTTCTTCGGGTTTGACCTGTGCGACGACGGCCGTGGGGATCACCAGCAGGGCGACGATCGCAACGACGAATCCGACATTGAGCACCAGCCACCACCCCCAGTCGAGTGCCACGGGAACTTCGGAGAGGAGATACCCCTCCGCGTCGAGCTTGACCAAATGGGTCCACCGCTGGAGCAGACAAAGCCCGACGCCGACGACATTCCCCCAGCAGAGGCCGCGCAGGGTGACGAAGGCCGCCCGCCAGAGGAAGATGCGGCGGAGTTCGCCGTTGCGCATTCCGAGGGCCTTCAGGAGCCCGATCATGCGCGTGCGTTCGAGGACGAGGATCAGCAGCGCCGAGGTCATGTTGAAGAAGGCCACGACGAGCATGATGACGATGATGACCGCGGCATTCACATCGTGGGCCTTCAGCCAGTCGAAGATGTTGGCATAACGCTCCGTGACGCTCTCCACGGCGAGGTTTTCCGTACCGTCCCCCTCGTCGTAGAGGAACGTGCGGCCGAGCGTGCGGGCGAAGGCTTCGGCCTCGCCGAGCGACCGGGTGCGGATCTCGTAGCCGGAGATCTCGTCGGGGGTCCAGTCAGCGAGGCGCTGCACGTTGCGGATGTCGGTCAGGACCATCGTCCGGTCCATCTCCTCCATCCCGGAGTCGAAGATCCCGGTGATCTTGAAGCGGTCGCGCCGGGGTCTCTCGTCCTCCTCGACGAAGAGCATCTCGACCTTGTCGCCGACGCCCAACTGCAGGCGGTCGGCCAAAGCCCGGGCGATGAGGATGTCCTTCGTGCGGATGGAGTCCCCCACGCGGGGCAGTTCGCCGTCGACGAGCCACTCGCGGAGGCAGGACCAGTCGTACCCGGCCTCCACGCCTTTGAGGAGCACTTCGCCGACGCTCTCCGGCGTACGGACAATCCCGCCCTTGACGGCATAGGGATCCAAGCGGACGAATCCGTCGGTTTCGCGGATCAAGCGTTCGAGGCGGTCGTTCCGCAGCACGGGCTGTGAATCGAGGGCCTCGACGCCGCGGATGTCGGTCACGGCGACATGGGCAACGAGCCCCTCCATCTTGCGGGCGACCTCGCGCTTGAATCCGATGACGACGGCCAGCGCGAGGATCATCACCGCCACCCCGAGGGCCACCGACCCCACGGCAATACGCTCCATGACTCCGGGTTTGTTCTCCGGAGCGGGCTGAGCCATGCGGCGAGCGATGAGGAAGGCAAGATTCACGAGCGCAGTATTTTGTCGGAAATTTATGCAAAGAAACATATAAATTTCGTATTTTTGCCCGAAATACGGGAATTTCATGAAAAAACAGGCTCTCATTACGGGTGCGACCTCGGGCATCGGGCGCGCCACGGCGCTGCGGCTTTCGGCCGCGGGCTATGCGATCATCGCCACGGGCCGCCGTGCCGAGCGGCTGGCCACGCTGAAGGCCGAGATCGAAGCTGCCGGGGGTTGCTGCACGACCCTTCTCTTCGACGTCCGCTCCGAGGAGGAGGTGCACCGCCACCTGGAGCCGCTCGAACGGGTGGACCTGCTGGTCAACAACGCCGGGCTGGCCGCCGGGCTGGAGCACATCGACCGCGGCGACACGCGCGACTGGGACGCCATGATCGACACCAACGTCAAGGGGCTGCTCTACGTCACACGGGTGATCGCCCCGAAGATGGTGGCCGCAGGCGGGGGTCATATCGTCAATCTCGGCTCGATCGCCGGCACGGAGCCCTACGAGAACGGCGCCGTCTACTGCGCGTCGAAACACGCCGTGCACGCCATTTCGCAATCGATGCGCGCCGACCTGCTGTCGTCGGGGATCAAGGTCACGGAGATCCGCCCCGGCATGGTCGAGACGGAGTTTTCCGAGGTGCGTTTCCACGGCGACCGGGCGCGGGCAGCCGCCGTCTACGAAGGGGTCGAGCCCCTGACCGGCGCGGATATTGCGGAGGCAATTGCGTGGGTCGCACAATTACCGGCGCATATGAACGTTAATGATATGGTACTGATGCCGAGCCAGCAGGCCGGCTCGTACTACACGTACCGCAAAAAACAATAAACGCATACAATCATGTATCAACCCCTTATCGTCCTGCTCCAAGCAGGCTACTACGCAGAGCCGCACGCCGCGCGCTACGACGCCGCGACGATGGGCATGTTTGTGCTGATCATCGCCATCGGCGTGATCGGCTTTCTGGTGCAGGCACGCCTGCAATCGGTCTTCAAGAAGTATTCGAAGGTGCAGTTTCCGGGCGGCATGACGGGCGCCGAGGTTGCCGAGAAGATGCTGCGCGACAACAACATCCACAACGTGAAGGTGACGCACGTGGGCGGCCAGCTCACCGACCACTTCAACCCGCAGACGATGACCGTGAACCTAAGCGACTCGGTCTACTCGTCGACGAGCGTGGCCGCAGCAGCCGTCGCGGCCCACGAGTGCGGACACGCCGTGCAGCACGCCCGGGGTTACGCCCCGCTGGTGCTTCGTTCGCAACTGGTCCCGGTGGTGCAGTTCGCCTCGTCGGCCGCGACGTGGGTGATCATCCTGGGTCTGGTGATCCTGGCCACGACGCAGAACGAGGTGCTGTGCTGGATCGGCGTGGGACTGATCGCCATGTCGGCGCTCTTCTCGATCGTGACGCTGCCCGTCGAGTACAACGCCTCGGCCCGGGCCCTGGAGTGGCTGCAGGCAAGCCGCACGATCCAGGGCATCCAGCTCACGCAGGCCAAGGAGGCGCTTTCGTGGGCGGCGCGCACCTACCTGGTGGCAGCCCTGAGCGCCATTGCCTCGGTTCTCTACTACGTCTTCCTGATCCTCGGACGACGCGACTGACGCACGATGAACTCTCCGGAGCAAGACTACACCCATCGCACCTGGCTGGCGGCCGCGGCACTCCTTGCAGTGCTCGTGGCCGTAAGTTTCATTCCCCCGCAGAGCATCGGAGGGATCAGCCTGCGGCGTGCGAACATCCTCTCGGACCTGGTCACGTTCGACGACTCGGCCGCAGAGGCTCCGTCGGAGAGCCCGGCGCTCTACGACGAGGAGGAGTTCCGGATCGACCTGGAGGAGGTCGCCTCGCGCATCGAGGCGGACACCACCCCGCGCGAGGTTCCCATCAGCTATGAATGGCGGCTTCCGGCGGAATTCGCCCCCTACGAGGTGCGAGAGCCGGATTCGGCGCGGTGGGTTCCGACCCTGACACCGATCGAGGATTACAGCGACAGCAGCCTCATCCGGGCCTTCTGCGACACGCTTCTGACGGCCCGGCGCCCGGTTCGGATCGCCTTCCTCGGGGATTCGTTCGTCGAGGGCGACATCCTCACGGCAGACCTGCGCGAACGGCTCCAGACGGCCTTCGGCGGACGTCCGGGCGGCGGCACGGGCTTCGCACCGATGGCCTCGCCGCTGACGGCCTTCCGGCGCACGGTCAAGACCCAGTCGAAGGGGTGGACAACCTACAACATCATGCAGCGCAAATCGGCGCCGGAGTTCCTGCGCGAACGCTTCAGCATCTCGGGTTGGGTGAGCCAGCCCGCCACCGGGGCCTCGACCCGGTGGGAGAACACCGACTACCGCGAAGGGCTGGATGCCTGCACGGACGCCCGGATTCTCTTCCTCTCGCAGCGCGACAGCCGCGTGGAGGTGATGCTGAACGACACGCTGCGCCGGGAGTTCGCCGTGGAGGGAGACGCTTCGGTGCGGCAGATCGCCGTCACGGCGCCGCACATCCATTCGCTGAGCTTCCGCGTCCTCTCCGGAACGGAGAACTTCATCGGCTACGGGACGATTTTCGAGGGGCGCGGCGTCGTGGTGGACAACTACTCGGTGCGCAGCAACAACGGCCAGGCGATGTTCTGGACCAACCCGTCGGTCAACGCCCGGATCCATTCGTTCGCTCCCTACGACCTGGTGATCCTCCAGTACGGACTGAACATCATGCAGGCCGGCGTGAAGAGTTACCGGGGCTATGCCTCGCAAATCGAGAAGATGGTGGCCTACGTCCGGCAATGCTTCCCGGGGGCAGCGGTGCTGGTGCTGGGCGTGAGCGACCGCTCGGTGAAGACCGACGCGGGCTTCGAACCGATGGACGCCATTCCCTACATGCTGGAGAGCCAGCGCACGGCGGCCCGGAATACGGGTGCGGCATTCTGGCCCACGAGCGACGCAATGCGGGCTCAGGGCGGTATGGCGGAATTCGTGCGGAACGGCTGGGCCGGGAAGGACTACACGCACATCAACTACGCCGGCGGCCGCCGTGTGGCGTGGGCGCTGTTCGATGCGCTGAATGCCGAGGCGTGCCGGGCCTATGCCGAGCGGCGGGCGGCGGAACTCCGCCGTGCGGAGGCTGCCGAGGTGATGGACTCCCTGCAACGGGCGCGGATCGAGCAGGCCCTGCTCCCGGCCGCCGGACCCGAAACCCTTAACCTGCCACGCCCATGACACTCCCCGCCACGGACGGATTCTGGGAAAAACTGCAGGCGCTCCTGACCTACGACGCCACCTCGCCGCTGATCTTCAGCAGCGGGCTTTTTCTGTTTCTGTTTGCGGGATTTCTGCTCATCTACAGCGCATTCCGGCGGGCCCCGATGGCGCGCATCGTCTACGTGGTGCTCTTTTCGCTCTACTTCTACTACAAGTCGAGCGGCATCTACTTCCTGCTGCTGATCTTCGCCGCGGCGAGCGATTTCCTGATTGCCCGGGGCATCTACCACGCCGAACGGCGCCGGACAAAACGGTGGCTCGTGGCACTGAGCGTGGCGGTGAACCTCGGGATGCTGGGCTACTTCAAGTACACGAACTTCCTGATCGACATCTCGAACCAGCTCTTCGGACAGGGGTTCCTGCAGTTCCAGAACATCTTCCTGCCGGTGGGCATCTCGTTCTTCGTCTTCCAGTCGATGAGCTACACGATCGACGTCTACCGGGGTCAGTTGAAGCCCCTTACCAACTGGCTGGACTACCTCTTCTACCTGTCGTTCTTCCCGCAACTGGTGGCGGGTCCGATCGTGCGGGCGCGGGACTTCATCCCGCAGATCCGCCAGAATCCGATCCGCATCACGCGTGAAATGTTCGGCACGGGGGTCTTCCTGATCCTCACGGGCCTCTTCAAGAAGGCGATCATCTCGGACTACATCTCGCTGAACTTCGTCGACCGCGTCTTCGACGAGCCGCTGCTCTACTCGGGCTTCGAGTGCCTGATGGGCATCTACGGCTACGCGCTGCAAATCTACTGCGACTTCTCGGGCTATTCGGACATGGCCATCGGCATCGCGCTGCTGCTGGGCTTCCGCTTCCCGAAGAACTTCGACGCCCCGTACAAGTCGGCGACGATCACCGAATTCTGGCGGCGGTGGCACATTTCGCTCTCGTCGTGGCTGCGCGACTACCTCTATATCTCGCTGGGCGGCAACCGCAAGGGGCGCCTGCGCACCTACGGGAACCTGCTCGTGACGATGCTTCTGGGCGGACTGTGGCACGGTGCGGCGGTTCGCTTCATCCTCTGGGGCGGGCTGCACGGAGCGGCGCTGGCGCTGCACAAACTCTGGATGAGCGTCGTGCCGGGGGCCAAGGCCCTGGGGTCGCAGATGCACTGGTGGAGCCGTGCGGCGGGCATCCTCGTAACATTCAACCTGGTCTGCTTCGGCTGGCTGATGTTCCGAGCCGAATCGATGCAGACGGTCTCGCTGATGCTGCACCAGATCTTCGAGAACTTCAACGCCGCGATGATCCCGCAGGTCGTGACGGGCTACGCAGGGGTCTTCGCACTGATCGCCGCGGGTTACGTGCTGCACCTGCTCCCGGGACGCGTGGATGCCCTGGCACAACGGCTGGTGACCCATGCCCCGCTGGTGCTGCAGGTGGTGATGGCCGCCGCGATGATCTGGTGCGTCATGCAGATCAAATCGAGCGACATACAGCCCTTCATCTACTTCCAATTTTAAATAACCGATGCAGAACCTTGACCAGCAACTCTTTCTGGCGCTGAACTTCGACGGCGGACCGACGTGGGACCGCGTGATGCTCACGCTCTCGGGCACGACGATG
The DNA here is from genome assembly GCA_019115745.1 of Candidatus Alistipes intestinigallinarum. Lineage (GTDB taxonomy): Bacteria > Bacteroidota > Bacteroidia > Bacteroidales > Rikenellaceae > Alistipes > Alistipes intestinigallinarum. Next base: position 34,231 of record DXDA01000012.1, read on the forward strand.
TGGATTCCGCTCTACGTGCTGATTCTCTGGCTGGTATGGCGGCAGGCGGGCTGGCGGGGAATGGTGTGGTTTCTCATACTGATGGCGGCGGCCGTGGCGCTGGCGGACATGATCGCGGGGATCTTCAAGCACAACGGCCTGTTAGGGGGTCTGCTGCCCGATTTCGAACCGCGCTGGCGGCCGATGTTCACACCCTCGCTCGAAGGGCTCGACATCACGCCCGACTCGCTGCGCGTGCTGCGGCGCCTCTCCCCCGAGGCGTTGGCCGCAGCGGGCTATTCGGGCGACTGGGTGGTGCACGTCCCGGTCGAGGCGGTCAGCGGCCGCTACGGCAGCGTCTCGGCACACGCCGCAACGATCGTCGCGCTGTCGCTCTTTGCGGCGCGGACAATCCGCCGGCGGTGGTTTTCGGGATTGGTCACGCTCTGCGCTCTGGTGATCTGCTATTCGCGCATCTATCTCGGCAAGCACTTCCCGATGGATCTGGTCTGGGGTGCGCTGGAGGGAGCCGTGCTGGGCTGGGCGGCCAGCATCGCCTACCGTCGCCTGACCCAAGGAAAACGGACGGCCGAGTAACCGTTGCCGCTTCGGTCGAAACCGGCCGGACAGTCCCCAAACGAATACGAAAACAGGGAGCGCACGGCAGCGCTCCCTGTTCGTTTGACCTGCCCTTCGGCCCGGATCAGAATCCCCAGTCGGAGGGGTTGCACTGCTCCTTGACGGAAGCAGGCACGTCGGGGAAAAAGGTCAGCCCAGTCTTCTGCTCGATCTCGGAGACCGAAACGGCAATTTGCCGCAAAACGGTCCGGGCACTCGAAGCATCGTGTGAAGTGAAGGTATCCAGCCAGAATCCGACACACTGCAGTTCACTGGCCGAACAATCCTGGATGGGTTTGCCGGTATTTCCGCTGCGGGTGCGCAGCAGCACCTTGTACTGGTGGGTGGGCATCACGCAGAGCTTCTGGTTCGGGTCGGGAGTCGGCTGGGTGTAGTCCGACGAATCGTAATCGGTCCAGTTGTCGTGCTGATAGTAGCATCCGGCCACCACGAAGAGCGTGTCGGCCACGATGTTCAGATTGGTCGAGTTGTCATCGGCCGTAATGTCATTGTCCCGGTCATTGGTTCCGGAGATCAGCGCCTCGATACAGCCCCAAACCTCGCCGAAGGTACTGGCCTTGGCGTTGGGCTGCGGAGCGATGTTGGTCGGATAGAAGGTCTGCCGGTTAATCTCCTGATTTTTCCCGCCCCGTTCGCGCGACATGCAGAGGTGGCCCTTGGTCCAGGAGCCCGAACGCCCGAGGTTGTAGATGGTGTTCGTCGACCAGTACTGGTAGGGGTCGCTGCCGCTCGGGCCGTCGGACCGGTAGATCTTCGACTGATAGCTTGCATCGAGCGCCGGGTCGGGAGCCCACGGGTCGGGCGAGGTACGTCCGAAACCTCCCTCGCCGTAAACCGCGTGCAGCGGATAGGCCACCCAGATGGGGTTGTGGCGGCGCGTATCGTAGCAGTAGGAGTAGTTGCGGACCACCTTGTTGGAGTTGACCGAGCGGGTCCAGTGGGTATAGAAGGCGTAGTCGCCCGAGATCGTCGCCCGGTCGGAAGTGGGAGCCACCCAGTTTCCGGGCAGCTCGGCCCAGCGGTACTCCTTGCCGGACGCACCGAAGTCGACCACCTGCCCTCCACCACCGGTCGTCAGGACAATATCGTCGAATTTCAGTCCATACTGAGTATCTATCCCCGTCGGGACAAAGCGGATGGAGATCTGCCCCTCGGCCTGTGCCAGCGTAAAGCCAACGACCGATTGGGTCCAGTTGTCATAGGTGGCAGCTCCGGTGTAGTTCAGGGATTTCCAGGTCGAGCCGTTGGCACTCACCGCCAGATCCATGTATGTTGCGGGGAAGGTCGACCCGAAGGAGAGCGTATAGTCGGTCTGCCCGGCAGGCAATGTAATATTCTGAATGATGAAATAATCCGACGCCGGATCATCGAACATACGCGCATAGCTGCCACCCGAAGCTCCGGCATACTTCCCGTCGCTTCCATAAGGGGATGCAATCTGCACGTTATAGACGGAATACTGCACCGTTGCAATCCCCGATCCGGTCTGGGTTTTCCAGGATTCATCCTGATTGGCCCAGGCCCAATCGGAACGATAGGCTCCAAAATCGAGGCTGAAGAGCGTCTCGCCGGAACTTTCGGCAGCCCGCGAGATCGTCACCGTGGCTATTTTAACGGTCGAGCCCTCTCCGGCCGTAACGGTCAGCGACGAGGTTCCGACCGGAGCCGCCGTGACGGTGATCGTCCCGTTGCCGCTCCCGGCCGCAGGGCTGAAGGCCAGGCCCGGATCGGATGCCGTCACCGTCCACGACGCATTCGAAGTCACGGTAATCCGGTTGGTCCCCGCGGCATCGAAAGTCAGCGTTTGGGGCGCGACCGAAAGGGTCGCCGCATCCGGTTCGGCAGCGGGCCGCGTCACCGTGGCATAGGTCGGGACAGACTTTCCCGAAGCGGTTTTCACCCCGAACTGGAGGGTTTGTCCCTCGGGCATCTCGGTCACGCAGAAGGAGCCGTTGCCCGATCCGGCCGCCGGAGATACGGAAACGCCCGCAACATCCGGTGTCCAATAGACCTGCCAGGCCGTATTGGCCAGGACCTGAATCGTATTCTTCGCAGGGTCCGATTCATCGAAAGTCAACGTCACGGGCTGAACCGCCGCATAGAGGTCATCATCCGAGGTGTCGTCGCCGCCACAGGCCGTCAAGAGCAAGAAGACGGCAGTCGAAAGCCCCAACAAGCGATACGGGAACTTTCGGAAACGCGCCAAAAAGGCAAGAGAGAGTTGTTTCATAACAGGTATCAGTTAAGAGAGAGAGGTTAAATATAAAAAAGTTTTCCCGAATAAACAAAACCGTCCAAGAATTGAATGGCCTGTCGGGTTGCGATTTTGCGCGTTTTTCACTACTTTTGCAGGGATATACCACGAAACATCAAAAACTGAAGATATGGCAATCGAACTCAGCGAACAGGAACAGCTTCGCAGGCAGTCGCTCAAGGCCTTGCGCGACCTGGGCATCGAGCCCTACCCCGCCGCCCGCTACGAGGTGACGGCCACGGCGCGCGAGATCGCCGAAGGTTACAACGACGAGGAGAAGAACTTCCAGGAGGTCCGCATCGCGGGCCGCATCATGTCGCGCCGCATCATGGGCAGCGCCTCGTTCTTCGAACTGCAGGACCACACGGGCCGCATCCAGGTCTACATCCGCCGCGACGACATCTGCCCCGAAGGGGACCCGACGCTCTACAATACGGTCTTCAAGAAACTCCTCGACATCGGCGACTTCATCGGCGTGGAGGGGTTTGCCTTCCGCACCAACACCGGCGAGCTCTCCGTGCACTGCAAGCGCTTCACCGTGCTGTCGAAGTCGATCCGCCCGCTGCCGGTCGTCAAGGAGAAGGACGGCAAGACCTTCGACGCCTTCACCGACCCGGAGATCCGCTACCGCCAGCGCTACCTCGACCTGATCGTCAATCCGCAGGTCAAGGAGACCTTCATCAAACGCGCCAAGATCATCTCGACGATGCGCGAGTTCTTCAACTCGAAGGGCTATGTCGAGGTTGAGACGCCGATCCTGCAGCCCATCCCGGGCGGCGCCTCGGCGCGCCCCTTCATCACGCACCACAACTCGCTCGATATCGACCTCTACCTGCGCATCGCCACGGAGCTCTACCTCAAGAAGCTGATCGTCGGCGGGTTCGACGGCGTCTACGAACTGGGCAAGAACTTCCGCAACGAGGGCATGGACCGCACGCACAACCCCGAGTTCACCTGCATGGAGATCTACGTCGCCTACAAGGATTACCGCTGGATGATGGAGTTCACCGAGCAGTTGCTCGAACGGATCTCGATGGCCGTGAACGGCACCACGGAGCTGACGATCGACGGACGGCAGATCTCGTTCAAGGCGCCGTTCCGCCGTCTGACGATGACCGACGCCATCCGCGAGAAGACCGGCTACGACATCACGGGCCAGACCGAAGAGCAACTGCGCGAGGCCTGCAAACGGCTCAACGTCGAGATTGACGACACGATGGGCAAGGGCAAGCTGATCGACGCCATCTTCGGCCAGTATTGCGAGGAGGAGCTCATCCAGCCGACGTTCATCTGCGACTACCCGATCGAGATGTCGCCGCTGTGCAAGCGCCACCGCGACAACAAGGACCTCACGGAGCGTTTCGAACTCTTCGTCAACGGCAAGGAGCTCTGCAACGCCTACTCGGAGCTGAACGACCCGATCGACCAGTTGGAGCGCTTCCAGGAGCAGTTGCGCCTCTCGGAGAAGGGCGACGACGAGGCGATGTTCATCGACATGGACTTCGTCCGCGCATTGGAATACGGAATGCCGACCTGCTCGGGCATGGGCATGGGTATCGACCGGCTGACGATGTTCATGACCGGCGAGACGTCGATCCAGGATGTGCTGTTCTTCCCGCAGATGCGTCCCGAGAAGAAGCCCGTAAACGATCCCGTCGAGGCCTATACCGCCATCGGCGTTCCCGAGGAGTGGGTGCCGGTGATTCAGAAGATGGGCTACCTGACGGTCGATTCGCTGCGCAAACTCGCTCCGGGCAAGTTCTTCAACGACCTCTGCGGCTTCAACAAGAAGAACGAACTCGGGCTGAAGGCCCCCTCGATGGAGGAGGTCAAGGCGTGGTGCTCGGAGGAGTAACCCACCAGCCCTACGCCCGAAAACAACCATGAAGAACGGTGTAGATACCCGGGAGAAACAGGCCATCGGACTCGTTCCGGGCAGTCTGGCAGCCATTGCATTGTGCGGGCTGACCCTGGGAGGACTGCTGCCCGGCATCATCTGGAAGGCGGTCGCCATCGTGCTCTGCGGTATGGTCTGGTTGCAGGCCTCGCGGAAGATACTGGTCCGCATGTCGCTCCTGCAGCGGCTTGGCTATCAGACGCTGTGCTGCGTCGCGTTCCTGCTCCAGCCCCTGATCGAAACCGACGAGGCAACCTTTGCAGGGCGCTTCATGGCGAGACTCGTGGTCGTTTTCCTCTGGGCCTTGATCATTGCAATCATCTACAACATCATTTATAAAAACAAACCGAAAATGAGAAAGAAAATCGTTGCCGGCAACTGGAAGATGAATACGCTTCCCGCCGAAGGAGTCGAACTGGCAAAAGGGGTCGTCGCAGGTCGCGGCGAAGTATGCTCGTGCGTGAACTTCATCGTCTGCCCGCCGTTCACCCACCTTGCAATGGTCGCCGAGGCCCTGAAGGGTTCGGACATCGAGCTCGGCGCCCAGAACTGCGCCGCCGAGGCCAAGGGTGCCTACACGGGTGAGGTCGCCGCACAGATGATCGCCGCCCTGGGTTGCAAATACGTGATCCTCGGACACTCGGAGCGCCGCCAGTACTACGGCGAGACGTCGGAGACGCTCAACAAGAAGATGGCCCAGGCCTATGCCAACGGCCTGACGCCGATCTACTGTGTCGGTGAGAACCTCGACGAGCGCGAGGCCGGCAAGCACTTCGACGTGGTGAAGGCCCAGATCGAGGAGGTCGTCTACAACCTCACCGAAGAGCAGTTCAAGAACCTCGTGATCGCTTACGAGCCCGTTTGGGCCATCGGCACGGGCAAGACCGCCACGGCTGACCAGGCTCAGGAGATCCACGCCTACATCCGCAAGGTGCTGGCCGACAAGTTCGGTGCCGCAGCTGCCGAGTGCCCGATCCTCTACGGCGGTTCGTGCAAGCCGTCGAACGCTGCCGAGATCTTTGCCAAGGAGGATGTCGACGGTGGTCTGATCGGCGGTGCCGCCCTGAAGGCCGAGGATTTCCTCGCCATCGGCAAGGGATTTCAGAAATAGTCGATAACACGACACCCGGGAGGAAGGCAATGCCGCCCCGCGGGTCGAACAACGGCAGACGGGTCCGAAAATTCGGACCCGTTTTTTCATGCCGCTGCGCCCCGGTCCGGCTCTCCGGGGCTTCCGCGCTGGATTTTCGGCCGACAGGCTCAAAATCGGGGGCCAAACACCGGAGCCACGTACAAAATGAAACTTTTTCGTATATTTGCAAACAGTAACCCCGAAAACCATGAGCAAACTGATCATCCACGATTTCGACGATTTCGCCCGCTACACGGGTCAGGAACTGGGCGTCTCCGACTACCTGCAGATCACCCAGGAGCAGATCAACCTCTTTGCCGACGCCACGCTCGACCACCAGTGGATCCACGTGGATCCCGAGCGTGCCCGGACCGAGAGCCCCTACAAGACGACCATCGCCCACGGCTATCTGACCCTCTCGCTGCTGCCCTACCTCTGGGGGCAGGTCGTAGAGGTCGAGAACGTGAAGATGCTGGTCAACTACGGCATCGAGAAGCTGCGCTTCAACCAGGCGGTTACGGTCGGCAGCGAAGTGCGCCTGCGGGCCACGCTCCTTTCGCTGACCAACCTGCGCGGCATTGCCAAGGCCGAGATCAAGGTCACCCTGGAGATCCGCGACTGCCCCAAGACGGCCATGGATGCCACGGTGGTCTTCCTCTACCACTTCAAGTAGCGCACCGGAACCGCCTTCCGGCTACGGACAAAAAGCCGGACCCACTTCCTTGTGGGCCCGGCTTTTTCATTCCCCGTTCGGCATCGGAGCGCAGTCGCACGCGATCAGTCGTCGATGTCGATCACCCGGAAATCCTTGTCGAACTCGATCTCGATGCCGTTCGACAACTCGATCTCCCACGTATAGGAGTTGCGTTCGATCTTCTTGATGATCTGGTTCGAGAAGTTGCTCTTGGCCACATAGTCGCTGATCTGCACCGGAACGATCGAGGCCGGCACGGCGGCATACTTGCGCTCCACGGAGGACCACTCGCCGTTCGAGCGGAAATCGACCTCGGTACGATCCGTATAGATCACCTCATACTCCGAGCCGACCAGTTTGGGGTCCTCCACGGCATAGGCCAGCGTGAGGTCGGCGAAGTGGGTTTTCAGAAAGGTCTGAGCCGCAACGGGCAGTTTGTCGAGCGTAATCGGACGTTCGTTGTTATCGGCCAGCGAAGCGGTAATTCCGGCAAAGAGGAGAGCAGCGGTCAACAGGATCTTTTTCATCATCGTCAATTTTTAATTGTTGAATAGTTTCGGTTTATTTTACGACACAAAGATCGGGCGGAATTCTGAACGGAATCTAAAATTGCCCCTTCCCGCGCATTTTTTTCGTGAAAAGATTTCGAGATTCCGTCTTCTGGAGTCTGGTCCCCGGCTTCCGCCTCTTTCGGCGCATCGTCACGGTTCCGACCGAGAAGTTCGCCAGCAAAAAGAGTTTTTCATCGCAATATGCCGGAAGGATAGGTAAGGAGGAAGCATCAAGCGTCGACAAGGAACCGGGCTGGGAGACGAAAAAAATCCCCGAAAGGAGAACTGCCGCAGCGAGTTCCATCCTTCCGGGGATTTTGTTCCGCAATCGGGAGAGCATTCGGTCCGGGGAGTCTCCCCCCCCTTATCCTCTCGCTACCCCTCCCTTGCGGGAATTACATTTTTCGGTTCCTGCGGGAAAGAGTCCGGTCCGAGGTTTTCCACCCCGTTCCATCCCCCTCCCCCGGGAATTACATTTTCTTGCCGACGTTGGTCTTCTTGGCAGCCTTCGGAGCGGCAGCCTTGGCGGCCGTCGTCTTCGGAGCCTTCGGAGCTGCGGCCTTCTTGGCCGGAGCCTTCTTGGCCTCGCCCTCGACTACCGTAGCCTCCTCGACTGCATCGGTCTTCTTCGCAGCGCTCTTGCGCGAACGACGCGTCTTGGGTTTCGCCTCAGCAGCAGCGGCCGGCGTGATGCCGAGCGTGTAGGCCTCGTTGAAGTCCACGAACTCGATGATGCACATGTCGGCGGCATCGCCCAGACGGAAGCCGGTCTTCAGGATACGGGTGTAACCGCCCGGACGCTCGGCAATCTTCGGAGCGATCGTACGGAAGAGTTCCGTCACGGCCTCCTTCTGCTTCAGGTACGAGAATACGACGCGGCGCGAGTGGGTCGTGTCCTCCTTCGACTTGGTGACCAGAGGCTCCACGAACTGCCGAACGGCCTTTGCCTTCGCAACGGTGGTTTCGATGCGTTTGTGCAGAATCAGCGACGAAGCCATGTTCGAAAGCATCGCCTTGCGGTGTCCTGCCTGACGGCCGAGGTGGTTGAAATTCTTATTGTGTCTCATTTAATTAATCTTTGTCAAGTTTGTAGATTGATACGTCCATTCCGAACTTCAGGTTCAGAGAGGCCAGCAACTCGTCGAGCTCCGTGAGCGACTTCTTACCGAAGTTGCGGAACTTCAGCAGGTCGTTGCGGTTGAGCTTCACCAGATCGCCCACCGTGTCGACGTCGGCAGCCTTCAGGCAGTTCAGAGCGCGGACGCTCAGGTCCTGATCCGACAGCTTGGTCTTCAGCAGTTGGCGCATGTGGAGCACATCCTCGTCGAACTCTTCGGCACCATTGGTGTCCTCCATGTTGACGGTGATCTTCTCGTCGGAGAAGAGCATGAAGTGCTGGATGAGAATCTTGGCGGCCTCCTTGAGCGCCTCTTTGGGGTGAATCGACCCGTCGGTAGTAATTTCCAAATTCAGCTTCTCGTAGTCGGTCTTCTGCTCGACGCGGTAGTTCTCGATCGAGTACTTCACGTTCTTGATGGGCGTGAAGATCGAGTCGATCGGGAGGGTTCCGAACTCGCAGTCGGCAGGCGTGTTCTCCTCGGCGGGAACATAGCCGCGGCCCTTGCCGATCGTGAGCGTCATCTGCATCTTCGTTCCCGGGGCCAGGTGGCAAATCACCAGGTCGGGATTGAGGACCTTGAAGAACGACAGGTAATTCGAGATATATCCGGCAGTCAGCTCCGTCACACCCGCAACGTTAATGGACACTTTTTCGGCATCCTGGTTGTCGACTGTGCGGATAAAGCGAACCTGTTTGAGATTGAGGATGATGTTCAACATGTCCTCCATCACACCGGGAATAGCGGCAAACTCATGGTCGACACCGGCTACCTTGACAGTCGTAATCGCATACCCTTCGAGCGAAGAGAGCAGGATCCGGCGCAAAGCGTTACCGACAGTCATGCCGAATCCGGGCTCCAACGGTCGGAATTCGAACTTCCCGAACGACGAAGTGGATTCGAGCATGATAACCTTCTCAGGTTTCTGGAATGCTAATATTGCCATAA
>DXDA01000013.1 GCA_019115745.1 Candidatus Alistipes intestinigallinarum
TAGTTATCGTCTGCCGACACTCCCGTCAGGCTGACGGTGACAGCTCCCTTGTCGGGGTGCGGCGTGTCATAGAGCGTGTCCTTCACGCAGGAGGCGGCCAGCAACGCTGCGGCTGCCATTCCCATCATATTGATATATTGTCTCGCTTTCATATTCGATTCCTCCGTGTTAGAATATCTTCCATACCAATGTCACACCGGCATTGACGGGACCCCACCAGTCCTTTGTCTCATTCCCGCGGCGCACGCGCACGCCGTCGATGACCTCATATTTCTCAAAATCGGCATTCAGGTAGCCCAGCCCGAGGTTGAAATCGAGGGCCAGTGCCTTGTTCAGCCGCAGTTGGTAGCCGGCGGTGATGCCACCGCCCAGCAGGTCGCCCTGCTTGCCTGTCGTAGAAAGTTTATAATTGAACTGCCCGGCCTTGAACATCGCACCCAGATACCAGGCCTTCTTCTCGCCCATATAGTAACGCACCTCCGGGGCCACTTCCCAAAGGGCATAGCGGCGGTCCTTGTCGCTCCACGTCCATGAAGTCCACGAGCCGTTTACGGCAATGCCCCACGACGGGCAGATGCGCCATTCCACGCCTAAATCGGGTGTCAGGGTCGCCCAGCGCAGCAGGTTCGTGCGCAGGGCGAGACCCATGGCGCAGTCTTGCGGCTCTTCGTCGCGGGCCTCCTCCAGTACGGGCGAAACGGTCTCGGTTTCGTTGGCGGCACGGCGTGCTTCCTCGGCCTTGCGCTGCTCTTCGGCAGCGAGGCGGGCCTCTTCGGCCCGTTTTTCGGCGGCCCGCCGCTCTGCTTCGGCCTGCTCGGCAGCCCGGCGCTGTGCCTCCAGTTCAGCCTCCGAAGGGCCGGCCGGGATGACGATCCGCACGGTCACGAAGTTGCCTTGGTCGGCGTGGTTTTTCGTTGTGAAGCACGCCTCGGTGAGCCCGCCACGGAGGATCATCTCGGTCTTCACGCGGTTCGAGCGGGTTTTTGCCATGGCGAGGTTTTCGGCCGCAGAGGACTGCGACGTGCAATAACCATTGACCTCGACGGGAATCTCTCCGTCGAGAATCGCCACCTTGTGCTGTTTTATACAGGAAAGCAGTCGGTTCAATTCCTCCCCGTTTCCGCTCCACGGAACGTAGAACATGTCTTCGTCCGTCACGAACCGGAAGGTGTAGGTCGAGTCTGCCGTCTCCTGCGCCATTGCCGGTAGCAACAGCAGCGTCAGCAATGCGGTCGTAATCCATTTCTTCAGCTCTTTCATATCATCGTTTTTAATAGTTTACATTTCGCAATACATTCCGTTTCCAATACCGCAGATACCCTCTGCGTTCGTGCTCGTCGCCCCTGATTGCCGGGTGGAAGCGGCAGACATAACGTACTGCCGTGAGGCACAGTAGAAGAATCCCGAAAAGAATAATACATACGGTGGTATTCCACCACAACGACACGGTAGAAAGTGCGGCAAGAGGCGGGAAAGCAAGCAAATTGAGACTTTTGGGGAGCATTTCCTTCAGTCCGATCGGGTCACTGTATTCGTTGTCGCCCCGCAGCCGGAATACCCGGATATAGTCGTGGATAAGGAAGATGCAGCAGAGTGCGCAGAACACGGCGGCCGCAATCCGATAGACGGACAGCGGAAGGATACCGGTCAGGTGAAGGACAAATACGGCTGCGGCAGTCAGAAGGATTGTATAGACCTTTCCGTGGCTGAACGCCGTAATTCGGCCGGCATAACAGAAGCCGTCGCCGTAGTCCTTCCGCCAGAAAAGCACTTGACAGGCAGCATAGGCCGGATAAAGAACCGCCAAGGCGCTGAACCACCTTTCGGCGGGTACATCGTCCGGCAGTTCTGGCGTCAGCATGAAAACCAACGCCAATGTCCCGATCAGAGCCAACATTACAGAAAAGAGCAGTCCGATACCCCTCGCCGGATAGTCATATTCGCAGGGACGGTCGAGATATGCCTTGTTCGGGCGCATCCACCGGGGAAGCCATGCTGTATTGCCGTAGTTCAATCTGTACGGAAAAGATGCGATGCCCGCAACAATCAGCAGGCTGGCAGCCATGAGGATATGGTTCAGTTCGGTGGTCATCTGTCTTTCTGTTTGGGAGTGGAACAAAAAGACATACGGACAACGCCCGAACACAAACCGTACTCGGGAGAGAAGACTCGATTAAATGCTATTTCAACCGATTTTTTCGGGGGGGGGATTGTTTACCTCATTCATGCCGAAAAGCCCAAATAGAGCAGGAAAAGCGTCGTTATATATGGAACGAGGACTTCCGGGCATTCCCGTTTGAGAAAGCCATTGCAAAATGCCGTTCTTAAAGTCTCTGAATTTCCTCATAACGTTCTCTCTTACAAAAATAAGAGACATCTTGCAAAAAATCAAGAAAAGGAGTGATTTGCCAACTAAAAAAACTCTTACTTTTTTTCGTCCATATACAATCCTCCAAAACGGCGAGAATATGCACAGTATTGATCGTATTTTCACAACATAAGGTTCTTTCCCTTCCTTGTCGATCCGGGTTTTGCGCAGGTAGTAAATCAGCGTGCAGGTCGTCCTTTCCATAACATCGTATTTACAGGGTGCAAAATTACTTTCAAGAGCCTTTTGCGTCAAGATGAAATACGATGCAAATCAATGAGTTAAACGCTTATTCGGTGAACGGTTCGGCCCTCGGGAAAAGTCCACCGATTTGGACACCCGAAACCGGTTGTTTTTTGCTCTCTCATGCAGATAATCCAAAAACAAAAAGCCTCGTAAACTCATCGTTTACAAGGCTTTCTTTGTCTCTCGGACCTTTGGGAAACTTTGCCTCCCTCTCTCCGGCCCCCTCTCTGGCGGTGCGTAGGGGACTCGAACCCCTGACCCCGTGCGTGACAGGCACGTATTCTAACCAGCTGAACTAACGCACCGTTTTTCGTATTGCGAGTGCAAAGATAAGGCTATTTTCGAAAACCGCAAATATTTTTCGGCCGAAAATCACTTTTTTCATTTTTCAAAGCCCTATATCGCTTTCCGTCTCTCTATTTCCGGACCTTCAGTTCGTAGAGATCGTGCCTGCGGTCCTTGAGGTTGCGGACACTTCCGTAGGTATGCAACTCGCTCAGCAGATCGAGATCGACATCCGAAATGAGGATCATCTCCGTATTGGGCGTTGCTTCGGCGCGATGGCCGTCCGTGGGGAATGCGAAGTCACATGGCGTAAAGACTCCCGACTGAGCATACTGAATATCCATGTTGTGTACCCGGGGGAGGTTCCCGACACTGCCGGCTATGGCTACGAAACACTCGTTCTCAATGGCTCGGGCCTGAGCACAAACACGCACGCGGGAGTAGGCATTCTGGGTGTCCGTGAGGAACGGTACGAAGAGGATCTGCATTCCTTCGTCGGCCATGATGCGCGCCAACTCGGGGAACTCCACGTCGTAACAGATCAACACGCCGATCCGGGCACAATCCGTCTCGAAGGTGCGGATCGCCCGGCCGCCGCTCAATCCCCAACACTTCATCTCGTCGGGTGTGACGTGCAGTTTTTCGTACATTTCGTAGCTTCCGTCGCGGCGGCAGAGGAATCCCACGTTGTAAAGCAGTCCATCTTCGCGGATGAGAGGCATACTGCCCGTGATGATGTTGATGTTGTACTTGATGGCCAGTCCGACGAATCGTTCCCGGATATCGTTCGTGTATCCGGCCAGCCCGCGGATGGCCTGAGACTCCCCGGCGTCGTTGAATCGCGCCATGAGCGGGGCGTTGAAGTATTCGGGAAACAGCACGAAATCGCTCTGATAACGGCTTACGGAGTCGACGAAGAATTCGACCTGTTCGAAGAGGTCGTCGAGCGTCCGGTAGCTGCGCATCTGCCACTGTACGAGACCCACACGCACGGTGGTTTTGGGTTGTACATACTCTTCGGTGGGGGCCTGGTAATAGATGTTGTCCCATTGCAGCAGACAGGCGAAGTGCCGTGACTCCTCGTCGTTGGGGAGGTAGTTCCGCATGACCTTGCGGACATGGAAATCGTTCGAGAGCTGGAAGAGCAGCACCGGGTCGTATATTTCGCGTTTGCGGACCTTGTCGATATACTCCTTGGGGCGCATCCGGTCGGCGTACTTGTGGTAGTTTGGCAGACGTCCGCCGAACATGATGGCCTTGAGGTTCAGCTTTTCGCAAAGCTCCTTGCGGTATTCGTACATGCGTCGGGCGAGCCGCAATCCGCGGTAGTCGGGATGGATGAATACCTCGATTCCGTAGAGGATGTTTCCCTTTCGAGTGTGGGTATCGAAGGTTTCGTTTCCGGTGACCTGGGCGTAGGTGTGGTCGCCCTTGACCAGATCGTAATTGACGATGATGGAGAGTGCGCAGCCGACGATCTTGTCGTCGACGACCACGACGATCTGCCCTTCGGGGAATATGCGAATGAGCTTGTCGATCTGCTTCGGAGTCCAGAAGACATCGCTTCCGTCGGCATAGACACGCGTAAACGATTTGGCCAACTGATCGTAGTCTTCGCGCTGAAGATTCCGGATCTCCACCTTGTTGATTTTCGAGATATTCATGACATCATTTTTTTGACCGGGGCAAAGATACCGAAATTCCGGACAGATTGTTCACAGAAAGAGAGCTGGAGAGTTGATTTTCCGAACGGAGCCGGGAAACCGGCCGATCGTTCCGGATACAGCGACGGATTCGGCCCGGAGCGGGTTGTTTTCGGAGGAGCCGATACGCGATATTCAGTGTTTCACAGAGATAAACAGGGCCAGTATGGCCAGATAATCCTTCAACGAGAGTCGCAACATGTTCATGGCCATGCGCAGTTCATAATCGACGCGGTGTGTTGTGATCCCGTTTTTGTCGGCAATTTCCTTGTAGCTGAGACCTTCGAACTTGTTGGCGGTAAAGATGCGCCGTCTCAGTTCGGGCATTTTATCGATCTGCTGGCGACAGATCTCCATGATTTCGGCGCGGAAGAGTTCGTTGGGGTTGCAGCTTTCGATCGTGCGCGTGTAGTAGTCCATGACGCAACGCTCTTTGGCGAGGATTTTTTCGTAGACGGCTTTTTGGGTCGTCTGGTTCCGCCGATATTTCAGACATTCGTTTCTCACACACTGATAGAGATAGGCCTCCAGGGTTGTTTCGATATTCTGGCGGTGATCCCAGGTTGCGGCAAAGCATTCGTTTACAATATCCTGAGCGGCCTCTTTGTCGCGGACGTAGGAGTAGGCGATGGCGCATAGCTTCCGTTCATACCGATGGAAGATCTGTTCGAACGACTCTTGCGTCAGCGGGGATGTAGCGAATCCTTGCATGTTTTCCGATTGCCAAACAAAGATAGGAAAAATTACGGTTAAAACGCCTTTTGTTGTAAAAATTGTGTATGTAGTTGATGTTTAGCGCCTTGCAAAATTAAGAAAAATCAGAAATTTAATAAAAATATTTATTTGCGCGACAAACTACGAATTTGCCCGACTGGTGGATCAATATATATAGAGAGGGGGCGGTCCGGGGGCCGATCCTGCTCGAAGCGATGAAAAACAGAAACAGCACGACAAGATGAAAAGTGAAATTTCCGATACGTTATTGTTCAAATTTTTCATGGGGGAGACGACCAACGACGAGACCGACCGGATTGCGGCGTGGCTGGATCGGAATCCGGCGGAGCATCAGAAATACATGGACCGGATCCACGAACTGTTCGTCACGAGCGTGATGAGCGAGCCGGACATCGTTCCGGAAGCGGACCGGAGCCTGCTCTACCGGATCACGCACTCGCGTCCGGTGCGTTCGGCCGTGGGTCTTGCCGCCGCTTTGCTGGTGATCGTGGGGGGCGGTTATGGCCTTCTTTCCGCGCGAATTGACCGTCTGGCGGGCTCCACGACGACGATCGAGGCCCCGGCGGGCCAACATATCCGCATCGCCCTGAGCGACGGGACGAGCGTCGAGTTGAATTCGAAGAGCCGCATCACCTATCCGGCACTCTTCATCGGCCGGGAGCGTCGGGTTCGCCTGGAGGGCGAGGCGATGTTCGACGTACGCCACGATGCGGATCATCCCTTCATCGTGGAGACCTACGCGTGCGACGTGGAGGTGCTTGGCACGCGCTTCAACGTGCTTGCCGAGGAGCCGGAGCGGACGTTCTCGACGGCGCTGTTCGAAGGGCGGGTCTCGGTCGAGAACAAGATGCACGACGAACGGCTGTTGATGGAGCCGAACACGGTCGTTGAGTTGAAAAACGGGTATCTGCATTTGAGCGAACTGGACAGCCGGGACGATTACCTTTGGACGGAGGGTATCGTCTCCTTCGGGGGCGATGATTTCGGGGAGGTTCTCGACAAGCTGAGGAAATACTACGATGTCGAGATCGAGATCCGGCGTTCGACGCTGCCGGAGGTGCGGTACAAGCGGCTGAAGGTGCGCACTTCGGAGGGTGTGGATCACATTCTGCGGATCCTGCAGCGCACGTCGGATTTCACGTATGAGTATGACAATCTGGAGAACAAACTGATCATCCGGTAATCGGATCGATCCATCACCAAGTAAGTATAACCGATAACCGCAACGCCTATGAGATAGAGACCCGAACTTCCGACCTGAGACTTTTGGTTGAGAGCCACGCATACGAAATTCCCCGGATGTGGCAGCATCCGGGGAGCGAGTTCAACCAAAAATACGAATCGATTTTTATTTGAACCTTAACACACAAATGTATGAATAAAAAGATTATTCAGCAAATCCGTCTGCATATTCTTTTGTTCGTTCCAGTCTTGCTGTTTCCCGCGGCGACACTCCACGCGCAGCAGGTGCGGGTTACGATCCGCGAGCACCGGGCAAAGATGGAACGGGTAATCAGCGCCATCGAACATCAGACCCGTTATCTGTTCGGGATCGGCGATGATGTGAACACGGACCGGTTGGTAACGGTCGAGGTTGAGAATGCGCCACTGGAGCGCGCCCTCGACGAGATGGTGCGGGGCACGGACATCGCCTATTCGGTGGAGGGGACGAACATTCTCCTGTTTCGCCGCGAAGCGCCCGTATCACGAGCCGTCGAGGTCCGGGGCCGCGTGACGGACGCCAAGGGGCAGCCGATCATCGGGGCGTCGGTCATCGTGCGCGGCACGACGGTCGGGGTTTCGACGGATGCAGAGGGCGGTTTTTCGCTGCAGGTTCCGGCCCCGGCGTCGCAGCAGTACCTGGAGATCAGCTACCTGGGCTACGAGACGGCTACGGTGGCGGTCGGGTCCCGGATGAACTTTCCGGTGACGCTTCGGGAGTCGGCCTCGGAGATCGAGCAGGTCGTGGTGACGGCCCTCGGGATCAAGCGCCAGGAGAAGGCCCTGTCGTATAACGTCCAGCAGATCGAAGCCTCGGACATCACGCTGGTCAAGGATGCGAACTTCATGAACTCGCTGTCGGGCAAGGTCGCGGGTGTGACGATCAACGCCTCGTCGTCGGGCGTGGGCGGTGCCACAAAGGTCGTCCTGCGCGGCAACAAGTCGATTTCGCAATCCTCGAACGCGCTGTACGTCATCGACGGTATCCCGATGTATAACTTCGGCGGCGGGGGCGGTACGGAGTTCGATTCGCGCGGTGCCACGGAGTCCATCGCGGATCTGAACCCCGAGGACATCGAGTCGATTTCGGTGCTGACGGGAGCCGCAGCAGCCGCCCTCTACGGCTCGGAGGCTGCGAACGGAGCGGTGATGATCACCACGAAGAAGGGGGAAGCGGGCGCTTTGAAGGTGACGCTTTCGAGCAACACGGAGTTTCTGAACGCCTTCGTGCTTCCGGAGTTCCAGAACCGCTACGGAACGGGCCTGAACGGCGTCCGCAGCGGCTCGAACATCTACAGTTGGGGCGAGCGGCTGACCCCGGCGACGAGCTACGGCTATACGCCGGAGGATTTTCTCGAAACGGGCCATGTCTATACGAATGCCGTGACGGTCTCGGGCGGTACGGAGCGCAACCAGACCTACTTTTCGGCCGCCGCGGTCAATTCGGACGGCATCATCCCGAACAACGAGTACGACCGCTATAACTTCACGTTCCGCAACACCTCCTATTTTCTGAAGGACCGGCTCCGTCTGGACGCCTCGGCGAGCTATATCTACCAGCAGGACCAGAACATGACCAACCAGGGCGTCTACTCGAATCCGCTGGTTTCGGCCTACCTCTTCCCGCGAGGCGAGAACTTCGACCTCTACCGGCGTTTCGAGCGCTACAACGAGGGGACGAAACTCATGGAGCAGTTCTGGTCGGCGGACATGGAGGGCGGCGACCTTCGGATGCAAAACCCCTACTGGATTGCCTACCGCAACCTCCGCAATACGGACAAGAAACGCTACCTGCTGTCATTCTCGGCGTCGTATGATATTCTCCCGTGGCTGAATGTCGCCGGGCGCGTGCGGATCGACAACATGAACTCGCTCTACACGCAGAAGCTCTACGCCTCGTCGAATACGACGATCACCGACGGCGGCTCGAACGGCCACTATACCGAGGCCCGGGCCTACAACACGCAAACCTACGGCGACGTGATGGTGAACATCGACAAGACCTTCGGCGACGACTGGTCGCTGCAGGCCAACGTCGGTGCCTCGGTCAACAACGTCAAAACCGACGAATTGTCTTATCGGGGTCCCATCCAGGAGAACGGACTTCCGAACGTCTTCAACGTCTTCGACCTGGACGACACGAAGAAGCGGGCCGAGAAGACGGGTTGGCACGACCAGACGCAATCCCTCTTTGCGAGCGTGGAGGTGGGGTGGCGTCAGATGCTCTACCTCACGGTGACGGGCCGCAACGACTGGGCTTCGCAGATTGCGGGGTCGCCCTCGTCGTCGTTCTTCTACCCGTCGGTGGGTTTGTCGTGGGTGCCCACCTCGCTGTGGGATCTGGGCGAAGCGGTGAATTACCTGAAGCTCCGCGGCTCGATCGCCTCGGTGGGTATGCCGTTCCCGCGCTACCTGACGATCCCGACCTACGAGTACGACGCCACGAACCGCGTCTGGAAGGACAAGACGCACTATCCGATCGGGGACCTGAAGCCCGAGCGGACGACGACCTACGAATTGGGCCTCGACGCCCGGCTGTTGCGCCACATCAACCTTTCAGCCTCGTGGTACCAGGCCGACACGAAGAACCAGACGTTCGACCCCTCGCTGCCGCCCTCGTCCTCCTATACGACGATCTACCTGCAGACGGGCCACGTCCGCAATACGGGAGTCGAGCTTTCGGCGGGTTATGACAACCGCTGGGGCGATTTCCGCTGGGCGACGAACTTCACCTACTCGTGGAACCGCAACGAGATCATCGAACTGGCGGCCAATGCCGTGAATCCGGTGACGGGCGAGCCCTTGAACCTCGAAAAGCTCGACATCAAGGGACTGGGCAAGGCGAAGTATATCTTGAAGGAGGGCGGCACGCTGGGCGACCTCTATACGACCTCGAACCTGCGCTTCAACGACAACGGCTACGTCGAGGTGGACAAGAGCGGGAACCTGCTGCTGACCGACGAAGGGGATGACATCTACCTGGGTTCGGTCTTTCCGGACCACACGCTTGCGTGGCGCAACGACTTTTCGTGGAAGGGGCTGAATCTCGGCGTGCTCTTTACGGGCCGGATCGGGGGCGTCTGCTACTCGGCGACGCAGGCCAACCTGGACCTGTACGGTGTTTCGGAGGCTTCGGCCGCAGCGCGCGACGCCGGGGGAGTCTGGATCAACGGCCGCGAGCTGGTCGATGCGCAGAAGTGGTACCAGGCGATCGGTTCGCAGTCCGGTCTGCCGCAATACTACCTCTATTCGTCGACGAACTTCCGCCTGCAGGAGCTTTCGCTGGGTTACACGCTTCCGGCGAAGTGGTTCCGCGACAAGATGCG
>DXDA01000001.1 GCA_019115745.1 Candidatus Alistipes intestinigallinarum
ACTGGGTGTTTGTTTTGCAATCTGCTGATTTTCAGCGTTTGTTGCGGAGAGAGAGGGATTCGAACCCCCGGTACAGTTACCCGTACACCGCATTTCGAGTGCGGCCCGATCGACCACTCCGGCATCTCTCCTTTTTAGGGTTGTTGAACTTGACGCCTGCCGCGCCTCGCTCCTTCTCGGCTCCTTCTCGCCGCCACCCTCTCCCGGTCCGGAAACTTCCGTTTTGGGACTGCAAATATAGACATATTTTTTATCTTTTTACAGTTTCGGACAAAAAAAATGATCTTGATACGAAAATTATTCCCGAAAATGCCCGAATTCCCTCGTATTACTCCGAAAAAGACTATCTTTGTAGGTGTCCGTATATGCAGTATTCGGGCTTTCGGACCGTTTATCTGGTAGAACGATACTAAAATCGGTACGATTTTCGTTTTTTAAGCAAGAAACTAACGCAAACCCATGTGCGCTATGAAACAGTTCAAGGTTTTAATCGGAATAGCTTCCCTGATGGTCGGAGCGGTCGGTTGCTCGTCGCTCTACCAGGCCTCCGCCGGGTATGCTTCCGACGATCTCTATGCCGTTCACAACCGTACGGAGATCGCCCGCAAGCAGCAGGCCGAAGCCGAAGCTCAGCGTGCTGCCGCCGCCGCACGCAAGGCCGAATGGGAAGCACGGATTGCAGAGGCCGAAGCCGCTGCGGCCGAAAATCGCTATTATGAGTATACCTCCCCCGATGCGAACCCCTACGAGAGCATTCTCGCCGACGATTATGAAAGCGCCTATGCCCGTCGTCTGAGAGGGTTCGAATCGCCTACCTACAAGATGCCGTCGAGCTATCTCGATGCGCGTTACAGTTCGGCGTTCACCTATGCGTCGGCTTATGATCCCGCCTTTTACAACATCGTGATCTCCGGCGATCAGGTCTGGGTCGAGCCCAAGTACATCACCTCGATGTTCGGAACCTGGGGCGGAACGGTTCTCTGCGATCCCTGGTATTACGGCTGGACGCGGCCCTGGGGCCCGAGTTTCTCGTTCGGAAGCTGGGGGTGGAGTTTCGGATGGAATGCCTGGTACAATCCCTGGTACTATTCCTGGTATGGACCCTGGGGACCGTGGTACAGTTCGTGGTATGATCCCTGGTGGGGACCGGGCTGGCACGGATGGTATGGCTGGCACGGACACCCCTATTGGGCCCATGGCTGGCATGGAGGCGTGCCTCACCGGAATTATTACGCCAATCCGGGCGGCCGCAACCTGAGGGGATATACGCCCGGTCGGACGACGTCGGGACGCACCTACGGCGTCGGGTCGAGCCGTTACAACTCCTCGCGCGGAAACAGCGGACGCCGGAGCGTGACTTACGAATCCCGCTACGGCAGTCGCCGGGACAACAGCCCCTTCGGCAACGACTCGCGCAACAACTGGAATAACAACAATTGGAACAACAACAACAGCAACCGGACTCCGAACTACAACAGCGGCTCGCGTGGCGGCAGCTACAACAGCGGCGGCAGCTTCGGCGGTTCGCGTGGCGGCTCGATGGGCGGCAGTTATGGCGGCGGAGGCGGCTCGCGCGGCGGTTCGGCCGGAGGCGGCGGAAGCCGGGGCAGCCGTTAGTTGTCGGTTTTTCAAAAAGATGCGAATATGAAAGGATTGAAGAAAATAGGAATTTTGTGTCTTGCGGCGATTGTCGCCCTGCCTCTCCGGGCTCAAACGGCCGATCCTCAGATCAATTACGGATTCGGCGGCTTGGTGCTGAACCGCGACATGCTCTGGGCATCGGATTTCGCCGAGCTGAGCCGCACGCACCTCTTCGGAACGGCCCGGGCCATGGGTATGGGCGGAGCCTTCACGTCGCTCGGTGCGGACTTGACCTCGATGGCGCTCAACCCGGCCGGGTTGGGCATGTATCGCAGCAGCGAGTTCTCCTTCACGCCGCTGGTTGCCGTGTCGCACGCCTCGACGGACGGAACCGCCACGTGGCAGAACAACAACAAGACCCGCTTTGCATTTGCCAATATCGGCGTGGCGCTGAATGTCTTCGAGAGCGGTTCCGGAGCGCTGACCAGCCTGACGGTGGGGTTGGGGCTCAACCGTATCGCCGATTTCAATACGCGCTACTCGTTCTCTTCGGAGTCGCTCTTCGACCCCGCGGTGGGGGCCTTCATGCCCACCATCGGGGATATCTTCTCCCAGCAGTTGAACTCCTGGGGAACGCGCCCCAATTCGTCGAACCAGTTGCTGATGCCCGACCTGCACCCCAGCGTATGGCCTGCGGCGTTGGGCTATGACGGCTATATGGTCGACTATTTCCCGGATGAACAATACAACCCCTGGGGGGTGGCGCGCATCGGCGGAAATGCTTCGGTGCTGCACTCGATGGATGTGGTCAACAGCGGGTCGATCAACGAGTTCGACATCTCGCTGGGCGGCAACATCAACAACATCGTCTACTTCGGCGCCACGCTCGGCATCCAGAGCGTCTACAAGCGCACGGCGATGACCTACCAGGAGGAGTACGGCTATTTCAACACCAACGGCGTGGCACAGACGCTCAACCGGGAGACCGGCGAGTGGTCGAATCTGACCCAGCAGCTCGAAATGATGAACCTCTACCAGCGGATGACGATCGACGGCAGCGGTGTCAACCTCAAACTCGGTGTCGTGGTGCGTCCGATCGCGGGGTTGCGGCTGGGTGCGGCTTTCCACACGCCGACCTACTATTCGCTCGACTACTCCTATCGGGCCGGGATCACGACGCGCATCGTGCAGACCGAGGATATTATCAACAACGGCCCGATCCGGGGCGTGGAGCAGGGGAACGACTCCCCGACGGCTACCAACGAGGGACCGGACAGTTGGAGCTTCACCTCTCCGGCACGGTTGATGTTCGGGGCGTCGTACACGTTCGGGAACTTCGCCATCGTGTCGGTGGACTACGAGCGCGACTGGTACAACGGGATCCGCATGAAGGATGTGCCGCGCTACAACGATCTTTCGAAGGAGGATTACAAGGCCGAGTTCAAGCACAACTTCCAGGCGACGAACTCCCTGCGTGTGGGTGCCGAGATCAAGCCGCTGCCCTTCCTGGCGCTGCGCGTGGGCGGCGGATTCACCGACTCGATGCTCAAGGAGCGCGATACCTATACCTATGGGGTCAATACCGGAATGCCGGTGACCTATGAGAGCAGTTATCTTTCGGCAGGTCTCGGGTTGGTCCTGTCGCGCGGCGTTTCGCTCGACATCGCCTACCAGAATGTCTCCGACAAGATGAACGGTTATCAACTCTTCTTCAGCCAGGATTACGATACGGGTGACCTGAAAACCTGGTCCGGAGTTTATGAAACCTCGCTGACGCGCCACTACATCGCCATGACGCTCAACTTCCGCTTCTGAAACCGGGAAGGCCCGGATGACCGAACTCGGGTGTGCCGGCCGTTGGATGGCGGTGACAAACGGAGTGCGGGCGGCCGGAGGAGTCCCGGAAAGAATATAAGGTCTGCTTTCGTGGCGGACCTTGTATTTTTTTGTATATTTGCGCCACGAA
Organism: Candidatus Alistipes intestinigallinarum; assembly: GCA_019115745.1. Taxonomy (GTDB): domain Bacteria; phylum Bacteroidota; class Bacteroidia; order Bacteroidales; family Rikenellaceae; genus Alistipes; species Alistipes intestinigallinarum. Next base: position 3,548 of record DXDA01000001.1, read on the forward strand.
ACGAATGTAAAATCAAGATACGCTATGGCAAAGGAACTCAAAGACCTCACCAAATCGGACGAGAACTACTCGCAGTGGTATAACGACCTGGTGGTGAAGGCCGGGCTGGCCGAAAATTCGGCCGTGCGCGGATGCATGGTCATCAAACCCTACGGCTACGCCATCTGGGAGAAGATGCACGATGCGCTGGACAAGATGTTCAAGGAGACGGGGCACCAGAATGCCTATTTCCCGCTTTTCATTCCGAAATCCTTCTTCTCGAAGGAGGCCCACCATGTCGAGGGCTTCGCCAAGGAGTGCGCCGTGGTGACGCACTACCGCCTGAAGAACGATCCCGAAGGCAAAGGGGTGGTGGTCGATCCCGACGCCAAACTCGAAGAGGAGCTGATCGTACGCCCGACGTCGGAGACGATCATCTGGAACACCTATAAGAACTGGATCCAGTCGTACCGCGACCTGCCGATCCTCTGCAACCAGTGGGCGAACGTCGTGCGCTGGGAGATGCGTACGCGTCTGTTCCTGCGTACGGCCGAATTTCTCTGGCAGGAGGGCCACACGGCCCATGCCACCCGCGAGGAGGCCATCGAGGAGGCTACGAAGATGATCCATGTCTACCAGAAGTTTGCCGAGGAGTGGATGTCGCTGCCGGTGGTCGTGGGACACAAGTCGCCCAACGAGCGCTTCGCCGGTGCCGAGGATACGCTGACGATCGAGGCGCTGATGCAGGACGGCAAGGCGTTGCAGAGCGGTACGTCGCACTTCCTGGGGCAGAACTTTGCCAAGGCCTTCGACGTGCAGTACGTCAACAAGGAGGGCAAGCTCGAATACGTATGGGCTACGTCGTGGGGCGTTTCGACCCGGCTGATGGGCGCCCTGATCATGGCTCACTCGGACAACAACGGTCTGGTGCTGCCGCCGAAACTCGCGCCGATCCAGGTGGTGATGATCCCCATCTACAAGGGCGAGGAGCAGCTCGTGGAGATCCGCAAGCGCTTCGAGGCCATTGCCGAGGGGCTGAAGGCCAAGGGCATTTCGGTGAAGATCGACGACCGCGACAACGTGCGTTCGGGCTTCAAGTTTGCCGAATACGAGTTGAAGGGTGTGCCGGTTCGTCTGGCCATGGGCCCGCGCGACATGGAGAACGGCACGATCGAACTCGTGCGCCGTGACACGCTCGAAAAGGAGACCGTGCCGCAGGAGGGGCTTATCGATCGGATCGAGGGCTTGATGACCGAGATTCAGGAGAATATCTACCGCAAGGCGCTGGCCTTCCGCGAGTCGATGATCACGAAGGTCGACACGTGGGAGGAGTTCAAGGAGGTGCTCGATACGAAGGGCGGCTTCATCTCCGCACACTGGGACGGCACGGTCGAGACCGAAGTGGCGATCAAGGATGCCACGAAAGCCACGATCCGCTGCATTCCGATCGACGCGCCCGAGGAGGAGGGTGTCTGCGTCTTCTCCGGCAAGCCGTCGCATCGTCGTGTGCTCTTCGCCCGCAGCTATTAGTCTCCGGCGAGGAGGAACGAGTCAGGGTGGCATCCGGATCGGATGCCGCCCTTTTTCGTGGGGCGGAAACGTGCGCCTGTCGGGCCTTGAGGCTCCGACGTTGATTTTCGGGCGGGCCGGCTCTTTTTTCGACGCCACGAATCAAATTTTTTCGTACTTTTGACCCCTGTCCAAACAGCTAAACGGTTGAGCTTATGTCGAACGAAGCGGAAATTCGGAAACGGAAAATCTACCACGTCACCTTTGTCGGGTTCGTGGTCAACCTCGTGTTGTCGTTGTTGAAACTTGCGGCCGGCGTGCTGGGCCGAAGCGGCGCCATGGTTGCCGATGCCGTCCACTCGTTCTCCGACCTGGCCACCGACGTGGTGGTGATTGCCTTCGCGCGCATCTCGGCAAAACCCAGCGATCCCGGACATGACTACGGCCACGGCAAGTACGAGACCCTCGCCACGATCATCATCAGCCTGGCGCTCGGCGTCGTCGGTGTCGGCATCTGGATCAAAAGCTTCACCGATATCCGTCTCGTGCTCGGGGGTGGGGTGCTGGAGCGTCCGGGAGGCGTTGCCCTGGTGGCTGCGGCCGTCTCGATCGTCGTCAAGGAGATCCTTTATCGCTATACGGTGCGCGTGGGGCGTGCGGTCAACAGCCCGAGCGTCGTGGCGAACGCCTGGCACCATCGCAGCGACGCCCTCTCGTCGCTCGGAACCCTTGCCGGTATCGGATGCGCCTATTTCCTGGGGCAGAAGTGGCGGATTGCCGACCCCATTGCGGCCCTCGTGGTGGGCATTTTCATCCTGAAGGTGGCCTTCGACCTTTTCCGGACGGGCATCGGCGAGTTGCTGGAGCAGTCGCTGCCGGCCGATGTCGAGGCGGAGATCCTGCAGATCGTCACGACGAATCCCGAGATCCGCGAACCCCACAACCTGCGGACACGCCGGATCGGTGCCTCGATCGCCATCGAGGTGCATGTCCGTATGGACGGACGGATGACCGTGGAGCACTCCCATGCCCTGACCGTCGAGATCGAACGGCGGCTTCGGGAGCGTTTCGGCGAAGGGACCATGATTGCCATCCACGTGGAGCCGATCAAGTGAGGTCGGCGGATTTCTGGCGCGAAATTTGCATGATTTTTCTCCTGCCGTACCGTCGTGTGTGGCAAGAGTAGAAAAATTTGTTTTTTTCGGGAAATATCACTACCTTGCGGGCGGAAGTCTCCCGTAGAAAAACGAAACGGAGAGGCGGATTTACAAGTACGGATTAAACATAACGCTTAAAAAAGGATTGCCTATCGGAAAAGACTCTACTCTTTGTAACTAATTGGGAAAAAGAGTATGAACGAGCAAGTATTAAGTGACCGGGTATTGCTTAATCACTACCTTTCCGGGGATCGGAGCGCTATGTCACAGCTCATCGAACGTCACAGCCGCAGGGTTCGGGACTACATCAACATGATGGTCAAGGACCGGGATCTGGCCGACGATATTTTTCAGGAAACCTTCATCAAAGCCGTCCGCGTGATCGACGAAGGCCGTTATACCGATAACGGCAAGTTCCTGTCGTGGATTCTCCGAATTGCCCATAACCAGGTGATCGACTACTTCCGGGCTCAGCGCCAGGACAAGGCCGTGAGCGAATCCGAAGCCGGTTACGACATGCTGGGCACGCTCAAACTCGCGGAACGAACCGTCGAGGACTCGATGGTCAGCGAGCAGATCGAACGCGATGTGCGGGGCCTGGTCGAACTCCTGCCCCCGGAGCAGCGCGAAGTGGTGATGATGCGTTACTTCTCGGGTTTGAGCTTCAAGGATATTGCCGAGCAGACCGATGTGAGCATCAATACCGCATTGGGCCGGATGCGCTATGCGCTGATCAACCTGCGCCGCATGATCAAGGAAAAAAATCTGATTCTTTGCTGACGGCATACAATAATCCTCCCCGGGACGCGTTATATAAGTGACAACTCTCTTAACAAGACAACGCCTATGGAGGATATGGACAAAAATGAGGTCTCAGACAACGGCATCTCCGAGGACGAGGATCTGTTGATGCGGGAAGTGATACAAGGGGACGCGGATCTGTACTATCTGCACCATTACCTCTCGGACATCTTCCGAAACGGGGATAATTTTTAAGGGTTAATTTTTGATGGGGAAGGACGCCGCAAGGCGTCCTTCATTTTGAAGGCGCTTCCGGAGCCCCGGATTGCCGGGGTGTGGACCGGAATCGACTGCGTAAAACAGGTTTTCCAATCGCAAAAACGGTCCTTTTTTTTGAGGTATTGTATCGCAAATGATACGATTATTTCTTGGTTTTATCTCCATTTTTGCGCGTCGATCGACAGAGGAGGGTGAGGCGTGTGATTTCCATCCGATTCCGGGATTCGACAAACGGAATCAAATCCAGATACAAATGAATAAGAAGATCATTCTGACGTTGCTGCTGGCCGGTTTTTGCTGGCTCGGGGCCGCAGCGCAACAGGTCGCTGTGAAGACCAATGTGCTTTATTGGGCGGCCACGACCCCGAACCTCGGGGCCGAGGTTGCCGTGAGCAAACACTCGACGATCGGCCTGACGGCCAACTACAATCCGTGGACCATCGGCGCCGACAACCGGATTCGTCACTGGTTTCTGCGCCCCGAGTACCGCTATTGGGTGACTGAAAAGTATACGCGGCTCTATTTCGGGGTCCACGCCATCGGCGGGAAGTTCGAAGTCGGCGGCTTCAAGCTCCCCTTCATCGGGAACCGGATCCTGACGGGCCTTGCGACGAACTACTACAAGGGTTCGTTCGTCGGGGCGGGATTCAGCCTTGGCTATCAGTTCTATGTCAGCCCGCACTGGAACATCGAACTCTCGGCCGGAGCCGGCCTGGCCCGCCTCAGCTACCATGCGGAGCCGGTCAACGGCCCGAAGGCGGCCTCTTACACCGATCGGAAACGCATCCTGCCGATTCCTACCGAACTTGGAGTTTCGTTCGTCTATCTGTTCAACTCCAAGAAATAAACGAATCGTCCCATGAAAAGATATTGTTTGCTTCTCGTATTCCTGCTGGCCGGGGTTTCGCTCCGGGCGCAGATTGTCGGCGATGTGGCCGTGACACGCAAGGTCCTTGCCGAACGCAATGGTGAACTGCACATGGTGCTGGAGATTTCGGTTTCGCGCAAGGCCGTGACGCGTTCGCAGAGCTGGATGATTCTCCCGGAACTCAGCACGGCCGACCGGCGGTCGGTGAAGCTCTTCCCGCACATCCTCATCAACGGCCGTTACCAGCAGCACATGATGGAACGTCGCCGGAAACTGTCGGGAGCCTACTGGGCCGAACGCCAGCCCTGGCTGACGATCAACGTCGACGGCAAAACCGACCAGGTGTTCGATTACGAGATGAAGGTTCCCTATGAGAGCTGGATGTCCGAGGCCACGCTCGTCCTGCGTCAGATCCAGACCTCGCCCGGCGGAAAGCGGAGGGTCTTCACGGTCGATGTCAACGGGGCGGTCGATACGTCGCGTACGCGTAAATAAATTAAATCCGTTCCGGGAAGATGAAACGACGTGAATGGATGGGATATGCGGCTGCGGCACTGTTTGCCGGAGCCTTTCTGGCGGGTTGCGGGAATATCCGCAAGTTGGCCAAGAGCGACCCCGAACCGGAGGTGGGGGTTTACCTTCCGGCGCAGAGCAAACGGGAGGTTGCGGCGCGTGCCGCCGATACCGCCCGGGGGCCGCGGATCATTACCTTCCGCAAGCAGGACGGTACGGAACTTTTCCTGACTCCCGTGGCCGTCGACTCCGCTTCGGGCGAGAAGATGATGTCGGTGGCCATCGACGAGGTGGTCATTTCGGCGGCAAACCGCCGCAACCTCGTGGAGCGCAACGGCAAGATCAATGTCGATTTTATTGTTTCGGTGCCGCAGTCGTTGCAGGACCGCGACTGGCAGTTGGTTTTGGACCCGCAGTTGCTCAAGGGGGAGGATACGCTGACGTTCGATCCGCTGGTCTACAGCGGCGAGCGGTTCCGGACGATGCAGCAGCGCGAGTACGGGCGCTATGACGACTATGTGGACCGGATTGTCGACAGCGCCGACTACTTCGACCGCTTTGGCGACAAGGGGGCCTACCGGCGCTATATGACGCATGTGGCCGACGAGCGGGCGAAATACGGCGATGCGTCGGCCCGGCTGGAGCGCCTGACGCCCGACGAGGCGATGTACGACGAGCGGGTCGGCTGGACGACGCCGCGGGAGCGGAACCGCCAGTACGAGTCGCTGCGCCGGTATGTGTATGCGACCGACCGGAAGGTGAAGGCCAACACGACCTATACGCCCGATCCGGAGGACAAGTTCGACCACCTGAACGACTACCTTGCACCCCGTTACCGGTATGAGGGGATCGACGTGCTGCCCGGCGGGGAGATCTATACGCGGATCGAGGGCGACTACCCCGAGGAGGGAGGCCGTGCGCGCGAAGCCTATATCCGCTCGCTGACGGAGCAGCCGGGGCGTGTGTATGGAGAGGTTTACGTGGCCGACGGGCCGCGGCTTCACAAACTGGCCGGAGAACGCCTCGCCTATACGGGCCGCCGCCGGAGCGCCATTACGGAGCTGTTGGCCGAGACGAGCGACAGCGCCACGCTCGAAAACTACCGGATGCGGAAAACCGATGCCGAGAGCCGGCTTGCGACGCTGAACAGCCTCGATACGGCGGCCGTACGCAACAGCGTGCTGCGCCAGGGGCAGGTGGCGCGCAACCGGCGCCTCGAAGCCGGGAAGCCGGCAGCGTTCGAGCGGCTGGTCCGCCATCCCTATTATATGGACGCGCGGCTCGATACGGTGATCTACCGTCCGGACGGCAAGGTCGACTATTACTATACCGAGCAGGTGCAGGCCGACGAGAATACCTCGAAACTGCGTCTTTACCTCACGGGAGGGGTTGAGGACCGCAGCGGACGCACCTATCGGCTCACGCGTTCCGATACGCTGACCTACAACGTGGCCTCGATGACCACGTTCCTCGACGAACGGACCCGCTACATGCAGCGGATCGTGTTGCGCGATGCCGAGGCCAATGCCCGTTTCTTCTTCACCTTCCCGGTCGGGAAGTCCTCGCTGGTCGACACGCTGACCGAGAACCGTCGGCAGATTGCCGCCGTGCGGTCGCTGACCCGCGGGTTGATGACCGATCCGGTCTACATCATCGACAGCATCACGCTCCGGGCTACGGCCTCGCCCGAAGGCACCTGGGCGCTGAACGAACGCCTGGCCCGCGACCGTGCCGAAGCCCTGCGCCGGGTGCTGGTCTCGGAGTTCCGGGTGCTGTACGACTCGCTCAGCGTGACGGGAAGCTATACGCTCGACGAGCAGGGCCGCCAGGTGGTTGACGAAGCCGACGAGAAGTTGCCCGACCTGCCGAACCTGCTGCGTTCGACGTGGCTGGCCGAGGATTGGGACGAACTCTACCGGCTGGTGTCCGCCGATACGCTGATTACGCACAAGTCCGAGATCCTGGAGATGATCCGCTGGGAGGGGAATCCCGATACGCGTGAGTGGCGGATCCGGTTGAAGTACCCCAAGGAGTATGCCCGGATGCGGAGTGTGATCTATCCGCAGATGCGGGCCGTGGATTTCCGCTTCAACCTCCACCGCCGGGGCATGAAACAGGACACGGTCTGGACTACGGAGGTCGATTCGAACTACATGCACGCCGTGGATCTGCTGCGCAAGCGCCGCTACGAGGAGGCGTTGACGATCCTGCGCCCCTACGAGGACTGCAATACGGCATTGGCCTACATGTCGCTCGGCTACGATGCCGCGGCCTACCGGATCCTGAAGGCGCAGCCCGGGGCCGCTTCGACGGCCGACATTCAGTACATGCTGGCCATTCTGGCGGCACGTCTGGGGGACGAGGAGCAGGCCGTGCGGTATTTCCTGCATTCGGTGGAGCTGCGTGAGAACCTGAAGTTCCGCGGCAATCTCGATCCCGAGATTTCGCGCCTGATTCGCAAGTACGGTCTCTTCCGCGAGGATTTCGAGTAGACGGAATCCGGAGGAGGGGAGTCTGAGGCCGGGAACCGCGGCCGGAATCGGAAATTCACCCCTGTCGCACGTTGTGGCGGCAGGGGTGAATTGTTTTTGCTGGTGAGGCGGCGTCAGCGCTGCTCCGTCTCGAAACAGCGGTGTGCATTGCGGAGCTGGAGCGCCAGGGTGCAGGCCGCCACGCCGGCGAAGAGCAGCGTGATGCCGACCCAGATGACGACGGCCGCGGTTCCGACTCCGAGCGGCTGGAAGAGAATCCCCAGCGAGCAGAGCAGCAGCAGAACGCCCGTGAAGATGGTCCATCCCGATCCGGAGATCTCCATGGCGCGCATGTCGCCGCCCAGCCCGATGGTGCTGAAGGAGCGCATCAGCAGCCAGAATCCCAGGAAAAACGGCAGCATCGAGGCCGAAAGCCCGACGTTGAAGACCAGAATCACGCCCAGGACGATCTGAATGACTCCGCCGGCAAGCATCCAGCCCCGGCCCGTGATGAAGTGGCGGTTGGCCGTCGAGATCACCACCTCCAGGATGCCCGAGAGCAGAATCACCCATCCGAAGAGCAGCGACATTCCCAGATAGCTCCGGGCCGGGAAGAGAAAGGTCAGCAGACCGGCCAGCAGCAGCAGGATGCCGACAAGCAACAGCAGCCACCAGTAGCGGATGGCCTGTTTCGAATTTTCGATCAATGCGTTCAAGTGTTTCATGGCATACGGATTTTCGCCTTCGGGAAGCAATTTGCGTGCCGGAGGGGGTGTGGATTCCGGTGTCGGGGAGCTTCGGGTGTGGATTTTTTCCACAACTTCCGTGGCGGAATTCCACATGCCGCAGGCTGGTGTGGAGCCGTTAAGTCGTTGTAGGCGTACGAAATACTTTTTTTGGACGCTTTGGCACTCCGCTTGGGCGAATCCCGGGAAACCCAAATAGTGTCTATGGAAAAATTTGACTTTACCCGGGTGGGCAGGCGTGTGTTTTTCCTCCTGCTCCTGTTGTGCGGCATTCCCGGCGCGGTATGGGCCGATGGAATCTCCGACGACCCGGATACGGCGGCCGACCGCCAACTCCCCGATCGAACCATCACCGGAACGGTCACCGATGAACAGGGAAATCCCCTGATCGGAGCCACGATCGTCATCAAGGATGCCCCGACGATGAACGGTACGATTACGGGCCCGGACGGGAGTTTTTCGCTGACGGTTCCCGCGCGTTCCACGCTGCTCGTAACCTATGTCGGTTATAAGAGTCTCCGGCTGCCGGTGCTGAACCGCAGCAACCTGAAGATCGTTCTCGAAGAGGAGAACGAACGCCTCGACAACGTCGTGGTGGTCGGTTACGGTACGCAGGAGAAGTCCGACCTGACGGGCTCCATCGCCTCGGTCAAGGCTGCGGATATCAAGAACCTGCCGGCCCGTTCGGTAGCCGAGGCGCTGCAGGGCAAGGTTGCCGGTGTGATGGTGACGAAGACCAGCGGAAAGCCCGGAGCGAGCTCCGATATCGTGATCCGCGGTGTCGGATCGATCAACGGACTGAACCCGCTCTTCGTGATCGACGGCGTGGCCTGCGACAACAACAGCGAGTACAACCTGAACGACATCGAGTCGATCGAGGTGATCAAGGATGCCAGTGCGGCGGCGATCTACGGCTCGCGGGCGGCCGGCGGCGTGGTGCTCATCACGACGAAGAAGGGATCCTACAATACCAAGGCGAAACTTTCGTTCACGAGCCACGTCGGTGTGCGGCAGTACACGGACATGTACCGGATGCTGGGAACCGAAGACTACATCCGCGTCATGAAGGAGCTGGGCGTCAGCTACCCGATCTGGGACAACCCTGCGGCACTGCCCGACACGGACTGGGTCGACGAGATCTACCAGCCCGGCATCGAACAGAGCTACAACCTCTCGCTCACGGGCGGCAGCGAACGCCTCCGCTACTACCTTTCGGGGGGCTACGAGCGCGAAAACGGCATCCAGATGAACAACTACTGGGAACGGATCTCCGCGCGGCTGAATGTCGACTACAAGGTGGCCAATTCGCTGACCGTCGGCACGCGGATCTATCTGGCCCGTTTGCGCGGCAATCCCTATACGGAGTCCTTCCCGTGGGTCTCGATCCCCTACATGAGCATTTATGACGAGGACGGCGAGTTCTCGGCCATCCCCTCCGGCATCGACTTCTCGGGTGCCAATCCCGTGGCCGACATCGCCTACCACCATCAGAAGCAGTCGGATCTGGTGGCCAACGGCGACCTGTTCATCGACTGGGAGATCGTCAAGGGGCTGAAACTCAATCTGACGGGTTCGGCACAACTCGGCGGCGGCTACGACGACAGCTTCTCCGAAGCCAATACGCTGGGGCGCTCTCCGTCGAAGGACAGCTATACCAAGGCGCTCGATTACGGCGAACAGTACACCTTCACGGCGACGCTCTCCTACGAGAAGCTCTTTGCCGGGAAACACGACCTGCGGGTGATGGTCGGCTACGAGGCCAAGAGTGCCCAGTTGGCCGATCTTTCGGCGACGGCTTCCGACTTCCCGATCAACGATCCCGAGTCGTTCGCCCTCTCGACGAACCCCACCAAGAGCGCCTCGGGAGCCCTGAGCGAAGATCGTTTCCTCTCGCAGTTCGCCCGCCTGAACTACACCTATGACAACCGTTACCTGCTGACGATGAACGTCCGCCGCGACGGATCGCCGAAGTTCGGACCGAAGAACCGCTGGGGTGTCTTCCCCTCGGTGTCGGTCGGCTGGAAGATCTCCGAGGAGCCCTTCTTCAAGGCCTGGAATGCCGGCTGGGTTTCGATGATCAAGCCGCGCTTCAGTTGGGGTATCCTCGGCAACGACCAGGCTCTGAACGCCTTCGCCTATATGGCGGCGTTCCAGAACGTCACGAGCCACTCGTTCGACGGAACCTCGGCCGTCGGGGGCTACAATAACATCAAGGTCGTCAACGAGGACATCAAGTGGGAGTCGATCTATACGACCGACGTGGGTCTCGACGTGGATCTCTTCCGCAACCGCCTGTCGATCTCGTTCGACTGGTATCAGCGCATCACCCGCGACATGATCTACGCCCTTTCGGTCCCCAATTCGTCGGGCATCACCTCGCCGTCGTCGCTGGCCACCATGAGCACCATGCCCGTGAACCTCGGCCGGATCGACAACCGTGGATGGGAATTGCTTGTCAATTACCGCAATAACATCGGTTACTTCAACTATGCGATCAGCGGTAACATCTCGCAGAACCGCAACAAGGTGGTGGATCTGGGTCTTACCAATGCGGCGATTTACGGTGGCGGCGGACACCCCAATACGGGTCCCAGCCCCTGCAAGACGATCAACGGACAGCCCATCAGCCAGTTCTGGGGGTTGAAGACCGACGGCATGATCACCTCCCAGGAGGAGATCGACGCCCTCAATGCCAAGGCGCAGGCCAACGGATATGACTATTACCACCAGCGTCTGACCGGTGTGGGCGACCTTAAGTACGTCGATCTGAACGGCGACGGGACGATCAACGACGACGACTGCACCTTCATCGGCAACCCGTGGCCGACGCTGCAGTACGGTTTCAACATCTCGCTCGAATGGCGCGGCATCGACTTCGCGGCCGACTTTACGGGCATTGCCGGGAACGACGTGCTGAACCTCGCGCGATCCTATACCGAGAGCGTACAGCAGAGCTCCAACACGACGTCGGCGGTCTTCGGGGCCTCCTATTTCATGGGGAACGGGCTGACGGACCGTCCGCGGATCATGGCGCTCGATGCCGCAAACGGAAACGCCCCGGTCAAGGACCCCAACCTCAATTATCAGCGCTATTCGGACTATTTTATTGAGGATGGCTCCTACCTGCGGCTGAAGAACATCACCCTGGGTTACACCTTCCCGCGGCGCTGGACCCGGCGTGCGAAGATCGACCGGTTGAGGATCTATGTCTCGGCGACGAACCTCTGGACGATTACCGGCTTCTCGGGCCTCGACCCCGAATTCTCGAACACCACGAAAACCGCCTATGGTGTCTATTACGGCAGCACCTATCCGCAGACCCGGATGATCTCCTTCGGTCTGGACCTGAGTTTCTAAACGACTGCGAATCATGAAAAAGATATTCCGAAAAATACGTGTCTCCACGGCGCTCTGCACGGCCGTGGCGATGACAGCCTGCGGCAGCGACTGGCTCGAACTCAACGACCCCAACTCGCTCTCGCCGGGCAACTTCCCCACGAAGATCGAACATGTCGACCTGTTGGTCAATTCGGTCTACGGCGCACAGCATCACTGGTATTTCCTGGGCAACTACTGGGCCGGGTATGTGATGTACTGCCTCGACCACACGATCGACATGCTCTGGCACGAGGATCAGGGCTGGATCGACATCTGCGCCGGGGAGGTGAAGGCCGGCAACAACAAGGTCACCGATCCCTGGACGGCCCTGAGCCTCGGGGTCTACTATGCCAATACGGCCCTGGAGCAGATCGAGGACTACCGGGCCACGGCTCCCGACTCCGAGACCGAAGCGCTGAACAACTACGAGGGCGAATGTCTCTTCTTCCGAGCCTACTACTGGTGGCACATGCTCTCGCTTTACGGACAGCCCGACAGCGAAGGGGTCGGGATTCCGATCGTCAAAAAGGTTCCCAAGACCCTGGAGGAGATGTACATCGGCCGCGAGAAGACCGGCGATTGCTACCGGGCGATCATCGAGGATCTGGATGCTGCCGCGGGGCTTCTCACGCAGACCGATCCGCATCGCGTGACGCTGTGGGCTGCCAAGGCCTTCCGGGCCAAGGCCTGCTTCTTTGCCGGAGAGACCGAACTGGCCAAAACCTACCTGAAGGATTGCATCGACAACAGCGGCAAGACCCTGGAGTCGTTCGAGCGTTACCGCATGATGTTCAACGGCTACGACGAGTATGAATACAACAGCGAGTCGTTCTACGAGATGGGTAACCGGGCCGACCCGACGAGCGGTGCGGCCTATGGAAGTCCGAATACCGGTTCGACGTTGTCGCTCTACTACCCGCCCTTCTGCATCGCGCCGGACGGGACGCGCACGGCGATGTCCTACGGCAACCAGTACATGCACGACCGCAACCTGATTCGCTTCGGTTACACGGATCCCGCCCCGCAGTCTTCGGCCGTGATGAAGACGCGTGAGGGAGAGGACGGCGAGACGGAGTATTACCTCGACGAAGCCTATCTGGCCCTGCAGCAGAAGCACCGCGACGAACTCGGCCGCGAAGAGAATGGTCCCGACCCGCGGTTGTACGTCTGCGCCCTGCAGCCCTTCATCGACGAGGTGCAGATGACCATCGACGGGGTGAATGATACGCGGAAGGTCGCACAGGTCGATTTCGGCAAGTGGTGGGAGGATACCTCCGTGACGACGGGTAACGATCCCGAAACGTTCTACGGCTGGCCGGTTCGCAAGTACAACTATCTGGAAGGGCACCTGGCCGACGCCACGCGCAACGTCGCCGGTTACAACATCTATTTCATCCGGCTGCCGGAGATCTACCTGATGTATGCGCTGCTGTTGAAGGATTCGGATCCCTCCACGGCGTTGGAATACGTGAACAAGGTGCACCGTCGGGCCTACAACTATTCGGTGGACGGCGCGTCGCCCGTAGACTATCAGTCGCTCGGGGACCGGACCCGGACGGTCGATGTTACGGACCATTTGGCCAACGATCCGTTGTTGTACGAGTTGTGGGCCGAGGTTTTCGGCGAGATGCGCTGGTGGGAGTATGTGCGTCTGCTGGACCTGGGCGAACAGGAGAAGGATTTCTACAAGACGATCTCCGGCCCGGGCGCCTCGAAGACGAACATCGTCTGGAAGGATACGAACTACGCCATGCCGATTCCGACATCGGAGTTCGAGACGAACCCCAATCCGGATATGGTTCAGACGCCGGGTTATTGATGGCGGTGAGCCTTCGGGTTAAAAAACGCCCCTGCAGCAACTTTCTGCTGCAGGGGCGTTTTGGATCGGGATTCCGGTTATGGGCGGAGGGTGGACGGGGACTGTGTGGCTCCGAATGTCCGGTAACGTTCGTAGAGTTTGTCGTAGATGGCCTGTCGCTGCGGGTCGGGGGTGTATTCCGCCGAGAATCCCGGCTTCATGGCCTGTTGCGCGGCGGCAATGTCGGGGTAGAGTCCGGCTACAACGGCCGCGAACATCGCGGCTCCCAGAGCACACGCCTGGTCGCTGTCCAGCACGCGGATCTTTGTCCCGGTGATGTCGGCCATGGTCTGCATGACAAACGGCGATTTGCGGGCGATGCCGCCGATGGCAATCACCTCGTTGATGGCAACCCCCTCCTCACGGAACCGCTCGTTGATGGCTCGTGACCCGAAGGCCGTCGCTTCGACCAGCGATTTGAACAGAGCCGGTGCCGAGGTTGCCAGCGTGAGCCCCTCGATTGCTCCCCGCATCCGGGGATCGAGGTCCGGAGTGCGGCGTCCGTTGTGCCAGTCGAGCGCTACGGGATCCTCCTCCGTGACGGGAAGCTGCTGCGCCTCCTCCGTCAGCCGGTTGAGAAGCTCTCCTTCGAGGTCGCTCCGCTCGGGGCACAACTGTCGCAGTGGCCATGCCAGTACGCGGCGGAACCAGGCGTAGATGTCGCCGAAGGCCGATTGTCCGGCTTCAAGTCCGATCAAACCGGGCAGGACCGAACCGTCGACCTGTCCGCAGATGCCGTGGACGGCCTTGTCGCCCAGTTCGTCATACGTGGCGACGGCGATGTCGCAGGTCGAGGTACCCATCACCTTGACCAGCGTCCCGGGCCGGATGCCCGCTCCGACGGCCCCGAAATGGCAGTCGATGGCCCCTACGCCGACGGCGATCCCGGCTTCGAGCCCCAAGCGGCGGGCCCACTCTTCGGACAGCCGTCCGACACATTCGTCGGCCGTTGCGGTATGGGTGTAGAGGTGTCCGCGGAAGCAGTTGTACAGCGGGTCGACGGCCTCGAAAAACTCGGCCGACGGAAGCCCACCCCAGCTTTCGTGCCACATGGCCTTGTGCCCGGCCACGCAGCGGCTGCGGGCCATCGTTTCCGGGCGGGTGTTCCCGGTAAGCAGTCCGGAGATCCAGTCGCAGTGCTCCACCCATGAATAGGCCTTTTCGCGCAGCTCGGGGGCATGGCGCAGGGCGTGCAGCATTTTGGCCCAGGCCCATTCGCACGAATAGCTTCCGCCGCTGTAACGTGTGTAGTCGATCTTCCAGCGCTTGGCCAGGGCGTTGATTTCGTCCGATTCGGCCACCGCCGTGTGGTCTTTCCAGAGAATGAACATCGCATCGGGATGTTCGGCAAATTCGGGCAGCAGCGACAGCGGAGTTCCCTCCCGGTCGGTCAGCACGGGGGTTGACGCCGTGGTGTCGAAACTGATGCCGCGGATCTGCCGGGTGACGGAGGCGGGGCAGGCGCTCAACGCTTCGCGGATGCAGCGTTCGAGGGATTCGGTGTAATCGAGCGGGTGCTGGCGGTATTGGTTGCGTGCCGGGGCGCAGTAAAGCCCCTCTTTCCAGCGCGGATAGGCCACGACGGCCGATGCAACGGCCGCTCCGTCCGCCGTGTCGACGACGAGGCACCGCACGGAGTCGCTTCCGAAGTCGATGCCGATGACGTAATGGGTTTGGGTTTGCATGACGTATGTAGTTTTAGGATTTGAATGCCTGGTTGACGGCTGCTGAACCGCCCGGAACGACCGCGTCGAGTACGGACTCCAGGTGAGCCCGGTCTCCTTGCAGGTGGTATACCTCCTGAATATGGGTTCGGCTTGCTCCGGGATCGAGGAAGGCGGCCGGTGAGGAGGTCTCCAGTTCGTAGAAGGGGCCCATGATTGTGCCGGTCTCCGTGGGACCGTCGTTGTAGGCGTTGATGACGTCGCCGCCGAAAGGATCGGTCTGTTCGCCCCAGCGGCTCTCCACGTAGCGGTCGCCGGCCGTCGAACGCGTGTAGCGGATCAGCGTGATGCTCCCGGCCTGCGGGTCGTAACTGCCGCAGCACCCCGTGTCACGGCCTGCGGGAATGCCGATTTTCGAGCGGAAGGCGCCGTCGATGCGCATACAGATCAGGCCGGGGCTCACCCGGAGCCGGTTGCCGGGCATCGGACCGAAGTAGTCGCTGTTGACTACGGGACCCGATCCGGAATCGGCGTAGGGTACGAAGACGGTTGTCGACGGGGTGGGCGGGAACATGCCGAGCATCCAGATCGAAGGAGCTCCGCTTTGGGCACTCCAGGCTTCGTTGCCGAGGTTGATGATGCGGTTCCGGCTGCGGTAGGCTACGGTGTCGAGACTCCGTACGGCCGGCAGGTTGCGGAGAAACTCCGACTCTTCGGGCCGCAGCAGTTCGACCGTGCGGTCGATGCCGATTCGGAACCGGTTCCCGGAAGCGTTTGTCAGCTCCAGTTCCCGTGTCAGGCGGACTTTGCGACCCGATGCCTCCATGACATCGAAGGGCTGGGTGTCGAGTGCTGCGGGGACCTGCCAGTTTTCATAGCTCTGGGCGGCTCCCGGAGCGAAATAGAAGGAGTTGGGACCGCCTTCCGGACCGATCCAGAGACGCTCCTCACCCCCTACGGGGTTGAAATGCGCGAGGGTGGAGCCCGAGGCGATCAGCGTGCGGTTGATCCATCCGAAACTTGTTCCCCGCTCGTCCTGAGGGGTGGAGGTCATCACTCGTCCCTGCCATTGGGGGACGATGCAAATGCGCGAACCGGTACTCCGGTCGGAGAGTTCGAGGATCCCGATATGGCAGGATTTCAGAAACTCCACATCTTCGGCATAACTTCTCATTATCAATAGGTGTGAAAAAAAATCGGGAAAAAATTTGTTTGTTAAAACGTTTTAATTACCTTTGCAAAGGTAACGAAAATTTTCATCCCTCCAAATTATCCGCCAGATAAAAAAATGGGAGAACGCAGTCGCAAAATAACGATCCGGGATATTGCCGCGGAAGCCGGGGTTTCGATCGCCCTGGTGTCGTTTGTCATGAATGGCAAATCGGACGGAAAGGGTGGCTATCGGGTCAACAAGGAGACGGCCGAACGGATTCGTTCTGTTGCAGAACGTCTTAATTATCAGCCGAATGATGCAGCGAGAATGCTGCGGAGCGGCAAGACTAACACGATCGGGGTCATCGTTTCGGATATCTCGAACAAGTTCTTTGCCGACATTGCGCGCTGCATCGAGGATCGGGCCTATAAACATAAGTATACGGTGTTGTTCGGCAGTACGGACGAGAATCCGCAGAAGCTGGAAAACCTGATCGAAGTATTCCGCAACAAGGGAATCGACGGCCTGATCGTCGTTCCCTGTGAAGGTGCCGAACCGACGCTCCGCAAGTTGGCCAATGAGAATTTCCCGCTGGTCCTGCTCGACCGGGAGGTTCCCGGCGCCGATCTGAGCAGTGTGGTGCTCAATAACCGGCGGGCGGGTTCTCAAGTGACGGAAGTGCTTGTCCGCCAGGGATTCCGGCGGATCGAAATGGTCTCCTATTCGATGAATCTTTCGAATATCCGCGAGCGCGAGGAGGGGTATCGCTCCTGCATGACGGAGAACGGACTCGGGGAGTATGTCCGGATTCACCATCTGCGTCATGAGCGCCTGGAGCGGATTGTGGAGGTGTTGCGCGACGCGCAGGCGCGGCGGGTCGAGGCCTTTGTCTTTGCGACCAATACGCTGGCAATGCAGGGCGTAACGGCCATGTTCAGAATGGGTTGGCGGATTCCGCGCGATTTTTCGATGGCTTGTTTCGATACGAACGAAGCGTTCGATCTTTACCGGACGGCGGCAGCGTGTGTGAGCCAGCCGATCGAACGCTTCGGGGCCGAGGCGCTGGATCTGTTGATCAAGAGCATCGAACACAGGGATCAGCCGATGGCCTGTACACGGATCGTATTGGCTCCTGAAATTGTAGGGTATGCCGCGGAAGATTCTGTTCGATAGGTAGTTGCGACAGAGGGCTGATTGGTCGGATCGGCCGTTGAGGAGTTTATCCCCGAACCGTGATTGTGTGGCGAGTGGTGGTTGATGAGGAAAAGAGGACAATTGGAAACCTGTTTTTCAAGTAAATAGCTAAAACGTTTTACAAAAATTGCGATACCAACCTTTGATGATGAAAAACAAACCTTCGAACCTGTGGAATGCCCTCCGGCGCGATCTCCGTATCGCGGCGGCGTTGGCGACAGGCTGCTGTCTGGGCAGCCAGTCCGTGTATGCAGCCTCGCCGGCTCCGGCCCTTCCAATGGAGGACGGGCAGCTCCCCGAAGCTGTCGCCCTGACCTGCAACAACCCGGAACTTGTCGTCGATCTGGGCGTCGGGCTGTGGGGGATCCCCATTCCGGTGGATTATGACGGTGACGGACGCAAGGACCTGCTGGTTTCGTGCCCCGACCGTCCGTATCGCGGACTTTACTATTTCCGCAATATCGGTACTGCCGAAAAACCGCTCTTTGCCAAGGCCGAGCGCATCAGCGAAAAGGGAATGAACAACATCCGGCTGTCGGAGGTCGGCGGTGAAGCCTTCGTGCTGTCGAAGAATACCGAGCACCTTGATTTCTTCAAGGCCCCCTACGCCCGCAAGCGCAAACTGAAGTACAAGGGCGAGGTGCTGGGTGCGACCTATGCGAAGTCGCGCAGCAACATGTGGAACTACGTCGACTGGGACAACGACGGCGACAAGGACATTGTCGTGGGGATCGACACCTGGGACGACTACGGCTGGGACAACGCCTTCGATTCGCTCGGCCGGTGGACCCGCGGGCCGCTGCACGGTTATGTCTATCTGCTGGAGAATACCGGCAAGGGATACGTCAACCGGGGCAAGGTCGAAGCCGGAGGTGCGCTGATCGACACCTACGGGGCTCCGAATCCCTGTGTGGCCGATTTCGACGGTGACGGCGATCTGGATCTGATCTGCGGCGAGTTTGTCGACGGTTTGACCTGGTTCGAGAATGTCGGCTCGCGCGAAGAGCCGCGCTTTGCAGCCGGGCGGCAGTTGTCCAACCGCAAGGGGGAGATTCGGCTGCACCTGCAGATGATTGTTCCGGTGGTTTCGGATTTCGACGGTGACGGACATCCCGATCTGATTGTCGGTGATGAGGATGGCCGGGTTGCCTGGGTACGCCACACGGGAAAGGTCCGCAAGGGGATGCCGCAGTTCGAGGCGCCGGTCTATTTCCGGCAGCAGGCCGATCTGGTGAAGTTCGGGGCGCTCTCCACACCGTGTGCCTTCGACTGGGACGGAGATGGGAAAACCGATATCATCGCCGGAAATTCGGCGGGCGAAATAGCCTGGATCCGCAACCTCTCGGGTGGGGAGAAGCCTGTATGGGATGCTCCGCGCTTCTTCGAGGTGAAGGGTGCACCGATCCGTATCCAGGCGGGTGAGAACGGCTCGATCCAGGGCCCGGCAGAACGTAAATGGGGTTATACGGTCCTCTCCGTGGCCGACTGGGACGGCGACGGACTGCCGGACCTGATCGTCAATTCGATCTGGGGCAAGATCGAATGGTACCGCAACCTTGGACACAAGGATGGGCTTTCGTTCGCTCCGGCACAACCCGTGCGGGTTGCCTGGGAGGGCGAGGCCCCCAAACCGGCCTGGAACTGGTGGTCGCCCGAACCGGGAACGCTCGCTACGCAGTGGCGCACGACTCCCGTGGCGATGGATTGGAACCACGACGGGCTGATGGACCTCATCGTCCTCGACCATGAGGGCTATCTGGCTTACTTCGAACGTTTCCGCACGCCGGAGGGCGAGCTGATGCTGCGTCCCGGGCGCCGGATCTTCTACGGAACGAACTGCTCGCTCTACAACTCGAAAAAGGGGGTGCTCGACGCTTCGGAGGGTCCTCTGCGTCTGAACGACGGCATCGGCGGTCAGTCCGGGCGGCGGAAGATCTGCTTCACGGACTGGGACGGCGACGGACGCCTCGACCTGATCGTCGACAGCAAGAATGCCTGCTGGTTCCGCCAGGTGCGGGAGGCCGACGGCAAGGTCTGGTTCGAGTACCAGGGCGACCTGAGCCGGACGGTGCTGGCCGGACATACGACCTGCCCGACGCCGGTCGACTGGAACGGCGACGGTGTGGAGGAGCTGCTCCTCGGGGCTGAGGACGGCCATTTCTATGTGATCACCAATCCCCGGAGCCGAAAATGAGACGCTGTTTTTTGATTGTGCTGGCCGTGCTGGTGGCCGGTATCGCTGAGGCTCGGGAGCCGTTGCGCATTCCGCTGTTTCCGGAGGGAGCGCCTTCGAAGAACGGGCTGGAGGGAACTCCCGAGACGATCAATGACAAGGGCTATTATGTAGGGGTGAGCGAACCTGAGTTGGAGGTTTTTCTTCCCGACTCGGCCCGGGCGACGGGACAGATCATGCTGGTGGTTCCCGGAGGCAGTTACGAGAAGGTTTGCGTCACCTATGAGGGTTACCGCACGGCCGAGTGGCTCAACGGAGAGGGAATCGTAGCTGCCGTGCTGAAATACCGGATGCCGAACGGCCATCCCGAAATCCCGCTCGAAGACGGTGTGCAGGCCATGCGGGTGCTTCGCCGCGAAGCCCGCTCGTGGGGCGTTGACCCGCGGAGCGTCGGCGTCATGGGATTCTCGGCCGGGGGGCATTTCGTCTCGACGCTCCTGACGGAGTATCCCGATGCGGAGTCGCGGCCCGATTTCGGCGTGCTGGTCTATCCCGTGATCACGATGAGCTACTCCTCGGCGCGGACGCGCGAAAACCTGCTCGGTGCACGCAGCGGGGATGAAGCCCTTCGGAAACGCTACTCGACCTGCGAACAGGTGCATGAAGGGATGCCCGAGGTGCTGCTGGTGCTGTGCGACGACGACCGGGCGGTGGTTCCCGAGAACTCGATCCGCTTCTACCGGGCCCTTAAGAAGCAGGGCGTGCGGGCCGCGATGCACATCTTCCCGCAGGGCGGCCACGGCTTCTGGATGCGCGAGCGCTACCGCTACGGCGAGGAGACCTATCCGCTCATTCTGCGCTGGATCCGCGAACACGACAATACGAAACAATCCAAATAAAAACGAAAAACCATGACTTGCATCAAAGGAATCATCCCACCGATGATCACCCCGCTGAAAGGGGACGATGAACTGGATCTTGAAGGAACCTCGCGACTGGTCGAGCACATGCTGGCCGGCGGCGTCCATGCGCTTTTCCTGCTCGGAACGACGGGCGAAGCCCAAAGCCTGACCTACCGGCTCCGCTATGAGTTTGTGGAGCGGGTTTGCCGGCAGGTGGCGGGGCGCGTTCCCGTGCTGGTGGGCGTCACGGATACCTCCCTCGACGAGAGCGTCCGTCTGGCCGAGCACGCTGCCAAATGCGGTGCCGTCGGTGTTGTGGCCGCCGCGCCTTACTACTTTGCCCCCTCGCAGCAGGAGCTCATCGAGTATTATACGGCGCTGGCCGACCGGCTTCCGCTGCCGCTCTACCTCTACAACATGCCTTCGCACGTCAAGGTCTTCCTCGAACCGGCGACCGTCAAGACGCTCGCCGACCACCCGAACATCGTCGGACTGAAGGACAGCTCCGCCAACATGACCTACTTCCAGACGCTGATCTACCACCTGGGCGACCGGGCGGATTTTGCGCTGTATGTGGGGCCGGAGGAGCTGACGGGCGAATGCGTGCTGATGGGAGCCGACGGCGGCGTGAATGGCGGTGCGAACCTCTTCCCGGAGCTCTACGTGGCGATGTACGACGCGGCCTGCAAACACGACATTGCCCGCGTCCGCGAGCTGCAGCGCCGGATCATGCAGATCAGCACCTCGATCTACACCGTCGGGAAGTACGGTTCGAGCTACCTGAAGGGTGTGAAGTGTGCTCTTTCTCTGATGGGTATCTGCGACGACTACCTCTCGTATCCCTACCGGAAGTTCCGGGCCGAGGAGCGCAACCGCATCCGCCAGGCCCTCGAAGCGCTGGGCGTCGAGTGCGTCGGCTGATCCGGAACCCTGAAATCCCGGGCGGGAGGCTCTCCGGACCGGCCCGCCCGGCTTGAATAGCGAATCGAAAATCTAACCTGAACAACCATGGATATAACCATCCTCGATTATATCGTCTTCTTCCTTTTTGTCGGCGGTGTCGCCCTTTTCGGCTGCTCGTTCTACTTCCGCAGCCGCAAGGGTGCCGCGGCCTTCACGGCGGCCGAAGGGTCGCTCCCGACGTGGGTCGTGGGCATGTCGATCTTCGCCACGTTCGTCAGCAGCATCAGCTTCCTGGGATTGCCCGGCGATGCGTACAAGGGGAACTGGAACCCCTTCGTCTTCAGCCTCTCGATCCCCATCGCCACGTGGCTCGCGGCCAAGGTCTTCATCCCGCTTTACCGCAACGTCAACAGCGTCTCGGCGTATCACTACCTGGAACTCCGCTTCGGCTACTGGGCACGGTGCTATGCGGCGATCTGCTACCTGCTGACGCAGTTGGCGCGCGTCGGTTCGATCCTTTTGCTGCTGGCCCTTCCGCTGCATACGATGTTCGGCTGGGACGTGGCGACGATTATCGTCTGCACGGGCATCGCCACGCTGGTCTATACGCTGCTGGGCGGTATCGCCGCCGTGGTCTGGACCGATGCCATTCAGGGCATCATCCTCATCGTCGGGGCCGTGGCCTGCGCCCTGCTCCTGACCTTCACGATGCCCGAAGGCCCGGGCCAGCTCTTCGAGATCGCCTCGGCACACGGCAAGTTCAGCCTCGGGAGCTTCGGGGCAAGCCTTACGGAGCCGACCTTCTGGGTGGTGCTCATCTACGGGCTCTTCGTCAACATGCAGAACTACGGCATCGACCAGAACTACGTGCAGCGCTACATGACGACCAAGTCGACGGCCGAGGCGGTGAAGTCGACCCTCTTCGGCGGGTTGCTCTACATCCCCGTGTCGCTCGTCTTCGTCTACATCGGCACGGCGCTCTTCTCCTACTACACGGCGCAGCCCGAACTCCTGCCGGCCGGGACCCCCGCCGATCAGGTCTTCCCCTGGTTCATCGTCCACGGACTTCCCACGGGGCTGACGGGCCTGGTCATCGCGTCGCTCTTCTCGGCCGGGATGTCCACCGTGGCGACGAGCATCAACTCCTCGGCCACGATCGTACTGACGGACTTCGCCCGGCGTCTTTCGAAGCGGGAGCTCTCCGAAAAGGGCAGTATGCGGGTGCTGTACGTGACGTCGTTCGTCGTCGGGGCTCTGGGCATCGTCATGGGCCTTCTGATGATGAGCATCGACGGCGTGCTGGATGCCTGGTGGAAACTGGCCTCGATCTTCAGCGGCGGAATGCTGGGTCTCTTCCTGCTGGGTGTGGTCTGCCGCTCGGTCAAACGGGCCCATGCCGTCGTGTCGGTGATCCTGGGACTGCTGACGATCGCCTGGATGAGCCTCTCGCCGCTGATCAACGAGGGTTCGCCCTTCTACCGGTTCCACAGCCCGCTGCATACCTATCTGACGATCGTCTTCGGAACGACGGTCATCTTCCTGGTTGGGTTCCTGTTGACCACCCTGAAACGGAAACAAGCGTGATGTAATCCATAAAAAATAAACAACCATGAACAACAATCGACCTAAAATTGGGATCCGTCCGATTATCGACGGCCGCCGCGGCGGGATCCGCGAATCACTTGAAGGGATGACCATGGGCATGGCCCAGCGTGTCGCCCGCCTCTATGGCGAGGAGCTGCGCTATTCGGACGGCACGCCCGTGGAATGCGTCATTGCCGACACGACGATCGGTGGGGTGGCCGAGGCGGCCGCCTGTGCCGAGAAGTTCCGCCGCGAAAATGTCGGGGCGGTCTTGTCTGTGACGCCCTGCTGGTGCTACGGTGCCGAGACCATCGACATGGATCCCCTGACTCCGAAGGCCATTTGGGGCTTCAACGGTACGGAGCGTCCCGGAGCCGTCTATCTGGCTTCGGCGCTGGCCGGGCACAACCAGAAGGGCCTGCCGACATTCGGCATCTACGGCCGTGACGTACAGGATGTCACCGACGAGACGATCCCTGCCGACGTGCGCGAAAAACTGCTCCGTTTCGGACGTGCCGCCGTCGCCGTCATGCAGATGCGCGGTCGATCCTACCTCTCGATCGGGTCGGTGTCGATGGGTATTGCCGGGTCGATGCCCAATCCGGACTTCTTCCAGGAGTATCTCGGGATGCGCAACGAGGCGGTCGACTGCTCGGAGATCGAACGACGCATCGAACTGGGTATCTACGACCGGGAGGAGTTCGAACGGGCTATGGCCTGGGTGACGAAATACTGCAAGGTGAACGAGGGCAGGGACTGCAATCCGGACCATCTGGTCTACCCGCGCGAGAAGAAGGAGCAGATCTGGGAGTATGTGGTGAAGATGACGATGATCTTCCGCGACCTGATGCACGGCAATCCGGTTCTGGCGGCCATGGGCTTCGAGGAGGAGGCCATGGGCCACAACGCCATCGTGGGTGGATTCCAGGGACAGCGCCAGTGGACCGATTTCCGGCCCGACGGGGACTTCTCGGAGGCGATGCTCAACTCTTCGTTCGACTGGAACGGCATCCGGGAGGCGATCACCTTCGCTACGGAGAACGATACGCTGAACGGCGTCTCGATGCTGCTGATGCACCTGCTGACGAACCGTGCGCAGATCTTCGCCGACGTGCGGACCTACTGGTCTCCCGAGGCTGTGGAGCGTGTGACGGGCCTGCAGCTCGAAGGCAAGGCCGCGGGCGGTATTATCCACCTGATCAACTCGGGGTCGTGCACGCTCGATGCGACGGGACAGCAGATCGACGCTGCGGGGAATCCGGTCATGAAACCCTTCTGGGAGATCTCGCAGGGCGATGTCGAGGCTTGTCTCGGGGCTACGACGTGGTATCCGGCCGGCCGTGAATACATGCGTGGCGGCGGCTTCTCGTCGCAATTCCTCACACGCGGGGAGATGCCGATGACGATGTGCCGACTGAATCTGGTGAAGGGCCTCGGTCCCGTGCTGCAGATCGCCGAAGGATGGGCGGTGAATGTCGCTCCGAAGATCTTCGAGGTGATCAACAAGCGCACCGACCAGACGTGGCCGACGACCTGGTTTGCACCGCGTCTGACGGGCCACGGGGCTTTCCGTGATGTCTACTCGGTGATGAATGCCTGGGGCGCGAACCACGGTGCGATCAGCTACGGACATGTCGGTGCCGATCTGGTAACGCTGGCCTCGATGCTGCGCATTCCGGTAGCGATGCACAACCTCCCGGAAGAGTCGCTGTTCCGGCCCTCGGCCTGGGGCGCCTTCGGCTCCGATCCCGAAGGCAGCGACTTCCGCGCCTGCGGCAACTACGGACCGCTCTATCGTTAACCGAAAATCGAACTAACCTGAACGTCCCATGAAACGAAACGTACGAAATTGGGTGCGGAGCGTCGTGCTCGCCGTCCTGCTTCTGGCAGGCGGCGGACTGACGCCCTTGTCGGCCCAGTCCGCATCGAACGGGCGTGTGACCGGTAAGGTCACGGACCCGGACAAACAGCCGCTCGTGGGAGCGGTGGTGATGGTGAAGGGTACGAGCCGAGGAACAACGACACTTGCCGACGGAACGTACTCCATCCAGGCCAAATCGAACGATATCTTGATTTTTACCTTGCTCGGTTACGGAGAGAAGCATGTTGCCGTGAACCGCCGGACCCGCATCGACGTTACGCTCGAAGAGGAGGCCAATGCCATCGACGATGTCGTGATCGAGGTCGGGTACGGCTCGATGGCCCGCAAGGACATTACCGGAACGCTGAGCAATGTCAAGGTCGACGAACTCGTGAAGGCCCCGGTCATCAACTTCGACCAGGCGTTGCAGGGTCGTATTGCCGGTGTCTCGATCACGTCGGCCGACGGTCAGCCCGGAGCCGATATGGATGTCGTGATTCGAGGTGCCAACTCGCTGACACAGAGTAATTCACCACTGTATGTCGTTGACGGATTCCCGATCGAGGACTTCTCGTCGGCGGCAATCAATACCTCGGATATCGCCTCGCTGACCGTGCTGAAGGATGCCTCCGCAACGGCCATCTACGGAGCCCGCGGCGCCAACGGCGTTATCATCATCGAGACCAACCGCGGTTTCGAGGGCAAGCCGACCATCACCTACAACGGTACCTACGGTTTCCAGACCGTGACCAAGAAGATGGAGATGATGAATGCCTATGAATTCGTCAACTATCAAATCGAACGTCAGCCGTCGAGTGTCGACACCTATCTGAACAATCTCGATCGTACGTTGGAAGACTACAAGCGTATGGGACAGGGTATCGACTGGCAGGACAAGCTCTTCCAGAATGCTCCGCTCCACATGCACAACCTTTCGTTATCCGGAGGTACGAAGCAGACGAAATACTCCGTGTCGCTCTCGATGGCCGACCAGGAGGGTGTGATCATCTGTTCGGGCTATGAGAAGTACCAGGGGCGTATCTCGCTGACGCAGCAGCTCAACAAACGGGCAAAACTCCAGGTCAACGCCAGCTATACGAGCGACAAGACCTACGGGCAGACCTCCTCGGCCGCCCTTTCGTCGAGCAATGCCTATGCGTCGTATCTGATGTACCGTACGTGGGCCTTCCGCCCCGTGATCACCAACACTTCGTCGCTCGACGAGGAGCTTTTCGACGATGAGTTCGACGGAAACAACTCCGCCGTGATGAACCCCATCATTTCGAGCGAGAACGAAGACAAGGTGACGCGCAAGCAGACCTTCCTCTCCAATGCGAAGATCGATTACAATCTGCACAAAAACCTGCGGCTGAGCGTCAGCGGCGGATATACGCGCTATACCTATCTCTCCACCGAGTTCAACAACTCCTATACCTACAAGGGCTATCCGACGCTGACCAACACGAAGGGCGTCAACGGTTCGGTGCTGAACCGCGAACGTTCGAACTGGATGAACGAAAATACGCTTACCTATACAAAAAACTGGAAAAACGGCCGTCATAAACTCAATGCCGTGGCGGGCTTTACGTTGGAAGGCGAACGTGACAAGCGTTTCGGATTCTCGGCCATGAACGTTCCCAACGAATCGCTCGGCATAAGCGGTCTCGATGACGGTCTGCCCGATACGACCACGGCTCAGATCTCCGAAAACTACCTCATGTCGTGGCTCGGGCGCGTCAATTACAGTTACCGTTCCCGTTACATGTTTACCGTGTCGTTCCGCGCCGACGGTTCGTCGAAGTTCTCACCCGCAAATCGCTGGGGTTTCTTCCCCTCGGGCGCATTCGCCTGGCGCATCGGCGAGGAGAAGTTCATGCGGAGGCTGCGGTTCCTTGACGATGCCAAGCTGCGTGTGAGCTACGGTGTCACGGGTAACAACCGCGTGGGGGATTTCTCGATTTACCCCTCGTTGTCGCTTTCCGACTATTATTCCTTCAACAATGGCCAGCCTTCCGAGGCCATTGTGACCAAGAGCCTCGGCAACAGCGATCTGACCTGGGAGAGCACCGATCAGCTCGATCTCGGTCTCGATTTGCGCCTGTTCAAGAACCGCCTCAGCCTGACGGTCGACTGGTATCAGAAGATCACCCGCGACCTGCTGCTGAATGCCAACCTCCCGTACAGCTCGGGATATACGACCGTTTACAAGAACATCGGAAAGATCCGCAACCGCGGTCTGGAGATCACCCTGAATACGGTCAACGTCAAGACCAAGAATTTCGAGTGGACCTCCGACTTTAATATCAGCTTCAACCGCAGCCGGGTGCTCGCTCTGGCCGAGGGGGAGGAGAACTACCTCTCGAAGATCAGCTTTACAGGCGATTTCAACGCTACGTATCTCTATCTGGCAAAGGTCGGACAGCCGATTGCCCAGTTCTACGGAATCCAGTGGGACGGTGTCTACGGCTACGAGGATTTCGATCGGGACAGCGCCGGGAACTACGTCCTCAAAAAGAGTGTCCCGACAAACGGAAATGCCCGCGAAACGATTCAGCCCGGTGACATCAAGTATGTGGATCAGAACGGCGATGGCGTGGTCAACGACCAGGACAATGTGGTCATCGGTCGCTGCGAACCCATTCATGTGGGAGGATTCAATAACAACTTTACCTATAAGGGCTTGAGTCTCAGTGTATTCTTCCAGTGGCGCTATGGCAGTGACGTGATGAATGCCAACCGGATCATCTTCGAAGGAAACTACGCCAACAAGTCGATCAACCAGTACAAGAGTTACGTCGACCACTGGACCCCGGAGAACACCGACAGCAAGAATTTCCGGGTCGGAGGTCGCGGCCCTTCGGGTGTCTACAGTTCGCGCACGATCGAGGACGGTTCGTTCCTGCGGCTGAAGACCCTGCAGTTGAGCTATACGCTTCCCAAGAAGTTTACGCGGAAACTCCGCTTGCAGACCGTGCAGGTCTATCTCTCCGGGCAGAACCTCTGGACCTGGACGGCCTATTCGGGACTGGATCCCGAGGTCTCGACCCGCAACTCGGCGCTGACCCCCGGATTTGACTACTCGGCCTACGCCCGCAACCGCATCTATACGGCCGGTATCAAGCTCGTATTCTAACCCTGAACGACACTATTTACGACCATGAAAAAATTTATCGCAATATTTTTGGGTGCAGGCCTGCTGGCCTCGGGATCGTGCAGCCTGCTCGATACCGAACCGGAGGACTTCGTAACGCCGTCGCTCTACTACAACAACGAAACCGAGATGAATACGGCCCTGAACGGAGTCTATGCCACCCTGGCAAGTTCTGCATTGTATTCCAACAACTTGTTGGGCCGGATGGGAATTTCGGCCGACCTCGGTTACGAAAGCTATTCCTCGGATTACGGTACGGTGGGCGATTACGATGTTTCGCCTTCGGATGCAAAGATTCTGACCTATTGGCGCGACCTCTACAACGGCATCGGGCGGGCCAACATGCTGATCAAGTATATCGACAAACCCAACCTGGACAAGGCGACCCGTGACAATATCTATGGGCAGGCTTTGTTCCTGCGGGCCTACTACTACTTCATGCTGGTGGTTCGCTTCCACAACATTCCGCTGATTCTGACCGTCCCCGAGGACGGAAACCGCGAGTCGGTGCAGATTCCCCAGAGCGATATCCGGGATGTCTATCTGCAGATCATCCAGGATATGGAAGAGGCGGCTCCGCTGGTTCGCACGGCGGCCGAACTCAACTCCCCGGGGCGTGTCAGCCAGTCGACCGTCTATGGGATGCTGGCCCGCGTGGCGCTGAACATGGCCGGATATCCCGTTTATGAACCCGGCATGTATGCCAAGGCCAAGGAGTATGCCCAGAAGGTGATTGATACGGGGACCCATGCCCTGAATCCCTCCTATGAGGAGCTCTTTCTGACCTATATCCAGGACCGGTACGATGTGGCCGAGAGTCTCTTCGAGGTGGAGTTCTGGGGAAACAACGAGGGTACCTATACGACCGTGGCCGGTATGGTCGGGCGGAATAACGGGATCTATTGTACCGGACGAACCGCCCTGCCCGACGGCCAGACCCTTATCGAAAAGTATGGCTATTCGATTGCAACCACACGTGCGACGCCCTATTTCTACAACCTGTTCGGCGCCGGGGATTTGCGCCGCGACTGGACCATCGCGCCGTTCAACTACGATACGTCGACCGGGGAAAAGGAGGATGTCGGGTCGAACTACTGGGTCCGCTCGTGCGGCAAATTCCGCCGCGAAATGGACCTCAGTACGGACCGTTCGGGAAACTACACGTCGATCAATTTCCCGCTGTTGCGTTATGCCGATGTCCTGCTGATGTGGGCCGAAGGGGTGGCTGCCGATCCGTCCAACAACAACGAGGAGGAGTTGGCCCAGGCTTATGAATATGTCAATCAGGTGCGTCGCCGTGGGTATGGGCTCGATATCCATACGCCGAGCGAGGTCGCCGATCTGGAATCCGCCGGAAAGAGTTTCCTGTTGGACAATATCAAGGAGGAGCGGGCCCGGGAGTTGGGCTTCGAACTCTTGCGTAAGGACGATCTGGTCCGTTGGGGCGATTTCGGGGCGCAGATGCGTTATGTGAAACAGTTGGCCGACGCCATTCCGGACAGTTATACCTCCTCTTACTACGCCAATGCCAAGCGCTATTACAACAGTGCCACCGATCGGGACGAGATCTGGCCCATCCCGACCTACGAACTGGGTATCAATCGCCGACTGGTGCAGAATACCGGATGGTAGAATCCTAATACGTTACGAAGATGAAAAAGACGAATAAAATACTCCTCCCGGTGTTGGCCTTGACGCTGCTTGCAGGCGGTTGCCGCAAGCACTTTGAGGCGGTGGATGCCGTGGATTTCGAGGTGACGACCGTGTCGCAAACCTTCAAGGTCGGTGAGGCCGTACGCTTCAACTTCGAGGGCGATCCCGATTTCATCATATTCTATTCCGGAGAACGGGGTAATGAGTATGCCTTCAAGGACAAGGACCGCATTACCGATACCGAGATGACCTTCACGTTCACTACGACCACCTCGTCGGGAACGCCGGGGTATCCCAATCCAGCCCGGGTGCCGATCTGCTATTCCACCGACTTCTCGGGTGAATATACCGAGGAAGCCATGCGTGCCGCGACGTGGGTTGACATTACCGATCAGTTCGATCAGCCGAAGGATACCGGAGTCACCGACCTGCTTTCCGGGGATGTGAACATTACGCGCTATTTCCCCGATGAAGAGACGCCGCTGTACTTCTGTTTCCATTATGTTGTTGATGCTTTCGATGCCTCGGCAGCCGGAGGTGAAGGCAATGGCCGTACGCAATGGAACTTCAAGTCCCCCCAGTTCAACGGCGTTGTCGGAGAGACTTCGGAGGTTCTCTATGACATGGCCTCTTCGAACTGGCAGATCGTGCTGGCGGCGTCGTTCGATGGTGCTACCTCGTTGCCGGACGTCAACTCCTATCGGGTGCTGTTGCGCAGCGAATTCCAACCGCCCGTCTCGCGGGAGTGCTGGGCGGTTTGCGGCCCGATCTACAAGATGGACCAGATCAACGAGGGCCCCGATCACGGAGTGGGTATCAAGGCCATGGCCAGTGCTTCGCTGAGCAGCTACGATTATGTTTACGAAACGCCGGGCGAATATACGGTTACCTTTGTCGGGGCCAACGCCAACGTGTATGACCGCAAGGAGGTGGTTCGGACCCTCAAGATTCAGATCGTGGAGGACGAGGGATCCATCACGCCTCCCGAACCCGGAGAGTGGAACCAATAAAACGACAAGAGCATGACAAATCGCATCATATATCTGTTTGTGGTTGCGGCCGCACTGGCCGGTTGCAGCCGGGACGCGGCCTCATGGAGCGAGCCCGTGGACGGAGAACCGGTTCGGTTTTCCGCTTCGGGGGCATCGACCCGCACCTCGGTGGAGGCCGGAACCGACGGACGCCTGGCGATCTCGTGGACCGAAGGGGATCAAGTGGGTATTTACGGTATGAGCAACGGCCGTTCGATCGGTAACAACTATACCTATATTGCCGCACCTTTCGAGGAGGAGCCGTCGCGGTGCTCCTTCTCGGCCGAAGACCCCTCCAAGATCTTCACCTGGAAGTACGGAACGGCCCAAGGCTATTACGCCTATTATCCTTATACGTCGGTGGAGGGACGGGAATTGTCCGCTACAACGCATCCTTTCTCGCTCCCTGCCGCTCAGACACAGAGTGGCGTGAATTCGCCCGAACATCTGGCCCGCTACGGGTTGCTGACGGCCCAGCCGGTCGAGATTGCCGCCTCGGATGAGGCACACGGAGGCATTCAGTTCAACTTTGCCAACGCCTTCTCGATCGTGGAGCTGCGGCTGAAGATGACTGCCGACTGTCCGATCGAGAGCGTCCCGCTGAAGCAGATCCGGCTCGTTGCCGAGTCCGGAAATCTGGCCATCCCGGCCGGAACGATCGACCTCACGGTGCCGATCGGCTCCGACCCTGAACTCCCCGTCACGGTTGAAGAGGGAAGCCCGGAGGTTGTACTCGGGTTTGACGAATCGTTTGAAGTGGGTAAGGAGGAGTATGTCAGTGCCTATCTGTTGGTGGCTCCCGGAAGCCATGCCGCCGGGAGTGTGCGTCTGGAGTTGACCGCCATCGACAACTCGATCCGCAGCACCACTTTCTCCGAGGCGATCGCCCTCTTGCCCAACCGTCACTATACGAAGACCTTCGACCTGTCGCTCGACGAGTTTGAGCCGGTGGACGAGTTTGAGGCGGAGCTTCCGGTGCTGACCTGCAAGGTGGGTGAGCCGCTGACCGTGACCATGACGGGCGTGGCCGACCGGATTGACTTCTGGTCGGGCGAAGAGGGCCACGACTATGCCTATTCGGAGAAGGACCGGATGCAGGAGGCGGATATGACCACCAGCTTCTGGATGCTGCTCAACAGCGGAACCCAGCGCACGCCGCTCAAGGTGAAATACTCCACCGACTTCGACGGTACGATGACCGAAGAGGGTATTCTGGCTGCTACCTGGACGGATGTGACGGCGCAGTTCGACTTGACGACCTACATTTACGGTACGGATACGAAAACGACGGTCAGTGCATCGATCCCGCCCCACAATGTCGGGACGGTCGACTGCAGCGACTGGTTTGCCGGAGAAAACAACAGTTGTTATATCGCACTTTTCTATCATGTGGATCAGTACGATGCTGATTATGTGGATCCGGCGACGGGAACTGCGGGGAACGGACGAACCTATGTGTATATTCACGACATGTGGGTAAGGGCACAATATAAGTCGGAGAGTTCCTATACGGAAATTTATCGGCAGAAGTACGTTAAAAACGAGGAGAATCCCGCCTATCCGACCGTTGTTTTCGGCTCGACTTTCGATGATGGCGATGGAACCAATCCGTTGAATGTATATTCCTATACGACCAGTTCCTATTCCTATCCTTATGTCATGCGCCTGGGTTCAACCTTCCGGCCTACGGTAGAGAAGAACTCGTACATTGTTCTTCCGCGTCTGGAGCGCCCCGAGGCGAAGAATGTCGGCAAGGACCAGCCGTTCGTCGTCAAAGCCGAGAGCGATCCGGTACCGACCAGCTACCAGTATGTCTTTACGCAGCCCGGAGTCTATGAGGTGGCCGTGGTGGGTACCTCGCAGACCCTCACCGGTCCGAAAGCGATTGTGAAACAGGCGACCGTTACCGTGACGGCGGAATAAATCTAACAGCTAACAGCCATGAAAAACACGATCAGATTCATTCTTTTGTTTCTTGCCGGTTCGGTCGTAGCCTCCTGCTCCAAGGATGAGGGGGGCGCGGAACCGCCTGTTGCGGCCGGTGCGGTCGAGGTGCGCGGAACGCTTGTCGATATCCGCTCTGCGACGGCCGGGGAGAAGGTCTTCCCGCAGCACGACGGATATACGTTCCAGACCGATATCGAGGAGCTTTTCGAGACCCCTTACTCGTATGCGGTAGGGTTGATGGAGTCCCGCGGAGCGGAGGCTTTCCGTTGCGGCAGCGCCGGGACAGTCTATCTGGCTACGGATTGCCCCAACATGCAGGCTGCGGGCTGGACCGCCCAGAAACGCAGCTTCCAGGTCGGGGAGATCGACTATTACCTCTATGCCTACAACTGCACGACTCCGAACCAGTGGGTCGATATTCCGAATCCCGCCGACCGGAAATATTCGACGATGCTCTTCGCGCAGAAACTCAGCGTTGCCGGGACTTCGATTCCGGGAACGGTTATCGCCCAGGCTCCCGTTCTGCGGCAGTATGCGATCAACAACGTCTGCATGACGATCCTCCCCAACGGCGAGTATATCGCCGCATGTACGGGCTCCACGGTCGAGAATCAAGGCGTTTCGCTCTTCGTTTCGTCCGACCGGGGCCGGAGCTGGAAGGTGCTTTCGCAGAACAACCTTACGGTGAACGGTATTGCCAACTATTGCAATATTTTCGTGCATGAGGGAGCGCTCTACATGATGGGTGTGGGGCCGAATCGTCAGAACGTGGTGATTACACGCTCCGATGACAACGGCCGCACGTGGACCAATCCGCAGGATGAAGCGAGCGGTATTCTGATGCGCGGGTCGTTCCATTCGTCGTCGGTGCCGGTTGTGGTGAGCGGCGGGCGCATCTGGCGGGCCATGGAGACCTATGACAACGACGAGAAGACCGCCTTTGTGATGTCGGCCCCCGCGGATGCCGATCTGCTTCAGGCATCGAGTTGGAAAGCAACCAATACGATTCCCGGCACGACACCCGTCAGCACGGACTGGGAGTTCGACGGAAAACGGGTTTCGGAGTTGATCGAGGGCAACGTCGTGGCGACCCCCGACGGTAAACTCTACAACATCCTGCGGGCCAGCAGCTCCTATACGAGTCTGGCTGCGGGCCGCGCGACCATCGTCGATGAAAACACGCTGGAGATCACGGCTCCCGACGACCTGATCCGTTTCCCGGGCGGCGGCAAGAAGTTTACGATCCGTTACGACGAGCAGAGCCGGCGCTACTGGGCAATCACCAATCCGGCTTCCGACAACGTGGCCGGGATGTCGCACAACGGCATCTACGCCTCGGGCATTACCGAGAATCTCGTGCGGAACCGGCTGGTGCTCTGCTATTCGACCGATCTCTCGACCTGGATTCAGTACAAGGAGATCGTTTCGGACCCCGATCCCTTCTTCCATGGCTTCCAGTATGTCGACTGGATGTTCGACGGCGAGGACATCGTGGCCGTGTGCCGGATGGCCTGCCCCGAGAGTCGCGGACTTCCCGTGCGTCAGCACGATGCGAACTTCATGACCTTCTTCCGGATTGAGAACTTCCGAACCCTTTAACGGCGTGACGATGGACCGAATTCGAAAATGGAGATACCTCCTGTGGGTGCTCGTGACGGTGTGGCCGCTCCTGTTGGCGGCGGCACCGTCGCGCACGCCCGTGGTGGAGGTCCGGGGTCGTTTGATCGACATCCGCAAGGCCGACCGCTGGTCGGAGGCCTATCCGCAATATAAAAAACATCGTTTTGGAAACTCCCTGCCCGAGCGACTGGTCGGTATGAAATATGCCGTGAGCCTCAAGGAGTTTGCGGGCCCTTCGGCGGTCCGCTCCTCCAAACCGTGCGATCTGCTGCTGGCACTCCATGGCACGGTGCCCGATACGACGTTGTGGCATCCTACCGGTGAGACATTCAACATCAATCGCAACCAATATCGGCTCTACAAGGGCCGCTATACGACTCCGGGGGAGTGGATGGAGCTCCCTGTGACCCGCCGTGGAAAATCGTCGTCGATGCTTTTCTGCCGCAAACTGCGCGTGGCCGAGACCGTTCCGGTCCCGGGAACCGTCATTACGAAGGTCCCGGTGCTGCGCAAGACGCACATCACCAATCCGAACATCCTCATCCTGCCCGACGGCAGCTACCTGGCAGCCTGCAGCGGCATCTCCTCTCAGCGGGCCATCGGGCTCTATCGCTCGACGGACCGCGGTGAGAGTTGGTCCGAATGGTCGAAGGTCGACTATCCGGTCAACTTCTACACGCTTTTCCGGCATCGGGACGCCCTCTACCTGATGGGTACCCACTCGCCGCGGGGCATGATTGTTATCTGCCGCTCGGAGGATGACGGCCGTACCTGGGAACTGCCGGACGAGGAGTCCGGGCGTGGTATTCTGCTCGAAGGACGTTATCATTCGGCGCCGGTCCCGGTGGTCGAGCACAAGGGGCGCCTTTGGCGAGCCATGGAGACCAATTTCCCCGATGAACGGCGGCAGGCATTCGTCCTCTCGGCGAAGGTCTCCGACGATCTGATGAAGGCGTCGAGCTGGAAGATCTCCCGCTTTCTGAAATCCTCCGCCGAGTGGATTGCCGACGGTGGAGAGGGCGGATTCCGCCAGTGGATCGAGGGCAACATCGTGGTTGCTCCGGATGGAAACCTCGTGAATGTCCTGCGGGTCGACGAGCACAAGTGGGGCCGTTCGGCTGCCGTGGTGCATGTCGACGATGAGCGGAAATTGCGCTTCGATCCCGAGAAGGATATCATCGAGATGCCGGGCGGCGGCAAGAAATTCACCATCCGATACGACTCCCTGTCGCACCGTTACTGGGCCCTCTCCTCGATCGTTCTCGACGAGTTCCGCGGAATGCGACATGGCGGCATCTATGCGTCGGGAATCCACTGCGGGCTGATCCGCAATACGCTGGCGCTGATCAGTTCGGAGGATCTCTACCATTGGCAGGTGGAGCGCATCGTCCTGGCAAGCGACAATCCGTTTTTCGACGGTTTCCAGTATGTCGACTGGCAGTTCGACGGCGAGGACCTCGTCTCCGTGATCCGGCTGGCCATGGAGGAGCCGCGCGGTCTGCCGAATCGGCAGCACGATGCCAATTTCCTGGTGTTCAAACGAGTCGAGCGTTTCCGCGAGCCGGGAACTCCCGATACGATCCGTACGCTCCACAAACCTGTTGCGGGGCAGCCGGATTCCGAATAAACCTTAATGAATGATGAAAACCATGAACCGAATCTTGAAAAAATGGGTGGCCCTTGCGGCTCTCCTGCTGCTGTCTGCGGGTACGGTCTGCGGGCAGCCTTTCCTGCGGTTGCCGGCGATTGTCGGCGACCACATGGTGCTTCAGGCCGATACGGTTGTCGCGCTTCACGGCTGGGCCGATCCCAATGCCCGGGTTACGGTGACCCCTTCGTGGGGTGAGCCGGTGACCGTGCGCGTCGGATACGATACGAAGTGGGAAGTGAAGTTGAAGACCCCCGCAGCCTCGTCGAAAGCCCACAGCATTGCTTTCCAGAGCAGCCGGAAGGTGTCGCAGACGGTCAAGGATGTACTGATCGGCCAGGTTTGGCTCTGCAGCGGACAGTCGAACATGAACTGGAGCGCCGCAAACGGGATTGTGGACATGAAGCAGGAGCTGACGGGCAAACTGAACCCGCAGATCCGCCTCTTCACCGTCACGAAAAACAGTTCGCCCTATCCGGCCGAGGATTGTGTCGGACGCTGGGAGGTGTGTGATGCCGAGAGTGCGCTGTACTTCAGTGCCGTGGGGTATTTCTTCGGAAAACGGCTCGCCGAGGAGCTCCGTCAACCCGTCGGACTGGTCAACTCGTCGTGGGGCGGGACGCCGGTCGAGGTGTGGACGCCGGCCTCCGCCATGAAGAAGAACCCGCAGATGGTCGACGCCTGGAAGAAACACTCCAAATACAACCGGGGTTGGGACATCGGTTCGCTCTACAATGCGATGATCGTGCCGCTGCTCCGGACGACCTTTGCCGGGGCGATCTGGTACCAGGGCGAATCGAACAAGGAGAATGCCGCGCTCTATGGCGAGGAGTTCCGCCTGATGATCGAGAGCTGGCGCAAGGCTTTCCATCAGACGTTGCCCTTCTATTTCGTCCAGAT
The DNA here is from genome assembly GCA_019115745.1 of Candidatus Alistipes intestinigallinarum. GTDB lineage: Bacteria > Bacteroidota > Bacteroidia > Bacteroidales > Rikenellaceae > Alistipes > Alistipes intestinigallinarum. The sequence goes on from DXDA01000001.1 coordinate 40,431, forward strand.
CGCGCCTCATGCCCGGACCGAAGGCGGCATTACCGGGGCTCTGGTCCGCGAACAGCAGGCGCGTGTGGCCGCGACGGTGCCCGAAACGGGCATGGTCGTCATCTCGGATCTGGTCGATGACGTTACGAACATCCACCCGGCCTACAAGAAGGGGGTTGGTGACCGCCTGGCCGGATGGGCACTCGGCGAGGTGTACGGGAAGAAAGACCATAAATACCGCCATGCGACCTTCCGTTCGGCCGAGTTCAAGCGCAATCAGGTGATCGTCGCGTTCGATTATGCTGAGGGCGGTCTTGTTTGTCCGGACGGCGCGATTGTGGGACTGGAGGTGTGCGATGCCTCGATGCGTTTCGTCCCGGCTCAGGGAATGATCGACGAGCGCAGCGGTGCGCTGGTGGCCTGGAGCAAGGGCGTGTCGCGTCCCGTAGCTGTCCGTTATTGCTTCAGTGATGGGGCTATTGGAAACCTTTTCGATGCGGCGGGACTCCCCGTAGCGCCGTTCCGCAGCGATGCGGACAATGCCGCCGCTCCGGTCCGGCTCCCCGACGATGCCGTTTCACGCATGGAGGTGACGGCCCGCGGCGACGGCTTCGAGGTCCGCTCCTTTACGGAAGGTGCGAAGATTTTCCTGAACCGGGTCTATCCGCTGACGATGGTTCCCGCGCGTTTTGCGGGGTTTGAAATGTTGGTACACAATGCGGGCTCGAATCTCGAACTGCCCTGTAGTGTGACGGCCTCCGCTGCCGGGCGTATCTACCTCATCGCCCGTCGCAATTCCATTACGGCGGCCGATCTGCGGGGCTGGAAACGGGAGCGGAACTCCGAGGTCCGCTACTCGACGCGTGACAAGAACAATCCCGGCATCCTGGATATTTACTACAAGGAGGTGAAGGCCGGAGAGCAGGTGGAGCTCCCGACCACGAAGGATTTCGCGGGCATCACGCTCCTCGCGGCGAAGATCGGCTATACGAATCCGAATCCCAAGGCGGAAGTGGCAAAAACCGCATCGGCCCCTGTTTCGCGTATGCTGGTGACGGCGCGTGGCGAGGGATACGAGGTGCGGAGCTTTGGCGTGGGTGTGAAACCCTTCCTGAATCGGGTTTATCCGCTGTCGATGGTTCCGGAGCGCTTTGTGGGGTTCAAGATGCTGGCCCACGAAGCCGGGCAAAAACTCGGCCAGCGCTGCACCGTAACCGCCGGTTCCGACGGCCGCATCTACCTTGTGGCTCGCCGCAACAAGTATACGGCGGCGGATCTGAAGGGCTGGACCCGGGAACCCGATTCCGAGGTGCGCTATACGACGCATGACAAGAGCAAACCCGGCATTCTGGATATCTACTACAAGGAGGTGAAGTCCGGTGACCGGGTATCGCTCCCCGTCACCGACGATTTTGCGGGGATGACCCTGATTGCTGCTGAAATCGAATACGAGAAATAGGATGAAACGGTTGCTTCTTTCGCTCTTCGGAGCCCTCTTTTCCATGGGGATATTGTGTGCCTCCGCACCTTTGCGCCATGCCCATCCGGTGATGGCCGGAGGCGAGGAGGGACTCTCTCCCATGTCCTTCGGATTGACCTACAGCAACCTCCCGCGCGGATTTGCTTACATCTCTTCCGACGCCTATCCCGATCTCTTCGTGCTCGTGACGCGGGGCCTCCGCGAAGCCTTGGGTTTCTGGCGCTGTGCCTATGACGCTACGGCCGAAGACGGTTCGCTGATCTACCGGGCTCCCGAGCGGGTTACGACCCCTTGGGATCAGAAAAACGGAGTCCCGCCCTCGCAGATCCGGATCTTTCAGGACGGCGATGCGGTCTATCTGTTGCGCCTTCGGGCCAAACTTCTCTACGTGGCCCGCTGGAACGGCGAGAATGCCTTCGAGGAGATTGCCGTGAACGAGTTGCAGGGGATCGACTATCCGATCGCCTCGTTCGATTGCATCCGCCGCAACAAACGAGACCTGGAGCTGGCGATTCTCTGTCACGACGGACAGTCCTACCGTCCCGAAACCTTCAAGGGAGACCGGCAGTCCTATTACGACGGAGCCGGGATCTATCGGGGTGCCCTGCACGGCTCGGGGTTGTTCCGTATGACGATCGACGCCGGAACGTGGCGGCAGATTAGCGACGTGGAGCAGGTTGGTCGGGACATGAATCTGGTGATCGGTGCCAGCGAAGTGGCTTGCGTGCGATCCGAGGACGGCAGCTACGACGGTTATCTCTTCACCAACCGCCTGGGAAGCATGAAGTTCATCCCTTACCGGAAAGGTTCGGCAAGCGAGGGCCTGGCTCCGTGCCATGTGATGCAGGACGAGAAACGGGTCCGGGTCCATACGGCCTACAGCTCCCGGCTTATCCCCTTCTCGGCCGATCGGGCCGGACGTCGGGACCTGATTATCGGAGGTGAGTCGGCGATGTACCGCTACCGCTTCCTGGGGCAGACCTCGACGGGTGCCCCGATCTATTCCGATCCGGAGCCGATCCTGCAGCGCAATGCTCCGCTCTACGGAGGTTCGCTGACGGTCCCGAACGTCGTGGATTGGGACGGTGACGGCGCGCTCGATATCGTGGCCGGAAATTCGGAAGGACGCCTGCTGTTCTTCAAGAACCGCGGTACGAATCTCGAACCCGATTTCGACCGTTCCAAAGAGTTGTGGGCCGGGGGCCGGCCGATTCTCCTGCGTCCCGGATACCATGTGGTGCAAGGTCCCTTCGAAGCGTCGTGGGGCTATCTCTGCCCGACGGTCTGCGACTGGAACGGCGACGGATTGCTGGATGTGGTCGTCTCGGGATCGCGGGCCAAATTCGAGGTGATGCTGAACCGCGGAACCCGCGAAAAACCCGAACTCGATGCTCCCGTAGCCCTGAGTGTGGACAACCTGGAGCTGTACGGCACGTGGCGTGTCCGTCCGGCGATTGCGAAGATCGGAGACCGCAACGTGATCGTAATCATGGACAGCGACAACGCTCTGCACCTCTATCGTCAGGTCGACGACTTCCATGTCGAGGATGCGGGGAAACTGCGTCTGACCGACGGCTCTCCGATTTCGGGCCACAACGATGCCCAGGAGCCGCTGGGACAGATGGGCCGCGGGAAATTGCGCTTCGTGGACTGGAACGGTGACGGGAAACTGGATCTGCTGATCGGTTCGATCAAGCGTTCGTCCTATCCGTCACCCGAACGCGGACTTCCTTATACGCGCTTCAAGAAAAAGCAGGTCGGGATGCAGGTGCTGCTGCTGCTCAATGTAGGCACCAATGAACGGATGGTTTTCAAGGAGCCGGTCCAGTTCCAGATCGACGGGAAGGATTTTCCGCTTGGAGCCCACTCGAATGCTCCGGAACCGTGCCTGCTGGGCGATACGTCGAACGGACCCAATCTGTTGGTGGGGTGTGAGAGCGGCAAGTATTTCTTCTTCGAGCACGATCGGATCACAACGGTCGGAATTGACGATTGAAAAAAGGCGGGGTTTTCCCCGCCTTTTTTCTGAGATTGTCTTTTCGCCTGCTCAGCCGATGAGTTTCAGCAGCCGACTCTCCTCCGTGTCGGGAAACAGGTGCCGGAAATGGTCGTGCAAGCATTCGAACGATTCGGCCGGAGTGCGGTCGACGTTGAGCGTTCCATAAAGCGCTTCCGGAGTCGTATAGCGAGCTACGCCCCAGCCGTAGGGATTGCCATGACGGTCTATGTTGTACTCGAAATCGGCGATCACGAGCCGCATCTCCATCTGCAATCGCGTCAGAATCGGGTCCAGAGAGATTTTTTCATCCTCCGGGACTTCCGACGCCAGGTCTCTCGTGGTGCGTTTGCCTCGTCCTTTGGCAAAGCCGAGCATTCGGCGCAACTCCTGAATGGTGGCCGTGCCTTCAACCTGAATGGTTTGCAGGACCACATCGTCCAGAGCCGCCAGATCTTCGTTGGGCGCCAGCAGCCGCGAGCGCCGGTAATTGGCCCAGTCGGGCAGCCATTCGCGGCTGACGAATCCCGCCTTGCGGTTGAAGAATTTTCCGTAGGCGCAGCGTCCGTCGCGGATGATGGGGCCTTTCCACTCCCAGGCTCCCTCCTCGTCGGTGAACCAATACTCCGGGGCGATCGTCTCTTCGATCGAAAAACCGGGAATGCCGCACCGGAAGAAGGGTAGAAATCCGAGTTCGAGGCATCGCTCCTCGACATCGGTCGAACTGTTCAAGAGTCGTTTCATCCGTTTTTGATCGCTTGCTTCCATGGCATAAATCGGAATGGGGTATAACGTACCGCGTTTCGCCTGCGCATAGGTTGGATTTTGAACCAGCCCCAATCCAATGCAATTCAATGCAATTCAATGCAGCCCAGTCCAATCCAGCTCAGCCCCCCTCCGGCTGTTATTTGACGACGATCAGGTCCACGCCGGCCTCTTCGAGCGCCGCTGCCATCTGCTCGGAGACCTCTCCGTCCGTTACGATCACATCCACGTCCTCCAGCGAACCGATGCGACCGAAACCTCGCTGTCCGAATTTCGTGGAGTCGGCCAGCACAATCGTCTTTGAGGCCGAAGCCATCATTCGGCGCGTCAACTGCGCCTCCTCGATCGTCGAGGTGGTGATTCCGTGTTCGAGGTCGATGCCGTCGACCCCGAAAAAGAGCTTCGAACAGATGCAGTCTTCCAGTCCCCGGGTGGTCTCGCTGCCCAGAACCGACAGCGATTTCTTGTGCACCGTACCGCCCAACTGAACGACATTCACGTTCTCGACATCGTTGAGCAGGACTCCGAGTCGCAGGAAGGGGGTCACGATGTTCAGGTGGTGCCACGGACGCATCCGGATCTCCTCGGCAAAGGCGTAAATTGTCGATCCCGAGGCCACGATCACCGAATCGCTGTCGTCCAGCAACTCCACGGCACGACGGGCGATGGCCTGTTTGGCATCGCGGTTGATGTTGTCCTTGACGTGCACGTCGAGATCCGCCACATGCGGATTGGCCGGGCGGGCGCTTCCGTGCACCTTGTAGAGAAGTCCCTTGCTTTCGAGGATCTTCACGTCCTTGCGGATGGTGACCTTCGTCACGCCCAACTCATTGGCGATATCCGTAATGCGCACGAAGCCGTGTGCGTTCAGCGAATCGAGAATATATTTGTGCCGTTCGGCAATGCTCAACATGGTTTCCTGATCAAAAAAGTGCAACAAAAAGTTGTCAAAGGCAAATATAGCGAAATTTCCGCTCTTCCCCAAGGAAAATCTCCCGGATAAATCGCTGCTGTTCAAACCTGCCGGATTGTCGGAGAAATTATCGGTGTTCGGTCTCCGCTTCGGCGGCGTAGCCGTCGGCCCGGGCACCCCACATCAGCAGGAAGACCCCCATGCCGATGAGCGCCATGCCGAGGATCCCCACATAGGCCCAGTTCCAGCCGTAGTGCTGCGCGACGAAGCCGAGTCCCACGCCCGAAACGAGTGTCGAGGCGTAGCCGAAGAGTCCGGTCAGGCCGTTTGCCGTTGCGGCGGCCTTTTTCGTGGCCTGGTTGGCTGCGGCGATTCCGATGAGGGCCTGCGGTCCGTAGATGCAGAACCCGGCGGCGCAGAGCGTGGCGAAGAGAAGCCAGATCGGAGCGTCGGCGGGCAATTGCCAGAAGAGGAAGACGAAGAGGGCCGCTCCGGCCATGCAGAAGACGCAGGTGCGGTGTGCCCGACCCTTCAGCCAGCGGTCCGTGGCCCATCCGGCGAAGAGCATTCCGAGGATTCCGGCAATCTCGAACATCGCCACCAGCCAGCCGGCGTGTGCCATGCTGACCCCTTTCGACTGGCTCAGCAGCGATGGCCCCCAGTCCAGCACCGAGAAGCGGACGACATAGACGAAAAAGTTCGCTACGCCGAGGGTCCAGATCAACGGGTTGCGGAAGACGTGCTTCATGAGGAAGGCCTTGTATTCGGCGCCTTTTCGGTCGGCGGCTCCTTTCGCGGTGCCGTTGCCGGTTTCGGTTCCTTCGAGCTCGGGCAGGCCGACCGACGTCGGCGTGTCGCGCAGGAAGAGCACCAGCCCGATGGCCCCGGCGAAGGCGATGGCCGAGGGGATCCAGAAGCACCACCGCCAGGCCCCGGAGTGCGCGGCAAAGTTCATCACCGTGGCCATTCCCTCGGGATCGGAGGCCGCAACGCCCAGATTGGCCGCAATCCGTGCTACGGCTTCCGGGTCTGCGGAGAGATTCTGCCCCAGGTGTCCCATGACGTATCCGCAGAGGATCACCACCAGTCCGGCGCCGATCGAGTGCGAGGTGTTCCATACGGACATCTTCGTGGCCAGCTCCGTGGGCGGGATCCAGTGGGTCAGCAGCCGGGCGCAGGGCGGGAATCCCGATCCCTGCAGCAAGCCGTTGACCACCCACATGATTCCCATGAAGAGAATCATCGTGTTGGTGAAGCGGTCGCCGGTCTCTTGGCCGGTGATCCAGGTGGAGATGTCCTCGCCGAATCCGAAGGCGAAGTTGGCCAAGGCGCAGAGTGCCAGGCCGATGGCCATGTACCAGCGGGCGTTCATGCGGTCGGCCAGGATGCCGTTCACGAAGCGCGAGAGGCCGTAGATGACGCCGTTGAGCGTCAGGAAGATGCCGAGGCTGACCTTCGAGATGCCGAGGTCGGCCTCCAGGCCGGGCATGGCCAGCGAGAAGTTCTTGCGGACGAAGTAGAAGAGCGCATATCCGATCATCGTGGCGAGGATCGTGCGCATCTGCCAATGTTTGAAACGCTTGTTCTGTTCGGGTGTCATCGCAGGTAAAATGGCGGTTTCGATCAACAAAGATAGGACGTTCGGGGGAGAACGCGGCTACAAAACGATGAAAACGGAGTCCGGTCGGGTTGCCGTCAATGGATGCTCCACACGCAACCCGGACCGAACAGCCGTTCGAGCCACGCCTCCATCCATCCGCAGCGGACGGCGACGTCGACGACCGAATAGCGGCTCCGCATGTAGGGGAGTTTCCGGAACGCTTCGAGGAAACGGGTCCGGGAGACGCCGATCTGCTCCGGTTCGCTGGGGGCTCCGACGAGCTGCAGCCGCCGCTGCACCTCCCCGAAGGGGATGATCTGCCGACGGATGCGCTCCCGCAGCTCGGGCCACGCCTCTTTCAGCCGCAACAGCTCTTCGCGCAGCCCCTCCTTGCCGACGTATTTGTCGCGGGTCTCCTTCAGCGCCCGGGCCACGAGTTCGGGATTGTCGCCGAAAAGGGCCCGGATGTCGGACTCGGTCTCGCTCCACGAGCGCCACGCTGCGACACAGCGGTCGATGTCGAGCTGCTCGACGGGGGCCTCCAGCAGCATCTCGAAGAGGGCCGTCGAGGCCAGGGTTCCGATTCCGACCTTGAAGCCGTGGGAGACCGAAGCGCCGTTGTAGCGCAGGTGCTCCATGTCCCACAGGTGGCTGAACTGGTGCTCGGCTCCCGAGGCGGGGCGGCTCGACTGCACGGCCTGCATGGCGAAGCCGCTCAGAAGCAGCCCTTCGGCCAGTTGCCCGGTCTTCCCGACCTCTCCGGCATGAACCCCGGCCGGATCGGAAAGGGCCTCCTGCAGATCATCCTGGACCAGAGCGAAGGCAAACGGATCGATCGGATCGGACCCGACGGCATCGGCCAGCATCCAGTCGGCTCCGGCCGGGATCTTGGCGATCAGATCGGCGTATCCCGAGGCGGAGAGCTCCGCGGGAGCGGCTGCGGCGATCGACGGGTCGAACAACATGCCGAGCGGTGCCGGGCAGTCGAAGGTCTGTTTGTTTCCGTCCTTCGTGATCGAGGCGCCGTAGGCGGTATATCCGTCCATCGAGGCGGCCGTGCCGACGGTCATGTAGCGGCGGCCGTTGTGATGGGACGAGAGTTTGGTCAGGTCGTTGATGACGCCCGAGCCGACGGCCACCGGAACGGCATCGGTCCGGGACAGTACGTCGTCGAGCTCCTCGACGAAGCGCCATTCGGCATAGAGCGACGGGTCGTCGAAGATATGGGGTTGATCCTGCTGGATTCCGGCTTCGGCGAGGTGCCGGCGGACCTCTTCGCCGGCCACGCGCCACGTATTGAGGTCCGCTACGACAACGGCCCGTTTTCCGGGGAAGAGCTGCGTGAAGAGTTCCGCCACGCGGGGGAGCGTCCCGACTCCGAATACCACGGCCCGGGTATCGGTCGTGCGCATCAAAGCGTTTTCAATCTTGTTCATGCGAGTTGATTTTGGTTTCCTTATATATTAGGGGGAGCAGGACGCGGGGTTCTGATTCCCGATTTTCGTATGTCGGTTTCGTCTGCGTGCGGCCTTTTGCGGTGGGCGCTTCAAGCAGGACAAAAATAAGTACAAATTTTCTTTTCTGCAAATAAAAGAAAGCTAAAAATAGATAATTGGAAATAAAAGGAAAGTATTGTGAGGTGCAGAAAAAGAAATCTTTCGGAGTGTTTTTGGCCTATAATCGGCTGTTTTATAGTTTATTAGCACGGTATTTCTTCTTGAATGAAATTTTTGAAATGGAAATTTAATAGATCAAAAGTTGTCAAAAAGAAAATTAAAACATAAATTTGAAAGCCGGAAAACAGAATATATGCCCGAAAATGGGGGCTTTGCGATAGAAAACTTCAAAAAATACCGCCATGAACAAACAACTACTTTCCCTTTTTGCCGGAACATTTGCTTTGCTGGGTGTATCCTGCTCGGATGTTCCCGCTTCGGCCGGTGCCCCTCACTGCATCGACATCCAAAGTCGCGCCGACCTTCACGCCTGGTTTCGTTATTCGCCGACCCGTCCGATCGTTATCAGCGGACACCGCGGCGGCATGATTTCGGGTTACCCTGAAAACTGCATCGAATCCTTCGAGAAGACCTTGACGATGATGCCTTCGTTCTTCGAGATCGACCCGCGTCTGACCCGCGACAGCGTGATCGTCCTGATGCACGACGCCACGATCGACCGGACGACCAACGGAACCGGGCGGGTGGCTGACTATACCCTGGCTGAACTGCAGCAGTTCCGCCTCAAGGACCGCGACGGCAACCTGACGGAGTTCCGGATCCCGACACTCGAAGAGGCGATCCGCTGGAGCCAGGGCAAGACGATCCTCAATCTCGACATCAAGGATGTCCCGCTGGAGTTCATGTCGCAGTTTATCAACCGGTTGGCTCCGGCCAATGTTATGTATACGGTCCGCAATGCCCGGCAGGCTCGGCTGTTGCTCGACCGGGATCCCGATGCCATGTTCTCGGCCTGGTGTAAGAACCTCGCCGAGTACCGCGCCTATCGGGAGGCGGGAATCCCCACCTCGCAGATGATGGCCTATGTCGGTACGATGATGCTCGGGGACCAGCAGCCGCTCTATGATTCGCTGCACCGTCAGGGGGTGATGTGTATGATCTCCGTGGCTCCGACTCACGACCGCCGGGCCGAGGAGATGCAGAAACGGGGCGGCTATGAACTGGAGCTTCGCTCCGGCTGCGACGTCATCGAGACCGATTATCCGTATCTGTTCCTGGGGCTGGACCTGGAGCGCCGCTAACCCCTGCTAATCGACCGGATGTATGGAGCGTTTTTGCCGTTACCGCTCGGTTTGGGAGCGTGAAGAGCTGCTGCGGCGCCTGTCGCAGATCCGCCATGTCGCCCTCGACATGGACGGCACGATCTACATGGGTTCGGAGCTGTTTCCCTGGACCCGGCCTTTCTTGGCCGGGCTCCGGGAGGCGGGGATCGGCTACTCCTTCCTGACGAACAACCCCTCGAAGTCGATTGCCGACTATCTGTCGAAGCTCGACGGTTTGGGCATTCAGGCCACCCGTGAGGAGATGTATACCACGACGTTGGCGACGATCGACTACCTGCGGGTTCACTGCCCGGAGGTTCGGCGGCTGTTCCTGCTCGGGACGCCCTCGATGATCTCGGAGTTCGAGGCGGCGGGGTATGTCTCGACGGAGGATTCGGCCGACGATCGCCCGGATGCTGTTGTTGTGGCTTTCGACATGACGCTGGCGTACGACCGGCTGTGCCGGGCGACCTGGTGGGTCAAGCAGGGGCTTCCCTATCTGGCGACCAATCCCGACCGGGTTTGTCCGACGAATCAGCCGACGGTGCTGGTCGACTGTGGCTCGATCTGCTCTGCGATCGAACACGCCACGGGGCGCAGACCCGATATTACGTTGGGAAAGCCCGATCCGAACATGCTTTCGGGTATTCTCCGGCGTCACGGGCTGCGTGCCGAAGAGATTGCGATGGTGGGCGACCGCATCTATACGGATATTGAGATGGCGCATAATGCTGGGGCGCTGGGGGTGCTGGTGCTGTCGGGTGAAACGACGCTCGATGTGGCCGACCGGGTGCCTCGCCAACCGGAGCTGATTGCCGAGCATGTCGGTGTTCTGGGGGAGCTGTTGCGTGAAGCCCGGACGGAGGGCGCTTTGTAGTCTCTTGGGGCGGGGCAGATTCTGTTGAGGGTGAATTTTGCTGGAAGGGTGGAGCGGTTGTTTCCTTTTCTGAAGCCCTGATAGTCTCTTTCGTTGCCTTATTTTCGATTTATTCGCTTTTTGTTTTTCTTTTTGCGTTGTTTTTGATTGTTTTATTTTGCATTTTGTTTCTTTTTTTATTTTATTTGCAATTGGAAATACACTCGATTCGTAAATTTTATCAATAATAGCTGAATCCCTTCCGCGTGAGCCGTTGGGAAAGCTGGGCAGGGCTGAGGCTCCGACTCGGGTTGCGCAGGTCGGTCGAATTTCCTGCGGAGGTGTCGAATTTTGCAAAATACATGGAATTGAAACATCGCGTGTTT
>DXDA01000014.1 GCA_019115745.1 Candidatus Alistipes intestinigallinarum
TTGCAGCCGATGCCGGCAAGTCGGATCTTTGCGGACGGGTGGAAAGGGATGATTGTGTCAGTCTTTGAGACGCTTTCGCATCACAAAGTTGGTCAGTTCCAACCGATTTGCCCGGCGTTTCTGAACCTTCATCACCTCGTAACCATTTTTCTCGAAGAAAGGGCGGGCCGTCAGGCTCACCTCCGAGGTGATTTCCGTGACGCCATATTCCCGGGCTCTCTTTTCCACGGCCGAAAGCAGCAGACTTCCGACGCCGTCCCGCTGATAATCCTTGTGCACGAAGAGCGAATGCAGGTAGCCTTCGGCATTCATCGACGAGAAGCCGATGATTTCACCCTGTTCGTTCAGCACCGCGACATAGTCATTGCGGGCCAATAAGTCTTTCATGTGCTCCGCACTCTCCCCGCACGAAGCCCAGTCTTCCACCTCTTCGCGGGTGTAGTCCCGCGCATTTACATGAAGAACCGTCTCCCGAAACAAGATTTGCAGAATAGGAATATCCTCCTCCGTGAGTTTCCGCAGTTTATATTGAGGACTTGGCGGCCCAATCTTCTGGCAAGCATTCTTGGCAGTAGAAAAGCAGCGGTAATTCTCGGATTTCTCTTTCATACGTTCTTCGGGTTATTGCCTTATAAAGATAGGCTTTTAATTCCAGTTGGCGCACACGGTCATCTGACAAAATTCGTTACCGACTCGGGCCGCGTGATTTCTTCTTCGGGGAGATGATCCGTCGCGGACGGTCCTGCTGTCGTTCGGTTTGTGCAGGGCGTGGTTCGCGGGGATCGTCCCAACTCTCCCGGTAGGTCGTATCCGATGCCTTCTCCTTCCACAGGTAGGGACATGCCGTCGTGCCTCCCCACCATTTCACCAGTGCCCGCACGACATACCCCGCCTCGATCCGGTCCCGGTCCATGCGTCGCATCGTGTATTTCCCGTACTCCACCCAGTCCCGCGGATCGTCCCGATAGACCCACGCCATCTGCAGCCGGTCATCCATTACCACATAACCCTCCGATTGCGTTCCCCGCACGAAGATCGGCTCTCCATCGCGGAGCATCTCGACCTGCTCCTTGGTCAAGGGCTTGCCTGCAATCGACAGATTCCGACGCGGTGGTTCTGGCGACCGTTGCTTTTCCGCCTTCAACTTTTGCAGGATAGCTGCGACCTGCGGACGTTGTTCCTCCGTGTAGTTGCGGATCTGCTCGATCATCGCCTGCCGGAGGCGATTCTGTTCGACCCGTTGCGACAGTCGGCCGTAGCTGAACTTGCGGTCCACCTGCGAGGCCTTGAACGTATGCCCCTCCAAGGTGAAGGTCACACCCTGGATCTCCTTCGTCGGATCACCGCCCCGATGGACAAAGGTCGTGGCAACATGTCGTTTGGCCAGTTCTTTGGCTAATGCCGTCCAGGAAGTGCAGTCGGGCAGCAGCTCCCGCAGGTGGTCGTAAATGCGGTGGCGCAGTTGCTCCGGGCCGTGCAGCCGTTCCGTGGCGACCTGCTCCTTGCCGCGCGAGAAGGTCAGTCCGTACTCCTGTTTGAGTTCTCTACAGATGCGCATGTTGCGCAGGCGTTCGTTGCGGTCCGGGACCAGCGTCGTGTCGTAGCGAACCCGGTTGTAGAGGATATGCAGGTGGGGATGCTTCGTATCGGTGTGGCGCACGACGAGGTACTGCGTGCCGGTAATCTCCATGCGCTGCATATACTCCCGCGCCAGGTCGAGCATCAATTGGTTCGACATCCGCGGGTCATCGTCGGGGTGGAACGATAGGGAGATATGACCGACAACCCGTTCGACATCGGGGCGGGCCCGGCGCTGGAACTCGAAGCTGCCGATCAGCGCCTGCCGGGAGGTGAGCGCCACGCCGTCACTTGTCAGGATATAAGCCTTTCCCGGCTCCTTGCCGAGCAGGTAGCGCACCGCGCCGCCAAAGGATTTGCCGGTTACGATTTTGCCGATCATCGTCTTAGAGTTTTTGTTTCAGCCGTCCGATCACCTCGTCGTAGAAGCGGAGGATCCGCCGCAGCTCCTCCTCGTGGGAGGCAACCCCGAAGGCGTGCTGGAGGAAGGCCAGTTGGTTCAGGTTATTCCGTTCGCGCGTCAATTCGGAGACCAGGCGCAACTCCTCGGGACCGATCCGCCGCAGGATCCGTCCCGAGGTGACCGCCTGGCGGGCGTACTCCGAAAGGGTCAGATTGCAGGCCGCTGCCTTGCGTTGCACCCGGAGGTATTCCGCCTCGCTCACGCGGAAACGTACCGTGCGGGAACGCAAGGTTGCCGCACTCTTCCGCGGGCGACCACCCTTGGGTTTCGCTACCTCCATGGCGCGGAGACGTTGGCGGTGAAACAAACAATCGGGAGCGGTTCCGCGCAGCGTGTTTCGTCGGACTGGAGCGACGTCCTGTGCCCCGAATCCGCGGCGAGCCCGGCGAGCGGCGGATGGTTCGGGATGCGACCTTCGGGAGCAGACCGGGCGGGGCAGCCCCGCAGGGCGAGGTGGTTCGAAGTGGCAGCCAAAAACCCGATGCAGGGTTTTTGTGCCACAAGAACACAACCTCGCTCCTTTCTGTTTTCGGACCCGGGAGTCGGCAGCACGTTCGACGTTTGAAGTCGAACGGCGCGGAATCCCGGGGTCGCAAAGGCTTCAGCGCGGAGGCGCTCCCGTACCGGCAAACGGCAGGAGGTTCATGTCGCGGCAAGGATGGGGAGCGTGCAGCTTTTGGCCCGAACGGATCGGGGCATGCTGTTGTCCAACCGGGGACGGCGAGCAGCCGATAGAAGGAAGTCGGCTCTTCAGTGGGGAGCCGAGGAAGGGATAAATGGCATTGTCATGGTCGGTGGTTTTTGCGTTGTTGTGAGGATAACGGCATCCGCCGCCGCTTTGTTTCACCATGGGGCGCGATTGCACGATCTTGCCGGTCGTTGCGCAGATGGGCTGGCGGCAGGGATATGCACGAAAAAAGCCCTCGAATCATCTGATCCGAGAGCTCGTGTAGTCTGTTACTCGGCAGCCGGCCGAAGGTTGCGGTCAAGGACTGCCCGGATCCCCGATTCGGGATAGAGCAGCAGGCGGTTGCCAAGTACCGTGAAGGGAATCTGCCGCCGGTCCCGCAGCGTCTGCAGGGTGCGCGGCGAGAGGTGCAGGTGTGTGCAGACCTCTTCTCCGGTCAGGTAGCGCTCCTCGCCGATCATCGGGCGTCGCTCCTCGGAAGCCTTCCGCAGCATACGCTCCACGTCGTCCAGCCGTGCGAACAAGCGTTGTACCTCGTCGCTCGCTTCGTTGAGATAATCCAGCGGCATGGCTATCGTGTCTGAACGGTTTTGCGGGAGAGCCATACGGCAAGGTCCCGGCGTCGGTAGTAGAATTTACCACCCAGACGTGAGCAGGGAATCACTCCCCGGTCCCGATAGCTCTGCAGCGTGCGTTTGGTGATCTTCAGCGCCCGGCACACCTCCTCACTGTCCAATCACCCGTCGTCCTGCGGTGGCGTCAAACGGTGTTCCAGGCGTTGGGCAAGGGCGGAGAGGTGTTCCACCCGTTCGAGGAGCCTCAGCCAACTCCGCTCCCCGATACATACGATCTTTTCCATGGTCTTCTTTCTGTTTGGTTCAACATTCCGGCAACCCGTCTCTGAGAGTTGCACTCTGTGTGGATGGGGACGCCGAACATTCAGCGGTCCCGAATCCGAAAGGCGCGGCGTTTCATCTTTTCCCCGGTTTATGAATCTTTATTCCTGCAAGCTTGCACTCGGATAACGTGCGCTGCCCCTCAAAAGTTTCGCTCGCAAAGTGATGTGGCAGTGGTTGGCGTCGGTTGGCGTCGAGAGGGTGGACAAACTGCGGGGGAAACGCCGGTTTATAGCCATTCTGATTTGCGCATATGGCAAACGTGCCTATGATAATACACGGACAGAGACGGGATACGGGCTGTCGAGCCGGAAGCTCAAAAGGGTAGTTTGGGACGAAAGTCATGCAAACCGCATCTCCGAATCACCGGGAGGGACTGGAGTCGCAGACCGGTTGCGGATTCCGACAGGCCTTATTCGCCCGCGCCGCGCCGATAATCTTCGAGGTAGGCCGAGCAGGTCCGTCCGGTCTGCTGCTTGAAGAAGCGCATCAGGTGGCTCGGATCCGAGAAGCCGTACGCATCGGCCAGCTGGCTGACGCTGCGCCTCTC
>DXDA01000015.1 GCA_019115745.1 Candidatus Alistipes intestinigallinarum
GTGGCGATCGAGGCGAAGGAGTCGTCCAGGAGGGTGATGTCCGAGGCGTCCTTGGCCACGGAGGTTCCGGAGCCCATCGAGAGCCCGACGTTTGCGAAGTTGAGGGCCGGGGCGTCGTTGGTTCCGTCGCCGGTGACGGCAACGACCTCGCCGCGCTGCTGCAGCAGGCGGACGAGCCGCTGCTTGTCGAGCGGGCGGGCGCGGGACATGATCTTCAGCTCCTGCACGCGATCGAGGAGCTCCTCGTCGCTCATGGCGGCGAAATCCGCTCCGGTGATGTGGTTGCGTTCGCCGTCGACGGCATCGTTCCAGAGTCCGATCTGGCGGGCGATTTCGCGGGCCGTGGCGGGGGTGTCGCCGGTGACGATCTTCACGCCGATCCCGGCCTCCAGACAGCGGCCCACGGCAGCCGGGACATCCTCACGCACGGGATCCGAAATGGCCGCCACGGCCGCGAAATGCAGGCCTCCGGCCCGGACGGCCTCCTGACACTCCGCCGCGGAGGTCTCGGCCCAGGCCACGGCCAGCGTGCGCATGGCGCGGTTCTGGAATCCGGCGAGCTGTTCGGCGACCTTTTCATCGTGTCCGTCCGGTGCACACATCGCGCGCACGATCTCCGGCGCACCCTTCACACAGAGCAGGCGGCGGCCCGACAGCCCGCTTTCGATGATCGTGGCCATGTACTTGCGTTCGGTGGAGAAGGTCAGGCGGTCGACGATCTTTGCTCCGGCGCGCAACGCCTCGTAATCGTTCCCGCCGCGGCGCATCCATTCGAGCAGGGCCCCTTCGGTGGGGTTTCCGATGATGTGCCCTTCGGCATCGAGGAAGGCCGTGGAGTTCAGCGCGACGACCTCGGCGAAGTCGCGGTCGGGCAGCGCGTCGTAGCGGACGAGCTCCTGGACATGCATCCGGTTCTGGGTGAGGGTTCCGGTCTTGTCGGTGCAGATGACCGTCACGGCCCCCATGGTTTCGCAGGCGTGCATCTTGCGCACGAGGTTGTTGGTCTTGAGCATCCGGCGCATGGACATGGCCAGCGAGAGGGTGATCGACATGGGGAGTCCCTCGGGTACGGCCATGACGATGATGGCCACCGAGATCATGAAGATGTTGAGGACCTTTTGCGAAATCGTGAGCCAGTCCTGTTCGAGCAGCCCTCCGGCGAAGACGGCCTTCAGGAGCATGACGCAGAAGATCAGCACGGAGAGGAGAATTCCGACGCGTCCGATGAGCTTCGAGAGCCGGGTCAACTGCCGGTCGAGCGGCGTCTGCTCCTCGCTCTGGACGGTCGACTGCTCGGTGACGCGTCCGGCCTCGGTGGCGTCTCCGACGGCCGTCACGACCAGCACGCCGTATCCGTCGGCGACGGTCGTTCCGCGCATGGCGACGTTCGAGGGGTAGGTGGCCTCGGGGTCGAAGTGTGCCTCGTCGACGGTTTTGTCGACTTCGGGTTCACCGGTGAGTGTCGATTCGTTGATCTTCAGCGAGACGGCTTCGACGAGTTCGCCGTCGGCGGGAATCGTCTCGCCGCCCTCGGTGTAGACGACGTCTCCGACGACGACGTCGCGGCGGGGGATCTCGCGGATCGAGCCTTCGCGCATCACCTTCACGGGAATGTCGTCGTTGACCTGATTCAGCCGGCGGAATCGGCGTTGGGCGTCCCATTCGAACCAGAATCCGACGCACGTGGCGAGGATGATGGCGCAGATGATGCCGATCGACTCGGTGAAGTCGCGGTGTACGAATCCGATGGCCAGCGAGAGCACGGCGGCGAGCAGGAGAATGCGGATGATCGGGTCCTGGAACTTTTCGAGGAGAAGTTTCCAGACGGAGTCATCCTTGGGAGGGGTGATGATGTTGTTGCCGTGATCGTTGCGGCTCTTTTCGACCTCTCGGGCGGTCAGACCTTTGGGGTTGTAGGGTATCATGTTCTCAGGAAAATTTGTTCAGTGAAAATTGCCGGGTGGAGGCGTCGAGCCGCACGGCGATGAAGAGCAGGATGGTGAATGCGATGAGCGACGAACCTCCGTAGCTCATGAAGGGCAGCGGGATTCCCATGACGGGCATCAGCCCGATGGTCATGCCGACGTTCACGAGGACGTGGAACAGGAGGATCGAGGCGACGCAGTAACAGTAGATCCGGCCGAAGGGCTCCTCCTGGCGTTCCCCCATGCGCATGAGGCGCAGGATCAGCAGGCAGAGCAGCGTGAGGACAAAGGTTGTCCCGAGAAATCCCCACTCTTCGCCGACGGTGCAGAAGATGAAGTCGGTGTGTTTTTCGGGGACGAACCCGTATTTGATCTGCGTACCCTGGAGGAATCCCTTTCCGGCGAATCCTCCGGATCCGATGGCGATTTTGGCCTGGTTGACGTTGTAGTCGGTGCCCAGGGGGTCGCTGATGATGCCGAGGAAACTGAGGATTCGGTCGCGCTGGTGCTGTTTGAGGATCGAGTTGAAGATGTAGTCGGTCGTGGGAAGGAAGATGAGCGACCCGACGAAGAGCCCGAGCGTGATGAAGATGTTGGCCAGGTGCGACCGATAGGCGTAGACGGCGGCGAATGCCACGGCTGCGAGGGTCATCAGGAGGAGGCTGTGGTAGAGGTCGAGGGTCCCGGGGCTGATGAGGGCCATGACCAGACAGAGGAGGATGGCGGCGAGCATCAGCGCGGCGAGGAAGATGATGCGCGAGCGCCAGTGTCCGTTCATCATGGCCTCGGAGAGCGTGCAGACGAGGATCAGACAGAGCAGCAACATCATCGGCGAGAGGAGGAACGAGACGATGAACAGGGCGCCGATCAGCAGGACGGGGATGCATAACCACTTGTTGAGCCCCTCGCGGTAGAGGACGAAGAGGAACGATCCGAGGACGATTCCGGAACCGGTATCGTTCTGGAGGATGATGATCAGCAGGGGGATGCAGATGACGGTTCCGACCTTGAAGAGATCCCCGGGGCGGTTGATCGAGAAGGAGTAGTTGCTCATCACGCGGGCCAGGGCGAGAGCCGTTGCGATCTTGGCGAACTCGACGGGCTGGACGCGGACGGAACCGAATTCGAACCAGGCCTTTGCGCCGTTGACCTCGCGGCCGAAGAGCAGGGCTGCGACGAGGAGCGCAAGTCCGACGAAATAGGCCGGATAGGCGAACATGTGGTAGTATCGTTCGTCGAGCAGCAGGACGACGAGCGCCGTGACCCAGGCGATTCCGATCCAGACGAGCTGCTTCATGTAGAAGTGCGAGAGGGAGAAGGTCTGTGCTGCGGAGTCGTCGTACGAGGCGGAGATGATGGATACGAATCCGGCCAGTACGATGAGTACGTAGAGGAGGACGGTCCCGCGGTCCACGCCGTCGAAAATGCCGTTGTGCCGGTTACTTGTCATAGGCGGGGTAGTGGATTTGCATGTTCTTGATGTATTCCAGCAGGGCCGGGCGACGGATCGTGTCCGTGAGGTAGTACTCTTCGAGGAGGCTGGCGATCGGGAGCGCGGAGGTGGCTCCGAAGCCGCCGTTTTCGACATAGACCGAAATGGCGATCTTCGGGTTGTCCTTCGGTGCGAAGGAGAGGAACGTGGAGTGGTCGCGGCCGCGGGGGTTCTCGGCCGTACCGGTCTTTCCGCAGACGTCCCAGCCTTCGAGCCGGGCCATCGTGGAGGTACCGCCGACGTTCACGCCGCGCCACATGCCCTCGACGATCGGTTCGAAGTGTTTGGGGTCGACCTTCGTGTAGTGGCGTTCGTAGAAGCGGCGGTCGAGCGAGTCGCGGCCTTCGACCTTCTTGACGATGTGAGGGATGTAGTAGTAGCCGCGGTTGGCGATGATGCAGGCGAGGTTGGCCAACTGCAGGGGCGTGCAGCCGAGGGCATCCTGCCCGATGGAGAGCGAGAGGACGGTAAGCGAGTTCCACGAACCGCGGTACTGCCGGTCGTAGTAGGCGCGGTCGGGGACGTATCCGTTTCCTTCGTCGAGGAAGTCGGAGTCGAGTTTGCGCCCGAATCCGAAACTCTCGACATACTCCTTCCAGACGTCGAAACCCTCCTTGACGTTTTCGTATTTCGGGTTGTCGAGGATGTCGCGGAAGACGTAGCAGAAGTAGGCGTTGCAGGAGGTTGCGACGGCGAATCGCAGGTCGAGGGGCGAGGCGTGGGCGTGGCAGGCCATCTTGAGGCGTCCGGCCTGATAGCCCATGTGGCAGGAGTGGAGGTCCGAGGGCCGGAGCACACCCTCCTGCAACCCGATGAGCCCCTGCACGAGCTTGAAGGTCGAGCCCGGGGGGTATTTGGCCTTCACGGCACGGTTGAACAACGGCTTGCGCTTGTTGTAGAGCATCTTCATGTAGTTGTTGCCGCGTTCGCGTCCGACCAGTTCGTCGGGGTCGTACGTGGGCGAGGAGACCATCATGAGGATCTCGCCCGTCGAGGGTTCGATGGCCACGGCTGCCCCGACCTTTCCGCGCATGAGCTCTTCGCCGAGCAACTGCAGTCGGGCGTCGATCGTGCTGACGAGGTAGTTTCCGGGTTCGGGCACGGAGTCGTAGCGTCCGTCCATGTAGGAGCCCTTGATGGCTCCGTGGGTGTCGATCTCCTGAATCTTGACCCCCTTCGTGCCGCGGAGTTCGGGTTCGTAGGCGGACTCCACGCCGCTCATGCCGACGTAATCGCCGACGCGGTATTCGGGATGGCGCTTCAGATAGGTGTCGTTCACCTCGCTGACATACCCGAGGAGGTTCCCGCCGATCTTGCGGGGATACTGCCGGACGGTGCGGTAGACGGTGTAGAAGCCTCGGAAATTGCCCTCGTCGAAACGGAGCTTGTCCTCCTTGGGGATGTAGCTCGTCACGACGCGCGGGGCTCGCGGGCGGACCCTGGCGTTGGCCAGTTCGCGTTCGAGTTTCGTGCGGGAGATCCCGGCAACCTCGCAGAGCCGGGCGGTGTCGAACCCGCGCTTGTCGATCTCGCGGTAGATGACCATCAGGTCGTAACATTCGCGGCTCTGGACGAGATACTCCCCGTTGCGGTCGAAGACTTCGCCGCGCGGGGGATACTGTACGACGTGGCGCAGGACGTTCGCCTCGGCGAGTTCGGCGTATCGTTTGTCGAAGAGCTGAATGTATCCCAGGCGGACGATGATCACCGCGAAGATAAAGATCACGATGACCTGCAGGGTTCTCATTCTCAGGAAACTTTCCGAATCTCTCATACGCGGGCGGGGATTTTTGCGGTGAAGATGCGGGTGACGATCCACCCGAACGCCACCGAAAGGGCCGAGCTGAGGAGAATCCGCAGGATCGTATGCGGGAGCAGTCTCCAGGAGAGCGCTTCGAGCAGGAAGAAGATCGTGTGGTGGATGAGCGTCAGGACGAGGAGGAATGCGAAGAACTTGCGGCTTCCGAGGCGGTCCGGGGAGGGTATTCCGCCTTCGCGGACGTTTTCACGGCCGCAGATCATGCCGGCAAGCGAAGGGCGGAAGAAGGCGATGGGGAGTGTGGCGATGGTGTTGATTCCCGCGGCGCCCATGGCGCAGTCCATGGTGATTCCGAGCAGGAGCCCGGAGCCGAGGAGCGAGACGGGCTGTGCGTCGAGCGGCAGCAGGGCGATGAAGACGACGTATACGAGGGGGTTGAGGTATACGCTGATCGAGAGGTTGTCGAAGAGGAATACCTGCAGGAGAACGACGGCGGCAAAGAGGCCGATGTATGGGAGGGTTCGGTACATGTCAGTTGACGCGTGAATGTTGTTCGACCTGTTCGCTGTTGCGGAGCTCCTGAATCTCGTACCGGTCGCGGTCGGCGACGAGGATGACCTCGTTGAGTCGGGACATTTCGGCGGCGAGCCGCACGCGGACAGTGTACGATGTTTTGGTCTCGTTGAGCTGGGCGCTTTCGACCCAACCGATGAGGATGTCGGCGGGGAAGTATTCGGAGAGTCCGGTGGTGACGACCTCCTGCCCGGGCTGGGGCTCGGCGTATTTGGAGAGTTCGCCGAGGACCACGACGTTGGGGTCTACGCCGTCCCAGTAGAGCGATCCGGAGTAGTCGGACGCGGCGATCTTGCCGCTGGTCCGGAAGGAGGTGTTGAGCACCGAGATGGCGACGGCATACCGGTCGGTGCAGGCGACGACGTAGCCGACCAGCGAACCGTCCGGGGCCAGCACACCCATCTCCTCTTCGATGCCGTCCTCGCGTCCGCGGTTGAGGGTCAGGAGGTTCTGCATTCGATTGAGGGAGTTTCCGACGACGGCGGCGGTGGCGAACCGGTATTTGGAGTCGCCGATATCGCGCAGGTATGTGTCGAGCCGGGCCTCGGTTTCGGCCTCCTGATACTTGGCGAGCTGCTCTTCGAGGCTGGCGACGCGCTCGGCGAGCTGTCGGTTTTCGCGACCGAGGAAGAGGTAGCGGCGGACTCCGGCGAAGAATCCGTGCACACCGCCTGCCACCTGGTTCGAACGGGCGAGCAACCGGGCCTGAGTATAGCTTGAGGAGTGGGCGTAATAGCCGATGGCTGCGGCTTCCAGCACCACGAAGAGTACGACGACGTAGATGCTTCGGATGAACTCGATCAGCTTTCGCACGGCGTTTTTCGGTTAAAGCGATGGATGTATCCTTAATTCAAGATTGCGGACCGAGGCCCGCAATCCGTTTCGCAAAAAGTCTGTGTTCGGCGCCTCAACGCATGAGGAACGAGAACCGGTTGATGTTCTTCAGGGCGATGCCGGTTCCGCGGGCGATGGCGCGCAGGGGGTCTTCGGCGATGTGGAACGGGATTCCGGTTTTTTCGTTGAGCCGACGGTCGAGTCCCTTGATGAGTGCACCGCCGCCTGCAAGGTAGATTCCGTTCTTGACGATGTCGGCATAGAGCTCGGGGGGCATCGATTCGAGGACCTTCATCAGCGCGGCGTCGATCTTCGAGAGGGACTTTTCGAGGGCGTATGCGATCTCGCTGTAGGAGAGCGATACGGTCTGGGGAAGCGCGGTGAGCATGTTGGGTCCGGTGACGACGAAATCCTCGGGCTCCTCTTCGAGATCGGAGACGGCGGCGCCGATCGAGCACTTGATGGCCTCGGCGGTACGTTCGCCGATTCGGATGTTGTGCTGCTGGCGGACGTAGCTCTGGATGTCGTTCGTGAAGACGTCGCCGGCGGTGTTGATCGACTCGGAGCAGACGATTCCGCCGAGCGAGATGCAGGCGATCTCCGACGTACCGCCGCCGATGTCGATGACCATGTTTCCTTCGGGGGCCTCGACGTCGAGTCCGGCACCGAGGGCCGCGGCCATGGGTTCGTAGATCATGTATACTTCGCGGCCTCCGGCGTGTTCGGCGGAGTCGCGTACGGCGCGGATCTCGACGTTGGTCGATCCCGAGGGGATGCAGATGACCATGCGCAGCGACGGCGCGAAGAGGCTTCCGGAGGTTTTGACCTTCTTGATCATGCCTCGGAGCATGAGTTCCGTGGCGTTGAAGTCGGCGATGACGCCGTCCTTGAGCGGTCGGATGGTCTTGATGTTCGGATTTGTCTTCTCGTGCATCTGGCGGGCCTGTTGTCCGATAGCGACGAGTTTTCCGGTGTGGACGTCGAGGGCGACGATCGACGGTTCGTCGACGACGACCTTGCCGTTATAGATAATCAGCGTGTTGGCCGTACCGAGGTCGATGGCCAACTCTTGAGTCAAAGAAAAGATTCCCATAAAACTACCCCAACACTATTTTTTTTGTAAAGTCGTTATTTTCCAGTTACATACGCGGCTCTGCCGATTTTCGGTGCGTCGGGAGCCGACATATCCGGACAAAGGTAGCAAAAAGCCCTGGAAAAACGTCTATTTCAGGGCGTATTTTTTTTCGCGGGGTGCAGATTGGTGGGCAAAAGGGGGATTGCGGGGCTGAAAATCCGGAGTTGGAATCGGTATAATCTGCTTTTTTTGTTTATATTTGTATTCTAAAACAGATCCCCGTTATGGAATATAAAATCGGTTCCGACGCGCGCTGTGCGGTGATCGGCTATGGAAGTTGGGCGACGGCCCTGGTGGGGCTGCTTGCAGCCAACGGGCGTCGGGTGGGATGGTACGTCCGCAATCCGGAGGTGCTGGAGTTGCTGCGGAGCGAGGGGCGCAACCCCCGCTATCTGAGCGATCTGGAGTTCGACCCGTCGGTCATTGCGCCGTCGGACGACCTGAATGCCGTGGTTCGGGATGCCGAGGTGGTGATCCTGGCCACGCCGTCGGCCTATCTGAAGGATTTTCTGGCTCCGCTGAGCGTTTCGCTGAAGGATAAGTTCATCGTTTCGGCCATCAAGGGGATCGTCCCGGGGGACTACCAGACCGTCGTGGAGTATATCCACGACCGCTACGACCTCTCCTACAAACAGCTCGGCCTCTTCACGGGCCCGTCGCACGCCGAAGAGGTCTCGCGCGGGAAACTCTCCTACCTGACGGTGGTGTGCACGGATCTCGACAACGCGCATTTGATCGGCTCGCGCTTTGCCGGGGGGAACATCCGGCTGAGCTACTCGACAGACCTCTATGGCATCGAATATGCAGCGATTCTGAAGAATATCTACGCCCTGGCCGTGGGCCTGGCCGTGGGTCTGGGCTACGGGGACAACTTCCTGGCGGTGCTGATCGCCAACTCGGCCGGGGAGATGACGCGCTTTCTGGAGGAGAGCTACCCGGACCGGCGCAACACACAGGTCTCGGCCTACCTGGGCGACCTGCTTGTGACGTGCTATTCGAATTACAGCCGCAACCGGCGCCTGGGGCTGCTGATCGGCCACGGCTGTACGGTGAAGAGCGCGCTGAACGAGATGACGATGGTGGCCGAGGGGTACTTCGCGGCGGACTGCATCCGTCACATCAACACGCGGCACCGGGTTGAGATGCCGATTGCGGAGATGGTCTACCGGGTTCTTTACGAGCGGGCATCGGCCCGCAAGGAGATGCAGGAATTGACAACCAAACTAATTTGACACGATATGAAAAACGTAAAAGTGGACATTTCGAAGGCGGGTGTCGAGATTACCGCCGAGATGGAGGCCCGTGCACAGGCCGCCAATTCGTTGCTGCACTCGGGCAAGGGTGCGGGAAATGATTTCCTGGGCTGGGTTCGCCTTCCGTCGTCGATCACGGATTCGGAGATCGCGGCGATCACCGAGACGGCCGCAAAGTTGCGTGCGAAGGCCGATGTGGTGATCTGCATCGGAATCGGCGGGTCGTACCTGGGCGCCAAGGCGGTTCTGGAGGCGATGAGCAACCCGTTCCAGTTGCTGCACAAGGAGCAGCAGACCCCGACGGTCCTCTTTGCCGGTCAGAATATCTCGGAGGACTACACGGCCGAGCTGCTGGCAGCGACGAAGGAGCATTCGATCGCGGCGATCGTGATCTCGAAATCGGGCACGACGACCGAACCGGCCATCGCCTTCCGACTGATCAAGGCGGAGATCGAGAAGCGCTACGGCAAGCAGGAGGCTGCCGAACGGATCGTGGCCGTGACGGACAAGGCGCGCGGAGCGCTGAAGACGCTGGCCACGCAGGAGGGTTACCCGACGTTCGTGATTCCGGACGATGTGGGCGGCCGCTATTCGGTGCTGACTCCGGTGGGTCTGCTGCCGCTGGCCGTAGCGGGTGTTGACATTGCCGCTCTGGTCCGTGGAGCGCAGGAGATGGAGCAGGCGACGGCCGAGGGGGTACCCTTCGCCGAGAACCCGTCGGCGATCTACGCCACGGTGCGCAACGCGCTCTATGCTTCGGGCAAGAAGATCGAGATACTGGGCTCGTACGAACCCAAACTGCAGTATATCAACGAGTGGTGGAAACAGCTCTACGGCGAGAGCGAGGGCAAGCAGGGCAAGGGTATCTTCCCGGCCAGCGTGACGCTGACGGCCGACCTGCACTCGATGGGCCAGTACATCCAGGAGGGAGAGCGGACGCTGTTCGAAACGATCATTTCGGTGGCCCGTCCGGCCTCGAAGGTGGTTATCGAAGCCGATTCGGAAAACCTCGACGGTCTGAACTACCTGGCCGGGAAGCGGATTTCGGAGGTGAACCGCATGGCGGAACTGGGAGTCCAGTTGGCGCATGTGGACGGTGGAGTTCCCAACCTGCGGGTGGAGATTCCGGAGATCTCGGCCGAGGTGATCGGTTCGCTGCTCTACTTCTTCGAGAAGGCGTGTGGCATCAGCGGCTACCTGCTGGGTGTGAATCCGTTCGACCAGCCGGGCGTGGAGGCCTACAAGAAGAACATGTTCGCCCTGCTCGAGAAGCCGGGCTACGAGGAGGCCACCAAAGCGATCAAGGCGCGGCTGTAATTGCTGCGGCCTTGGCACCGGAGATTGAAAAAGGCTGTTCCCCACAAGGGAACAGCCTTTTTCTTGGCAACCGGTTGAAGAGATGGCCCGGCCGGAATCTCTTTTTGTCCGTATTCACACACTCTCTTCTGCACACATTTCCGTCTGACCGATGTCTCCGGCCGGGCCTTGCCTAAGAGAACGTATTCGCCTCTTCGGGTTGAAAATTATTGCTTTTTCGCCGTGAATTCCAACGTGTTGATCAGATCAAAAGGTTCGCCGGCCTCCTCGCCCTCGCCCAACTGGCACTTTGTGGTCTTGAACGTAAAGCGGATTGCCCCCTCTTTCGTGTAACTGAGCGGTTCGGGAGAGTCGATCGTGATCAGGACAACCATGATCCCGCTCAAATCGATCCGCAGTTGAGGCGTTGTCAGAGCCGCCGTGAGTTGCGACTCGTCGGCCGTCGGGGTGCCGATCGTGGCGTCGTAACTGATCGTGCCCAGCAGAGGGAGCAGCGTGGCGGCTTCCTCTTCGCCGATCAGGGCCTTGACCAGCTCGGCGGCGGGGAATTCGGGAAAGTGCACGGTCCCCTCGTCGGTGACCTCGAATGTCACGGCAATGCCGGTCTGGGGTTGCGGGTCGGGGTTCAGGTCGCTCGGCGAAGCCAAGAAGTCGAACGTCCCCGTATAGCTGCCCGTCAGCTCCCCGAGCGAGAGTTGCTGTCCCGGGTTTTCCTTGTCGTCGTTGTCGCAGGCCACCGATGCCAGCGTCAGGCAGGCGAGCGCTGCGGCCGCCAACTTGTTCTTGAAGTTTTGCATTTGTATCATCTTCGTGTTGTTTGGTTTGACTGCGGGCAAAGATAGACGCCGCCTGTATTTGCGTCAAATAAATTCAACCGACCCCTCGGTTTTGATCATGAATTCCCGGTTTTTTCCGGTGGGGTATTTTGCGGATCCGCTCCACGGAGGGGTAGATCCTGTGAAAAAAAGGGCTGTCCGATGTCGGACAGCCCTTGTCTGTTGCGATGAGGAGCGGCTTAGAGGATTCCCTGCTCGACCATCGACTTGGCAACCTTCATGAAGCCGGCGATGTTGGCGCCCTTCATGTAGTTGATGTATCCGTCGGCCTCGGTGCCGTACTCCAGGCAGGCGTGGTGGATCGACGACATGATCTGGTGCAGTTTGGCATCGACCTCTTCGGCCGTCCAGTTGAGTTTCTGGGCGTTCTGGGTCATTTCGAGTCCCGAGGTGGCCACGCCGCCGGCATTCACGGCCTTGCCGGGTCCGTAGGGGATCTTGGCGGCGATGAAGGCGTCGATGGCTTCGGGGCGGCAGCCCATGTTCGAAACCTCGGCCACGATCTTCACGCCGTTGGCCAACAACTTCTTGGCATCCTCGCCGTCGAGCTCGTTCTGCGTGGCGCACGGCATGGCGATGTCGACCTTGACCTCCCAGGGCTTGCGGCCGGGGAAGAACTTCGCATTGGGGAACTTCTTGACGTAGGGCTCCACGACGTCGTTGTTCGAGGCGCGGAGTTCGAGCATGTAGGCGATCTTTTCGGCATTGAGGCCCTCTTCGTCATAGACGTATCCGTCGGGACCGGAGAGCGTGACGACCTTGGCGCCGAGTTCCGTAGCCTTGGTCGCGGCGCCCCAGGCGACGTTTCCGAATCCGGAGATGGCGATGGTCTGGCCCTTGATGTCCATGCCGGCCTTTTCGAGCATCTGGCGCAGGAAGTAGACGGCGCCGAAACCGGTGGCTTCGGGCCGGATCAGCGAACCGCCGTAGGTCATGCCCTTTCCGGTCAGGACGCCGGTATTCTCCAGGGCGAGTTTGCGGTACATGCCGTAGAGATACCCGATTTCGCGGCCTCCGACGCCGATATCACCGGCCGGGACGTCGGTTTCGGGACCGATATGGCGCCAGAGTTCGGTCATGAAGGCCTGGCAGAAGCGCATCACCTCGCGGTCGGACTTGCCTTTGGGGTTGAAGTCCGAGCCGCCCTTGGCGCCGCCCATCGGGAGCGTCGTGAGGGCGTTCTTGAAGATCTGCTCGAATCCGAGGAACTTGAGGATCGAGAGGTTGACCGAGGGGTGGAAACGCAGACCGCCCTTGTAGGGCCCGATGGCGTTGTTGAACTGGACGCGGTAGCCGATGTTGGTCTGTACTTCGCCCTTGTCGTCTACCCATACGACTTTGAACGTAAAGATGCGGTCGGGTTCGACGATCCGTTCCGCGATTCGGTTGGCCTCGAATTCGGGGTGCTGGTTGTAGGCGCCTTCGACGGTCATCAGCACTTCGCGCACGGCCTGGAGGTATTCGCTCTCACCGGGGTGCTTGCGTTCGAGGTCGGTCATGATTTTGTTAACGTTCATAGCACAGAAGTTTTTAGGTTTGGTGTTCTTTTGTTACAAATATAACAATATTTATTATAGATTGTAACTTCTTTTGGGAAATTTTTGGAAAATTTTTCATTCTTCGGGATTTTCCCGAATCATACCCTTGTTTGAGCGGCCGTCTACGCAGACCCAGAGCGGCCGATCGAAGCGCACCTGCCGCAAAAAGGTTCCGTCGTAATGGGCGGGCATGGCGTCGAGGCGCTCTTCGCGGAAGATTCCGTCGCCACGGAAGGGGCTGATGGTCAGATAGCCGACTCCGAGCGAGGTGACGTTCTGGAAGAAGTGGGTTCCTTGGGAGGGTTCGACCTCGAACTTTTCGATGCCGCACTCGACGATGACCTTCGCCTCGGAGATGTGGTTCCACTTGACGGGCACGCCGAGGAAGGGATCGGAGGAGCCCCAGCGCCCGGGGCCCACGAGGATGTACGAACGCCCTTCGTCGCGCATCCGGTTGTTGAGGGTGAGGAGTTCCGCGGCGATCTTTTCGGTGGAGAGCGAGTCGAAGGCGTCGTTCTTGACGTAGATGATGTCCGCGAGGTCGGCCATCATGCCGATTCCGAGGGCCTGTTCGCCGTAGATCAGGGCGCGGTCGGGGTCTTCGGCCGACCAGTCGATGGCGCGGTTGTCCTGGTTGTCGATGATGGGGCGGATCTGGAGGAGGTTGAAGATCTGCTGCTGCCCGGGCAGGACGTCCATGTTGACGGCGAACTCCACCTCGACGGGACAGCGCATCTCCTCGGCGCCCATGCGGAGGATGTCTGAAATGATCTCGGCAAGCGGGAAGGTGTTGTACTTCAAAATGTTGTTGAAGGTGATGACCTTCCGCCCGCGGTCGAAGGGGCTGTCGGAGATGCGCTCGTTCTCGCGGTCCCAGACCGAGCAGACGAACTTCGAATTGCGGAAATCGGCGATTTCGCGCAGCGAGAGGCGGCGGAGGTTTACGGCGTCGTCGATCGAGGTGCGGAACTCCTCGGGCCGGAGGCTCAGGGCGAGGACCTCGGTCTGGGTGTCGCTCAGGGCCAGCTCGGGGGTTGAGGTCTGGAGGACCTTCTGCGGGTAGCGGGGCGAGAAGCGGAGGGTGCGTCCTCCGTCGACGACGAGCTTTCCGAGTCCCATGGCGACGTTGCAGACTCCGTCGGCGGCCTGTTCGTCACCGATGGGGTAGTAGTTGATCGAGCGGGCGACTCCGGAGCAGGTGGGGAACCAGAGTCCGTTCTGCTCCGTACCGCAGACCTCCTGGATGATGACGGCCATCTTCTCCTCGGAGATGAGGTTCTGCGAGGAGGTGATGTAGGCCCTCGACGCGGCGAAGTAGACCGAGGCGTAGACGCTCTTGACGGCGCGCAGGAGCAGGCGCAGCATCTGATCCTCGTTGTCGGTGTAGGGGATCATGTAGGTGGAGTAGATCCCGGCGAAGGGCTGGTAGTGGGAGTCTTCGAGTTTCGAGGAGGAACGCACGGCCAGCGGAGTGCGGACGGTCCGGATGTAGGCCTTGAGCTCCTCCTGGAGCCGTTGCGGGACGGTCGAGGTGACGAACTCCGAGAGAATCTCCTCGTCGGAGAACTCCTGGGAGATGATGTACTGGAGGCCGTTGCGGCGGATAAACTCGTCGAAATACTCCGTGGCGATGACCACCGAGCGGGGGATCATGATGCGGACGTTCTCGTGCTTGTCGTACTGGCGGTGCTTCATGAGCATGGAGTTCATGAAGGCCAGACCGCGGGCCTTTCCGCCGAGCGAACCCTCGCCGATGCGGGCGAAGGCCACGGCATCGGAGTAGGTTTCGGGGTCGAAGCGTGCGACGACACCCTGTCCGAGCAGCGTGCGGTAGTCGCGGATGAGGTTCACGAGGACGCGGCGGTGCTCCTCGACCGACGAGAAGTGGCTCTTGTTGTACTGCCGGATCGAGGCGGCCAGCGGGAAGAGTCCGCGCGAGTACAACCACTTGGAGAGGTGGTTCTGCGAGGTATGGTATTCGAAGGCCTCGTCGGGGATCGTGGCGATCATCTGCTGCATCTGGGTGAGGTCCTTGGCGCGTCCGATTTCGGCCCCGGTTTCGGGGTCCTTGAAGATGAAGTCTCCGAATGCGAACTCCTTGGCGATGTATTCGCTCAGTTGGGAGAGGAGCGTTTTGGAGTTCTTGGCGATGAATCCGGCGCCGAGTTCGCGGGCCTGCTCGCGGAAGGAGGTCTGGGAGGACTGCAGCAGGACGGGCATCAGGGGGTTGTCCTGCTTGATGCGCCGGCAGAGGTCGATGCCGGCATCGAGTTTTTCGGTATCGGAGGGGTCGTTGCGGTGGAGGACGAACCCCACGTCGGAGATCACGCCGAGGAGATTCTTGCGGTAACGGTCGTAGAGTTCCGTAGCCTCGTCGTAGCTGCGGGCCAGCAGGATCTTGGGCCGGGCGCGTTTGCGGAGGACCTGCTGCTGCTCGTTGAAGGCGTCCTTGAGGAATTCGGTGTTCTGCAGGAGGATCAGCTTGTAGAGTTCGGGCAGGTAGGTCGAGTAGAAGCGGATGGAGTCTTCGACCAGGAGGATGGCCTGCACGCCCCCTTCGAGAATGTCCTCGTCGGCATTCATCTTGTCCTCGATGAGCTTGATGATACCGATGATCAGGTCCGTATTGCCGTGCCAGGAGAAGATGTAGTCGAGCCCCGAATGGTCCTGCTCCTCGATGCGGCGGTAGATGTCCTTGGAGAAGGAGGTGAGCAGCGCGACGGGGATGTTGGGGTGTCGCTCCTTGACGATGCGTGCGAAAGCGAAGACATCGGGCTCCCCGACGTTGTACATCGTGAGGATGAAGTCGTAGGAGTCGTCTTCGCGCAGGGCGTCGAGCGCCTCGGCCGTGGAGCTTACGCGGGTGAGCGACGGGGGATTCGACATGTTGAGGTCGATATACTCCTGGTTGATCTGCGATTCGATGTGTCCGTCCTCTTCGAGAATGTATCCGTCGTAGCTGCAGCAGACGAGCAGGATCTTGTGGATCCGGTATTTCATGAATCGGTAGGGGAGTTTGCTCCCGTCGGGCATGTACTGTTCGAGGCTTTTGTTCATTCGGATACGAAATTTGAAGTATGAACAAAAATAAGGAAAAAATTGTTACCTTTGAACGTCGTAAACATTGAAAATGATCATCGAATCATGAATCAGGAAAAATATACGTTGCAAGAGGTCACCACGCCGGCCGTGGAGCGGGAGTGGCTGAACCTGCCGAAACGGATCTACAAGGGCAACCGGAACTGGGTCTGCCCGCTGGATCAGGATGTGCTGGAGGTCTTCGATCCGGCCCGGAACGAGCTTTTCACCGACGGCGAAGCGATCCGCTGGGTGGTCCGGGATGCTTCGGGCGAGGTCGTGGGCCGCATTGCGGCCTTCTACAACCGCGAAAAGGCCGCCATCGAGGAGCAGCCGACGGGCGGCTGCGGCTTCTTCGAGTCGATCGAGGACCAGACGGTTGCCAACATGCTCTTCGATGCCGCACGGATGTGGCTGGCGAGCCGGGGCATGGAGGCGATGGACGGCCCGATCAACTTCGGGCAGCGGCGCGACTGGTGGGGCCTTCTGGTCGAGGGCTACGAGTTCCAGCCGCTCTACAAGAACCCCTACAACCCGCCCTACTATAAGGAGCTGTTCGAAAACTACGGCTTCCAGAACTACTTCAACCAGCACAGTTTCATCTGGAGGGTGAACAATTCGGAGGCCAACAAGCAGATCTTCGCGCGAGCCGAACGGCTCTATACGGTTCCGGGCTACCGCGTCGAGAATATCGACATGAAGAATCTGGAGGAGGCCGCCGAGAGCTTCCGGGTGATCTATAACAAGGCGTGGGCCTTGTTCTCGGGCGTGCGTCCGATGTCGCAGGAGGAGGCGCTGGAGATGGTCCGGGAGATGAAGCCGATCATCGACCCGAACATCATCTTCTTCGCCTATTTCAACGACGAGCCGATCGGCTTCTTCATCACGGTCCCGGACCTGAACCGCCTGATCGGGAAGTTCCACGGGAAGTTCGGGCTGTGGCAGAAGCTGCGGCTGATGTGGGACCTGAAGGTGCGCAAGTCGTGCGACCGGATCTTCGGCATCATCTTCGGCATCACGCCGGAGTTCCACGGCAAGGGCGTGGAGTCGGCGATCATGGTGAAGTACTACGAGTTCCTGGAGCTGACGAAGAATCCCTACAAGACGATGGAGCTGGCGTGGATCGGGGACTTCAACCCGGTGATGAACCGGATGATCGAGACCTACGTCTGCGCGACGCGCCACAAGGTGCACACGACCTACCGCTACCTGTTCGACCGTACGAAGGAGTTCCACCGCTGCCCGCGTCTGGGCGTGAAACGCCGTGAGTAAAACCAAACCACCTATATGAAAACCACCGTATTTACCGATTATCACATTGCCGCGGGAGCCAAGATGGCCGAATTCGCGGGTTACAACATGCCCATCGAGTTCACGGGCATCACCGACGAACACATGACCGTGCGCCAGGGTGCCGGGGTCTTCGACGTGAGCCACATGGGCGAGATCTGGGTCAAGGGCCCGAAGGCCGAGGCGCTGCTGCAGCGCATCACGACGAACGACGTCGCGAAACTCTACGACGGAAAGGTGCAGTATTCGTGTATGCCGAACAGCCGCGGGGGGATCGTGGACGACATCCTGGTCTACCGGATCGACGCCGAGACCTACATGCTGTGCGTCAACGCCGCGAACATCGACAAGGACTGGGCGCATATCTGCGCCGTGGGCCGCGAGGAGTTCGGCATGGAGGCTGGCCCGGGCAAGGAGCTCTACAACGCTTCGGACGAGATCTGCCAGCTGGCCGTACAAGGACCGCTGGCGATGAAGATCGTGCAGAAGATGTGCGCGGAGCCGGTCGAGGAGATGGAGTACTATACCTTTAAGAAGATGGAGGTGGCCGGCTGTCGGGCGATCCTCTCGATCACGGGCTATACGGGCGCCGGGGGGTGCGAGATCTACGTGGCCAACGAGGACGGCGCGAAGCTCTGGAAGGCGCTCTGGGAGGCCGGAGCCGAATACGGGCTGAAGAACATCGGACTCGGGGCTCGTGACACGCTGCGTCTGGAGAAGGGCTTCTGCCTCTACGGCAACGACATCGACGACACGACCTCGCCGCTGGAGGCGGGCCTGGGGTGGATCACGAAGTTCGCCGAAGGGAAGAATTTCATCGACCGGGAACTGCTGGAGCGGCAGAAGGCCGAAGGGGTGACGCGTAAGCTCGTCGGGCTGAAGATGGTCGAGCGGGGCATTCCGCGCCACGGCTACAGGCTGGCGGCTGCGGACGGCCGGGAGATCGGCCACGTGACCTCGGGCACGATGTCCCCGTGCCTGAAGGTGGGTGTGGCGCTGGGCTACGTCGAGACGGCTTACGCAAAACCCGGTACGGAGGTTGCGGTCATCATCCGCGAGAAGCCCGTGAAGGCCGAAGTGGTCAAGATACCTTTTGTCTAACGAACCAAATACGGAAAATCATGAAAACGGAATATTTGGGACTTCAACTGTCGAGTCCCGTGATTGTGAGCAGTTCGCCCTACACGTCGAACCTGGCTCATATCGAGTCGTGCGTCCGCGCGGGTGCGGGCGCCGTGGTGCTGAAGTCGATCTTCGAGGAGCAGATCTACCGCCAGGCCGCCTCGCTGGACAAGATGGAGGGCTATGGCGACGCCGGGGAGTACCTCGAACGCTACCTGGGCGACGCCTATAAGGCCGAACTGCTGCAGCTCGTGAAGGATGCCGCCAAGACGGGCGTGCCCGTGATCGGGAGCATCAACTGCGTGGGTTCGGGCGATGCGTGGATCGACTATGCGATGTCGATGCAGGCTGCCGGGGCTGCGGCTCTGGAGCTGAATATCTTCCTGCTGCCGACCGACCGCCATGCGTCGGCCGCCGAGATCGAGCAGCACTATGCGGACATTGTGCGCAAGGTCTGCGCGGCGGTTGCGATCCCGGTTTCGGTGAAGCTGCCGATGCGCTTGACGAACGTCCTTGCGACATGCGACACGCTGCTGGCGCGCGGTGCGAAGGGCGTGGTGCTGTTCAACCGCTTCTTCGAACCCGACATCGACATCGAGAAGATGGCCTTCCAGCCGGCAGATCCCTTCAGCGAACCGAGCGAATTGCGTAACGTGCTGCGCAGCACGGCATTGTGCTCCCATGCACTGCCGCAGTTGGATGTTGCCGTTTCGACGGGCGTGCACGATGGAGCGTCGGCAGTCAAGGCGTTGCTTTGCGGCGCTTCGGCGGTTCAGGTCTGCACGGCGATCCACAAGCACGGCTACGAGGTGATCGGCCAGATCGGGTCGTTCATCGACGAGTGGGCCGCACGCCACGGCTTCGAGACGCTGGAGTCGTTCCGCGGGCGGATGGACTACGGCTCCTCGGAGGGCGAGTTCTATCAGCGTGTGCAGTACATGAAGTACTTCCCGCACGACGCCGAGTAAAGGCTGAAGGTGCGTTGGCGCTCTCAATAGACGGAAAGTCCCCGACTCCGGCAAGGAGTCGGGGACTTTCGTTGTGTCCGTGTGAGGACGGGCGGCCTTGCAGGCGGCCCGGTGCCGATCGCTATTGTTTTTCAGGTTCCGGAAGGGGTGTTTTCGCGGTTTCGGCATCGAATGCTTTGTCGAAAGCCTTGCGAATCAGCTTCGGATCACGGATTACCTCACGCAACGCTTCCAGTTGGCGGGCGTTCTCCGACTCGGGAATCCAGAGTTTCAGGTAGCCGCCTTCGGCATATTTGTTCCGGAGGTGTTCGAGGCAGCGGGCGAAGTGCCCCTCGCGGTCGAGTTCGGGGCAGTGGGCCAGTCCGTACTGGACCGTGCGGCGAATGATCGTTGCGGGGTCGATCAGCCGGTCGGCTTCGGCGACGATGCGTCCGTAGATCGACCGCGGGGCATGTTTCGACGAGGCGCGGTGGTCCTCCACGGCCTCGCGCATCGTCTGGATCTGCTCCTCCGAGAACCAACGGCGCAGTTCGCGGTCTGCAGCGAGGATGCGTCCGGCATCGAGGTGGTGGTTTTCGCGTCCGTTGACCAGTCCGGTATCGTGGTAGGCCGCAATCGCATAGACCATATCGGTATCGACGTCGTACGTCTCGGCAAGTTCGAGGCTGCGGCGGATTACCGTACGGACGTGTTCCACGTCGTGTGCCCGGTCGAAGTGTTCGTAACGCGGGATGATTTCCCGTTCGATATAGTTTTTGAGTTCCGTATTCATCGGGAGATGGCTGAGTTTGTTTTGTGCGGTTATTCGAGTTACGAAAAATCCTCCGGATTTTCGGAGGATTTTTCGTGGAAGAGTATTTCGTGGGGTATTTCTGATTTTTCGATTCCTGCTCGCCTTTGGTCCCTGCCTACTTTCCGCCCCCCCCCTCCTGCCAGCCTTCCGATCCCAGTTCCTGTCTGGCTTCCGGCCCCTGCTGGCTTCCGGCCCCGGACCTACTTGGCGTAGGCGACGGCGCGGGTTTCGCGGATGACGGTGATCTTCACCTGTCCGGGGTAGGTCATCTCGTCCTGGATCTTCTTGGCGATATCGTGCGAAAGACCCTCCGACTCCTGATCCGAGAGTTTGTCGGCTCCGACAATCACACGCAGCTCGCGTCCGGCCTGGATTGCGTAGGTCTTTACGACGCCGGGGTAGGAGAGGGCAATGTCCTCCATTTCCTTGAGTCGCTTGATGTAGCTTTCGACAACCTCACGGCGAGCACCGGGGCGAGCGCCGGAGATGGCGTCGCAAACCTGGATGATCGGCGCAATGAGCGACGACATCTCCACCTCGTCGTGGTGTGCTCCGATGGCGTTGCAGACTTCGGGCTTCTCCTTGTACTTCTCGGCGAGCTTCATACCGATGATTGCGTGCGGCAGTTCGGGTTCGTCGTCGGGCACCTTACCGATGTCGTGCAGCAGTCCGGCGCGACGTGCGATCTTGGGGTTGAGTCCCAGTTCGGCCGCCATGATTCCGGCAAGGTTTGCGGTTTCGCGGGCGTGCTGGAGCAGGTTCTGACCATACGACGAACGGTATTTCATCTTACCGATGAGG
The DNA here is from genome assembly GCA_019115745.1 of Candidatus Alistipes intestinigallinarum. Taxonomy (GTDB): domain Bacteria; phylum Bacteroidota; class Bacteroidia; order Bacteroidales; family Rikenellaceae; genus Alistipes; species Alistipes intestinigallinarum. Next base: position 20,715 of record DXDA01000015.1, read on the forward strand.
CGGATCATTTCGGGATGGAGCCCGTGGATTCCGAGGTCGATGGCGGTGCGTTTTCCGACCTCGACGATCTCCTCCTCGATCTGTTTCTGGACCTTTGCCACGACCTCCTCGATGCGGGCGGGGTGGATGCGGCCGTCGGTCACGAGCTGGTGCAGGGCGAGCCGTGCGATTTCGCGGCGCACGGGGTCGAATCCCGAGAGGATGATGGCTTCGGGCGTGTCGTCGACGATAATCTCGATACCCGTCGCAGCCTCCAGGGCCCGGATGTTGCGTCCTTCGCGTCCGATGATGCGGCCCTTGACCTCGTCGCTCTCGATGTTGAAGACCGTCACGGCATTCTCGATGGCGGTTTCGGTAGCGACCCGCTGGATCGAGGCTACGATGATGCGTTTGGCCTCTTTCGAAGCGGTCATCTTGGCCTCTTCGATGGTTTCGTTGATATAGGCTGCGGCTTCGGTTTTCGCCTCGGCCTTCATGTTCTCCATGAGGATGTTCTTGGCCTCTTCGGCACTCATCCCGGAGATCTGTTCGAGTCGGACGTTCTGTTCGCGGCGCACCTGGTCGATCTCCTCCTTCTTGTGCTCGATGAGCTGCATCTGATTCTGCATCTGCTCCTTGAGCCGATCGTTTTCGCGGAGTTTGTTTTCCAGATCGCGTTCCTTGTTCTGGAGGTTCTGTTCGAGCTGTTTGGCGCGCTGTTCGCTCTGTGCGAGTTTTTGGTTGCGTTCGTTGACCTGGCGGTCGTGTTCGCTTTTGAGTTGGATGAATTTCTCCTTCGCCTGAAGGATTCGCTCCTTCTTGATCATCTCGGCTTCGGCTTCGGCCTCTTTGAGCGCAGTTTCGCGTCGTTTCCGGATGGTGTTTTTGACCACGTAGTTGGTAACGACGGCGTAAACTACGACGGCAACCACCGCGGAGATACATGCTGCCAGAATGGTGATATACATTGTAATTTACGTGTTTTTAATTATTAAACAGGTGTTTAGAGTATTCAAACAAAAAAACCGCATAGGATTCCTTATTCTTGTTTGACGAATCTGCAAGATCAGTCATGTGTGGGGGCTCCGACAATCGCAATCTTCCAACGGTGCGCCGTAACGCACTCCCCAATCGGGTACTAGGCCTGATTTTGAAGCATCGTGAGTTACCCCAATTTAAAAAGTGTTCAGTTTCGCAAAGCTTTAAGGAATCTATGCGGGTAGATTCTGAGTATGTATAAAGAACGTTTTGTTTCCGGAACGGTTTCGGTGTTTCCGCCACCTTCCGCTGTATCTTGTTGTCGGGCTTTCGGAGTTCTCGGCTCCTCGGGCCTTCCGGTTTCCTTGCGCTGCAGGTTGCCCCCTCTTCCTCTTCCTCCTCTTTCCTCTCCTCCTCTTTTCTCCCTCTTTTCTCCCTCTTTTCTCTCCTCCTCTTGCCCCTCTTCGTCCTCTCGCTGTCCTCTCTCCGTCTCCTCTTCTTTCCGCCCCCTCGGGTGTTGTGCGGTTGTTTTGCTTTCCGCCCCCCCCCTTTCAGGGTTTCAGGGTGTTGAGGTAGGAGTCTATTTCGGCGCCGATTTTTTCGAGCTTTTTGAGATCCTCGTTGTCGACCTCCCGGCTCTGCCGCATCGCGACATTGGCGATTGCGAATTTCAAAGCAGCCATTGCGAGGTAGTCCTGATCGCCCCAGCCCTTGATATTCTGTTGTTTTATCAGCGCGAGATAGCTGTTGACCTCTCGTTCAGCCAGGCGATAGACCTCTTCTTTTCCGCTTTCGATATTGAAAGGATAGCTTTTACCGGCTATTTTGAGTGTTATCGCCTGTTTCTTTTCCATGTTTCTTTTCGTTTTCGCGTCCGTCACATCCCAGCATCCATCGGGGCGGTGTCTCACTGGGGCTTTCTGTCGGTTTTGGGGGTCTCCGATTGCTGTCCCAACAAAGCGATGCACTTGTCTACCTCCCGCATCAGCCGGTTGACGCGTGCCCTTGCTTTTTCGCGGTTCGTACCGCCTCCCGCGAGACCTTCCGAGAGCTGCATTCGAGCCACTTCGGCTTCCAACTCCTTGATCCGTTCTTCGAGGCTCCGCTTTTCGGCGCGCCAGGCGTCCCGTTGCGCGGTGAGTTCGTCACAGATCTTCGACAGCCTTTTGTGGTCGTCGATCAACTGCCTCACATGGGCTTCGATGTTCGTTATCACCCGTTTCTCGGCCATCGTTTCGGAAAAGGTCCGTTTCGCTTTTCAAAGGTAGAAAAAAAAGGAGAAAAAAACAAATTATTTTGTCGCAGGCTCGCCGTAGAGATCGTAATCCTCCGCTGCGGATACCTTTATGTCGTAAAAATGTCCTTTTCGGAGCCTCTTCGCGTCGGCCGGAATGAGAATCTCCTGGTCCACCTCCGGGGAGTCGTACTGCGTGCGCCCGACATACCAGTCGCCCTGCCGGGAGTCGATCAGCACCCGCTCGGTGCGCCCGACACGCCGACGGTTGTTTTCGAGCGAAATCTCGTTCTGCAGGGCCATGATGCGGTCCACGCGCTGCTGCTTGATCTCCTCGGGAACGTCGTCGCGGAGTTCGCGGGCGGAGTAGGTCCCCTCCTCCTCGGAGTAGGGGAAGACGCCGAGCCGCTCGAAGCGCACCTCGCGGACGAAATCGAGCAGTTCCTCGAAATCGGCCTCCGTCTCCCCGGGGTAGCCGACCAGCAGGGTGGTGCGCAGGGCCAGGTCGGGGATTGCCGTGCGCAGTTTGCGGATCAGCTCCAGCGCCTCGGCCTTCGTGTGGCGGCGCAGCATGGCCGAGAGCTGGGCGTCGGAGATGTGCTGGAAGGGGATGTCGAGGTACTTGCAGATCTTGGGCTCGGCGGCCATCACCTCGATGAGCTCCTCGGGGAATGCCGCCGGATAGGCGTAGTGGAGGCGGATCCACTCGATGCCGTCGATGCGGCACAGGCGGCGCAGCAACTCGGCAATCTGCCGCTTCCCGTAAAGGTCGAGCCCGTAGTAGGTGGTGTCCTGCGCGATGACGATCAGCTCGCGGACGCCCTGCGCGGCCAGCTTGCGGGCCTCCTCCTCCAGCACCTCCATGGGTACCGAGACGTGCGGCCCGCGGATGAGCGGAATGGCGCAGTAGCCGCACTTCCAGTTGCAACCCTCGGAGATCTTCAGGTAGGCGTAGTGTTTCGGGGTCGTGAGGTGGCGTTCGGTCTCCAGCGCAGGGTCCTCCGAGGCCCCGAGGGCGCGGATGATGCCGTCCCACGTGCGGGCTCCGAAGTATTCGTCGACCTCGGGAATCTCCGTGCGCAGCTCGTCGGCATAGCGCTCCGAGAGGCACCCGATGACGAACAGATGCTCGATTTTGCCCGCCTTCTTGGCTTCGGCGGCGCGGAGGATCATCTCGACGGACTCCTGCTTGGCGTCGCCGATGAATCCGCAGGTGTTGATGACGACCACTTTGGCATCGGTGCGGTCGCTGTCGAAGCGGACTTCGTAACCGGCCGCGGCGAGCCGGGCCATGAGGTGCTCGCTGTCGACCGTGTTCTTCGAGCAGCCGAGCGTGATGACGTTAATTTTTTTCATCTCCGAACAGGGCGTTTACAAATTCCCGGCGGTCGAAGATGCGCAACTGGTCGATCCCCTCGCCGATGCCGATGTAGCGCACCGGAATGTGGAACTGGTCGCTGATGCCGATCACCACGCCGCCCTTGGCCGTGCCGTCGAGCTTGGTGATCGTCAGCGAGGTGACCTGCGTGGCCTGCGTGAACTGGCGGGCCTGCTCGAAGGCGTTCTGACCGGTCGAGCCGTCCAGCACGAGCATCACCTCGTGGGGTGCCCCGGGGATCACCTTCGACATGACGTTGCGGATCTTCGTCAGCTCGTTCATCAGGTTGATCTTGTTGTGCAGACGTCCGGCGGTGTCGATCAGCACCACGTCGGCACCGTTCGCCTTGGCCGAGGTCAGCGTGTCGAAGGCCACCGAGGCGGGGTCGGAGCCCATCTGCTGTCGGATCATCGTGGCTCCGGCGCGGTCGGCCCACACCTGCAACTGGTCGATCGCCGCAGCGCGGAACGTGTCGGCGGCTCCGATCCAGACCTTCTTCCCGGCTTTCGTGAGCTGTGCGGCGAGTTTCCCGATCGTGGTGGTCTTTCCGGCGCCGTTCACGCCGACGACCATCACCACGTAGGGTTCGCCCTCGCGGGCGTCGAGTCCGAAGTGCTCTGTGGACCCGTGGGCCTGTTCGAGCAGGTCGGCGATCTCCTCGCGCAGAATCGACTGCAGTTCGGAGGTGTTCATGTATTTGTCGCGGGCCACGCGCTCCTCGATGCGGCGGATGATCTTCACGGTGGTCTCGACCCCGACGTCCGAGGTGATGAGCACTTCCTCCAGATCGTCGAGCACGTCGGCATCGACCGTGGAGCGGCCGGCGACAGCCCGGGCGAGTTTCGAGAAGAGCCCGGTCTTGGTCTTCTCCAACCCGGCATCGAGCTCCTGCCGTTGCTGCTGCGCCTGCTCCTCGGAGACGGGAGCCTCCTGCTGTTTTTTGCGGAAAATATCGAAAAATGCCATATCCGAAAATTTATCTCGGGACAAAGATACGAAGAATGTTTGGAAAAGCGTTATCTTTGCGGCAAACCCTTTCTGAAAGAAGATGAAAAGAAGTTTGATGTTGCTGCTTGCAGCCTTTTGCGGGGTCTTCACGGCCGCCGCTCAGGATTTGATCGTCAAGACCGACTCGACGAAGATCGAAGCCAAGGTGGTTGAGATCACCCCGGAGAACGTGCGCTACAAGCGCTTCTCGAACCCGGAAGGTCCGACCTATGTGCTTCCCGTGATCGAGATCCACTATATCCGTTACGCCAACGGCGAGATGGAATACTATACGCGGAGCATCCCGGCCACGCCGCTGACGCCGGCCACGCCGGTTGCGGAGCGCCCTGCAGCGCCGACGGCCCCTGCCGCCCCTGCCGCTTCGGAGGCGATGGCGCAGACGCCCGGCGGGCAGTACGTGCTCAAGGAGTACGAGATCGGGGAGCTGTACGACCGGGACGGCGTGAAGGGTATCGTGTGCCTGCTCTCGGAGGACAAGCGGCACGGGCTGGTGATCTCGCTGGATGAGATCTACCTCCACTGGAGCGAGTTCCGGAAGCCGGACCTGCGCGTGGTGGGGGCCGACAACCGCACCGACGGCATGGACAACATGGAGAAGGTGGCGCGCTATATCGAGGCGAACGGCCTTTCGTGGGATGATTTCCCGGCCTTCAAGTGGTGCCGCGACAAGGGTGAGGGTTGGTACCTCCCGGCCATCGACGAGCTGCTGACCATCGGCCACAACTACAACGGCGGCACGCGGATGCGCAACGACCGTCAGGCGCGGAACAAGTTCAACGGAGCGTTGAAGGATGCCGGAGGCGAGCGGATGGACCGGATGGTTTACTACTTCTCCTCGACGGAGGTGGACGAGAAGAGCGCCCATACCTCGCACATGAGTATCGAACCGCCCTATGTGGTCGATATTCCGAAATACAACAAATTCCTCGTCCGGGCCGTGCACCGGTTCTGATGCGGAAGCAAGCCAAGAAAAAGGCGGATCGTCCAGACGATCCGCCTTTTTCTTGATCCGTTTTCGAGGCCCGGCCTTTTCGTGGTTGGGGCGGAATGGAAGCTCCGCGGCGTCCGGCCTGTTGCGCCGTTCGGCCTTCTGCTGTCCCGCCTTCCGCCGCCCGGGACTGCCCCCCCCTCTTTCTCAAAAACTTAGAGGCTCTCGATAAGGGCCCGGAGCTTGGGAATGACGACCTCCCAGCCGTAGTGCTCGCGGACGTAGACCGGCCCCTTCTCGCTCATCCGGCTGCGAAGCGCTTCGTCGGAGAGCAAACGATGGAGCTTTTTTCGAAAATCGCGCCCGGAATCGTACCAGAGTGCCGCGCCGCTGAGCTTGCAGTGGTCCTTCATCACCTCGCACTTCCCGTTCACCAGCACCGGAATGCGGTTGTGCAGGGCTTCGAGCAGCAACAGCGAAAGACTCTCCATCCTTGACGGGTTAACCATCACCGTGGCGTGACGGATGATCGTATTCTTCTCCGCCTCGCTGACGGCTCCCGTGGCGATCACGGCCGGATGCTCGGGGATGTGCAGGGACTCCAGCGTGCCGGGCCCGACGAGCACCAGCCGGATGTCATCCCCGTACTCTTCCCGGTATCGGATGAATTCGGGCACCACGTTGTCGATCTTCTCCGGATGGAGCCGCCCGACATAGAGCACATAGCGCTCGGGCAGCCCGAACTTTTCACGCACGGAATCCCACGGAAGTGGTTCCGCCGTCTCGATTCCGACCCCGACGATCGAACTCGGCGCCAGGTGCCGGCCGAAGATGCGTCGGCAGAGGCGCTGCTCCGAGGCCGTGTTGAAGGCGATGTGGGCCACTCGGGTGAAGATGTGCGAGTAGGTGCTGTAATAGAGCGGCTTCTCGGGGTGTGCCGTCGGGATGAGGATGCACTTCTCCGGGGCGGCAAGCGCTGTAAAGATCGTGGTGGTGAAGTAGTAGCTGATGAGCAGGATGGCCGCATACTCCTGCTTGTGCGTGCGGACGAACGCGGCGAGTGATGGAGCGTACTCTTCATAGGAGGTGAAGAAACGCTGCTCGGCTTCGATATTTGACATCCAGACGGGGTGTATCGAGGCCAGCGTCGAGAGTAATCCCAACTGATCGAGCCGATACCGCAGCCTCCGGGCCCGACATCCGGGCTTCCGCCATTCACGGTATCGCTCGTGGCGGGATTCGCTCTGGAACCGGCGCACGAGAATGCCGTTTTCGAGGCTCTCCCCGGCCGGGAAATTCTGTTCCGGACATCCGGGATGGCGGATTGTCGTGGTGAGCACCTCGACTTGATAGTAGGGAGCCAGGTGTTCGGCCAGCATCCGGCAATGGGCTTCGGTCCCGCCGAAGATCCCCTCTCCGTAACGGAAGATGGTAAGCGCGATTTTTTTCATTTCGATTATAGTTTTTCGAACAGGCGAAGCCACTCTTGCCCGATGAGCTGCGGGTCGTAGCGCTTCGCGGCGAGGAGCGCCTGCTGGCGGAGTTGTTCTTGTGCCTCCGGATTGTCGAGCAGCTTGTTGAGCCGGTCGGCATACTTGCGCAGGCTGAATGCCGGGACGATGACCCCGGCCTGTCCGTTGCGGGCGATCTCCCGGATCCCGGCATAGGAGTCGAACGAAACGGGAATCACTCCGTACTGCTGGCCTTCCATGAGGCTCATGGGAAGCCCTTCGAAGTTGGAGGTCAGGCAGATGACCGACGCTTCGCGGTAGATGGCGGGCATGTCGTCCCGGTATCCGAGGAATCGGACGTTGGCGAGCCCGTAGCGGGCGGCATCGCGTTCGAGTCGTTCGCGCTCCTCGCCCTCGCCGACGATCTGCAACTGCCAGTCGGGATGCCGGGGCTCGACCCGCCGCCAGATCTTCAGCAGCCGGTCGACCCGTTTGTGGGTGTGGACCAGCCGCCCGACGTAAAGCACCCGCTTCTGTTTCTCCGTTTCCGGACCGGGAAGTGCCGGGGTCAGCGGGTTGAGGATGGCCGCAGTCTTTCCTTGTATGATCTCCGGGCCGTATCTCGCAATCAGGGCGGCATTGAAATCGCGGCGGTATTCTTCGCAGAGCAGCACGCATTTGTCGACGGAGCGCAGCAACCGGGCATAACTTTTCAGAGTCCGTTTCTTCAGCTTTGGGGTCAGCCAGTAGAGGGGTTTGCGGAGCAGAAGGTATTCGATCCGGCGGGCCAGCGTCGGGTGGGGAATCTGCGATGCCTTCTGTCCCCGGAGGAGCCGTACCTCCCAGAAGGGTTGGTTGTGCAGGCAGAAGATGACCTTGCAGGAGGTGGCCTGACGAATCACGGTGCCCGGGAACTCCATGACGCCCTGTACGATGACGACGTCGACCTTTTCCTGCCGGATCGACTCGATCAGGAACTCTTCGTTGGCTTTGCTTTTGCAGCCTCCGGGTGCGGGAAGAGTCCGGAACTCGAAGGTCTCCGTGTCCAGAGTGCGGAGCTTCTCGCGGAACAGCTCCCCGGTATAGAGGAGCACTCGGAAGCCGGCTTCCCGGAAAAAACGGGCGAGATTGAACGTCACGACTTCACCTCCTCCGTATGGATAGCGCCAGTTGAAAAAGGCGATGGTTCTGATGGGCATGTTTTTTCTTTCAAAGGTATGAATTTCGGCCGGGATCACCAAATTCGCGGTGATAAAATGGGGCGCTGGAGGAGGGGAAGAGAAACACAAAGGGCATCTTTTCGAAAGATGCCCTTTGTATTTAAGAGACAGGCTCTTAAAATACGTTATTTCTTCTCGTCGAAGAAATCCTTTACCTGGTCGTTTGCAATGACGCCCTCCTTGAACATGTAGGCTCCGGTCTTGTCCGACTTGACCATCTTGATGCACTTGGTGAACTGCTTGCCGGTACCGGTTTTCAGCGTTGCGACTACTTTCTTTGCCATAGGTGTCTAACTATTTGATTTCACGGTGTACGGTTACACGCTTCAGGAACGGGTTGTACTTTTTACGTTCGAGACGTTCGGGCGTGTTCTTCTTGTTTTTGGTGGTGATGTAACGGGACATTCCTGCCACGCCGCTCTCTTTCTGCTCGGTGCATTCGAGGATGACCTGCACTCTGTTGCCTTTCTTTGCCATGGATTAGGATTTTAGTAGAGGTTTTTGGGAGCGACAGCTTCGCGCAGTGCGACAGCGAGCCCTTTCTTGTTGATGGTTTTCATGCCGGCAGCCGACACCTTGAGGGTGATCCAGCGACCTTCCTGCTCGGACCAGAAACGCTTCGTCTTCAGATTGGGGCTGAATTTGCGTTTGGTCTTGTGGTGGGAGTGGGAAACGTTGTTGCCCACAACGGCCACCTTGCCTGTGATTTCGCAAACTTTCATGGTTGTTGATGTTTTTGTTAAAGCCTCTTTAGGGCCTGCAAATATACAACCTTTTCGTCAAAACGCAAAAGCGCCCGGCTTTTTTTCGTATCGGGTCCCTATTTTCCCTGGAGGACGTCGCGGAGCAGGGAGATGGCGAAGGCGCTGGCGCGGTCGATGACCTGGCTGCGGTCGGCGCCGCACTGACGGCATACGGCCTTCGTCCCGGCGGGTGACGCGACGGCGATCCAGACGGTTCCGACGGGTTTTTCGGGGCTGCCGCCCGTGGGGCCGGCGATTCCCGTGGTGGCGACGGCATAGTCGGCGCGGGCGACGCGGCGGGCGCCTTCGGCCATCTGGCGGGCAACCTGTTCACTCACGGCGCCGTAGCGGGCGATGTCGCCGGCATCGACACCCAGGATGTCGGCTTTCGCTTCGTTGCTGTAGGCGACCACGCCGCAGCGGAAGTAGGCCGAGGCTCCGGGCATGGCGGTGAAGCGCGAGGCGATGACGCCTCCCGTGCAGCTTTCGGCCGTGGCGAGGGTCTGCCCGCGTTCGGTGAGGATGCCGTGGACGAGCTCCTGGATCGAGGCGGTTTCGAATCCGATGAAGTATTCGGGGATCAGCTTGCGCAGGGTCTCGAACTGGCGGTCGATCTCGCGGGCGACGCTCTCGCCCTCGACCTCGTAGGCCGACAGACGCAGCCGCACGGCTCCCGGATTGGGCAGATAGGCCAGCTTGAGATAGGGCGGGAGGGCGTTCTCCCAACTCTCGATGCGTTTGGCGAGCATCGATTCGGCCAGTCCGGCGGTGATCATCGTGCGGTGTACGATCTGCCGCAGCGAGAAGTGGGCCTTGAGGCGGGGCATGACCTCGTCCTGCATGAGATGCTCCATCTCGAAGGGAACCCCGGGCAGCGAGACGACGACGTGTCCGTCGCGTTCGAACCACATGCCGGGAGCGGTGCCGTAGGCGTTGAAGAGGACGGTGCAGCACGCCGGGACGAGGGCCTGCGAGCGGTTCAGTTCGTTGAATTCGATGCCGCGTGCCGTGAGCATCTTCTCGACGTGTGCGGCGACCGTCTCGTCGTAACGCATCTCGCTGTGGAAGAGCTCTGCAAGGGTCTTTTTGGTGATGTCGTCCTTCGTGGGGCCGAGGCCGCCGGTGATGATCGTGACCTGGTTGTTTTCCAGGGCGCGGGTGACGGTTTCGACGATTTGCGAGCGGTCGTCGCCGATCGAGATCTTCTCGCGGACGACGATCCCCGCGGCATTGAGGTGCTTGGCGATGGATACCGAATTGGTGTCTACGATCTGGCCGATGAGGATCTCATCGCCGATGGTAATGATCGATGCTTTCATGGATTTATGCCTGTTTTCCGGGGTGCTCCGGGGCGCCTTCCGCCGACATCGCGGCGGGCTCTCCGGAGGTTCCGGATGCTGTTTCTGCGGGTGTTTCCGAATGCCCAGCAGGGGCCTCCGCCGCAATGGCGGAAGTTTCGGCGGTTTCGGGGGCTTCGGCGGTTTCCGGAGCCTTTGCTTCGGCGTCGGCCTTTGCCGCCTCGGCCTGACGGCGCTCCTCGTCGGCAATCAGCGCGCGGCAGATCTCACCGACCAGCCCCGGACCTTCGTAGATGTATCCGGTGTAGAGCTGGACGAGGTCGGCCCCGGCGTCGAGCATCGCCCGCACGTCGTCGGGGGTCATCAAGCCGCCCACGCCGATGATGGGGAACGTTCCGCCCGAGCGGGTGTGGATGCGCCGGACGATCTCCACGGCGCGGCGGGTCAGCGGAGCGCCGCCGAGGCGTCCGTTGCCGATCTCTTCGAGGGCCTCGGCGCTGGTCTGCAAACCCTCCCGGCGGTGTGTGCCGTTCGTGGCGACGATGCCGTCCAGAGGCGTTTCGAGCAGGATGTCGGCGATGCGGTCGACCACCTCGTCGGGCATGTCGGGCGAGACCTTGAGCATGATGGGGCGGTACTGGTTCTGGCCGCGCCGGAAGTCGAACAGGGGTTCGAGGATGCGGAGGATCTGCTCCCGGGTGTGGGTCGAGCCTTCGCGGCAGGCGTTGTCGCAACTGATGTTGACCGAGAAGTAATCGGCGTACTGGTAGAGATTGCGGAAGAGTTTCAGGTAGTCGGCCGGGGCATTCTCGACGGGCGTTGCGGTGTTTTTGCCGATGTTGCAGCCGACGATCACGCCGTCGTGGGGTTTGCGCAGGTGGCGGATGGCCGCTTCGAGGCCGCGGTTGGCGAGTCCGATGCGGTTGATGATGGCGCGGTCCTTGGGGAGCCGGAAGATGCGGGGACGCGGGTTGCCGGGCTGCGGCTGCGGGGTGATGGTTCCGATCTCCACGAATCCGAAGCCCATCGCCGCAAGCTCCCGGAAAGCCTCGCCGTTGCGGTCGAATCCGGCGGCAAGCCCCACGGGGTTGGCGAAGCGGATGCCGAAGACTTCGCGTTCGAGGGCGGGGTGCTCCACGGCGTAGCACTTGTGCAGCAGCCAGCGCCCTCCGGGAATCCATCCGACGAGGCGCAGGAACAGGAGCACGATGCGGTGTGCCCGCTCGATCGTGAGCGAGAAGAGCAGGGGCTTTATGATCTTACGGTACATAATTGCGGGCAAAGGTAATGAAAAAAAGCCAATCTCTAAAAGTATTCGCGGCGGTATTCGTAGTGGTCGCGCAACTCCTCGAAGCGGGAGACGTCCGCTTTCAGACGGCGGCTTTCGGCCTCGATGTCGTAGACCTGCGGAATGGTCCGGCAAAGTTCCTGCCACGAAATCGGGCGCGGCACGGAGGGCGTCACCTCGGGCGGATACCACCCTTCGAGCGGAAGCCCGAAATGGCGGCTCAGCGCCGCCACCGCGAGGGCCGTGGCATTGGCCTTTCCCTGCAGGGAGTACCCGGCGATGTGGGGCGTTGCGAGGAGGGCCCGGTCGAGCAGCGCGGGGTCGAGGGCGGGTTCATGCTCCCAGACGTCGAGCACCCATTGCAGCGGACTCCGGAGCAGGGCTTCGCCGTCGACGACCGCACCCCGCGAGGAGTTGAGGACGACGGCCCCGGGCTTCATCATCCGGAAGAGACGCTCGCCGGCCATGTGGCGGGTCGTGTCGTCGAGCGGGGTGTGGAAGGTGAGCAGGTCGGCCTCCCGAGCCACCGCGTCGAGCGGGAGGAAGCCGCAGTGCTCGCGCTCCTCGCGCGGGGGGTCGCAGCAGAGAACGCGGAAACCCCACGCTTCGGCATAACTTTTGACCAGTGAGCCGACGTGTCCGACGCCGACCACCCCCAGCGTCCGCTCTTCGGGCTTCCAGCCCTGGGTGCGGGAGAGACGGGCGAGCGCGGCGGCAACCCACTGCAGCACGCCGCGGGCGTTGCATCCGGCGGCCGTGGCCACCTCGATGCCGTTCCGGGCGCACCAGTCGAGGTCGATGTGGTCGAATCCGATGGTTGCCGTGGCGATCATCCGCACGCGGGAGCCCTCCAGAAGCCGCTCGTCGCAGCGCGTCCGGGTCCGGGTCACCAGCGCATCGGCCTCGCGGACGTCGTCGCGGGTTATTTCCCGCCCGGGGAGATAGCGCACTTCGGCGAAGGGTTCGAGAACCCCTTTCAGAAATGGAATGGCATTATCGGCTACAATCTTCATGATATTCGGAACTATCCCGCCGTTAATCTGCGGACGGATGCGCAAATATAGGTAAAAATTAGTACCTTTGTCTCTCAAAAGCTCGCTATGGAACAGAAAACCTTCGATCCGGATGGCGTGGGTGTGGCCACCGGAACCTATTTCGGCCTGCCGTTCGAACCCGAGACCTCGGAACTGGTGCTGATCTCGGCACCGTGGGACGTGACGGTCTCCTACGGGGCGGGAACGGCCTATGCCCCGGATGCGATCATCGAGGCGTCGACGCAGCTCGATTTCTACGAGCCGCTGGCCCCGGATGCCTGGCGGCGGGGTATCGCCACGGCCGACGTGGACTATACGCTGCTGGAGCAGTCGCAACGCCTGCGGAGCGACGCCGAACGGGTGATCGACCACCTGGAAGGGGGCGGAAGCCTCGACGACGACTACGTCGTGCGCAAGGTCCGGCGGGTGAACGACGGAAGCCGGGCCCTGAATGCCAATATCGAGGCCCAGGCCGCCCGGTGGCTCGACGCCGGGAAACTCGTCGGGCTGGTCGGCGGCGACCACTCGACCCCCTACGGACTGATCCGTGCCCTGGGTGCCCGCCGCGCCTCGTTCGGTGTGCTGCACATCGACGCCCACCGCGATCTGCGCGAGGCTTACGAAGGGTTCGAATACTCCCATGCTTCGATCATGTACAACGTCCTGCGCGACGTCCCGCAGGTGACGCGGCTGGTGCAGGTCGGCGTCCGGGACTTCAGTGCGGCGGAGGCCGCACTGGCGGAGTCCTCGGAGCGCGTGGCGTCGTTCGACGACCTGTCGCTGAGCGGCGCCCGATTCCGGGGCGAGACGTGGGATGCGCTGTGCCGGAAGATTGTCGAGACGCTCCCCGAAGAGGTTTACGTCAGTTTCGACATCGACGGTCTGTCGTTCGAAAACTGCCCCCATACGGGAACTCCGGTCTGCGGGGGGCTGAGCTTCAATGAGGCGGTCTGGCTGCTCGACACGCTGGTGCGTTCGGGCCGTCGGATCGTAGGTTTCGATCTCGTGGAGGTCTGTCCCTCGCCGGAAGGGCGTATCGACGCCATTACGGGAGCCCGCATGTTGTGGAAGCTCTGCGGACTGACCCTCAAATCCAATAATCAACCCAATCAGAATTCATTATAGAGATGCGACTCTTTTCCATGTACCGTTGGGTACGAAGCCGACACACGATCGGCATTCGCGGGCGCAACTTCATCGAGGCGCCCTGGGCCGGAGGCGTCGTTCTGGTCGTCTGCGTCCTGATCGCCATGCTGCTGGCGAACCTTCCCCTGACGAAAACCTACTACCACGATCTGCTCGAAACGGACCTCTCGCTGATGATCCGCTCACCGCAGGGGCTGATCGACTGGATGTTCCCGCGCGGAATGAACGTCGAGACGTTCGTCAACGACTGCCTGATGGTGATCTTCTTCTTCTCGGTGGGGCTTGAGATCAAACGGGAGATCGTGAACGGACAGCTTTCGAGCGTGCGCCGGGCGATCCTTCCGGTGCTGGCCGCGGCGGGCGGAATGCTGGCCCCGGCGATCATCTTCACGCTGTTCAACCACGGCACGGCCGCGGCAAACGGTTGGGGAATCCCCACGGCAACCGACATCGCATTCGCCATCGGAATCATGTCGATCCTCGGCAACCGCGTCCCGATCTCGCTGAAGATCTTCCTCACGGCCCTGGCCGTGGCGGACGACCTCGGGGCCATTCTGGTCATCGCGCTCTTCTACGGCGGACGCGTGCAGATCGAACTGCTGCTGCTGGCGCTGGTCATCATGATGATCGTCTACTTCATGAACAAGATGGGCGAAAAGCGGATGATCTGCTACCTGATTCCGGCCATCGTGGTCTGGGGGCTGTTCTACTACTCGGGCGTCCATTCGACGATCTCGGGCGTGGCCATGGCGATGCTTATCCCGATGGAGCCCCGTTACAGCAAGGAGTATTACATGCACAAGATGGATTGGCTGAAGACGGTGATGCTGCAGGCCGATAACGGGGAGCCCTTCCCCAATGAGGAGCAGCGCGACTGCCTGCGGCGCATGAACAGGCTGACGGCGAATTCGATGGGGATGAGCTACCGGCTGGAACATGCCCTGTCGCCCTATGTGACGTTCCTGATCATGCCGATCTTCGCCCTGGCGAACGCCGGTGTGGAGATCTCCTCGCTGGAGTACATCAACATCTTCCACTATTCGTCCGAAATCGGATCGGTCGGCATGGGCGTCTTCTTCGGACTGCTGATCGGCAAACCGCTGGGGATCTTCCTGGCAAGCTGGGGCGCCGTGCGTTCGGGCCTGGCCGAGATGCCTGCGGGCGCCAACTGGCGGATGCTCTTCGCCGTGGCGTGCCTGGGCGGTATCGGGTTCACGATGTCGCTCTTCGTGGATTCGCTCGCCTATACGGATCAGGACCTGATCGACCGGGGCAAGATCGCCATTCTGATGGGTTCGGTGGCTGCCGCAATTTTCGGAAGCCTCCTGATTCTGTTCATTTCGCGCAAGAACCTGAAAGCATGAAACGGATTCTTTTGTTTGCGGCGGTCGTGTTGGCCGTCGGCTGTTCGAAGAAGTCGACGAACGGCGTGAAACTGAAGTCGGACCTCGATTCGGTGGCCTATGTCATCGGCATGAACGTGGGGCTGAATCTGCAGCGCATGGATTCGACGCTCAACGTGGCGGCGGTCTGCGAGGGTATCCGGGATGTCTTCGAGGGGGATCCGCGCATGACGGTGGAGGCTGCCGAGACCTTCTACCTGAGTTACGTGAACTATGCTCTGCCGGAGAAGGCCCGGGCCTATGAGGAGCAGTTCCTGGCCGATATCGCCAAGTCGAACCGTTCGTATGCCCGGACGTCGTCGGGCGTGACCTATACGGTCGAGGAGGTCGGGGACCAGGATCGGATCCCGACGTCGGACCGGGACAGCGTGGCGTTGCGCTGGGTGATCCGCACGGCGGACGGAAAGGATATCGTCTCCTCCTACGAACGGGGTGATACGGTTCGGTCGACGCTCCGGAACCTCAATCGGGGTGTGCAGGAGAGCCTGAAACTGATCGGTGCCGGAGGACGGATCCAGGCGTGGCTGCCGGCCGACATGGCCTACGGTGCCGAGGGCGATGCCGAACTGGGCATTGCTCCGAATGCCACGCTCTACTACGAGATCGAGTTGCTCGATGTGGATAAATATGCGAATCGTTTCCGCCGCAGATAATTTAGCCGATAATTTACGGGAATAAAATCGACCGATCATACAATATTTTACTATCTTTGCGCGTACGAAACAAAAGCAAACATCTAAACAATAGTCAAACGATCATGAAAAAAGTCTTTTTTGTTGCGGCACTTGCGGGTGCGGCAATGCTCGCCTCCTGCGGGGGCAACAAGACCGGAGTTCAGATGGGCAGCCTGTCGGAATTCGACTCGCTGTCGTATGCCCTCGGTGCGAACATCGGTTACGGAATCAACTATGAGATGAAGGATATTCCGTTCGACTTCAAGGCCGTGGACAAGGGTATCCGGGAGGGCGCTCTGGGCGAGGCTTCGCAGCCTCACGACGAGGCCCTGAACATGCTGCGCGAGTATTTCATGTCGAAGCGCGGAATGCGTGCCCAGGCAATCGCCAAGAAGCGTGCCGAGGCCGACAGCGTACGCCTTGCGGGCGGCGATTCCACGAAGGTGGAGTATCCGGCTGCCGATCCCGAGATGTTCGAGTCGGAGGAGGAGCGCACCGAGTTGTCGTATGCCTTCGGTAGCGACATCGGCTACAACATCGCCCAGAGCGGTATGCCGATCCAGTTGGTATGGATTATCGAGGCCATGCAGAACGTCCGCGACAACAACGCCAAGATGGAAGAGGACGCCGTCAACCAGTATCTGCAGTATTACTTCATGGTAAAGCGCCCCGCAGAGAACGCTGCCGCTTCGAAGACCTGGCTGGAGAAGATCGAGAAGAAGTCGGGTGTGAAGAAGACCGAGTCGGGCCTGCTCTACAAGGTTCAGGAGATGGGCGACACGACGGTGATGGCCAAGGATCCGCGCGACGTGGTGAAGGTCCACTATACGGGCCGCACGCGTGAGGGCAAGGTCTTCGATACATCGAAGTTCGCAAACCGCACGAAGGAGCAGCAGGAGATGATCAAACAGCAGCGTCCGGACGACTACGACAAGGACGAGCCGGTAGAGTTCCCGCTGAACCGCGTCATCCCGGGCTGGACCGAGGGTCTGCAGCTCGTGGGCAAGGGCGGAACGATCACGCTGTGGATCCCCTCCGACCTGGCTTACGGTCCGCGCGGTGCAGGCCGTGACATCGGCCCGAACGAGGCGCTGGAGTTCGAGGTTGAGCTGATCGACGTGACGCCGTACGTAGAGCCGGCGCCTGCCGATTCGACGGCTACGGCCGAGACGCCTGCCGTAGAGCCCGCGAAATAAGGGAGCCCGTAGTCTCCTCTCCCGTCCGAGAGGAGGGGAGGGGTGAAAAGAGGCATGGAAAGCCCGACGTATCGAATACGTCGGGCTTTCTGCTGTCATGTAAGGCGAGAAGCCCCGAACGGCAACCCTGCCTTGTCCCTGCTCTGATACGTTGCGGTTGAAACCCAGTTCCGCTCCTCCAGACCCTTCAGAGAGATGAAAAACGGCAACCCGTCACGAAGCGGGTTGCCGTTTTGGGTTGATGGACCTTTGCCCCTCCCCGGGCCTCAGAAGGGCAGGTCGTCGACCTCCTGAGCGGGTCCCGAAGCATAGGCCGGCTCCTCGACGATCGGCGGCATCTCCGGCATCGGAGCGGCAGCCTCCTGCTGCTTGGGCTGAATGCGCCAGGCACGAATGTCGGTGTACCAGCGGCCGTTGTACTCCCGCGACTCGATGTTCACCGAAACCTGATAGGCGGCACCCTCTTTCAAGCGGGCCACCTCGTCGGGCTTGTTGAAGAAGGTGACGCAGATCTTGCGCGTGAACGAACCCTCGTTCATCTCGAAAACGACATCCTGACGCTGCCATTCGCCGCGGGCCGACGTGCCCTTCGTTACCGGCATTATCTTGTAGACGGTTCCTTCGAATTCCATAGTGAATGTATTGTTTTGGTTGTTAGGAAATTAATGACTTTTCCGGACCGGACGGCCCGTTTGCCGCCGCGCTCCCGTGCAAAGATAGGGAATTTTCGGGGATTTCGGGCCGCCGGGCGCTTGAAAATCAGGCCGACTCCGCCTCCCGAGCCCGCTTGCGCTCGATGCGTGCGGCGAGACGGATGCTCAACTCGTAGAGCCCGTAGAGCGGGATGATCACCAGAATCAGACTGAAGATGTCGGGCGGGGTGATGATCGCCGAGATGACAAGCAGGATCACGAACGCGTGGCGGCGGTAACGCTTCAGAAAGGCCGCGGAGACAATCCCCATGCGGGTGAGGAAGTAGATCAGCAGCGGCAGCTCGAAGAGAAAGGCGCACGCCATTGATACGACGATCACGGTCGAGAGGTAGTCGCCGATGTCGATCATGTTGGTGATCTCGGGGCTGACCTGGTAGTTGGCGAAGAAGTTGATCGAGAGGGGGACCATGATGAAGTACCCGAAGAGCAGCCCGGCGAAGAAGCATCCCGATACGGATGTCACGAACCAGCGTGTCCCGGCAATCTCGCGGGGCGTGAGGGCCGGTCGCACGAAGCGCCAGAACTCCCACAGCACGTAGGGCATGGCCAGGGCGATACCGGCAACGAGCGAGATCTTCATGTGGAGGTTGAACTGCCCGGCCAGCGAGGTGTTGATGACCGAGAAGCGGTCCGCGGCGATCTCGAAGGCGGCGACATCGGTGTCGAACGAAGTCCCGAGGGTGTTGTTGAGCCAGGCGGCGACGTGTGCCCACTCGGCGCCGATCCACGACAACATGCGGTTGGTGGGGAATTCGGCGCTTTTGGGCCCGAAGAGGACGGTGTCGATGATGAAGTGCTTGCAGAAGAAGGCCGCAATGCCGATGAGCACGATGGCCAGCGCCCCGCGCACCAGGTGGGGGCGGAGGGCGTCAACGTGCTCGAAGAAGGTCATCTCCGAGGGATCCGCTTCGGGTTGTTTCATGCTGTGGCGGGCAGTGGGGGTGTCGGACAGTCCGGTTGAGGGTTACTTTTCCGGCTCTTTCTCGACGGATTCCTGTTTCCGGGCGGGCTTTTCGGCCGGGGTGCTCTCTTCGGCGGTGTAGTCCTTGTTGACGGCATCCTTGAACTCCTTGACGCCGCGTCCGAGGCCGCGCATCAACTCGGGAATCTTGCGCCCTCCGAAGAGCAGGATGATGACCAGAATGATGACGATGAGTTGGGGCATTCCAATTGCGCCACAGGGGATGAACATATTTTCTGCGTTTTGGTGTTTTTGCGGTTGGGCCGCTCGCCGCCGCCCGAAAAAACGGATCGGAGCGTACGTCGGCCGATTCGTTGCAAAGATAGCATTAATTTGCACAAAAACGGACGTTCCGACGGCAAAACTTGCGGGTTTTCGCAGCCGGGACGTCCGTTTTTTGCACGATTCCGGGAGACCCTGCGGCGGACCATGCGGCCTTCCGGGATCGTTGCGGGGGTTTGTGGGCTTCCCCTGCCCCTCCTGTTCCTCTTCCGGCCCTTTCCGGTCCGGGGTCAGGAGTGGCGGCGGGCCAGTTCGCGTTCGAGGTCGGCGATCGTGCAGCCGGTGGCTTCGAGCAGCACGAGCAGGTGGTAGATGAGGTCCGACGCCTCGTAAATCATGGCGTCGCGGTTTCCGGCCACGGCCTCGATGACCGTCTCGACAGCCTCCTCGCCGACCTTCTGGGCGATCTTGTTTACGCCGCGCGTGAAGAGCTTCGAGGTGTAGGAGCCTTCGGGCATCTCGGCGTGGCGACCCTGGATGACGCTCTGCAGGTAGCGGATGAAGCCTTCGGTTTCGGGCACGGCCTCCCCGAAGCAGGTTTTCGATCCGGTGTGGCAGGTCGGGCCGTGGGGGATGACACGCACGAGCAGCGTGTCGGCGTCGCAGTCGGCGGCGACCGAGACGATGTCGAGCCAGTGGCCGCTGGTTTCGCCCTTGGTCCAGAGGCATTGCCGCGAACGGCTGTAGAACGTGACGCGCCCTTCGGCGAGGCTCTTCTCGTAGGCTTCGCGGTTCATGTAGCCCAGCATCAGCACCTGCAGGGTGCGGGCATCCTGAATGACGGCCGGAACAAGGCCGTCGGGGAGTTTTTCGAGGTTGAGTTCCGAAAACGGAACGGCTTGGATTTTCATGGGATTTTCGTGTTTATCGTATTTTTTATCGGTTTGCTTTAAAGTCGGACGGGGATGCCCCGTTGGTTCAACGCGCGCTTCAGGACGGGGATCGGGATTTCGTCGTAATGGAAGATGCTGGCGGCCAGTGCGGCATCGGCCCGCCCGCGGGTGAGGACCTCGGCGATGTGGTCGACAGTTCCGGCACCGCCCGAGGCGATGATCGGTACGGGCAGTTCGGCCAGCCGCGCGAAGGTTTCGCAAGGGTAGCCGTTCTTCGTGCCGTCGTGGTCCATCGAGGTGAAGAGAATCTCCCCGGCCCCGCGCTCGACGGTCTCGCGGGCCCACGTGAAGAGTTCGCGCTCGGTGGGGCGCTTGCCGCCGTGGGTCGTCACGACCCAGCGTCCGTCGACCTGCCGGGCGTCGATCGCCGCCACGATGAATTGCGAACCGTACTTGGCCGCAATGGCGTCGATTAGTGCCGGGTTGCGCACAGCGGCACTGTTGACCGTCACCTTGTCGGCCCCGGCGTCGAGCAGCCGCCCGGCATCCTCCACCGAAGAGATGCCGCCCCCGACGGTGAAGGGAATGTCGATGCGTGCGGCGATGCGGGTGACCAGTTCGGTGAAGGTCCGGCGCCCCTCCTCCGAGGCGCTGAT
>DXDA01000016.1 GCA_019115745.1 Candidatus Alistipes intestinigallinarum
TTGCGCTGGAGCGCCTTTCGGGCCGTTTCTACATGTCGCAGGGCTGCCTCGGCTTCGAGGATGCCGAGATCGTGACGCCCAACTCCGCCATCCGGATTCCCTACATCTCGCTCGTGGGCAACTCCTGGGACGACTATAAGGATTTCGTCGGGCAGGTGCGCCTCGACGCTGCGGTGCGCAACTCGCGCGTCTCGACCGACGACATCGCCTGGTTCGCCCCCCGCCTGCGCGAGTGGCACGTGACTTTCGACGATGCCGATCTCGAACTCACGGGGCAGGTCGCCGACTTTACGGGCCGGATCCGGAGCCTCACGCTGTGCGACAGCACGACGCTCGTCGCCGACCTCGCCGTCAAGGGGCTTCCCGACATTCGGCAGACCCGTTTCGATCTGGATGTTTCGCGACTGCGCTCCTCGGCGGGGGCTCTCGAACGGCTGGCCCTCGACATCACCGGGCGGCAGCTCCCGGAGCGTGTGGCCGGCATTGTGTCGAATTCCGGGCGGATCGACCTCCGGGCCCGTTTCGAGGGGAGTCTGTCGTCGTTCGGAATGCGGGCGGGGATCGCCACCGACGTCGGGACGCTGACCTGCGACCTGGCGATGCGGCCCCTCCGGAAGGGGATGAGCAGCATCCGCGGCGGGGTTGAGACGCGCCGTTTCCGCCTCGGCGAGCTGCTCGACCGCCGCGACCTGCTGGGCGATGCCTCGCTCACGGCGCGCATCGACGGCATGATCGGCCGCGGCATGGCCGATGCCAATATCGTGGGCAACGTCTCGAACCTGAGCTTCAACGGCTATGTCTACGACTCGCTGCGCCTTGACGGCCGCCTGCGCAACCGCGAATTTGACGGCCTGATCACGGCCCGGGACCCGAACCTCGGGTTCAACTTCTTCGGCAAGGTCGATCTCAACGATTCGGTGCCGCGCTACGACTTCACGCTGGATCTGAAACACGCCGATCTGGCCAAACTCCATAT
The DNA here is from genome assembly GCA_019115745.1 of Candidatus Alistipes intestinigallinarum. GTDB lineage: Bacteria > Bacteroidota > Bacteroidia > Bacteroidales > Rikenellaceae > Alistipes > Alistipes intestinigallinarum. The sequence goes on from DXDA01000016.1 coordinate 977, forward strand.
CAACCAACGCGATTCGGTGTCGCAGCTCTCGGCCTTCCTAGAGGCCCACGCCGGAGGACGCTCGCTCGACGACCTGAACGGCCGGATCCGGATCACCGACGCCCGCTACCGCTACAACGACAAGGAGGTCACGGCCTCGGAGATCGACGTGCGGGGCGAGAACTCGGCCGACAGCAAGTTCGTCGAACTGCGCTCGGACTTCGCCGACGCGACGTTCCGCTCGAAAACCAGCTACCGCACCGTCTTCGAATACCTGCGGCGCAGTGCCTGGCGCTACCTGCCGATCCTCGGGCGTGCCGACCCGGGGCTGGATTCGCTGGGGCGCAAGACCGCCGTGGCGAACGACTTCTCGCTGCTGTCGGTCAACATCCGCAACTTCAATCCCGTGGCGGATGCCGTGGCTGCGGGGTTGCAGATTGCCGACGGTTCGTCGTTGCAGCTGCTCTTCAACCCGGCGAGCGACCAGCTCTCGCTCAAGGCCTCGTCGGAGTATATCGAACGGCGGCGGATGCTTGCCACGCGCCTCTCGGTCAACGCTTCGAACCGCGGGGATTCGCTCGTGCTCTACGCCTCGGCCGAGGACCTCTATGCGGGGGTGCTGCATCTGCCGCAGCTGTCGCTGACGGGCGGGGCGCGCCAGGGCCGGGTGCAGGTGACGGCCGGGTTTACCGATACGGCGCGCCGGGCTTCGGGACTCGTGGGGTTCCGGGCCGGCGTGGCTGACGAAAACGGACCCAACGGACGCCTCGTGGAGCTGCATATCCAGCCTTCGCACATCACCCGCGGGTCGAAAACCTGGCAGATCTTCACCCGGAAGATCCTGATCGATACGGCCCGGGTGACGATCGACCGCTTCCTGGTGATGAACGACCAGCAGGAGCTGCTGCTCGACGGCGTGGCCTCGCGCAGCCGGGAGGATTCGCTCTCGCTGTGGCTGCAGAACTTCGACCTGGGGCCCTTCACGCAGATCGCCGAACGCATGGGCTACTACATCGAGGGCCGTACGAACGGTTCGGCGACGATGAAATCGGTGCTGAAGGGGGCGGAGGTGACGGCCGACATCCTGCTCGACAGCGTGGAGGTCAACGACATCCCGGCCCCGCCGATGCGTCTGTCGTCGCGGTGGGATTTCGCACAGAACCGGGCCGGCGTGACGGTGACCAACCGGGTGAAGCGCGATACGCTGATCCGGGGCTTCTACGCCCCGGTCCGCAACCGCTACTATGCACGGATGCGGGTCGACAGCCTCGACATGGGGCTGCTGGACCCGATCCTTTCGGGGGTGATCTCCTCGACCGAGGGGCTTGCGTCGGCCGATCTGGTGCTGCAGGGGCAGGGGCGTGCGGCCGATCTCGGGGGTGAGATCCGTGTGCGGGACCTCCGCACGACGGTCGACTACACCCGGGTGGCCTACTCGATGCCCGAAGCGGTGCTCACGGTCCGGAACAACCGCTTCCAGGCGTCGAACGTCCCGGTGTTCGACCCGAAGGGCAACCGCGGGCGGTTCGATCTCGACCTGAGTCTGCAACACCTCTCGAACATCTCCTACGACGTGCGGGTCGCCCCGCAGCAGATGCTGGTGCTGAATACCACGGCCGAGGACAACGACCTCTTTTACGGTGAGGTCTATGCCTCGGGGCTGGCCCGCATCCGGGGCGACAAGGGCTCGGTCGACATGCAGATCGCGGCCTCGACCGACGGGAATTCGACCTTCGTGATGCCGCTGTCGAGCAAGTCCAACATTTCGAGTGCGGATTTCGTGGTCTTCGTGCAGCCCGAGAAGGTCGACACGCTGGACGACGTGGCGCTCCGCAAACTCTCGTTCGAACGCCGCCGCCGTACGGAGTTCGAGGCCGGGAGCCGGATGAACATCGACATGGCGCTGGACGTGCGTCCCGACGTGGAGGTGGAGCTGGACGTGGCGGGCAATACGGTGCGGGGTCGCGGCGCCGGGGCGCTGAACCTGCAGATCAATCCCCGGGACAACGTCTTCATGATCAACGGCGACTATACGATCGCCGAGGGGAGCTTCATGCTCTCGCTGCAGCAGATCATCAACAAGCGCTTCACGATCGAGAGCGGGTCGTCGATCCAGTGGACGGGTTCGCCGATGAACGCCCTGCTGGACATCGACGCCGTGTACAAGGTCAAGGCGTCGCTGCAGCCGCTGCTGCAGGGGACGTCGGAGAATCTGGGCGGCGACCGTTCGGTGCCGGTCGAGTGTGTGATCCACCTCGGGGATTTCCTCTCGAATCCGAGCATCGGGTTCGATGTCCGGGTTCCGGGTTCGGACCCCGAGACGGCGGCCGTGGTGGCCAGTGCGCTCTCGACGCCCGAGACGGTCGACACGCAGTTCCTCTACCTGCTGCTCTTCAACAGCTTCATGTCCGAGGGCACGACGCAGGATACGTCGAACATCGGCAGCTCGGTGTCGGCGGCCACCGGCCTGGAGTTCGTGTCGAACATGGTGAGCAACTGGCTCTCGTCGTCGGACTACAACGTGGTGATCCGCTACCGCCCGAAATCGGAGCTGACGAGCGACGAGGTGGATTTTGGGCTCTCGAAGAGTTTGATCAACAACCGGCTGTTCGTGGAGATCGAGGGCAACTACCTGATCGACAACAAGGAGGTGGTGAACAACAACTCGTCGATGTCGAACTTCATGGGCGAGGCCTACATCACCTACCTGATCGACCGGGCCGGGACGCTGAAACTGAAGGCCTTCACGCAGACGATCGACCGCTTTGACGAGAACCAGGGTCTGCAGGAGACGGGTATCGGCGTCTATTTCAAGGAGGATTTCGACAACCTGCGGGACCTTCGCAACCGCATCCGGGACCGTTTCACGAACAAGTTGCGCAAGGCGCGGCGTCAGGCGCGGCGCCAGGCCCGGGAGGCCGAGAGGGCGGAGGCCGAGGCCCGGAAGGCTGCGGAGCGCTCCGCCGGGGACACGCCCGGGGAGCCGTCGCTCTTCGATGGCGGGGAGGAGGTCTACGAGGAGACTGCGGCCGGGCAGGGCGTTCCGCGGAGTGACGGCCCCGACGGTCCCGACGAACTCCGGCCCGATCCCGACGAGGTTTGAAAAAGGCCCGGTGAGCCCCGGCAAGGTTCCGGCGAGATTTGAAAAGCCCGACAAGCCCCGGCAAGATTTGAAAAAGGTTTGGGGGAGTCCCGACAAGACTCGAAAACCCCGAAAACCCCGAAAAAAGGTTGAAAAGAGGTAAAACAATTTATAGAAAACACTAAATTTACAGAAAAAGGTTATGACAACATTTTTGCAGGCTGCCGAAGCGGTGGCCGTCAGTGAGGAGGCCCGGATGGGCTTGTGGGAGCTGTTTACCAAGGGAGGCTGGCTGATGTGGCCGCTGCTGGCGCTGGGAGGCGTGACGATCTTCATCTTCGTGGAGCGCTTCCTGGCCATTCGCAAGGCGTCGGTGCTGGACATGAACTTCATGAACCGCATCCGCGACTACATCTCCGACGGGAAAATCGCCACGGCCGTGAATCTGTGCAAGAAGACCGACACGCCGATTGCGCGGATGGTGGAGAAGGGTATCGAACGCATCGGGCGCCCGATGGGCGACGTGCAGACGGCCATCGAGAACGTGGCCAACCTCGAAGTCTCGAAGCTGGAGAACGGTCTTCCGTTCCTGGCGACGATCGCCGGCGGTGCGCCGATGCTGGGATTCCTCGGTACGGTGCTCGGTATGGTGCAGACCTTTATGGACATGTCGGCGGCGGGCGGTACGGTCGACCTGGCGCTGCTCGCAAGCGGTATGTACGTGGCGATGGTGACGACCGTCGGCGGTCTGATCGTCGGTATCCCGGCCTACTTCGGCTACAACTACCTGGTGGCCCGCATCGAGAAACTCGTCTTCCAGATGGAGGCCAACTCGATCGCCTTCATGGATATTCTGAATCAACCCGTTCAAAAATAGCACGCTATGGCAATCAAACACGGATCGAAGGTCGAGAAGTCATTCTCGGCGTCGTCGATGACCGACCTGATGTTCCTGCTGCTGCTGTTCCTCTTGATCGCCACGACGCTGATCAACCCCAACGCCCTGAAGCTGATGCTTCCGAAGAGTTCGAACCAGTTGAAGGAGAAGGCGATGACGACGGTTTCGGTGCAGGATACGGGCGGCAAGTACCGCTATTACGTGGAGTTGCAGGAGGTCGGCTCGATCGAGGGCGTGGAGCGGGCGCTGAAGGCGCGCCTCGACGGCCAGAAGGACGCTACGGTGTCGCTGCACTGCGACAAGTCGGTGGCTGTCGACGAGGTGGTCAAGGTGATGAACATCGCCAAGGACAATAACTACAAACTCATATTGGCAACCAATCCCCGGTAGTTGGATGCAATGGCGGACCGGTCGGTCGGCCGATGTCGCGGCCTGCGGGCCCGGCTGCAGGACCGATCCACCCCTGAATCCCCTCCGGGCCGGTGCTTCGGACCGCATCGCGGTCTGGATGGCGCCCGGTTGCCGGTAAAAAGATGCTTATGTATTATTATGACCCTGATCATAAATCACCCCGCAGATGGGCGATGATTGCAGCGGCGGCCTACGGGGTGCTGCTGGCGGGTTCGTTCGCGCTGGTGTCGTTCGACTTCTCGCCGGCGCTGGAGAAACCCGGGGACACGATCCTCGTGGACTTCACCGAACCGCCCGTCGTGGAGCCTCCGAAGCCGCCGGTGAAGGTGGCTACGGAGCCGCGCGTGCACGATGAGGCCGCCCCCGTGGAGCAGGTGGCCCAGGCCGCGGGCAAGGACGAGGTGACGCAGACCCCGAACCCGAAGGCGCTCTTCAAGATGAACCGGGGCGGGGCGGACGAACCCGACAACGCCGGGAATCCGCGGGCCCCGGAGGGGGAGGAGAAGGCCTCCGGAAAGGGCCCGGGGCTGAATCCCGACGGCCTGGACCAGCTCGACAAAGGGCTGCAGGGCCGCGGACTGGTGGGTGACCTCCCGCGGCCGTCGTACCCGGGCGGGAAGAGCGGCAAGGTGGTGATCCGCGTGACGGTGGATGCCCGGGGCCATGTCACGAGCGCCTCCTACGAACCGGTGGGCTCCACGACGGACGCCTCGGAACTGATCGAGGCGGCACGTGCCGCGGCCCTGAAGGCGCGCTTCACGGAGAGCCGCGCAACGGTGCAGGGCGGAACGATCACCTATGTATTTAAGTTGAACTAACGAATTAGGAACCATGAAAAAGATTGGGATGGCCCTGTTGGGATGCCTGCTCCTCTCGGGAGCCCATGCCGGAAAACCGGCGGCGGACGAAAAGGGTGCACACCTGCGGCTGGAGGGCACCTCGTGGGACTTCGGCGACGTGCCGCGCCGCGGCGGCGATCTGGTGCACGAGTTCCGCTTCGTGAACGACGGAACGGCTCCGCTGGTGCTGCTGCGGGTCGTCACGTCGTGTTCGTGCCTGAAGGCGTCGTTCTCGAAACGTCCGGTAGCCCCGGCCGACTCGGGGGTGATCCGCATCGTCTACGAACCCCACAAGAGCGAACCCGGCACCTTCAACAAGGTGATCCAGATCTATTCGAACTCGGTCGACGGGCGGGACATCCTCACCGTCCAGGGAAACTCCATCGACGGAGAGACGCCCCGCAAGGCCCGCGCCGAGCGTGAGAAAGTGAAAAACAAGTAAAAACAGACCGCTTTATGTCGCTTCTATTTTCAAATGCCACGATCCTGCCGATGACCGATCCGGGCAACGGACCCCGAACCCTGACGGGTTGGGTGGGGGTTGCCGGAAACCGGGTGGCGCTGGTCACCGCCTCGGAGGATGCTGCCGCGGCGTTCCGTGCGGCACATCCCGGCCTGCGCGAGATCGACTGCCGCGGGCGGCTGGTCATGCCGGGACTCGTCAACACCCACTGCCATGCCGGGATGACGCTCCAGCGCAGCTACGCCGACGACATCCCGCTCATGTCGTGGCTCAACGACTACATCTGGCCCTTCGAATCGCGGCAGACGCCCGACGACGTGGCGCTGGGCATGACGCTCGGAATCGTCGAGATGCTGCTGGGCGGCGTGACGTCGTTCGTCGACATGTACTATTTCCAGGATCGCTGTGTGGAGGTTGCCGAGCGGCTCGGCATCCGCGCCGTGCTGGGCTGCAACTATTTCGATACGAACATCGACGAGGTTTTCCCGCAGATGGAGCGGGCCGTCGGGCTGGCTGCTGCGGGCAGCGGGCGGGTGCGGATCGCCGTGGCGCCCCATTCGCCCTATACGGTCTCGCCGGAGAACTTCGTGCGGGGCAAGGAGCTGGCCGACGAATACGGAATCGGGTTGATGACCCATATCGCCGAGACGCGTGACGAGATCCGCATCGTGCGCGAACGCTACGGCCGTACGCCGGTCGAGCACCTCGATGCCCTGGGGCTGCTGACCCCGCGCACGATCGGAGCCCACTGCGTCCACGTCACGGAGTCCGACATCGAGACGCTGGCGGCCCGGGGCGTGACCGTGTCGCACAACCCGCAGAGCAACATGAAGATTTCGAGCGGCGTGGCTCCGGTGGAGGCGCTGCGCCGGGCCGGGGCGCTGGTGACGGTGGCCACGGACGGCACCTGCTCGAACAACGACCTGGACCTGTGGGAGGAGCTGCGTACGGCAGCCTTCCTGCAGAAATCCGCCACGGGCGACCCGACGGCACTCCCGGCCTGGGAGGCGCTGCGCATGGCCACGGCCAACGGCGCCCGGGCCATGGGGTATGCCGACGGCGAACTGGGCGTGCTGCGCGAGGGGGCGCTGGCGGACCTGATCGTCGTGGACCTGCAGAAACCCCACCTGCAGCCGATTCACGACGTGGTTTCGAATCTGGTCTACTGCGGCAAGGCTGCGGATGTCGACACGGTGGTGGTCGACGGGCGGATTGTCGTCGAAAACCGCCGGATCGAAGGGGTCGACCTTGCGGAACTCTATGGCCGGGTGGCCGGGGCGGTTCGCCGGATTGCGACGAAGGAATGATGTTTTCGGCACCGGATTTGCGGGCCGAAGCGTAACATAAATTGGATGCATGATGGAGTATCAGGTAACTTTCGGCGGCAAGGAGGTAAGACTCCTCGGCCGACATTGTGAAGTGGGCGAAAAGGCCCCGTCGTTTACGCTTGTCGACGGTTCGCTGCAATGTGTGCCTTCGGATCGTTTCTTCGGCAAGGTCCGCATTTACAGCGTCTTCCCGTCGGTCGACACCCCGGTCTGTTCGCTGCAGAACGTCCGTTTCAACCGCGAAGCCGCCCAGTTGGGCGAAGATGTGGTCATCCTGTCCATTTCCGTGGACCTTCCCTTTGCGCAGAAACGCTTCTGCGCCGCGGAGGGCATTGACCGCGTGCACGTCCTCTCGGACTACCGGGAGCTGGATTTCGGACTGAAGTACGGTTTCGTGCTGGAGGAGTTCCGCTTGTTGGCCCGCGGCGTGGTCGTGGTCGACCGCGACGATACGGTGCGTTACGTGGAGTATGTTCCGGAGGTTTCGCACGAACCCGATTACGAACGGGCTTTGCACGTGGTGCGCGAACTGCTCGGCAAATAGCCTTCGGGGTGCATCCGCCCCCGGTTTACACGCAAAGACCGGCGATCCGTGAGGATCGCCGGTCTTTTTCGGATCGGACTCGCCGTTTCCAGCGGATCGCATCTGTCGCTTCCAGCGGATCGGACTCGCCTCTTCCAATAGATCGGACCTGCCGTTTCCAACGGATCGGACTCGCCGCTTCCAATAGATCGGGCCTGCCGTTTCCACCCCTCCCCTCCTCCTACCGCTTGCGGAGGTAGACCGTTGCGGTGCGTGAGGTGTTGTAGATGCGGATCCGCGGGTACTTGTTCCCGGCCTCGTCCTCGACATTGAACGAGAAGTGCTCGGAATCCATCGCCTGCCGCTCCTGCCCGCCGAAACGCTTCTCGTCGGTCGAGAGGATCGGCACGTACTTGCCCGGACCCTGCACCGGCAGCTCGTAGTCGGGAATCGAGGCCGTGGGGTGCCAGTTGAAGACGAAGAGCAGCCGCCCGTGCGAGAAGACCATCGTCTTGTTCTGCTCGTCCATCAGCAGGTTCCAGGCGTAGCCGTCGGCCAGCACCTTGTACTTCTTGATGAGGCGGATCATCGCGCGGTCGAAATCCCCGAGCCAGACGTATCTGAGCAGTCCGTTGCGGGCCAGCGACCACTGGCGCCGGGCGTGGGCGTAACTCCACCCGTTGCCTTCGCGCGGGAAGTCGATCCACTCGGGATGCCCGAACTCGTTGCCCATGAAGTTGAGGTAGGCCTGCCCGCCCGTGGAGATGGTCATCAGGCGGATCATCTTGTGCAGGGCCATGCCGCGGTCGATGATGAGGTTTTCGGAGGCGCGGTCCATGTGGAAGTACATCTCCTTGTCCATCAGTCGGAAGGCGATGGTCTTGTCGCCGACGAGGGCCTGGTCGTGCGATTCGGCGTAGGCTACGGTCTTGACGTCGGGCAGGCGGTCGGTCATCACGGACCACATCTCCCAGATGTTCCAATCCTCGTCGGGGACATCCTTCAGCATCTTGATCCAGAAGTCGGGGATGGCCATGCCGAGGCGGTAGTCGAAGCCGATTCCTCCGTCGTCGAGGGAGATGCACATCCCGGGCATTCCGCTGACATCCTCGGCGATGGTGACGGCTGCGGGTCGGAACTCGTGAACGAGCCGGTTGGCGAGCGAGAGGTAGGCGATGGCGTCCTCGTTGACCCCCTCGTCGAAGAAGCGCTCGCGGGCGTCGAACGAGACGTAGCCGTGGTGGTGGTAGATCATCGACGTCACGCCGTCGAAGCGGAACCCGTCGAAGTGGAACTCGTCCAACCAGTACTTGACGTTCGAGAGCAGGAAGTGCTGCACCTCCTCCTTGCCGTAGTCGAAGAGCTTCGAATCCCAGTAGGGTTGGTTTCCGGCCTCGCCGGGCTTCGAGTAGAGGTGGTCGGTGCCGTCGAGTTCGTTGATTCCTTCGTTGAGGTTCTTGACGTAGTGGGCGTGCACGAGGTCCATGATGACGGCCAGCCCGAGTTCGTGGGCGCGGCGGATCAGCTCCTTCAACTCCTCGGGAGTCCCGCAGCGCGACGTGGGGGCGAAGAAACTCGACACGTGGTAGCCGAACGACCCGTAGTAGGGGTGCTCGGCGATGGCCATGAGCTGCACGGCGTTGTATCCGTCGCGCTTGATGATCGGGAGGATCTTTTCGGTGAATTCCCGGTAGGTTCCGACCCCTTCGCGCTCCTGGGCCATGCCGACGTGGGCCTCGTAGATCAGCAGGCTCCCGTTCTTCGAGGCGTCGAAGTTGTCGCCGCGCCAGTCGAAAGGCTCGGCGGGCTGCCAGAACTGCGCCGTGTAGTCTTTGGTCGCGTCGTCCTGCACCACGCGGCGGGCATAGGCCGGGATGCGGTCCATCCAGCCGTTGTCGCCGTGGACGTGGATCTTGTAGAGCGATCCGTGGGTGAGGCGGTCGCGGTACATCGCTGCGGGGAAGAAGGCGCTCCAGACACCCGCGGCATCGCGGTGCATCCGGATTTCGGTGCGCTGCCAGTTGTTGAAGTCGCCGAAGACGTAGACGTCCTGCGCCCCGGGGAGCCATTCGCGCAGCCACCATCCGTCGAGCGTATCGTCCCACTGCCAGCCGAAATAGCGGTATCCGTTGGCGTAGTCGACGATCGATCCGGCGGCACGCTCGATGGCCTCCATTTTGGCTTCGTAACGGGCATGTCGGCGGTTCATCTGCTCCTCGACGGGGTGGAGCCATTCGTCGCGTTCGACGATCGGGAGTCTTTTATTGTTTTTTTCCATGTCCATGAGGGCAATTTTTCATCAAAGGGGTTGATGCCGGGACCGACGGTTGCAAAAAAAGGCGGATGGAGCCCTGAATTTTGCTGCGGCGTATCCTATCTCTTACAAATATATGAAAAAAATTTCTATCTTTGTCGGCGAACCAGAAAAACCGTATTACTAATACCAACACACAATTATGTTCAAAGGACAACCCAAAGGTTTGTATGCCCTTTCGCTGGCCAATACGGGCGAGCGTTTCGGCTACTATACCATGCTTGCGATCTTCACGCTGTTCCTGCAAGCGAAATTCGGTTACACCGAGGCGGTTACGACCCAGATCTACGGGATTTTCCTCGCCGCGGTCTATTTCATGCCCTTCTTCGGCGGCATCCTGGCCGACAAGTTCGGCTTCGGGAAGATGGTCACGCTGGGTATCTTCGTGATGTTCGCGGGCTATGCGCTGCTTTCCATTCCGACGGGTACGGGATTTGCGGGTCAGGCGATGATGTTCGGAGCGCTGGCCCTGATCGCCTGCGGAACGGGACTCTTCAAGGGGAACCTGCAGGTGCTGGTGGGCAACCTCTACGACGATCCGGCCTACCAGTCGAAACGCGACAACGCCTTCTCGATCTTCTATATGGCCATCAATATCGGAGCGATGTTCGCTCCGGGCATGGCCAAGTGGATCACCAATCATTTTCTGGCCCAGGACGGATTGGTCTATAACGGCCAGATTCCGGCCCTGGCACACCAGTACCTCGACCTCGGCGATCGAATGCCGGCCGAGCCGTTGGCCAAACTGCAGGAGCTGGCCGCCTCGATGGGTTCGTCGATCAGCGATCTGGGCGAGTTTTCGCAGCACTACATCGAGAAGCTCTCGACGGCCTACAACATGGGCTTCGGAGTGGCCTGTGTCTCGCTGATCGTCTCCTATCTGATTTACGTGGGCTTCCGCAAGACCTTCAAACATGCCGACGTGACGGCCAAACAGCAGGCTGCCGCCGCAACGGCCTCCGGGGTGAAGACCGTCGAACTGACTCCGGCGCAGACCAAGTCGCGCATCACGGCCCTGATGCTCGTTTTCGCCGTGGTGATCTTCTTCTGGATGGCCTTCCACCAGAACGGCTCGACGATGACCTTCTTCGCCCGCGACTACACGACCTCCGAGGCCACGGGCATCACCCGCATGGGCTTCGATATCTTCAATCTGGTGCTGGTGCTCGTCGGGGTCTACGGCATCGTGGGCTTCTTCCAGTCGGAGAAGAGCCGCGGCAAGCTCATCAGCGCTGCGGCGTTCGCCGTCGCCGTAGGTGTCCTGATCTACCGCTATACGCTGACGCCCGATCCGGTGCATATCCTGCCGCAAGAGTTCCAGCAGTTCAATCCCTTCTATGTCGTTGGCCTTACGCCCATCTCGGTGGCGATCTTCACGGCACTGGCCCGCAAGGGCAAGGAGCCTTCGGCTCCGCGCAAGATCGGACTGGGCATGATCATCGCGGCCTTCGGCTTCCTGATCCTGACGATCGGATCGCTGGGGCTGATGTCGCCGACCGAGGTGAAGGCCGCGGGTGCCAGCGATACGTTCGTGTCGCAGAACTGGCTGATCTCGACCTACCTGGTGCTGACGTTCGCCGAACTGTTGCTCTCGCCGATGGGCATCTCGTTCGTGTCGAAGGTGGCGCCTCCGAAATACAAGGGTATGATGATGGGCTGCTGGTTCGCCGCCACGGCCATCGGCAACTACGCCACGTCGCTCATCGGTTACCTCTGGGGCAGCGGCATGGCGCTGTGGATGGTCTGGAGCGTGCTGATCGTGCTGTGCCTGCTCTCGGCGCTCTTCATCTTCTCGATCATGCGCAAACTCGAAAATGCCACGGCGGCCTGATGTCTGCCGTCTCCGCAGCGGGAAAGCCCGGACGATTGCCGTCCGGGCTTTTTCATTCCCGGGGCCGCTGGCGAATAAACCGGAAAACTTTTTTTGTTTTTCAGGTTTTCTTGCTATATTTGTTTTATTAACACCGAAATCCATGACTCAGAAAGAACGAATCGTAGCACAAGCCATGCGGATGTTCGTCTCGCAGGGCATCAAGTCGGTGCGCATGGACGACATCGCACAGCAGTTGGGGGTTTCGAAACGGACGCTCTACGAACTTTTCGGCGACAAGGAGAGCCTGCTCTATCTGGCGATGGAGCACTTTTTCGAGTGCAAGCGAGTCGAGCGTGCGGCGGCGAGTGCCGGGGCGCGAAACGTCCTCGAAGCGATTTTCATGGTCCTGGGTTGCGTGATGGACGACTCGGAGCTGATCCACCGCCTGCTGGGCAATCTGCGGAAGTTCTACCCGGCGGTGCACGAACGCCTGCTGCGCGAAGGCTCCGTGAAGAGCCGCCGCGACATGCAGGAGATGCTCGAAAAGGGGATTGCCGACGGGCTGTTCGTGAAGACGATCAACATCGACCTGGCCATCTCGGTCCTCTATTATACGGCGTCGGCGATCACCGACCGCAAGGACATGTACCTGCCCGAAGGGATGAGCGAACGCGAGGCCTTCGTGCAGATTGTGAGCACCTTTTTCCGGGGGATTTCGACGGCCGAGGGGTTGCGGCTCGTCGACGAATGTCTGGAGCGTTACAACCCGGCCCGGCCCGGAAACTGATCCGGGAGAACTGTCACATTGAAAAAACATCGGAAGAGAGTTATGAAAGGATTTTTGCGTATGGTCTGTTGGGGCGCCGTGCTTCTCGGCGCGACGGGCGTTTCGGCACAGTTGCGCCTGACGCTTCCCGAGGCGTTGGAGATCGCCCTGAGCGAGAACCCGACGGTGCGGGTGGCGGAGATGGAGGTGGCGCGCTACGACTATGTGAAACGCCAGACGTGGGGGAGCCTGCTGCCGCAGCTTACGGCGTCGGGCAACTACACGCGTTCGATCGTGAAGTCGGAGATGCGGGGCGGAATCTCGTTCGGCGCCGACAATACGTTTGCCGTGCAGGGCGATTTGTCGCTGCCGCTCTTTGCGCCGTCGGTCTACCGGACGCTGAAGATGAACGACACGCAGCGGGCTGCGGCGGTCGAGGCGGCGCGTTCGTCGCGCATCGACCTGGTGGCCGAGGTGCGCAAGGCGTTCTACAACATCCTGCTGGCCGAACAGTCGCTGGCGGTGCTGCGCGAATCGGAGGCCACGGTGCAGCGTACGGTCGACGACACGCGTGTGCAGTACGAACACGGCCTGGCCTCGGAGTACGATTTGCTGACGGCCCAGGTGCAGTTGAGCAACCTGAAGCCCACGATCCTGCAGACCGAGAATTCGATCAAGCTGGCCAAACTGATGCTGAAGATGTACCTTTCGATTCCCGAGGAGGTGGAGATCGAAGCGGTGGGCGAGCTGGATGCCATGCGCGACGAGGTGCTGGCCGGGACCGAGGGGCTGACGCCGGACGTCTCGCAGAACAGCAGCCTGCGTTCGCTCGAACTGCAGGAGGAGTTGTTGCAGCGTTCGCTGCGGGCGGCCAATGCGGGGCGCCTTCCGACGTTGGCGGCCTTCGGCACGGCCTCCTGGACGGGCAACGACATGGAGCCCTTCCTGAACATGGGGGCGGGTGACGATTCGCGTTATTTCTGGACGCATCCGATCTCGGTGGGGGTGCAGTTGTCGGTTCCGATCTTCGCGGGTCTGACGCGCATGAACAAGTCGCGCGAATTGAAGAACCAGCTTTCGCAGATCTCCCTGCAGCGGGTCTACGCGCGGCAGCAGTTGGACGTGCAGGTGCGCTCGGCGCTGAACGACCTGCTGACGGCCCGGGAGACGATGTTCGCCCAGGAGAAGACCGTCGAGCAGGCGCGTAAGGCCTATCGGATCTCGGATACGCGCTACCGGGCCGGTGCGGGCACGATCCTCGAACTGAACAGCGCGCAACTGGCCCAGACGCAGGCGCAGTTGAACTTCTCGCAGGCGATCTACGACTACCTCACGGCGAAGGCGGAGTACGACCGGATCGTGGGGCGCGAACAATAGGGTAAATAAATCGGAACATGACGGATATGAGAAAAATGCTGTGGATGATGACGTCGGTCGTGCTGCTGGGCGGCTGCGGCGGCGGGGGAAAGCGTACGGCTCCGGAGGCGGAGCAACCGCGGGTGCTGACCCGCAGTGAGGCGGCTGCGGGTGAGACGGTGCGGCTTCTGGAGGAGTTCACCTCGGAGATCGAGCCCTACCGGGAGAACGACATTACGCCGGCGGCCTCGGGCGTGCATATCGACCGGATTCTGGTCGACGTGGGGGACGAGGTGCGCCAGGGTCAACTGGTTGTGTCGCTCGACCCGACGCAATACACGCAGCAACTCGTGCAGTTGCAGACCGTCGAGAGCGACTACAACCGCCTGCTGCCGGTCTACGAGGCGGGGGGTATCTCGGCGCAGCAGATCGAGCAGGCCAAGGCGCAGCTCGACGTGCAGCGGGAGGTGGTTGCGAATCTGAAGAAGAACATCGAGGTGCGTTCGCCGATCTCGGGGGTGGTCACGGCGCGGAACTACGAGTCGGGGGACCTCTTCGCGCAGCAGCCGATCCTGCACATCATGCAGATCGACCCGCTGAAGGTGATCGTGAACATTTCGGAGCAGTTTTTCCCGCAGGTGAAGGTCGGGATGCCGGTCGAGCTCTACGTGGATATTTTCCCCGGGGAGATGTTTCCGGGTCGGGTTTCGCTGATCTACCCGGCGCTGGACGCCACGACGCGGACCTTCAAGGTGGAGGTGACGGTCCCGAACGGGGCGGGGCGCCTCCGCCCGGGGATGTACGCCCGCACGCGCTTCGACATGGGCAGCAAGGAGGGCGTGATGGTGCCGGACGTGGCCGTGCAGAAGCAGGTGGGTTCGGCCGAACGCTATGTCTATGTCATCGTGGGGGATACGGTGGCCGAACGCCGTTCGGTGGAGGTCGGACGCCAGGTCGGTGACCGGGTGGACCTGCTGCGGGGCGTGGAGGCCGGCGAACAGGTGGCCGTGACGGCGCTGTCGAAGCTCTTCGACGGTGCGCGCGTGGAGATCAAACAGGACTAAAAACGACGTACCGATGAAAATTTACGAAAGCGCGGTCCGGAAACCGATCTCTACGGTGCTGTTGTTCGTCGGCGTGATGGTCATGGGCCTCTTCTCGCTGTCGCACCTGGCCGTGGACCAGTATCCGGAGATTGAGATTCCGCAGATTTCGGTCATCACGATGTATCCGGGGGCGAATGCCGCGGAGATCGAGACCAACATCACGCGGGTGCTGGAGGACAACCTCAATACGGTGAGCAACCTCAAGAAACTGACCTCCAAATCGCAGGACAACGTCTCGATGATCACCGTGGAGTTCGAGTACGGCTCGGACCTGGACGAAGGGGCGAACGAGATCCGCGATGTGGTTTCGCGCGTGCAGTCGATGCTGCCGGACGACATCGACTACCCGACGATCTTCAAGTTCTCGTCGTCGATGATGCCGATCATGATGCTGGCGGTGACGGCCGAGGAGAGTTATCCGGCGCTGAACAAGATTCTGGATGACAAGCTGGTGAACGTGCTGAACCGGGTGGACGGCGTGGGAGCCGTCTCGGTGATCGGCGCCCCGGAGCGGGAGGTGCAGGTGAATGTCGACCCGGCGCGCCTGGAGGCCTACAACCTGACGGTCGAGCAGTTGGGCCAGATCATCGCCGCCGAGAACGTGAACATCCCGAGCGGGACGATCGACATCGGCAACAATACGTTCAATATCAAGGCCGACGGGGAGTTCAAGCTCTCGGACGAGTTGCGCAAGGTCGTGGTTTCGAACGCCGGGGGGCGCACGGTGATGCTCTCGGACGTGGCGGAGATCCGCGACACGCTGGAGAAGGCGACGATGGACGAACGCGTCAACGGCCAGCGGGGCGTGCGGGTGATGTTCCAGAAGCAGTCGGGGGCCAATACGGTGAATATCGTGCGGGAGATCCAGTCGCGCCTGCCGGCGATCCAGAAGACGCTGCCGCGCGACGTGAAGATGGAGCTGATCTTCGAGGGCTCGCAGGAGATCACCGACGCCATCCATTCGCTCTCGGAGACGATTCTCTATGCCTTCATCTTCGTGGTGCTGGTGGTGATGGTCTTCCTCGGGCGGTGGCGGGCGACGCTGATCATCTGCATGACGATCCCGGTGTCGCTGATCTGTTCGTTCATCTACCTCTTCGCCACGGGTTCGACGCTGAACATCATCTCGCTGTCGTCGCTGTCGATCGCCATCGGCATGGTGGTCGACGACGCCATCGTGGTGCTGGAGAACATCACGACCCACATCGAGCGGGGTTCGAACCCGAAGGAGGCGGCCATCTACGCCACGAACGAGGTGTGGCTGTCGGTCATCGCCACGACGCTGGTGGTCGTTGCGGTGTTCCTGCCGCTGACGATGGTCCCGGGCATGGCGGGCATCCTGTTCCGCGAGTTGGGCTGGATCGTGACGATCGTGGTGTGCGTCTCGACGACGGCGGCCATTTCGCTCACGCCGATGATGTCGGCCTACATGCTCAAGCTCGAAGGGGGCGTGCACGACTACAAGGGGGTGGGCGTGGTCTACAAGCCGATCGACCGGGCGCTGACGTGGCTCGACAACGCCTATGCCCGGGCGCTGGACTGGGTGGTCCATCACCGGCGGATCACGGTCTTCTCGATGATGTCGCTGTTCGTGGTGTCGCTGGGGCTGCTGACGCAGGTCCCGACGGAGTTCTTCCCGCCGTCGGACAACAGCCGCATCTCGGCCACCGTGGAGCTGGAGCAGAATATCGCCGTGGAGTACACGGCGCGCATCGCGCGGCAGATCGACAGCATCATCTACGCGAAGTATCCGGAGATCGTGCTGGTTTCGGCCTCGGCCGGCGCAAACTCGTCGGACAACGCCTTTGCGGCGATGCAGACCACCGGCTCGCACATCATCAACTACAACATGCGTCTGACGGACGTCGGCGAACGCGAGCGGTCGATCTACGTGATTTCGGACCTGTTGCGGCAGGATCTCGACTCGATTCCGGAGATCCGGCAGTATACGCTTACGCCGGGCGGTTCGATGGGCAACATGAGCGGTTCGGCGACGGTCGACATCAAGGTCTTCGGCTACGACATGGACGTGACGAACGCCATTGCCAACGACCTGAAGGGAAAATTGCGGGCGATTCCGGGCGTGCGGGACGTGAAGCTGTCGCGTGACGACCTGCGCCCGGAGTACAACGTGGTCTTCGACCGCGACCGCCTGTCGTACTACGGGATGAACAGCGCCACGGCATCGCAGGCCGTGCGGAACCGCATCGACGGGCTCGTGGCGTCGAAATACCGCGAGGACGGCGACGAATACGACATCGTGGTCCGCTATGCGGAGCCGTTCCGCACGCGGGTGGAGGATGTCGAGAACATCACGCTGTACAACGCCCAGGGGCGTCCCGTGAAGCTCAAGGAGGTGGGTTCGGTCGAGGAGGAGTACGCTGCGCCGGAGATCGAACGCGAAAACCGCCAGCGGGTCATCTCCGTGGAGTCGACGCTCGGAGCGGGGGTTGCGCTGGGCGACGTGGTGGCGGCCGTGAACCGGCTGATTGCCGACTACCCGACGCCGGAGGGTGTGGATCTCGAAGTGGGCGGTACGGTCGAGGACCAGGGCGACGCCTTCTCGGACCTGCTGACGCTCTTCGTGCTGATCGTCATTCTGGTCTACATCGTCATGGCCACGCAGTTCGAGTCGCTGAAGTTCCCGTTTATCATCATGTTTACGATTCCGTTCGCCTTTACGGGGGTCTTCCTGGCGCTGTGGATCACCTCCACGCCGCTGTCGCTCATTGCGCTGATCGGGGCGATCATGCTGGTGGGCATCGTGACGAAGAACGGTATCGTGATGGTGGACTACATGAACCTGCTGATCGAGCGCGGGTCGGGGGTCTTCGAGGCGGTGATTGCGGGCGGCAAGAGCCGTCTGCGCCCGGTGCTGATGACGTCGTTCACGACCGTGCTGGGTATGTTGCCGCTGGCGATCGGCACGGGAGCCGGGTCGGAGACGTGGCAGCCGATGGGTATCGCGGTGATCGGAGGCCTGACCTTCTCGACGATCCTGACGCTCTTCATCGTGCCGGTGCTCTATTCGATTCTGGTGAACCGCTCGCAGCGCAAGGAGCGTGAGCGTCTGGCCCGCCTCGCTGCGGCCCACCAGGCGAGCCGCCATTGAGGATTGTAAAACCGAAAAACGAGATCGAACCATGAAAGCCGTATTTTTATCCTATAACCAGGCGCTGACCGACCGGGTCCACGCGATTCTGGACGAACAGGGGATCCGGGGCTTCACGAAGTGGGCCTTGACGCAGGGGCGCGGGTCGGTGGACGGCGAACCCCACTACGGGACACACGCCTGGCCGTCGATGAACGCCTCGATCCTGGCGATCGTCGAGGACGAACAGGTCGCACCGCTGCTGGAGGCGTTCCGGGAGATGGATGCCGCGACGAAGATGCAGGGCTCACGAGCCTTCTACTGGAACATCGAGGGAGGCTTCTGACGGTTTTTGCCAGGCCCCTCCACGAAAAGCCCCCGCACGGTCTCTGTGCGGGGGCTTTTTCGGTGGGGCGGGACGGAACTCTCTCCGTCGGAACCGCCCCGGCCGCGGCTATTCGGCCTCGACCTTCAGGGTGAAGCCGCCTCCGGGGGCGAGATGCACCTCGAAGGGTCGGGCGGTGTCGAGGCGGAGCTCTTCGCGGCGGTAGTCCGAGGCCTTGCGGTCGGCATTCACGCCGTCGCGGAAGAGTTCGGCCGTGCGGGTTCCGCCGAGGAACGAGAGGTCGATCTTCAGGTCGCGGGGCGTCCAGTCGGTGATGCCGCCGATGTACCACGTCGAGCCCTTGCGGCGTGCCGTGACGATGTACTCGCCGATCTCGCCCGCGAGGATCCGGGTCTCGTCCCAGACGGTCGGGATCCCGGCGATGAAGCGCGTGCATTCCATCTCCTTGAGGTAGTTCGTCGGGGAGTCGCAGAGCATGTTCAGCGGGGAGTCCAGCACGATGTAGAGTCCGAGCTGGTGACAGCGGGTTCCCTGGCTCATGGGTTCCGAATTCGAGGGGCGGTAGTTCTGGCGCGTGGCGTTGATCATCGCTCCCTGGGTGTAGTCCATCGGTCCGGCCACCTGGCGGATGAAGGGGAGTTGGGTGTCGTATTTCACCTGGTCGTGCGAGGCGGGACGCCATTTGAGCTGCTCCAGCCCGTGTACGCCCTCGAAGTTGAGGACGTTGGGCCACGTGCGGTTCAGGCCGGCGGGCTTGTGGGTTCCGTGGAAGTCGATCAGCAGCCGGTATTTCGCGGCGGTGGCGGCGGCGCGGTGGTTGAAGGCGGTCATCTGCTGGTCGTCGCGGTCCATGAAGTCGACCTTGAAGCCCTTGACGCCCATCTCGGCGTAGTGGCGGCAGACACGCTCCATGTCGCGGTCGAAGGCGTAATACCCGGCCCAGAGGATGATCCCGACGTTGCGTGCGGCGCCGTACTCGACGAGTTCGTGCAGGTCGATCTCCGGCACGACCTGCATCAGATCGGCCTGGAGGTTGACGGCCCAGCCTTCGTCGAGAATGACGTATTCGATGCCGTTCGCTGCGGCGAAATCGATGTAGTATTTGTAGGTGGCATTGTTGACTCCGGTTCGGAAGTCGACGCCGGCGAGGTTCCAGTCGTTCCACCACTCCCAGGCGACCTTCCCGGGACGGATCCACGACGTGTCGTCGATCTTCGAGGGGGCGGCGAGCAGGTAGCTCAGGTTCGAGGCGGCGAGCTGTGCATCGCTGCCCACGACGGCCATGCGCCACGGGAAGCTCCGCGGAGCGGCGACCTCGGCAATGTGCCCCTTGCGTGTGCGGACGACCATCTGCAACTGGTTGTGCCCGCCCTGTTCGAGCCGTTCGGGACAGGGGGCGAACATCCCGGTCAGGGCGGTTCCGCCGTCGGCGTTGCGGAGATAGAGCCCGGGGTAGTCGCAGAGGTCGCTCTCCGAGAGGCAGAGCTTCACACCCTGCCCGGCATCGACCACGAGGGGCAGGAAGGCCAGGCGCCCGGGATTCATCTGCGAGAGGGGCGCCTCGGTGTAGATGTTCTCGAACGAGTGGTAGAACTGCGAGTCGAAATTGCCGTCGGTCCCTGCGGTGACATAGGGGACCGTGGTCTGGAAATCTGCGGGGAAGCGGTACTCGACGCATTCGTTCACGACGTGAAAGGGCTTGCGGGCATGGCTCACGAACCGGTAGGCCACGCCGTCGTCGTAGGCGCGGAACTCCACGCTCCAGTCTCCCTTCATGCGGAGGGTCAGGGTGTTGTAGTTTTCGCGGATCGAGTCGGCCCGGTAGAGGGGCGAGGCGATCCACCGGTCGACGCTGGTGCGGGAGGCCTTCGTGATGCGGGGTGCGACGCCCCACACGACGCCGTTGTCGAGTGTCATGGCGAGGGGCGAAGCCTCCAGCAGCGTGCGTCCGTCGCGCACGATGTCGTAGGTCAGCACCTCGGCGGCCGTGACGGTCGTCTGCAGTCGTCTGTCGGGCGAGGCGAGGGTGTAGCTCTTCCGGGGCAGAGCGTGGGCTGCGGCACCCAGCAGCAGCGCCGCGGCGATCAGAATCGTTTTTTTCATTCGGTATGGGGTGGTTAGCTTCGGGATTCTATTTTGTAAAAATAATGAAAAAATTCCGGGCGTGCAAACGCTTTTTTCGGAGGGATGGCATCGGCGGCACGCTTTCCGGCCTCTTTGGCAGGTGTGTTTTCGGCGGCGGGCCGCGGCATTTTGCGCGAAAATCGTTACCTTTGCAACCATGAAACTCACCTTTCTGGGAACCGGAACCTCGCAAGGCGTGCCCGTGATCGGGTGCCGCTGCCGGGTCTGCATGTCGGCCGACCCCCGGGACCACCGTCTGCGCACCTCGGCGATGGTCGAAACCCGGGGCGTGCGGCTCGTGATCGACGCAGGCCCGGATTTCCGCTACCAGATGCTCTGCACCGGAGTGCGCCACATCGACGGCATCCTGCTCACCCACGAACACAAGGACCACATCGGGGGGCTGGACGACGTGCGGGCGTTCAATTTCGTGGATTATCCGCCGACGATTCACCGCGTGGGGATCTACGCCTCGCCGCGGACCGCCGCGTGCGTGCGCAAGGATTTCGACTACGCCTTTGCGCAGGACAAGTACCGCGGGGTCCCGGAGATCGAGCTCCACGAGATCGACGTCGAGCGCCCCTTTACGGTGGGCGGCGTCGAGATCCTCCCCGTCTCGGGGCACCACTCCGAGCGCTTCACCGTGACGGGCTACCGGATCGGCCGGCTGGCCTACCTGACGGACTTCAAGACGATCGAAGACGCGGAGGTGGAGAAACTCCGGGGTGTGGAGGTGCTGGTGGTCAATGCGCTGCGCTTTGCCGAGCACTACTCGCACTTCAACGTCGCCGAGGCGCTGGAACTGATCCGTCGGGTGGGGCCGCGGGAGGCGTGGCTGACGCACATGTCGCACGACATCGGGCTGCAGGCCGAGACGGAACCGACGCTGCCCCCGGGGGTGCACATGGCCTGCGATACACGGGTGATCGAGTGTGCGGATTGAGACCCCGGGCTGCGGCGTGAAATCGAAAACAAAGCGTAAACAAACGATATGAAGACATTGAAAGATCGCGTGATCGTCATCACGGGCGCATCGTCGGGGATCGGCGAGGCGATGGCGAAGGTCTATGCGGTGCAGGGCGCGAAGGTGGTGCTCGGAGCGCGCAGCGTGCAGAAACTGCAACTCCTGGCGGGGGAGATCCGCACCCACGGGGGCCAGGCGGCCTACTGCGGGGTGGACGTGACCCAACCCGAGGAGTGCCGCGAGTTGATCGAGACGGCCGTCCGGGAGTTCGGGCGCCTGGATGTGCTGATCTGCAACGCGGGGATCTCGATGCGGGCGCTTTTCGACGACGTGGAGCTCGACGTGCTGCACCGCCTGATGGATGTGAACTTCTGGGGCACGGTCAACTGCTGCAAATACGCGCTGCCGTACCTCCAGCAGACGAAGGGCTCGATCGTCGGCATCTCGTCGGTCGCCGGACTGCACGGACTGCCCGGCCGCACGGGTTATTCGGCGTCGAAATACGCCATGACGGGTTTCCTGGAGACGCTGCGCATCGAGAATCTCAAGAAGGGCCTCCACGTGATGATCGCCTGCCCGGGGTTCACGGCCTCGAACGTGCGCTTCTCGGCGCTGACGGCCGACGGTTCGCAGCAGGGCGAGACGCCGCGCGACGAATCGAAGATGATGACCGCCGAGCAGGTGGCCCGGATCGTAGGGCGGGGGATCGTGCGCCGCAAGCGGCTGTGCCTGATGGAAGCCGAGGGTCGTGCGACGCATTTCGTGAAGAAGTTTGCGCCGGGCTTCCTCGACCGGATGTTCTACCTGGTGATGTCCCGCGAACCGGACTCGCCGCTGAAATAGGGGGCCGCAAAGGCCGCAGACAAGGGGTGCCGCCGACAGGGATACCCCTTTTTTTGTCTCGGACAGGCCCCTGCAACCCCGCCCGAAAGGGTCGCGGGGCTTTCTCCGAAAACCCTGTCGGAAAGCCTTTTCGGGCGGTTTTTGGACAAATTCCGCATTCCGTTGCACAAAATTGAAGGTTATTTGAGCGGTTTTAAAAATCAATTCTTCAATTCTCGGGGTCTCTCCGGGGGCTTATGGGTACTTTTGTATTCGTCAAAACAACCTGAATACAAAAACCTGAACCATCCATGAGAAAAAACCTCCTCCTGATTCCGGGACTTTTTTCCCTTTTCGTGCTGAGCTCCTGCCACGCGGGGTCCGATCCGAAGATCGACGCCGTGAAGCGGGCCATTGACGTTGCACACGCTCAGTTGGAACTCTCCGCCGCGGAGTTCGATTCGCTGTCGGGCTTTCCGCGCTCGCTGATGCCGAAATTCAAGGTCGTGGACCCGAAGGACTGGACCAGCGGCTTCTATCCGGGTACGCTGTGGGAAGCCTACCGCCTGACGGGCGACGAGCACCTGCGTGCCGAGGCCGAGAAGTTCACCGCGCGCCTCGAAGGCATACAATATTATAAGGGGACGCACGACCTGGGCTTCATGGTCTTCTGCAGCTACGGACAGCAGCAGCAGGCCCTTCACGACGCCCATTCTGCCGAAGTGATCGTCGAGGCGGCCAACAGCCTCATTTCGCGTCAGGATTCGGTCATCGGCGTGATCCGCTCGTGGGACTTCGGGGAGTGGAACTACCCGGTGATCATCGACAACATGATGAACCTGGAGATGCTCTTCTGGGCCTCGAAGCATACGGGCGATCCGAAGTACCGCGACGTGGCGGTGCGCCATGCCGACATCACGCTGCAGAACCACTTCCGCGAGGACGCCAGCTCGTACCACGTCGTAAGCTATAACGACGACGGCACGGTCGAGAGCCGCGGGACATTCCAGGGCTATTCCGACTCTTCGGCCTGGGCCCGGGGCCAGGGCTGGGGACTCTACGGCTATACGATGTGCTACCGCGAGACGGGCGACACGACGTATCTGGACCATGCGCGTCGCATCGCTTCGTTCGTGATGAACCATCCCCGTACGCCCGAGGATCTGATTCCCTATTGGGACTACGACGCTCCGGACATTCCGAATGCTCCGCGTGACGCCTCGGCCGCAGCGGTGATTGCCTCGGCGCTCTTCGAGTTGTCGACGCTGGTTCCCGAGAGCGAGGGCAAGGCCTATTTCGAGCGGGCCGAAGCGATGCTGATGAGCCTGTCGTCGGATGCCTACCTGGCCGAGAAGGGTACCAACGGGGGCTTCATCCTGAAGCACAGTGTGGGTCACCTGCCCGCCGAGAGCGAGATCGACACGCCGCTCAACTATGCGGACTACTACTACCTGGAGGCTATCCAGCGTTACCTTTCGCTGCGGGGTGTAGATCCTCTGCAGCTCTGAAACAAGCAAACCCTAAAACCATTAACTCTATGAAACGAATCTTTACGAAGATCTCGTTGTTCTGTCTTGTCGTTTCTTCGACCCTCACCGTAGGGTGCCTGGGGGACGAAGTGATGGGCACCGAGGACAGCAACGGTTCGGAAACGACCGATCCGGTGATTCCCGGAAACAGTGTGATCGACGCCCGGGTATTCAAGGCGTTGAATCTGGACCTTCCGGAACTCGCCTCCGTGAAGGCCTACTATGAATCCGACCAGTATTACCTGGCGGCCCAAGCCTTGTTGAACTATTTCCGTTCGCGGAGTCTGGTCAACGGCAATGTCAACCTGATAGCGCCGTCGATCACGGCCCAGGAGCAGTTGTGGGCCGACTACGCCCTTCCGGCCTCGGGCGATGCGAAGGACGGTTACCGTTTCTACGTCGAGGGTTATCTCGACGGTGACAAACCCTATTCCTATCAGAATACCAGCGGCAAACTCGACTGGACGGCGCGTTCGACGGGTGAGACTGAGGAGCGTTTCCGCCTGCACCGCCTGGAGTGGATGGTTCCGCAGGGCAAGGCCTACCGTGTATCGCTCGACGAGAACTATGTCGAGTCGTGGGCATCGGTCTACGAGAGCTGGCTGGAGACCTTCCCGCTTCCGGAGGGCGATTACGATTTCAATGCCGATCCGTCGGGCCAGCCCGAAGCGGTTCGTGAGGCGCTCTATGCGTGGCGTCCGATCGACGTGTCGTACCGTGTCGAGGCACAATGCGACCTGCTCTACTATTTCATGCAGTCCTCGTCGTTCACGCCGCAGTTGCTGGCTTCGTACCTCTCGAATCTGGTCGAACAGGTCGGGCACGTGATGAACCACTATGCGGAGGATGGTGACGAACTGGCTCAGGAGTCCTATGCGGTCTATCGTGCCGGAACGATCTTTCCCGAGATGAAGGATGCAAAGGCGTGGGTTGAGAGCGGTTCGGTGGCGATGAACGGCGGGATCGACACCTCGATCTTCGAATTGCTGGACCTCTCCTACGGAGGACTCTCGAAGGTTTCGGCGGCCTGTGCGGCCGGCGACTACCGGCTGGCACAGCAGGAGTTGCTGAACGCCTACCGTGCGCGGACCCACGGCCGGAACCCCAACGTGAAGGTCGAAAGCGACCAGGCGACGGCTTCGGAGACGAGCTGGGCGGACTACGCCTTCCGGGAGAACGGCTACCGTTTCTACGTGAAGAACTACTTCGACACGTCGGCCGGGACGAACGTTCCCTATTCGTTCATGAACACCGCGAACGACGGTATCGACTGGACGCTTTTGCATAGCCCGGCCAATGAATTCCGCTGGCAGCTGCACCGCCACCAGTGGATGATCATGCAGGGCAAGGCCTATAACGCGACAAGCGACGAACGCTACGTCGAGAACTGGATGGAGGTCTACGGCGACTGGCTGGAGAAGAATCCCAAACCGGAGCAGGGCACCGATGTGACGAATTCGTGGACGTGGCGTCCACTGGACGTTGCGGCGCGAGTGATCGACCAGTGCGCGCTGCTGGAGTATTACCAGCGTTCGGAGACGATGACGGGCGAGTGGCTGTCGACGGTTCTGAAGCACTTCGACGAGCAGGTGAACCACATCATGAACAACTATTCGACGGCGACGAACCATCTGATCACGCAGGCTCAGGCGGTGACCTTCGCGGGAATGCTCTTCCCCGAGCTGAAAAACGCCGCAACGTGGCGGACGAATGGCCCGGGTGTGCTGGGGCGCCAGATCACGGAGCAGTATTTCGACGACGGCTGGCTCAAGGACGGCGACTTCTCGTACCACATTTCGAGTATCGAGGATTTCCGTTCGGCGCTGCTGGTAGCGCAGCTCAACAACGGCGAGAGCTACTTCCCGTCGAACTACGTTTCGTCGATGCAGAAGATGGTGGACGTGGTGATGAACATGATCTACCCGAACTATACGGTTCCGAACATGGCCGACACGCGGGCCTCCTCGTGGACGGAGAGCGTGCTGAAGCGCAACCTGACGAACTACCTGGCACTCTTCCCCGACAATGCGGAGCTGGCGTGGATGGCGACCGGGGGAACCCAGGGGACGGCTCCCGCGACGCGGGTGAAGTGCTATGCGGACTGCGGCTATTACATGATGCGCACGGGCTGGACGATGCAGGATCTGATGATGGTGCTGCAGAACCGACCCGACGTGGATGTGGACCAGTGGCACCGCCAGTCGGACAACAATACGTTCGAGTTGTGGGTCAAGGGCCGGAACTTCTTCCCCGATTCGGGAGCCGGAGCTTACCAGGGGGATGCGGCCACGAATGCGATTCGGGCCCGCTACGCCGCCACGACGGCGCACAATACGCTGACGCTCGATGGCAAGAACGTGACGAGCGCGGGCCGGATGCTCAAGCAGGAGACCCGATCGACCTCCTCTTATTCCTACGATATCCTGGTGCTGGAGAACCCCTCCTACGCGGGTCTGACGCACCGCCGTTCGGTTTTCCTGGTGAACGACAAGTTCTACGTGATTCTCGACGAGGGCTACGGCTCGGCCGAGGGTACGGTGAACCTGAACTTCAACGTCGTGGAGGGCAACGATTCGCAGGTGGTGTTGGATACGGCCGAGGGCGGATTCCATACGGCCTTCTCCGACGGCAACAACCTGTTGGTTCGGACGGTTTCGGACAAGGCATTCACCTTTGCCGAGAAGGATGGCTTCGTGGCCTACAACATCGTGACCGACTCCTACAAGGAGATCGACCGCAAGGCCTACCAGCTCAATATCGAGAAGAGCGCTTCGGATGCTGCGGTCCGTTACGTGACGGTTCTGTTCCCGACGACGGACGCTGCGGCACAGAGTGTTGAGATCAATACGGGCGAGTGGTCGGAGACGGGCGCCTCGATTTCGGTTCGGATCGACGGCAAGACCTATAACCTCTCCTATACGCTGTAAACCTAAAACTGCAAAACGAATATGAAATCACTGTTTCGAAATATGAGCCTTGTCGTCACGGCGTTTTTGCTGGGCGGGGTGCTCTTTACGGGCTGTAAAGACGACGAAACGTCGGATGCTTTGGACCTCTACTATTCGGAGGTTGTGAATATCGGCCCCTCGATGCTTTTCAACTCGGATGCTCCGACCTACTACGGTCCGGCACCGTCGGATTTCGCCATTACGGGCATTACGCTCGACGATGCGGCCGTTTCGAGCGAGAGCTTCTCGATCAATGCCGTGACGGGTATCGTCTCCATTACGAATACGGAGACGCTGGAACCGGGCGTCTATAAACTGACGATCTCGTGTCTGGCCGGCGGAGCCCGCTACACGTTCAAGGACATCTTCACGGTGCGGATGTCGCCCGCAACGCCCGAGGCGTTGACGGTCAGCGCCCCGACGCTGGAGATTCCGTATGCCGATCTGGAGACGACCGAGGCTTCGGTGACCGTAGAGCCTGTCGGGGAATCGGTTTCGATCCAGAGCTACAGCCTCGTGCAGCCGGAGGGTCAGGAGTATTTCTCGATCACTTCGGCCGGTGTCGTATCGCTCAACGCCAATTTCAAGGGCGAGGTGATGCCGGGCAACTACCCGCTGCCGATCCGGGTGAAGACCTACGCCGGGGAGATGACCTACGAAGGTCTGTTGACGGGTCGGATTACGAGTCTTCCGCTGTCGGTGAGCTATCCCTCTTCGGCCGGCCGTATCGAGACCGACATGGCTTTCAGCAGCACGACTCCGACGCTGAAGGGGTCTCCCGACGGACTTAGCTGGGCTATTCGCCAGGTTCGTCCGGGAGAGAACAGCCCCGAGACGGATTTGATCAAGATCGATCCTGCAACGGGTGTTATCTCGGTGGATGCAGGCAACGGCCTGCCCATTGATGCGGTTTATACGGTGGACCTGACGGTGACGAACGACTTCGGATCGGCGGATTTCGACGGAGCCTTCACGCTGACGGTGGTGGACTACATCGAGCCGATCGATGCCGCGACGTTTGCCTACGATCCCGTTGAGGCGATCCAGGGCGGCGAGTTCACGGCCGAGAAGCGTGCCGGGTTCGTCGGTGACGAGGCGGTCTTTGCGCTGGGTACGCTCCCGGCGGAGGTTGAAGGCCAGATTACGATCGATGCCGCGACGGGTAAGATTTCGGCTGCGAAGGGCCACTCGATACCGCTGGGCAGCTATGCGATTCCGGTTGTGGCGTCGAACCTGAAGGGCCAGGCCGAAACGACGCTCCAGTTGACCGTGAACGAGAATCCCTACTACTTCACGAAGATCGTTTACGGCAACAACCTGGGGCTGGAACCGGCCGAGAACTATGCCAACCAGTACCGTTGTGCGAAGGAGAGCGAATTGACGTCTCTGAAGCTGATGCCGACGACCGATGCCAAGCCGGGTACGCAACTCTCCTGGTCGATCCAGACCAAGCATCAGTGCTCGGGTTCGCTGATCGATTCGGAGACGGGTGAACTCTCTCCGAAAGGGTTCAAGGCCAATAATGGAGGTCTGATTCTGGTGACGGCAACGGCCGGTAAGGGGAAAGTGGGTGAGACGTCGGTGACGGTTCCGATCTTCTTCTCGTTCATCCAGGCTGTCAACGGTGTGACGGTTCACTATACACCGTTCGTCTTCCAGGTGAACCCGCGTACGGGCGGCACCTCGGTGGCTCCGACCGTTGATGGCGTCGAACCGTCGCTCTTCCTGATGGACTACCGTCGTACGTTCAACTATTATAACTTTGCCGGTCCGCATACCGACGGGCAGCCTGCAACGGCAGGATCGTTCATGAATACTGTTTGGACTTCCTACTATACGAGCATCGGTTCGAGCGAAGTCAAAACTGGTTCGAAGGATCCCGTCTCCTACTACTCAAACGCTTCTCGGTTGAGTTCGGCGTTGTGTTATGTGGATCCCGTGACGAAGTCGTTGGTTGTCAACCCGAACAAGTGGGTCGATGCCAACGGGGTGGCCGCCAATGGAGCATTCATCGGTCAGATGACCTTCGTGACCGACGGCAATGAAGGCGGTGTCAGCGATTCGAAGTCGCAGATTTTCCCGCTGTGGGTATGGTTCGACGAGAAATTTTAACCTAACTGAAAGAATCTTATGAAAGATATGAAGAAACGGGCATTCGGGCTGAGAGGGGTTCTGACCCTTCTCGCCCTGGTAGTGGCCTTTGCTGCCACGGCCCAGAACAAGATAACGGGTACGGTGGTCGATGAAAACGGACAGCCGGCCATCGGCGCCAACGTCGTGGTGAAGGGCACGACGCAGGGTGTCTCGACGGACCTCAAGGGTATGTACAACCTCTCGGTGAAGAAAGGTGCCGTGCTGGTCTTCTCCTACCTGGGTTACAAATCGCAGGAGATTGCCGTCGGGGCTCAGACGACGATTGACGTGAAGCTGGAGCCCGAAACCAATGTGATGGATGAAGTGGTCGTTGTGGGTTACGGTGCGCAGAAGCGCAGCGACCTGACGGGTTCGATCGCCTCGGTTTCGGCCAAGGATGTCGAGGGTTTCAAGTCGGGGTCGGTGATGGAGGCGCTGGGCGGCCAGATCGCAGGTGTGCAGATCACGGCGACGGACGGTACGCCGGGTGCGGGTTTCGACATCAAGATCCGCGGTATCGGATCGGTCAACGGCGAGACCACTCCGCTCTATATCGTCGACGGATTCCAGGTTGACAACATCGACTACCTCTCGAACTCGGACATTGCTTCGATCGAGGTGCTGAAGGATGCCTCGTCGTCGGCGATCTACGGTTCGCGGGCAGCGAACGGCGTGGTGATGGTGACGACCAAGTCCGGTAAGAAGGGTCGCCCGGTTGTGACCTACAACGGTTCGGCGAGCTACCGCGAAATCTCCAAGAAGCTCGATCTGCTGTCGCCCTACGAATTCGTGCGTCTGCAGACCGAGGCGTGGCCCGACAAGTTCGGCGACACCTATTACAAGACCGGCAACGACGATAACGGCATCCCGTATCGTTACCAGACGATTGACGACTATATCGGGGTTTCGGGCATCGACTGGCAGAGCGAGACCTTCCAGCCGACGTGGTCGCAGGATCACAATGTCTCGGTGTCGGGCGGTTCGGACCGCACGAAGTATGCCTTCTCGTTCTCGGACTTTCTGGAGAACGGTATCTTCAGGAACAGCGCCTTCAACAAAATTACGGCGAAGATGCGCGTGAGCCATCAGGTTTCGAAACTGCTGACCGTCGACGCCACGGTGAACTATGCCTTCACGGACAAGCGCGGTGTGGGTACTTCGGGTGATAACGGACGTTTCAACATGCTGGGGCAGATTCTGCGGGCCCGTCCGACGGGCGGCGTTCGGCTGACCGACGAGGAGTTGTTGAATTTGGCAATCGACCCGCTGGAACTGGAGTCGTCGGAGTCGCTCTCGCAGGTGAACCCGATCAAGCAGGCCGAATCGGTGACCAACACGCGCAAAGCGGAAATGTGGTCCGGAAACGTGGCTTTGAACTTCAATCTCGGCAAGGGGTGGAGCTTCCGCACGGCGGGTTCCTACTTCACGACCAATACGCGCTACTACCAGTTCTACTACGATGGCTCGAAGGAGGCCTACCGCAACGGGCAGACTCCTTACGGTTCGACGCAGATGACGCGCGACGTGCGGTGGACGAACTTCAACTACCTTACATATAAATATGACAAGAAGAACGGTCACGCCTTTGACGTGATGCTGGGTCAGGAGACCTCGTTCAAGGGTACGGAGTACCTCAAGGGTCAGTCCACGGATTTCCCGTTTGACAACCTGGGCAACGATAACCTGGGGCTGGGCGCCACGCCGAGCCAGGTAACCTCGTCGCGGTCGGACAACATGCTGGTGTCGTTCTTCGCCCGCGGAAACTACAGCTACAAGGATCGCTACCTCTTTACGGCGACGATCCGAGCCGACGGTTCGACGGTCTTCTCGAAGAATAACAAGTGGGGTTACTTCCCCTCGTTCTCGGCCGCCTGGCGTATTTCGGAGGAGCCGTTCATGAAGAATCAGGATGTGGTTTCGAACCTGAAGTTGCGTGCCGGCTGGGGCGTTGTGGGTAATGACCGCATCACGAACTACCTGTCGCTGACGCTCTATTCACAGAGCAAATACGGCTACGGAAACAGTCTGATCACGGTACTCTCTCCCAAGCAGCTCCCCAACGAAGACCTCAAGTGGGAGGCGTCGCAGAGTACGAATATCGGTATCGACCTGGGTCTGTTCCGCAACCGGTTGAACATTACGGCTGATGTCTTCCTCAAAGATACGAAGGACCTGCTGATGGCCGCCAACAAGGCGTATGTTTCGGGTTTCGGATCGCAGTGGCAGAACGTGGGCAAGATCCGCAACCAGGGCCTCGAACTGGCGATCAATTCGACGAACATCGTCTCTCCGAGCGGATTCCGCTGGACGACGGACTTCAACATCTCGTTCATCCGCAACGAACTGCGAGCCCTGGCCGACGGAGCCGCGACGATGTACACCTCGGCGTCGTGGAACAGCGACTATACGGGTTATGACTATATGGCTCAGATCGGGCAGTCGCTGGGTCTGATCTACGGCTATCAGTTCGACGGGGTTTACCAGTCGTCGGATTTCGTGGTTGATGCGGCAACGGGCGAGACGCGTTTGCGTGACGGCGTCGTGGACATGTCGGAGCACTATACGAGCGGTGAGTTCGGTCCGGGCGTAGTGAAGTACAAGGATATGGATGGTGATGGCAAGATCACGACCAACGACCGTACGGTGATCGGCAACGGTACGCCGAAGTGGTACGGCGGTATCACCAACACCTTCTCCTACAAGGGCGTTGACCTGAGTTTCATGTTCCAGTTCAACTACGGCAACGATGTCTATAATGCCACGCGGATCTACGCTTCGCAGACGCAGGACCAGCGGGCGAACATGATGGCCGAGGTTGCCGACCGCTGGACGGCGACGAACGCCTCGAACAGTGTGCCGCGCTGGGATGGTTACGTGAAGAACGAGATCTACTCTCGCTTCATCGAGGACGGCTCGTTCCTGCGACTGAAGAGTTTGACACTGGGCTATACGCTTCCGCAGCACTGGACGCGGAAATTCTATGTTTCGAAACTCCGCGTTTACTTCTCGGGGCAGAATCTCTTCGTCGTGACGGGCTACACGGGCTATGATCCCGAGGTGAACATGCGTGCCTCGAACCCGATGACTCCGTCGCTCGACTGGGGTGCCTACCCGCGCAGCAAAGTATATACGATCGGACTTGACCTGACATTCTAAAAACGCTATAGCATTATGAAAAAGATATTATTATACGGTTTGTCGACGCTGGGGCTTCTTTTTGGGGTATCGTGCTCCGATCTGCTGGAGGAGGAGTCCTATACGGAGGTCGGCAAGGGCAACTACGTGAACAATGCTGCGGAGGCCGAGACGGTGCTGATGGGCATCTACAAGGACCTGTCCAACGAGTATCTCTACTCCTATCATCTGTCGCTGCTGTTCACCATATCGTCGGACATTGCGCAGTGCGAGGGCAACTCGACGACGTCGTTCCGCGAGATTCCGACCAATTCGCACAACCCGTCGACGCAGCAGATCATGCAGACGTGGCAGAAACTCTATTCGTCGATCTACGACGCCAACGACTTCATCGAGACGGTATCGTCGCGCCTGGACGACTGGAACTCTTCGAATCGGGAGTTGGCGACGATCTACCTGGGTGAAGCGCGGGCTTTGCGGGCGTTGTTCTACTTCGAGCTGGTCCGCTGGTACGGGAATGTGGTGCTGGTGAAGTCGACCGCCGAGTCGAACATTCCGGCCACGGAGTATGTCCAGTCTGATCCGAAGGATGTTTATGCCTTCATCGAGGAGGATCTGAAATACGCTTCGGAGGTTCTTCCGTGGGCTGTAGACGATACGAAACGTTCGTCGAATGCCTACCGTTTCTCGAAGGGTGCAGCGCTGGGGCTGCTGGCGAAGGTCTATTGCACGTGGGCGGGTTATCCGGTACGTGACGAGTCGAAATGGGCCGAGGCTGCGAAGGTGGCACGTCAGGTCGTGGAGTCGGGCAAGCACCGCCTGAACCCCGATTACGAAACCGTATGGTCGAACACTTGCAATGGCATCTGGGATGCGGGCGAGAGTCTGATCGAGGTGTCGTTCTACTCGCCGACGAGTCTGGACAGCGATCAGACGGCCGGACGTATCGGCAAGTGGAACGGCGTAGTGGCCGATGCTGTGGAGGGACAGCGGGGTCGTAATGCCGGAAACTGGAAGGTAGTCTACACCTTCACGCGGGAGTGGGAGACGCACGACGACCCGCGTATGGCGCTGTCGATTGCCGACTACAAGTACGATTCGTCGAAGGGCGACGGGCCTGTCACCTACTTCTCGACGGTGAGCAGCCCTTCGGAAGATAACTACAACAAGCAGCGTCAGCTCTTCACGCCGGCGAAGTGGGATACGGAGAAGTACGTCAATTCGGCGAACTACATGGTCAACAACGACAAATCGTGTATCAACTGGTATATCCTGCGTTATTCGGACGTGCTGCTGCTGTTTGCCGAGGCGCTGAACGAATCGGGCGGCTCGATCGTGGATGCGGTGGATGCGGTGAATGCGGTTCGTCGCCGCGGCTTCGGGGATACGCTGCATGATCTTTCGTATGCTCTTTCGCAGGAGGAGCTCCGGGAGGCGATCCGCAAGGAGCGGGCCTATGAGCTCTGCTTTGAGGGTCACCGCAAGCAGGATCTGATCCGTTGGGGTATCTACTACACGACGATCCGCAATACGGCTCAGGAGTTGGTGAACTGGTTCACGAATGCCAATTATGCCGTAGCCCGCTTTACGGTGGAGGGCCGTCACGAACTGCTCCCGATTCCGCAGCGGGATCTCGACCTGATGACGAAGTGCAAGCAGAATCCGGGTTGGGGCGAATAGCCTGACCCGGGGAGGGCTTGGCTTCCCCGATTGGATTTCCCGTTTTCGCGGGAGTGACAGAAACTTGAAAATCCCGACCGGAATTGCTCCGGTCGGGATTTTTCGTGCTTTTTCGGGGGGGGGAGTATCCGAATTTTTTCAGGGACTGGACTTTTTTCACCTTTTTTACTCCGCCTGCTCTACACAACCAGTCCCTCCTCTTACTTGACGGACTCCGATCCAGCCTCTTTTTTCTTCTTTTCCCTTCCTTCTTTTGCTCTTCTCAGTCGCTGCAACCTTGCCCGACCTGTTCCATCTCCTTCTCTTTGCCCTGATCCTCCTGTTCTGCACGGCGGATACTGCCTTGCTTCTTTCATTATTATCCTCAAAAAAAATCCCTGCCATTTTTTATGGCAGGGATTTTTTCTTGCGATTCGGAAAAGTACCTTGGCACAAGCTCTTCCGAACCTCTATTCGATCTGCTGCTGGGAGAATCCGGCGAGGTTGTAGCTGACCGGCACGGTACTCCCGGCCACGCGATAAATGCCGTATTTGAAGTAGTATCCGGCCTCGTCGTTGCGGCCGATGAGGATTTGCTGGTTGTCGACCAACTTGCGAGACTGCCCGTCGCAGCACATCTCCACGTCGAGCCGCCCTGGCTGCACAATGGTTTCGGCTTCACCGCCGTAACGGGTCCAGGCCACCTCCACGGTGAACGTGACCCAACGATCCTTCGGGAACTCCGCAAAGGGCATCTTGGCGGCAATCGTCGATGACTTGAACTCCGATGTGACGGGCTGCATCGCCTCGACCTTGGCGGGGCTGCAGTTGCAACGGTCATCCTTGTCGGTGAACCAGCGGCGGTCGGAGTTGGCCTTGATGTAGAACCACCCCTCGGAGAATCCGAACGCCAGCGGGGGATAGCCCCCCTGTTCGACCTTCCAGCCGGTGGGTTCTCCGGCCTTCCAGATGGTGCGTCCCTTGCGGTCGGTGGCCTGGATGCGACGGTAGGCCACCTCCTTCTTGATGATGACCGTATCGTAGAGCGCGACGAACTCCTTTGTCGAGAGCTGCCGGACGCGGCCGTCCGGAGCCGTCACGAGCGTGCGGTCGGGCATACCGTGCCACTGTGCGAAGATGGTCGACACCCGGCTGTCGAGCTCCCTGGGGACGTACACGGCAAAGGTGTATCGCCACGTCGTGCCCTGGGGACAGATCCCCTTGCCGTGGTGGTAGACGGTCTTCATCTTCTGCGCGGCGGCGTAGGCCTCGGGCGTCATCTCCGCGAAATCCGCGGCCGTAGCGTAGCAGTACGCGAGTTCCGAACGCCCCTTCGTCTCGCCGGGATGATACCCCTTGAGGGTGTTGTCCCCGCTTCCGAGCGTGAAACGGTAGGAGGGTTTCCCGGCATACATCCGGGAGTAGTCGCGGCACAGCGCCTCGGGTTTGCGGATTCCCACGGCGACCCACTCCCCGTCGATCACCTGTTCACGGCGGGCCGAATCGCCCTGGATGTTCACCCGTTCGGAGAGGGGTTGCAGTTCGGGTTGTTGGGCCGCTGCCGACACTCCGATGAGCAGCGCCCCGATGATTCCGATCGTTTTCATCTCAGAGTTCATATTCGAAACGATAGGTTTTGCCGCCGACACGGACTGCGACGCCGAACCGGCTGTCGGAATTCCCCTTGTCGGGGACGATGGCGATCGAACCCTTCCGGATATCGTCGTCGGGCGTGATGACGGTAATCATCCAGAGACTCTCCCCGGCCTTCTTGGGCATCTCGACGGCGTAGGCCGGACGCTCCTCCTTCTTGCGGTAGGCGTTCGAGACCCAACCCTCCTCCTGCTGGATCTTCACCGGGACGCTTCCCGTGCTCTTGATGCGGATGTTGTTTCCGTCGTCGAAGAGCGTGCGGAGCGTGCCGTCCTTGGCAAACTCCACTTCACCGGGACAGAGGTTGAAGTGTACGCCGACGGTCCCGGCCGCCGATCCCGTGGCGAAGTCGGCGATCACCAGCAGCCCGTCCTGCGTGGCGAAGAAGGCCCGGCGGTGGGTGAGGCCCTCATAGGAGGGGTTCTCGGTGACGAGCAGGGTCTCTTCGGGGGCGGCCTTCCACAAGAGGAGTTTCGAATGGGTCGAGTCGAGGTTGCGGTTGTCGAGCGTCAGGGTGTTGTGCACGCGGGTCTGGCGGAACCAGTTGCGCTGGGCCAGCACGGCGCTGTCGCCTCCGTAGACGTAGCTGCCCGAATCGGGGAAGAAGTTGCGGCCGCGGCGCCAGTAGTCGAAGGTTCCGTTGTCGGGCTGGTTGTGCCAGAAGGCCGGGGGCCCGGCCTTGACGACCGTGACGGTGGCATCCGTGTCCCATCCCGTGCGCAGGACGTAGAATCCCGAAGCGGGGAACTGCTGCGAGGTGTAGTCGGGAAGAACCCCCTTGCGGCCTTCAGTGGCGAACCACTGGAGCTGCCGGTCGTCGGGGAAGACGCGGCTCCAGTTGGCGAACTGCTTCTTGAGCGAGGCTTTGTCGTGGCTCTTCGTGTCGCCGAACATCGGGTTGGAGTAGTCGGGGAAGAGGAGGTTCCACGTGACGGTGGTCATCTTTCCGACGGTTTCGATGTAGGAGGCGGGGAATTCGGCTTCGAAACCGTTCTGACGGGCCATGCCGAGGGCCTTGAGGAAGATGTCGATGGCGGCGATGTGGTATCCGAAGTCCAGTTCGAACTGCATACCGTCGGGATAGACCTGGACACCGATTTCGCGGTTGAGGATCTCGATGCCGCTGCGGCGCCACTCGGCGGCCTCGCGGAACTCCGGGAAGTAGATGCCGGCGAAGAGCATCCGCTGGGCTTCGAAGAGCAGGTGGTTGCCCTGCTTCGAGTAGTTGTGCAGGATGTGGTCGGCGTGCTGGCGGTAGGTGCGCAGGAAGAGGTTGAGGAACTCGGGCGTGAAGCGCGGCGACTGAATGGTCAGTGCGAACTCCGTCAGCAGGTCCTGCAACCGGCGTCCGGCCTCCATGGGCCGCCAGGCGAAGCGGATGTTTTCGCGTTCGGCGGCGATCTCGGCTTCGGAGGCTCCGGCGGCCTTGAGACGCTCGACGCCGTCCAGCGGATTTTTCTTCACCCAGTCGGTGTACTGGTCGATCCAGGCGTCGATGTAGCGGTTGTCGCGGGTCAGGTAGTAGCACTTGGCCAGCGGGATGAACCAGTAGTGGCGGTGCAACTGCCAGCGGAGTTCGTTGTCCTTGACGGGCCAGTATCGCCAGTTGATGTCGTCGCCGTAGAAGTAGGAGGGCTGATAGCCCTTGTGGGCGTAGAACTTGTGTTCGAGGGCCTCATCGGCCTGGCGCTGTTCGAGTTTGCTGACCTTGATGTTTTCGAGGTCGAGCCCGAAGAGCTGCACGGGTTTGCGCGTGCGGAAATACTTGAGCAGCTCCTTGTCGGCGGCGGGGATGTTCCCCTTCTCGACGGCCTTTTTCACGTTCTTGAGCTCCGGACGTTCGAGGTCCAGCAGGTCGTAGAGCGACTTTTCATCGCCGAGCACCGGTTTTTCCGGTTCCGCGGCTGCCGCTGCCGAGGCGAATGCCAGCAGGGCGCAGCCGATCATCAGAATTCGTTTCATATTTGGTATAGTTGGTTTTTCGGTTCGTTCCCGTGGGTTCTATTTCAGATCGTATTTCCGGCCGTCGACCGTCACACGGATGGTGCCGCGGCGACGTTCGGCCTTGATTTTCGCCTCGGCGGGGTGCTCGGTGGGGAGCAGGACGGTGATGAAACGCACCTCCCTGCCGGGCCGCTTCTCCGCCGTGAAGGCGTAGGCCGGACGGGGGTTGCGCGAACGGTAGACGTGCGAAACCCACCCCTCCCGGGGCTCTGCCGCTTCGGCCCCGAAGACCTGCAGCACGAGGTTGTTCCCATCCTCGAAACGGGTCGCAACGCGCCCTGCGGCGAGCTCCTCTTCGGGCTGGCACTCCGCGAGGTTGTAGTGCAGGGCGACGCGTCCCGCAGCCACGCCCGTGGCCACATCCTCGATGACGAAGAAGCGCCGGTCGACGAACCACACCGTGCGCCGGTGCGTAAGGCCCTCGTAGGAGGGGTTCTCGACCGTGAGGATGTCGGTCCCGCCGACGGTCTCCCAGCGGAGGCACTTCGAGTCGGTCGCGTCGAGGTTGCGGCCGTCGAGCGTCAGGGTGTTGTGCACGCAGGTCTGGCGGAACCAGTTGCGCTGGGCCAGCACGGCGCTGTCGCCGCCGTAGACGTAGCTGCCCGAGTCGGGGAAGAAGTTGCGGCCGCGGTGCCAGATCTCGAAGGTCCCGTTGTCGGGCTGACAGTGCCAGAAGGCCTTGGGCCCGGCCTTGAGGATCATCACCGTGGCGTCGTTGCCCCAGCCGTTGCGCAGGACGTAGAACCCCGAGGTGCGGAACGCCCGCGAGAAATAGGTCGGCACGGCGCCTTCGGCCCCCTGTGTGGCGCGTTCGCGGATGAACGTGTTTTCGGGGAATACCGTCAGCCATTCGCGGTAGGATTCGAGCAGGTGAGCCTTCTCCTGCTGACGGTTGTCGCTGAAGAGCGGGGTGGTGTAGTCGGGGTAGGAGCAGTTGAGGTGGACGTCGATCATGCGTTCGACGGTGGCGAGGTACTCGGCGGGGAATTCGCCGCGGTAGCCGTTGGCGTCCATCATCTGCAGGGCCTTGAAGAAGATGTTGATCGACTCCAGGTGGTAGTGGGGGTCGAGTTCGTACTGCATACCGTCGTCGTAGACCTGCTTGCGGATCTCGCGGTTGAGGATCTCGACGCCCGTTGCGCGCCAGCGTGCGGCATCGCGGAACTCGGGGAAGAAGGCCCCGGCGAAGAGCAGCCGCTGGGCCTGGAACAGCAGGTGGTTGCCCGAGGCGGAGAAGTGGCGGGTGATGTGTTCGGCGTGACGGTGGTAGTTTTCGAGGAACTGCAGGAGAAACTCCCCGTCGAAGGCCCGGGCGGGCAGGAAGTAGAGGAACTGGTGGATCTGGAACTCCAGGCGGTCGCTCACTTCGAGGGGGCGCCAGGCGAAGTAGACGTTGTCGGCCGAGGTCCAGTCGCCGATGCGGCTTTCGTCATACTCGGTGAGGGGGTTCTTGTGGATCCAGTCGAGGTATTCGGCGCACCACTCCGCGGCGTAGCGTTCGTCGCCCGAGCGGCGGTAGGCCTTGCCCATGGGCGCCCACCACTTCATGCGGTGCAACTGCCAGCGGAGTTCGTTGTCCCGCACGGGCCAGTATTGCCAGTCGATGTCGTCGCCATAGAAATAGGAGGGCTGATAGCCCGCATGGACGAAGAAGCGGTGTTCGAGGGCTTCGTCGGCCCAGCGCTGCTCGTCGGGGGTGATGTCCGGGGCTTCGGTCTCGACTCCGGGGCAGCGGACCGAGGTGCGGTTGCGGAAATAGGCCAGCAGGGCGTCGGCGGCTGCCGGGTCGTTGCCTGCGGCATGATACCTGGCGACCTCTTCGAGCCCGGGCCGTGTCAGGTCGAGCAGGGCGAAGACGGTCGAATCGGTTTGTGCCATACCCGGCAGGCCGAAGAGCAGGGCCAGCAGCGGGGCGAGGAGTTTGGCGGTTTTCATGCAGGTTTGCGGTTTGGGTGGTTTCAGGGTTTCGGAGGCGTCTGCGGACTTCGGATTCCGCGGCCGGACCGCGGGGTCCGGGGATTCCGGCGCAAGGACAAAGATACGACAAAGTGCGGAGCTCTTTTATCAGAATCTCGCAAACCTCGGCGGAAATTCTGCAAAGGAGTATCAGAATTGTGCAACCGGATGCCGCATTTGTCGAATTGCGGCCTCGGAGGGGCTTTCCGGAGGGGTTTTAGGACAAATTTGGGATTCGATTCTACAAAATCGAAAGAGTTTTGCACACGATCCGGGATTTTGGGGACAAACTCCGGGGCCGCGGCGTGCGGTTTTCCCTAATTTTGCATAACTGAAAAACTGCACGGACCTTCGGTTCCGCTGCTGCGGTCTGCCGCCGACCCGCCCGCTTCGGGGGCGTCGCGCAGGGCCGCCTGAACCCCGGTCCTCCGAGAACCTGAAACCGCTTATGACCGACCTGAACTCTTCCGCCCTGGCGGCGACTCTTGCCGCCGTAGCGACGGCCGCCCATGCCGCCGCCGCTCCCGCCCCGAAGCCCGCCCCCTCCGCCGGGCAGCAACCCGACATCATCGTCATCATGACCGACCAGCAGACGGCCGGCGCCTTGTCGTGTGCCGGCAACCCGTGGGTCCAAACCCCGGCCATGGATGCCCTGGCCGCCGACGGCGTGCGTTTCACCCGGGCCTACTGCCCCTATCCGCTGAGCGGGCCGTGCCGGGCCTCGCTCGTCACGGGCCGGATGCCCTTCGAGGTGGGGGCCACCGACAACGGCGTGCGCCCGGCCGCCGAAGCCATGCGCGAAGGGATCGGCCACCGCATCGCGGCGGCGGGTTACGAATGCCTCTACGCCGGGAAGTGGCACGTCCCGGAGGTGAACCTCCCCGAATCGGGTACGGGATTCCGGCGCATTGCGAAGATGGGCGACCCGACGCTGGCTGCGGCCTGCGACGAGGTGCTCGGGGATTACGACGGCGACAAGCCCCTCTTCCTGGTGGCGTCGCTGCTCAATCCGCACGAGATCTGCGAATACGGCCGCAACGAAACCCTCCAGTACGGCGAGTTGGCCCCCTTTGCGACGGAAGATTGCCCGAACCTTCCGGCGAACTTCATGCCCTCGACCTATGCGGCCGAGGCGCTGACGCTCGAACGCGCCGCCTCGCCCCGCTACCACGACACCTACACCTACACCCAGGACGACTGGCGCCGCTACCTCTACGCCTACTACCGTTTTGTCGAGCGGGTCGACCGTGAGGTGGGGCGTATCGTCGAGGTGCTCAAGAAACACGGGCTTTACGACGATGCGGTGATCCTCTTCCTTTCGGACCACGGCGACGGCGCGGCGGCCCACGGCTGGAACCAGAAGTGGAACCTGCAGGAGGAGGTCATCAACGTGCCGCTGATCGTCAAGTCGCCGAAGGGCCGGGGGCTGCGGGGTGTGGTGAACAGCGCGGCGCTGTCGAACGTCGGGCTGGACCTCTACGCCACGGTGTGCGACTATGCAGGCGTGGCGCTCGATCCGGCGCATTACCGGGGCCGGAGCCTGCGGCCCGTGGCCGAAGGGCGTGCGGAGACGCTCCACGAGGAGGTCTTCGTCGAGACGCTGCTCTCGGGCGTCGGGATGCGCGGCTGGAGCATCGTCGGACCCCGCTACAAGTATGTGCTCTACCAGTGGGGCCGCAACCGCGAGGCGCTCTACGACCTGCAGGCCGATCCGGGCGAGATGGTCAATCTGGCCGTCGATGGCCGCTATGCCGGGGAGCTTGCCCGCCTGCGCCGGGCGCTTTACGAGTGGGGCGTGCGGATCGGCGAGCAGCGCCTGGTCCGGAACCTGACCCCTTACGTCCAGGCCGGGGAGTGAACTGCCGGCAGTCGGCCCGGCAGCCAGGCCCGGCAGCCGGCCCCTTCGGACTTGCCGACCTGCCGGACCTGACCTGCCGACCCCGAGTTTGAGTCGCCCGGCTCGACAACCGGACCTTCCGACCCGACAGCCTGCCCCGCCGACCCGAATCCATAAAACGAACAACCAACAACCGTTGACCGGAACCATACCCTTATGAAAAACCTCGAAACCTTGCGGACGGGCGTTCGTTACGCCGCCGTACCGCTGACGCTGGCGACCCTTGCGGGTTGCGGCGAGGGGCAGCCCAAGCGCCCCAACATCCTCGTGATGATGACCGACGACCACACGGCCCAGGCCATGAGCTGCTACGGCAGCCTGCTGGTCGAGACCCCGAACCTGGACCGCCTGGCACGCGAAGGGATGCTCTTCGAAAACTGCTACGTCTCGAACGCCATTTCGGGACCTTCGCGGGCCTGCATCCTCACGGGCAAGTACAGTCACGTGAACGGCTTCACGGACAACTCGCGCACGTTCGACGGTGACCAGCAGACCTTCCCCAAACTGCTCCATGCGGCGGGCTACCAGACGGCGATGATCGGCAAGTGGCACCTGAATTCCGACCCGCAGGGCTTCGATTTCTGGAGCATCCTCGTCGGACAGGGCGAATACTACGCGCCGCTGTTCATCGAAAACGGCGAGGAGCGCGTCGAGGAGGGCTACGTCACGGACATCATCACCGACAAGGCGATCTCGTTCCTCGAAGGGCGCGACCCCTCGCGGCCCTTTGCGATGCTCTACTACCACAAGGCGCCGCACCGCAACTGGATGCCGGCGCAGCGCCACCTGGGGATGAACGACGCCCGGGTCTATCCCGAGCCGTTCAACCTGCTGGACGACTACGCGGGACGCGGGAGTGCCGCGCGCGAGCAGGCGATGGAGATCGGGCGCGACATGTGGCCCGAATGGGATCTGAAGTTGATGACGCCCGAGCAACTGGCGCAGTCCTACGAGCTGGAGACGACGGGCGACGCGAACAGGGATGACGTGTCGCGTGCGAACGACTGGCGGAGCAGCGTCATGCAGTACCAGGCGGCCTACAACCGCATGACCGATGCCGAAAAGGCGCGCTGGAACGAGGCCTACGCGCCGCGCATCGCCGAGTACGAGCAACTGAAGCGGACGGCCACGCCCGAGGAGATGACGCGCTGGAAGTACCAGCAGTACATGAAAGACTACTGCGCCGTGATCAAGGCCGTGGACGAGAACGTCGGCCGCCTGCTGGACTACCTGGAGCAGATCGGCGAGCTGGACAACACGATCATCGTCTACACGTCGGACCAGGGCTTCTTCCTGGGCGAACACGGCTGGTTCGACAAGCGCTTCATGTACGAGGAGTGCCAGCGCACGCCGCTGCTGGTGCGCTACCCGAAGGCCGTGGAGGCCGGGACGCGGAGCCGGGCGCTGGCCATGAACATCGACCTGGCGCCGACGTTCGTCGAGATGGCGGGGCTTCCGGTTCCCGACGACATGCAGGGTCGTTCGCTGCGCGAGGTGTTGACCTCGGGCGGCAAGGCTCCCGAGGGGTGGCGCACGGGGGTCTACTACCACTACTACGAATACCCCTCGTGGCACTCCGTGAAGCGCCACTACGGCATCCGCACGGCCGACTATAAACTCATCCACTTCTACAACGACGTCGACGAGTGGGAGCTCTACGACCTGAAGCACGACCCGCACGAGATGCAGAACGTCTACGGGGACCCGGCCTACGCCGAGATCCGCCAGGAGCTACACCGGGAGCTCGAAAAACTCCAGACGGAGTGCGGCGATACGGACCCGTGTGAACAGGAGTACGAATTCTTCCAGGGGGCGGACAAACTCTGACGAACGAATACGAACAAACAATAATCGATTCGGGGTGCGGGCGACGTTCCGACCCCGACCCAAAACTGCAACGGATATGGACAGACGAGAATTTTTGAAAACTTCGGGATGGACCCTGCTGGGTCTGGCGGCGGTGAACGCTCTGCCGGGCTGCTCGCGCCTCGGGGATGCGGATTCGCTCCCTGACGAGGTGAAGAAGGGCTTCCCCTCGCTCCGGGACCTGAAGGTCTTCTGGGGCGACGTGCACAACCACTGCAACGTGACCTACGGCCACGGCGACCTGTCGGACGCCCTGGCTGCCGCGGCG
This sequence comes from Candidatus Alistipes intestinigallinarum, assembly GCA_019115745.1. GTDB lineage: Bacteria > Bacteroidota > Bacteroidia > Bacteroidales > Rikenellaceae > Alistipes > Alistipes intestinigallinarum. Next base: position 44,250 of record DXDA01000016.1, read on the forward strand.
CAGCAGCTCGACTTCGTGTCGGTGACGCCGCACGCCCTGTGGCCCGACATCCCGGGCGAGAACGACCCGCGCCTGAACTGGGTCATCGGCTACCACACCGAGGCCTTCAAGCGCCTGCGGGCCGGGGGCTATGAGAAGTACCGGCGGATGATCGAGGCGGCGAACCGCCCGGGCGAGTTTCTGACGTTTGTTTCCTACGAGTGTCACAGCATGGAGCACGGCGACCACGTGGCGTTGTTCCGCGATTTCGACGTGCCGCTGGTGGAGTGCACGTCGGTTCCCGACCTCAAGGAGCGGCTTCGGGAGTACGCCTGCTACGTCACGCCGCACCACATGGGCTACCAGACCGGATTCCGCGGCTATAACTGGGCGGCTTTTTCGGATAACGACCCGCAGTTGCCGTTCGTGGAGATGTTCTCGCGCCACGGCCTTGCGGAGAGCGACACGGGCGACTACGATTACCTGCACGACATGGGCCCGCGCATCTGGGAGGGCTCGATCCAGTACGGACTGGAGCAGGGCCACAAGTTCGGCCTGATGTGCTCGACGGACCAGCACGCCGGCTACCCGGGCAGCTACGGCGACGGCCGCATCGGTGTCTACGCCCCGTCGCTCGACCGCAACGCGCTGTGGGAGCAGATGGGCAAGCGTCACGTCTGCGGCGTGACGGGCGACAAGATCAAGATCGACTTCCGCATCAACGGCGGGGTAGGGGGCGACGTGATCCGGGCCTCTCGCCGGGAGATCTACCTCAATGTCGAGGCGCAGAACGCCATCGACTACGTCGACCTGATCAAGAACGGGCAGTGCGTGGCGCGGCTGAACGGCCCGCACCGCGCGGCGGCCCCTTCGGACGAGGTGATCCGCACGAAGGTGAAGGTCAACTTCGGTTGGAACCGCGAGGAGGAGTATGTCCACTGGACGGGGGCCCTGCGGTTGACCGAGGGGTCGATCGACGACCTGCAGACCTGCTTCCGCGGAGCGGCCTTCACCTCGCCGCAGCCGGGTGAGACGGAGTTCCACACGCGCGTCAACCGCGTCGTGGAGCGCGACGCGCAGCATGTGGCGCTGGACCTCTACTCGTCGAAGAACCCCAACGTGATGACCCCGGCGATGCAGGGTGTGGTGCTCGACATCACGGCCCCGCGCACGGCGCGCCTCGTGGCCGAGTTCAACGGCCAGCGTTACGAACACTCGATCGGCGAGCTGCTCGAGGGGGCTCGTGCGCACTTCCTGCGGGGATGGCTTTCGGAGGCGATCCAGTTCGAGCGGGCACAGCCCGAGGCGGCCTTCTGCGTCGGACACCGCATGGTCGATACCGAGGCGCAGCGTGCGACGGATTACTATTACGTACGGGTGCGCCAGCGTGACGGACAGTGGGGCTGGTCGTCGCCGATCTGGGTAGAACGAGCCTGACGATGGAGCGCCATGCCATAGGAATCGACCTCGGAGGTACTTCGGTGAAGTACGCCGTGGTCGCCGCGTCGGGGCGGATTCTCTTCAGTGGGGAGCATGGCTCCCGGGCTGCGGAGGGCGCCGACGCGGTGCTGGAACAGATCGTGAAGGGCATTGATGCCTGCCGGGCGTATGCCGCCGGGGCGGGACTGGAGCTTACGGGGGTCGGGATCGGCACCCCGGGTGTGGTCTCGGCCGACGGACGGACGGTGCTGGGCGGTGCCGAGAATATCGCGGGGTGGGAAAATCTCCCGCTCGCGTCGCGGATCGAGGCGGCCACGGGACTGGGGTCCGTGGCCGGGAACGACGCCAACGCCATGGCGCTGGGCGAGACGCTCTACGGAGCGGCCCGAGGGGCTACGGACGTGGTTTTCGTGACGGTGGGGACCGGGATCGGCTGTGGGGCGCTGATCGACGGCCGCCTCTTCCGCGGCTACCGCGGCCGGGGTATGGAGATGGGCCATATCACGGTCAAGTGTGATGGTGAACGCTGTGCCTGCGGCGGGGTGGGGTGCCTGGAGCACTACGCCTCGACTTCGGCGCTGGTTCGCCGCTTCCGGGAGCTGAGCGGAGCGTCGGAGGCCGACGGCCGCGAGGTGGTCCGCCGCTACGAGGCGGGTGATGCGGCGGCTGTCCGGGCGCTGGAGGAGCACTGGATGTACCTCTCGCACGGCATCGCCTCGATGATCAACCTTTTTGCGCCGCAACGGGTCGTCGTCGGGGGCGGGATCTCCGAGGCGGGTCCCTTCTATCTGGAGCGCCTGCGCGAAGGCGTGCGGCGTCAGATGATGGATGTGTGCGGTGCGGAGACCGAAATCGTGGCCGCGCAGCTCGGCAACCGGGCCGGGAGCCTCGGGGCCGCGGGACTGATTCTCGGAAAGGAGGCGTGACGATGAGACGCAACTATGCACTGGTGGGGCTGATCATGCTCTTCTGGTTCGTGATCTCGTTCATCACGAACATCATCGGGCCGCTGATCCCCGACATCATCGACAACTTCCGCCTGCAGCACCTGGCGCTGGCGGGCTTCATCCCCATGTCGTTCTTCCTGGCCTACGGCATCATGTCGATTCCGGCCGGTCTGCTGATTGAGCACTTCAGCCAGAAGTTCGTGCTGGGCGTGGGTTTTGCGCTGCCGCTTGTCGGCTCGCTGCTCTTCGCGCTGAGCCCGACCTTTCCGGTGCTGCTGGCCTCGTCGTTCACCATCGGGCTGGGCATGGCCATGCTGCAGACGACGATCAACCCGCTGACGCGCGTGGCGGGCGGCGAGGAGAACTTCGCCTTCTTCTCGGTCATGGGACAACTGGTCTTCGGTGCGGCGTCGTTCGTCAGTCCGTTCGTCTACGCGGGGCTGGTCGAGCGCCTCACCTCGGGGGAGACCCTCACGGGCTTCACGGGCTGGCTGCAGTCGCTTACGCCGCCCTCGCTGCCGTGGGTATCGCTCTACTGGCTTTTCGCCGTGATTCTCGTGGCGGTCATCGTCGTGGTGCTGTTGGTCCGCTTCCCGCGGCTCGAACTCCAGGAGAGCGAGCGCAGCGGCGGACTCCACTCCTACCGCGAACTGCTGAAAAACAAGTATGTCTACCTCTTCTTCCTCGGGATGCTCTGTTATACGGCCTCGGAACAGGGCGTAGCCAACTGGATCTCGGAGTTCCTGCGCCAGTACCACGGCCTCGACCCGCAGACGGTGGGCGCCCCGACCGTCGGACGCTTCTGGGGCTACATGTCCGTGGGGTGCCTCGTCGGGCTGTTCGCCCTCAAGCTCTGGGATGCGCGCGACGTGCTGAAGGTGGCCGGAGTGCTGGCTATCGCCTCGCTGCTGGCGGCGCTGTTCGGCGGTGCAGAGGTCGCTCTGACAGCCTTCCCGGCCGTGGGATTCTCCATCTCGGTGATGTTCTCGATCGTCATGTCGCTGGGTCTGAACTCCGTCGACCGCTACCACGGGTCGTTTGCCGGAATCCTCTGTACGGGAATCGCCGGCGGAGCGCTCGGGCCGCTGATCGTGGGGTGGCTGGGCGATCTCGTCGGGCTGCGCGGGGCGCTGCTCTTCGTCTGCCTGACGATCGGCTATATCGTCAGCATCGCCTTCTGGGCGCGGCCGCTCATCGACAACAAACGTTACCGACTCCAGGACCTTTTCCGTAAAAAGAACCGATCATGAAACGAACCATTACGTTGCTGCTGGTGCTGCTGACGGCCTCCGGGGCCGCGGCACAATCAGCCAATAAACCCGCTGCCGGAGAATCCGCCGGGCTTCCGGCCGCCGAACAGCGCCTCGACAAACGAACACTGCACCCCCGCTACCGGGAGTGGATGCAGCCGGCCGGGGGTGTTTCCGTGACGCAGAACCCGGCATCGCTGCTCTGGCCTGCGGGCGGAGCCGACGTCACGGGCTACCGGGTCGAACTCGCCCCGTCGCCCGACTTCCCGGCCGACAGGACGCTGACCAGCAACCAGGAGTGGGCCGTCTGGGCGCTTCACCGGCCGCTGACGCCGGGCCGCTACTGGTGGCGGGTGACGACCTACACGCGAAAGGGCGCTCCGCAACGGTCGGCGACGTGCGACTTTGTTATCACGGACTCCGCGCGGCGCTTCGCCACCCCGACGGGCGACGAGCTCGTGCGCCGGATCGCCGCAATGCCCCACCACCGGCTCTACGTCACGCGCGACGGTCTTGAGTCGTTCCGCACCCGCTCGGCGTCAAACCCCGAGGCCCGGGAGTTCTTCGACCGTGCGCGGAAACGCATCGACATGGATCCGGTGCCGATTGCCCCGACGCGTCCGCGCGACACGACCGGCATGTCGCCCTTCCAGAAAAAGTCGCTCATCAGCTTCATGTACCACAAATTCGGCGAGGTGGCTACCCGGCCGATCGTCGACTTCTCGCTGGCGTGGCTCCTCTCGGGTGAGGATGCCTTCCTCGACGCCGTGGTGCGCCATGCGCGGCACGTCGCGGCGATGCCCGTCGACAGCGACGCCACGTCGGAGGACTTCAACCGCTCGGCCATCATGTACGGACTGGCCTTCGGCTACGATACGGCGTGCGACCGCATGACGCCGGAGGAGCGTGCGGCGGTGCTCGAAGCGATCCGTGTGCGCGGCGAACGCTTCTACCGGAACTATGTCCGCGATTTCGAGAGTCATTCGATGGACAACCACGTCTGGCAGCATACCTTCCGCAACCTCTTCTTCACGGCGATCGCCACGCTGGGCGACCTGCCCGAAGCCGAGCAGTGGCTGCGCTACTGCTACGAGGTGTGGTGCGGGCGCTTCCCGATCCTCGGGGGCGACGACGGCGGCTGGCACGACGGCAGCAGCTACATGCAGGCCAATCTGGTGACCTTCATCTACGTGCCGTTCGTGCTGACGCGCCTCACGGGGACGGATTTCTTCGCCCTGCCGTGGTACCGCAACCTGCCGTCGTTCCTGGTCTACTCCTTCCCGAAGGACTCCTACGCCACGGGCTTCGGCGACGACTACGAGAAGATGACCACGCCGTCGCAGCTCTACATGGGCTTTGCCGACGCCCTGGCGCGCGAGACCGGCAGCGGCGAGGCGCGCTGGTATGCCGACCAACTGATCGGCCCCGATGCGCGGAACCTCTACCGCTCGAAGGGCTTCACGCTCTACCGCATCCTGACGGACAAGCCGCTCGACTGCGTGGCGCCCGTGGCTCCGGCGCGCAATACGTCGCGTTTTTACCCCGATGCGGGCTTCTCGCTGATGCATACCGACCCGGCCGATGCGCGGGACGACCTGATGGCGGCCTTCTTCGCGCTGCCGTTCGGCTCGACGGGCCACGCCCACGCCGCCCACAACGGCTTCACGATCAACTACGGCGGCCGTCAGCTCTTCGGCGGCACGGGCTACTACTCGAACTTCAACGACAAGCATACGCTGCTGCACTACCGCTCGCGGGGGCACAACACGATCCTGGCCGACGGACTGGCGCAGGTGATCGGCGAGAACGGCTACGGCTGGCTGGCCCGCTTTGCCGATACCGAAGCGCTGACCTACACGCTGGGCGACGCCTCGCACGCCTACGACTCGATCCGCACGCCCTTCTGGATCGACCGCATGGAGAAGTCCGGCGTGGCCTATACGCGCGAGAACGGCCTCGGGGATCCGGGTGTGACGCGTTTCCGGCGCCACTTCCTCTTCCTGAAGCCCGACGTGATCGTCCTCTACGACGAACTGGCGGCCCGCGAACCGATTACCTGGACGTGGCTGCTGCACAGCCACCACCGGCTGACGCAGCCCGATGGCGCCGTAGCCGTCGAGGCGGATAACGGACTGGCCGTGGGACGGATGGACCTCTTTACCTCAAGCGGTTTGGAGGTGAAGGTCACCGACGCGTTCTTCTCCCCGGCGATCAACTGGAAGAAGCGCACAGGCCCCGACGGCAAGGTGCAGGAGTATGTGAATCAGTGGCATTCGGAGTTCACAACCCCGGGGAAGAGCCGGGCGCAGCGCTTCCTGGCCCTCTTCCGCATCACGCCCGCCGGGCAGGAGCCGCTGCCGCTGACCCGGGAGTCCGACGGCAGCTTCACGGTCGGGGCGTGGACCATCCGCGCCGAACTCGACGCCTCGCGCCCCGCCCGGCTCGAAGTCACGGATCCCCGCGGCCATGCCGTGCTTTACGATACGGAGGCCTCGACCATCGAGGGCAGCACCCTCGTCCGCACACCCGGAGAGGCGGACCGCGAACTGGTCGATGTCGTCCCGGCTTCGGTCCGCTGACGACGCTGTTTTCCGAGAGCCGCCGGAGGGTAAACCCGGCGGCTCTCGTTTTGACGAAAAACAGCGGAGGACTCGGAATTTTCCGAAAAAAATCGTAAATTTACTCCTGATAATACGATGCCCATGCTTAAATTCCGATACTCGCTCTTCAGTCTGTTTGCTCTTTTGTTCACCCTTCCGGCCTTCGCCACGATCGAATTCCGAACCCTTTCGGTCAACGACGGTCTTTCGCAATCTACCGTGCTGGCTATCGCCCAGGATCCGCTGGGCCGGATCTGGATGGGAACGCAGGATGGTCTGAACTGCTACGATGGTTATTCGTTCAAGGTCTTCCGCCACGTCGAGAACGATCCGCAGAGCCTGGGCGACAACGCAATCAGCGCCCTGCTCGCCGACGGCGGACGGCTCTGGATCGGAACCTCCTCGGGCCTTTCGTGCTACGATGCCGCCACGCAGCGTTTCGAAAACTTCCGGCTCGAAGGCTACAACATGCAGGTCTCCGACATCGCACGCCAGAGCGACGGAAACCTGCTACTGGCTACGGATCTGGGCATCGTGCTCTTCGACCGGGCGAGCCGTTCGCTCGAAATCCGCACCTACCTCAAGGGGATCAGCGTCCATACGGTCTGCCCTTCGCGCGACGGATTCCTGGTCGGGACCTCCGACGGCGTCTATACCTACTCATCGACCTACGGCAATGCGATTCGGGTGCTTCCGCAGATGGCCCGCTTCGACATCGCCTGCATCATCCCGGCCGACGGCGGCTACTGGGTTGCCACGCACGGAAACGGCCTCTACCGCCTGGATTCGGCCCTGCAGGTCATCGACCGCTATACGGCGGCGGCGTATCCCGGTCTGGCGTCGGACTACATCCGCGTGCTGCGCAGCGACTCCGAAGGCCGGTTGTGGATCGGGACTTTCGACGGCCTGTCGATCCTCGATCCCCGGACGAAACACTTCGAAAAGTATGTCTATACGCCGCGTCCCGGAACCCTGAGCCACAACTCCATCCGTGCGATCTTCATCGACGACCAGCGGGGCGTCTGGCTCGGCACCTACTACGGCGGGGTGAGCTACTATCATCCGCTGGCGCGGCGTTTTGGGGTCCTGTGCCACGATCCGGCCCGCAATTCGCTGGGCGACAATACGGTGAGCTGCATCGTCGAGGACCCTTCGTCCGAATGCCTCTGGGTGGGGACCAACGATGACGGCGTGAACCGCTACGACCGCCGGACGGGCCGTTTCGCGGAGTTCAACACGACGAACGGCGCCCTGCTGTCGAACAACGTCAAGTGTGTCCTCCCCGACGGGCGCGGAAACCTCTGGATCGGCACCCATGCCGGGGGCTTGACCCGGATGGATGGCTCCTCGCTCCGGACCCGCCACTATTCGGTCAACGCCTCGATCCCGATCAACAACAGTTGCTATGCCCTGCTCGACGAGGACGACGGCACGCTGTGGGTCGGGACGCTTAACGGACTGCTGTCGTTCGACCCCGCTACGGGGCGTTTCTCGCGGCATCCGTGCACCGATTACGAGTCGCGTCTGGCTTCGTTGCCGATCACGACGCTCTTCCGCGATTCGAAACGCCGGGTCTGGATCGGTACGCAGGCGGGGCTCTACCTCTGGCAGCCCGATCAGCGGCAGGTGCTGGCCTGCGATCTGACTACGACGGACCAGTGCGTCTCCCCCCCCCTTCGTAAAGAGGTTGCCGTGCTGTGCGTCTCCGAGGATTCGCACCGCAACGTCTGGATCGGAACCCGGCAGGGACTCTACCGGTTCAATGCCGCGGATGCCGGTTTTACGCGCTTTGCCGTGGCCGACGGACTGCCCAACGACGTCGTTTACGGCATTCTGGAGGATGAACTGTCGCGGCTCTGGATCTCGACCAACGCCGGACTGGCCTGCTTCGACATGCAGAAAAACTCCCTCCGCAACTACACCCTGCGCGACGGGATCGCCAACAACCAGTTCAATCCCTGCTCCTATTGCCGGAGCCGCGACGGCGTCTTCTGGTTCGGGGGTATCGGCGGCATCACCTGGTTCCGGCCGCACGACCTGGTGGACAACCCCTTCGCGCCGCAGGCCCGGATTACGGAGGTCGCCGTCACCGATGCCGGGAACGACCGCCGGGTGCGTATCGAACGCGATTCGGTGGGTCGGGTCGTCCGGGCCGCCTTCCCGTCGGTGCGCAACATCTTCTCGGTGCACTTCGTGGCGGTGAACCCCCTGGCCGGGGGCCGCAACACCTTCGCCTACAAACTCGAAGGCTTCAACACCCGCTGGTACGAGACCTCGCACCTCGAAGCCAACTACTCGAACCTCAAGCCCGGACACTATCTCTTCAAGGTCCGCGCGGCGAACAACGACGGACGCTGGAGCGATGACGTGGCGACGGTCGAGATCCGCGTGCTGCCGATGTGGTGGCAGACGCTGGCGGCAAAGCTCCTGTGGATGGTGTTGGCGCTGGCGGCCGTCGGGGGTGTGCTGGCGGCGATCTTCGGCCGCATGAAGATGAAGGTGCAGTTGCGGCTGGAGCGCATGGAGAAGGAGTCCGTCGAACGGTTGAGCCAGGAGAAGATCCGCTTCTACATCAATCTTTCGCACGAACTCCGCACGCCGCTGACGCTGATCCTCTCGCCGCTGCAGGAGATCCGCGACCACGGAACGTCGGACAAATACACCGCTTCGCGCCTCGACTACATCCACCGCAACAGCCTGAAGCTCCTCCATATTTTCAATCAGTTGCTGGACTACCGCAAGGCCGAACTGGGGATGTTCCGGATGCGGGTTGCCGTGCAGGACGTGGATGCGATCGTTGCGGAGGTCTTCTCGATGTTCGAGGAGGTGGCCCAGAACCGCGACATGGATTACATCCTCAGCTCCGATCTGCGGGGCGAGGCGCTGCCCGTGGACCGGATGTTCCTCGAAATGATGCTGACGAACCTCCTCTCGAACGCCTTCAAGTTCACGCCCGACGGCGGGATCATCCGGGTGGCGCTCCAGCGCGGCGAGGGGTGCTTCCGCATCCAGGTGCGCGACAGCGGCATCGGCATCACGCCCGAACAGCAGAAGCATATCTTCGAGCGTTTCTACCAGGGCAACGAATCCTATGCGGGGTCCGGGATCGGGCTTTCGATCGTGCAGCGGATCGTGGAGCTCCACCAGGGCACGATCTCCCTGCGCAGCGAACCGAACCGCTATTCGGAGTTCACGATCACGCTTTCGGACGACCTGGAGAGTTACCCGATGGAGAAACGGGCCCGGGAGAACGACGTGCGTGCGACGATCATCCGCGATGCGGAGAAGTTCCTGCCCGAAGAGTGGACGGGCGACGGCCACGGGCAGCTCCCGGCCGAGGAGCCCGAGGAGGAGAAGGGCGGGACGATTCTCGTTGCGGAGGCCAATCCCGACGTGGCGCGTTACATCGCCGACCATTTCCGGACGCGTTACCACATCGTGTCGGTGGCCGACGGCAACGAGGCGCTGGAGCGTCTGAAGAGCCTGGAGCCCGATCTGATCATCGCCGACCGGATGCTGCCGGGGCTGGACGGTCTGAAACTCTGTCAGGCCGTGAAGCAGAACATCCGCACGTGTCACATTCCGGTGGTGATTCTCGCCACGGAGGGGAGTCTCGAAGAGCAGATCACCGGCATCGAGGCCGGAGCGGACAGTTATCTGCCGATGCCGTTGTCGATTTCGCTCCTCTCGGCCAAGGTTCAGAACCTGCTGAAAGCCCGCTACCGGATGCGTCACCACTATTCGGACGATACGGAGATCGATCCCGACAAGATCACCTCCAATTCGATGGACGGCGAGTTCCTGAAGAAAGCGATCCGGATCGTCGAGGAGAACATGGACAACGAGGAGTTTTCGTCGAACGATTTCAGCAAGGCGCTGTGCATGAGCCGCTCGAACCTGCATCTGAAGATGAAGTCCATC
>DXDA01000017.1 GCA_019115745.1 Candidatus Alistipes intestinigallinarum
TAATCCATTAGAAAAAGAACTGGCTAAATAAAAATGAAACGATCGACTACAGTCGATCGTTTCATTGGAAAGAAAAAGATACGAAATTTTAAATTGACATATTTAAGGGCATACTACTTTACATCTACTCCAAATACCACCAACCGCAATCAAGATCAGCGAACACAATACGCCCCTAGTCCGAAATGGAATTCTCTCCGCAGCAAACTTTCGTATTTATTGTTTGTAGTATTCTTATCAAAGACGGGATAAAATAGATAAGCCGACTTGCCGTTTTTGGGGCCGGATCGGCTTCGAGCGAGGATGAGGATCCACACGTCATTCTCCGTGCCTCACTCCGATGTCGCTCTGGATGGCGGCCGAGGTAATTACTCCTTGTCGGCTTTTTTCTTGCCGGCTTTTTTGTCGGGGATAGGATACGGCAGATGAGCCGCCTCGTCGCCCATCTGCTCCAGATAGGCATCATACATGTCGAGGATCCATGCGGCGCTCTCTTCTGCCTCCTTGTCGTGGACCTTTCCTTCCGGACCCTTGAACCACTTTTTGCAGAAGTCCTGCAGACCCGGGTAGCGATCCTTCATCAGCACCGAATTGACCAGCATGTAGGGGTAAACAATCCCTTCGGGATCGTTGTGGAAACGAATGCCGTAGTTGGTCTGGAGCGATCTGCCCATACCGTTTATGCCTGATGAAACCCATATTTTCCACCAGTAGGTCGTGGCATTCTTGCCCACCTTGTCGACGCAGAACAGCATCTGCATCGTGTGGTAGCGGCTTGCGAAGTTGGGCTTGGCAAGCGGATGCGACTCCCAGCGCAGACCGTCGGGATGATTCTCGGTCGTCTCGACATAGTCGATGCTCAGCACATCATCGGCCGTATATTCAATCGGTTCCTGGCCGTCGGGCGTCATGGTGACCTTGAACGAGTAGTTCTCCTTCTTGAATACCGAGTTTTCGGCGTGCCAGCCCCGATGGACGTAGCAGTCGACCTTTTCACCCGATTTGAGGGTAATGATCACATGATCGGACTCCGCATCCTCGGGATCCTTGGCTTCGACACGGGAGATCATGCCAATCGTGACAAGCGCGGCCAATGCACAAACAAAAAAGTGTTTCATACGATTTCAAGTTAGTTGTTAAATGTTGGACCCTTTTCGGGGTTGTAGGCTTCGAGCATCAGAATGGTGCGGCTACGGTTGGTGGTATTCGACTGCAGGATCTGCTTGGCGAGTTCGGGATCGTCGGACACGTAGGCGGCGACGGCTTCACGGAAACGATTTTTGCCGCGACGACTTGCCGAGCCGGCGTCATAGAAGGTCGTTTCGCCGGCTTTGCGCAGGTAGTAGGTCGTGCGCGAACGGCTCAGTGAGCGGTACTTGACCAGCACTTCGATGCCGCCATTCGAATCGATGCCATAGCCCTTCTGCGCGAAGACGCCGACGCAGATATGCGGGGTCTCGACGTAGACCCACAGCCAGCCGATCTCCGGGGCCGGGATGAACTTCTGTGGGTGTTCGGGAGCCGCGGCGTGCCAGCAGACGATCGAGTCGATCTCCTCGTAGCGGTAAACTTCTTTACTTTTGTCCTTGTAGAAGGCCCGGCGCAGGAGTTTGACATCCTGCGCATGTTTCGGGAGTTTGATGCGGTCTTTCTCACCGCATTCTACGACCCTGCCGTCTTTGAGGTAGATGTACCCTTGGACCGTAGAGGCGGCCTTTGCGATCGAAACCGCTGTTATACACAGAAACAACAGCAGTATGGTGCGGATGATTCGTGGATTCATGTTACCGGATATATTGAGGGTTGTTTGTAAAGTTACGCATTATTTTGAGACGCAGGATGCCATCATGGATATAATTTGGAAAAAAACACCTGCCGGTTTGCATCATGTTGCCGGAAGTCTATCGTAGCGCTCTATTGCGTCGGTCAGGCCATTCTTTGTTCTCCATGGTCTCTCTTGCTCCGGTATGACGAGTTGCCGTCATGGAACGGTTGAAAAAACGGGGGCACCGTAGCACGAACCGGATACGACGCCCCCGACGGAACATGCGGATTACTTCTGCAGCAGGGCCGCAAACTCCTTGAGCTGGTCGAGGCTGTCGAAGAAGTCGAGGTCGAATTTGGTCTCCCGGCCGTCGTTGAGCGTCACGGTCAGAATACCGTCCTCCTCATCGTAGGAGATGCCCGAAACCTCGGAGATGGCGAACGACTCCTCCTCGACCTGCCCCTTGCGGATCGCAGGATAGGTTACCCGCTCGTCGTCTACGGTGATAACTCCGCCCTTGGCCGACAGAGCCCGGGCCTGACGGATCTTGCGGTAAGCCGTGTAGAGCATGTAGAGCCCGGCAATAATCATCAGGATCGTTGTCGGTACGGGCCCGAGGATCGGTTTGGCGCCGATGCGGATTCCGAAGGGGTGGACGAGCGGAAAGATGATCAGGGCTGCGCCCAGAATCAGCGAGGTCAGATTCTCCTTGATCGAAGAGGTCGATGCGTAGTTGAATGTTTTCATGGTTCGGTTGTTTGTTGTTGGAAAAGGGAGGAGCGGACCGTTGCAACCGGCCGCTTCCGACGGGCAGCATCATCCGTCTGTCGGAAGAGGCCGGTTTGGGCCGGTGCCGTATTGCGGACGCTTGGGCCTTACGCCTCGTTGTCCTGTTTCGAATAGGCCGAGAACTCGCAGCCGAACTGCTCGACCATCATGTTGTCCATCTCGTCGGCCTTTTCAGCCAGACGGACGAGGTTCTGCTGGATGCGCGCTTCGGACTCCTCCGAGATGTCGGCCAGATGTACGCGATAGCAGAGGTAGATCTGACGTCCCTCGATGCCGAGTTTGTAGGGATAGAAATCCGTGTCGAGCATATAGTCCAACACCTTCTCGACCTCCTTTTTGGGCAGGAGGTTGATCGGTGAGACAGCGAACAGGTAGGTGCGGTCATAAACGAACAGACGAATCTCGGAACTGCCCTTGTGGAACAACCATGCCTCGTTGCCGTCGCGGGCCAACACGGGGTTGATCCCCATCTTCTCGATGGCTGCCTCGCAGAATTCGCTCAGGGGCGAGAGCTGACGCTCCTCGAAGGCCCCTTCGGGGAGTTTTTCGCCGCACGAAGGGCAGAACTCCTCTTCGTCGGCTATCAACTCGTCGCAGCTTTCGCACTGTACCTGGAAGCAGTCGCGGTCCAGTTCATCAAGGGAGTCGAAAAGCTTGTGCAGCGTCTCGACGCGGATACCGAATCCCATGTTGTCGGCATCGGAGCCCGTGAACTTGCTGACGGTGATACCGACCACCTCGTTCTTTTCGTTGATGATCGGGCCGCCGGAGTTGCCGGGGTTCACCGCCGCATCGGTCTGGATGTAATACTGCCCGTTCATCAACTGCTTGGGCGACGAAACGGTGCCTTCGGTGACGGTGAAGGGCATCCCGTAGGGATAACCCGCCACGCGGATCTTGTTGCTGATCGAGAGCGAATCGTCGGCCGCGAGGTTCAGCTCCGGCAGGGCCGAGAAGTCGTGATCGACGGCCAGCAGGGCAATGTCCAACGTCGGGTTCACGAGCACGACCTTCGCCAGATAGGGATTGCGGTCGTTGTCGTGCACGGCTACGGTATGGAAACCTTCGACCACATGGTAGTTCGTGACGAAAAGATTCTTGTCTTTCAGGTAGAAGCAGCTTCCCGAGCCGCCGGCGTGCGTGACCTTGAATACTACGCTATAGATGTTCTGTTCCATGGTGCATCGTTTTTAGTTGTTGAAGAATCCGCTCATCATTTTCTGCTGCAGCTCGCCCGCCAGACGCATGTATTCGGCCATGTCGCCGCGCGTCATCGCCTCGGTCATCTTCCGTTGCAGTTCCTGGATCTCGTCGCCGCCCATCGCCGCGGCCATCTTCTGCTGCATGGCGGCAGCCTGGGCTTGAGCCTGCTCCATCATCTGTTGGGCCATCGGGTTGCCCTCCATGACCCCGGAGAAGAATCCTTCATCGTCCTCCTCCTCGATTTCGCCCTCCATGACCTTGTCCAGCGCGTTCCAGAGAATTTCGGCAGCCTTCTCCATCGGCTGCTCGGCGGCTTCGCGCAACGCCTTGACGAAGATGACGTTCAGGTCATCCTGCATGTCGTTGTAGAAGTAGGCCTCGTAGAACTTGTAGCAGATGCGTACGGCAGCCCGCTCGAAGTCCTTGTTCTGCATGGCGGCCGTGGCCTCCTCGTAGACATCCTTCATGTTCTCCTGCACGTTCTGCAGCGACGAGGGGCCCTTGATCGAGACGAGCGTGTCGACGTAGTAGAGGTCCTCGGCCAACTTCTCCTTCGGCATGTCGAGCAGCTTTTCGAGGAAAGCCATGCCCTTCATGACGAGTTCGGCTACGGGCAGCTCCTCGTCCATCTCCTCGACGGCCTTGTCGATCTCGTTGGCCAACTGGCCCTGGGGCTGTGCAAAGTAGGAGATCTGGTAGAATGTCGTGTCGATGACGTTCCACGAATAGCCGTAACGGCGCTGGCCGTTGTACTCCTTGACGGCGTCGAGCGTCTCCCGGACGAGCGACTGGATCGCCTCGTAAATGCGATCCACCGTCTCCGCAGGATAGGGCTCGACGCGGGGTTCATAACAGCGTGTGGCTCCGAACTTCGTGCAGAATTCGTCGTCGTAGCGGTCGCCCACGCGGCAGATGTTCTGCAGGATGTTGACGATCTTGTGGGGGTGTGTCTCCGTGAGCGTGCAGTGGTACTCCATCTTCAGCCGGTCGCCCTCCTTCGTGAAGCGCGGCAGCAGCAGGCGGTTGATGTTCATGTCGGCGACCTGGCGCAGCATCGCCACGCGGCCCTTGGCCGGAAGATTCAGAAAGTCGGCGTCGATGTACATCATCTTGTCGTCGAGACGCACGTTGACGACGATCGAGCCGTGCGGAAGGTGGAACTCCGTCCCCTCGGCATTGCCGTATTTGGTGCGGAATTCGGGATTGAGGTGGTCGAGCAGCGTGTGGAACGCCTCGACGTATTGCTCCTCACCGTACAGATCGATGCTCTTGTCGTACAGGTCGCGCTGCATGGCACTCTGCGTGGAGTCCACGACCGGCGCAATAAAGGGAAGTGTCCGTTTCATGGGTCGTTATCGGGTTTAACGGTTATTCTTCTTCGGGCGTAATCGAACCGTCGGGATTGACGATGATATTGGCTTCGTAGTAGAGGTGCGTCACCTGGCCTCCGGAGGTCTCGGTCTCCTTGCCGTCCTCCGTGAAGCAGATCTTGAAGTTGGCCTCCTGCGTGCCGACCGCCTTGCCGCGGTTCAGCATGGACATCATTTTCGGAAGCACTTCGCTGATCTGATAGATGCTGACCGACTGGAAGGTGTGTCCTTCGGGCAGGAGCTGTTTGGCCTCTTCGATCTGGCGTCCGATGGCTGCGGGGTCGATCTTCGAAAGGCTGATTCCCTTGATCTTCGTGTAGTCGATTTCATTGACGCTCGTCGAGTAGTCGTTCATCTGCCCGACGCGGCCATCCATGTAGTATGCCTGACGGAAGGCAAAGTTATCCGCATTGACCATGTCGAGCGAGATGCTGCTCAAGTCGTTCGACAGCTCTTCGCGCTCGTTGAAACGCATGGAGAAGATCTTGAACTTCGTCGTGTCGACCTTCTCCTTGAGGATTTCGACCGCTTTGGCATAGGTTTCCGCCTGATCGGCCGGATATTTGGCTCCTCCGAGCATCGAGCTGACGTTGTTGCACGAAACAAGCAGTGCGGTCATGCCGGCAAGGGCGGCGAGTCGTGATAACTTTTTCATAATAAGAAGGATTTAAGGTTTATATAATGAATTGTTTGAGTTCCTATTTCATTTCGGTTTTAATGGTGCGGCAGAAGTCGATTTCGTGCCAGAACTGCTCCAGCAGCCGTTCGTCGCCGAGCGACTTGCGGCCCGGGCGGAGGAATCCGTCCGGAGTCTCGGAGGCGAAATAGAGGGTATCGTCCTTGAAAGAGATCATCAAATCCCGGTTGAATGATTTTCTCAATTCAGTCATGCGGCGCATCATGGCAGGTGTCAGCACCATGCGGGCCTCGACCTCGTCGTCGGCATAGACCGCAAAAAGGTTCTCGAACTCGGGATCCTCCAGGTGGACGAACTTTGCGCCGTTCTTCTGGCGGATGCGCTGGATGCTCTGTGCCAGATAGCCGACCCTGTTCTCCAGGTGGTCGGGCAGCAGCAGGACATACCCTTTGAACCGACGCGGCACCTGGCAATATCCGAACATGCCCCGGAACGTATGCATCGTGCTTTCGACACGCGCCCCGAAAATCGGTCGGACGATTGCGCGGTAGAGCGTCTTGAGCGGATTGGCCGCGAACTCTCCGTCATGCTGCGGGGTGATGCCTACGTCGCAGACCTGCATCGTCCGCTCCCCGACGGGAATCTCCAGGCGGCCATACGAGGTGGTGTCGATTCCTGCCAGTGAGGTGGATTCGCTGAAGAGACGGCTTGCAGCCAGGGCTTCACGATTGACCGTTCCGGCCGGATTGAACCGGGCTTCGGGAAAGAGCCCGCCGATGATGCGGCCCATGAGCGCGGTCTCCTGTTCGCCGAGCGACTGGAGTCCCCGCATGAAGGCGAAGTGCAGCACGCAGAAGAAGAGGAATCCGTAGAGGATGTATTGGCTGGTCTGTACGTTCGTTGCATAGTCGGCCGAGGCGAGCAGGTAGCCGCCGAAGAGACAGAAGAGGAACCACAGAAGCGTTACCGAATAGACAATCACGAGCAGCACGCGGACAACCCTTCGCAGGCGGACGATGCGCGTCAATTCCCGGTTCATTTTACCGGAAAGCTGTTTGAAGTCGATCGTTGTGTTCATGAACGGAAGAGTTCGGTGACCGAAGCCGGTTGTTTCTCGCATTCGGGAATCTCGATCAGCTCCTCCGGCGTGTGATGGCCCCACGCGGCGATAATCGACGAAGGAAACATCTCGATTGCGTTGTTGTAGTCCGTAACGGCCGCGTTATAGGTGCGGCGGATCGCCTGCAGTTCGTTCTCCATCTCCTCGATCTGCCCCTGCAGGTGGAGGAACTGTACGTTAGCCTTCAGTTCGGGGTAGTTTTCGACGGCGACGTTCAGCCGTCCGAGCAGCGTGGAGATCTCGCCGCCTTCACGGATTTGCTCGGTCTCCGCAGCCGAAGTTGCACGGGAGCGCAGGTCGGTGATGCGTGTCAGAATTTCGTTCTCGTGGCCCATGTAGGCCTTGACCGAAGCCACCAGATTCGGGAGCAGATCGTTGCGCTGCTTGAGCGTCACGCAGATGCCGCTCCGGCACTGTCGGACGCGGTTGCGGCGGGCAATCAAATTGTTGTAGGTGACGATGCCCCACACGACCAGCAGCACGGCGACTGCGGCCACGACGATAATAAGGATCATTCCGGTAGACATAAGGTATATCTGTTATCGGGTTCAGCAATTCCGGTTTTTTCGTTTCTTTCGCATCTTTCGAGTCTCCGCCGTATCCATCCTCACCTTCCGGGAATTCGGACCGTATGGTCCGGGCCCTGATATACACAAAGCGTGGGTCTGCGGCCATATTTGGTTTTGGAGGTCCTGAGATTACCTTTAGCACGAATATGGTGGTAGCAGCCCACGCGAACGTGAGAGCCGCCATGCCATCTCTCGTGCCAAGTTTGAAAATTTCTCAGGTTCCCAAAACTACAAGATCAGCATAACGCTTCGTATGTATCCGACCGGGGATATCGCCCAATCTCTCTACAAATATAGTTTTTTTTCTTCACGCGCAAGTCCCCATGCGCAAAAAAGAACGATTTATTCCGTCGTAAAGAAAACAATGTTCCGGGGAGTCGTTGCATCTGTTTCGGAAGCCCGAAACGAGGGCAATTCCCGAAAATATCCTATCTTTGGGCTGTTATTGCGCAAAATATGAGGCGATTGTATGCAGAACTGGAGCAGGCTTCCCTTTCGTCGGAGTGGAACACCTGGCTGAAATGGGTTTTGACTTCGGTGGAAAAGGTCGAATTTTCGGACGCCGGGAGCTGGACCCCTTTGGCGGCGCTGGCGAAAAACTGTCCGGCCATGCGCTGGCTCACGCGGCAAATCCGTCGCTGCAATCCCGTGCCGCCCGAACAACCCCGGGAAGAGTCCCTATTTTATATGCTGGCGGCGTTCTGTCCCGACAATTCGGTGCTCGGATACCTCATTGACACCTGGCAGTATTACTGCCGGGCGAGAAATCCCCGGGGCGTGTTGTCCTGTGCCCGAATCCTGTGGCTGGTCAACCGCCACGGCGAATATCCGCATTTGAACACTCTTTACAACCTCATCATGGGGGATGTACTCCGCGAATACCGGCTCTATGTCGCACCTGCGGATCAACGCTCCGGCACCGCCTTTTTGACCGGGCGGGATTTTCATCTCCTCGGAAAATACCTTCCCGATTTCCGGCCGTTCGGCTTCCGGGAACGGGTCCTGGCGGCCCAAAACAAAACGGTGGGGACAATGACCGGCGAGGAGCTGGCCCGCGCGTGCTGTATGTCCGAAACCGCCTTCCGGCGACGTTTCAAACAGGAATTCGGCGAGCCTGTCTCCGAATGGCTCCGTCGGCAGCGCATGGCACGGATCGAACGGATGCTCCGCGATCCGGCGATTCCGCTTTGGCAGGTGGCCGAACACAGCGGGTTCAACATGGCCTCGACGTTTTCGGATTTTTGCCGCCGGAATTTCGGTATGCCGCCCGGGCAGATGCGGAAAAATTTCGAGAAATTGTAAAACGACCGTCAAGCCGAATTTTCCGACCTCCGATCAG
>DXDA01000018.1 GCA_019115745.1 Candidatus Alistipes intestinigallinarum
CATGCGCGGCACTCGGCCTTGATCTCCTCGTCGCTCTTGCGCGGGCGCTGCGGGGCCAGCACGACCTTCTCCATCATCTGACCGATGGCACCGTCGGCAAGGATCATCGCCGGATTGCGGTACTTGAAGGCCAGGTCGAAGGCCAGGGCCACGTGGTCGTGCATCTCCTGCACGGAGTTCGGCGCCAGGACGATCAGGTGGTAGTCACCGTGTCCGCCGCCCTTCACGGCCTGGAAATAGTCGCCCTGCGAGGGCTGGATCGTACCCAGACCCGGGCCGCCGCGCTGACAGTTGACCACCAGGCAGGGGAGTTCCGCACCGGCCAGGTAGCTCAGGCCCTCGGCCATAAGCGAGATGCCGGGGCTCGACGACGAGGTCATGACCCGCTTGCCGGTTGCGGCGGCGCCATAGACCATGTTGATCGACGATACCTCCGATTCGGCCTGCAGGACCACCATGCCGGTCGTCTCCCAGGGTTTGAGCTCCATGAGGGTCTCCATGACCTCCGACTGCGGGGTGATGGGGTAGCCGAAATATCCGTCGCAACCGTAGCGAATCGCCGCATGGGCGATCACCTCGTTGCCTTTCATCAGTTTTACTTCCTTCTCTGCCATCGCTTATTCGAATTTTTGACGATAAACCGTGATGACGCTGTCGGGGCAAATCACCGCACACGAAGCGCATCCCGTGCAGGCGTCGGGATTCGCCATCCGGGCCACCGGGTAACCCTTGCCGTTCACCTCCGTAGACAGGGCGAGCACCTCGCACGGACATACCGAAACGCATACGCCGCACCCTTTGCAACGTTCTCTGTCAACGACGATTGTTCCTTTGATCTTAGCCATAACGCCGATAATATTGTTAAGTTGCTTACAAATATACGAAAATTTCCCGGCACGGATTAATTTTCGTTATAAAAAATCGCTATTCCGTGATAAAAATGACGAAAATTTAAGAATCCTCGCCGCCGGAACCCGCATCCCGAAATTCGGCCGGGATTCAATTTTCGCCCGGGGCGGAACCCGCCGAACCCTCCTCCGGGGCGGGCTCCCCGGCAGGCACACCGTCAAACGGCTCCTCACCCGCTTTGGGATCGGGGCCGTACCTGTTCTCCCCGCGCGTGCCGGGCAGGCAGAACCACACCAGAAAGACGATCTCCCAGACGAAAAAGAGCACACAATCGCCGCACAGCACGATAAGAAACCATGCGGATGCAGCCTGGCTTCCGGCAAAGGCCGACAACCCCGAAAGCACCAGAGCAGCCACCGCCCAAGCAAGCAGGGCCAGGTAATTCCAGAGGAGCCATTTGGAGGTGCGGCCCGTGTCGTGGAGCCGCCTCGCCGAGACCGCAAGCTGGGGCAGGAAGAGAAACAGCGACACCAACAGGTAAAAAAACTTGTAGGGATTTCTGAAACAGACCATATCCAGCGCCATGGCCACGAGCATCAGCAGACACGAAAAGAGGACAAAGTACCAGAACTCCGTCCGGCGGGCCCGCCCCGAGAAATTCACATAGTTGCGGATACACTTGAGAAACCACTTCATACGGCACGTTTTTCAGGGATTTTCCGATCTGCGGACCCAACAAAAGCCAAAACAAAGTCCCGGCAAAGGGCAGCTCTGCGACAATTTTTCTCCGGAATGCATCCTGTTTGGTGTAAAGATACGAAAAATCCCGGAACCTCCGCCCCGAAACGAACAAAAACAAAGATGGTCCGGAGGATTTTCCGGACCGTCTGCATTCTGTCGCCGTCGGTTACTTCTCCTCGGCGAAGGAGTGGATCACCACGCCCGAGCGCAGTTTGGGTTCGAACCACGTCGTCTTCGGAGGCATGATGTTGCCCGTGTCGGCGATGTTGATCAACTGCTGCATCGAGACGGGGTAGAGCGCAAAGGCCACCTTCATCTCACCGCTGTCGACGCGGCGTTTCAGTTCGCCCAGACCCCGGATTCCGCCCACGAAGTCGATCCGCTTCGAGGTGCGCAGATCCTTGATGCCGAGGATCTTGTCCAGTACAAGGTTCGAGAGCACCGTCACGTCCAGTACCCCGATCGGGTCGTTGTCGTCGTAGGTCCCCGGCTTGGCCGTCAGGCTCCACCAGTGGCCTTCGAGGTACATCGAGAAGTTGTGCAGACCCGTCGGGCGGTACTCCTCCGTGCCCTTGTCCTCCACCTCGAACGACTCCTTCAACCGCTCGACCAGCTCCGCCGGCGTCAGGCCGTTCAGGTCCTTCACCACGCGGTTGTAGTCGATGATCCGCAGTTGGTTGGCCGGGAACGTCACGGCCAGGAAGTAGCAATACTCCTCCTCGCCCGTATGGTTCGGGTTCTTCGCCTTGCACTCGGCGCCCACACGCGCTGCGGCAGCCGTACGGTGATGACCGTCAGCCACGTACAGCGCCGGAATCTTCGAAAAGATCTCCGTGATGCGGTCGTTCGTCTTCCGGTCGCGGATCACCCACAGCTTATGCCCGAAGCCGTCGGCCGCCGTGAAGTCATACTCCGGAGCGTTGTTCGCCACGATGTCATTGACAATGGCGTCGATCTCGGCGTTGTCCGGGTAGGCAAAGAACACCGGCTCGATATTGGCCTGCTGGTTGCGCACGTGGATCATCCGGTCCTCCTCCTTGTCGGGACGCGTCAGCTCGTGCTTCTTGATCGCACCCGAGAGGTAGTCCTCGAAGTGGCAGCACATGGCCAGTCCGTACTGCGTGCGGCCCTCCATCGTCTGGGCATAGATATAGTAGTACTCCTCGGGGTCCTGCTGCAGCCACCCCTCCTGCTGCCACTTGCGGAAATTCTCCATCGCCTTCTCGTAGACGGGCTGCGAATGCTCGTCGGCAATGGGCTCGAAGTCGATCTCGGGTTTGATGATGTGCAGCAGCGAACGCTCCGTAGCCTCGGCCTTCGCCTCCACGGAGTTCAGCACGTCGTAGGGGCGCGATGCCACCTCGGCCGCGTGCTCTTTCGGCGGACGCACCGCACGGAAAGGTTTGATTCGTACCATAGTTTGCGCTTGTTTTCGGTTATGTTTTCGGTTGGTTTGTCGTCCTGCGGAGATTCAAGCGAAAAAGGCGGGTCCGTCCATCGGTCGCACCCGCCTTCTCTCGCTGTCCGGAACTTCCTACTTGTTGACCTGGAATTTCCGGTTGCCGTTCTTCAGGAAGTCCACGATCTGACGGGCAGCCGCCAGACCGGCGTTGATGTTCGCCTCGGCGGTCTCGGCGCCCATCTTCTTCGGCGTGGCGAAGACCCGCTTGCCGAACTTCTCGTCCAGCTCGGCCTGATTTCCGGCCGCAATGTCGGTGATGTACTTCAGGTCCTCACGCTCGGTCAGCGCCTGCAGCAGCCCGGCCTCGTCGATCACCTCCTTGCGGGCGGTGTTGACCAGCGTGGCGCCCTTCGGCATCGACATCAGCAGATCGTAACCGATCGAGCCGACGGTCTGCGGCGTGGCGGGGATGTGCAGCGAGAGGAAATCGGCCCGCTTGTAGAGCTCCTCCACCGACGTCACCTGCTCCACACCGTCGGCTGCGAAGACCGCACCGTCCGTGATGAAGGGATCGTAGGCGATGACCTTCATGCCCAGGGCCTTGCCCTTGCGGCCGACCAGCTTGCCGACGTTGCCGTAGGCGTGGATGCCGAGCGTCTTGCCCTGGATCTCCGAGCCCGTACCGGGCGTGAAGCGGTTGCGCGACATGTAGATCATCATGGCGATGGCCAGTTCGGCCACGGCGTTGGAGTTCTGACCCGGGGTGTTCATCACCACGATGCCGCGCTCCGTAGCGGCCGCCAGGTCGACGTTGTCGTAACCCGCGCCGGCCCGCACCACGATGCGGAGGTTCTTCGCTGCGGCGATCACCTCCGCGGTGATCTTGTCGCTGCGGATGATGATGCCGTCGGCATCGGCCACGGCTTCAAGCAGTTGGCCCTTGTCGGTGTATTTTTCGAGGAGCGCCAGTTCGTAACCGGCCTGTTCGACGATCTCGCGGATTCCGTCGACCGCCTTCTTGGCAAAAGGCTTCTCCGTTGCTACCAATATTTTCATGGGTTTCAAAATTTCGGTGTTCAACACTTCTTGGATGTCCCAGGCCTTCACCTCACCGGTGAGGGTGTCGTAACCGGTCGGGACGCGCGTAACAAGCGGCATGGCAGCGGGTTATTTGGCGTGCTTGGCCGCAAACTCCTGCATGCACTCCACCAGCACGCGGACGCTCTCGATCGGCAGGGCGTTGTAGCACGAGGCGCGGAAGCCGCCCACCAGACGGTGACCCTTGATGCCGACGATGTCGCGGCTCTTGGCGAACTCCATGAATTCGGGAGCCAGCTCCTCGTAGCCCTCCTGCATGACGAAGCAGATGTTCATCAGCGAGCGGTCCTCCTTCTCGACCGTGCCGCGGAACAACGGGTTGCGGTCGATCTCGTCGTAGAGCAGGGCAGCCTTTTCCTGGTTGCGGCGGTAGATCTCCGGCACGCCGCCGATGGATTTCAGCCAGCGCAGCGTCTCCTTGAGCACGTAGATCGGGAAGACGGGAGGCGTGTTGAACATCGAGTTGTTCTCGACGTGCGTGCGGTAGGACATCATCGTCGGCAGGTCGCGCACGATGCGGTCGAGCATGTCCTCGCGGATGATGCCGAAGGCGACGCCCGCCGGAGCGAGGTTCTTCTGCGCACCGCCGTAGATCATGGCGTATTTCGTCACGTCGACCGGACGCGAGAGGATGTCCGACGACATGTCGGCGATCAGCGGCACCGGAGAGGTGAGGTCCTCGTAGTATTCCGTACCGTAGATCGTATTGTTCGAGGTGATATGCACGTAGTCCAGATCCTCGGGGATGGCAAAGCCCTTGGGGATGTAGGTGAAGTTGCGGTCTTCGGACGAGGCCAGCACCTCGACTTCACCATAGCGCTTGGCCTCCTTGATGGCCTTCTTCGACCAGACGCCCGTATTCACATAACCGGCCTTCTTGCCCAGAAAGTTCGCAGGAATCTCATAGAAATAGGTGCTCGCACCTCCGCCCAGATAGATGATCTTGTAGTTGTCGGGGATGTGGAGCAACTCGCGGAAAAGCGCGTCGGCCTCCTCCATCACAGCATCGAAATCCTTCGTACGGTGCGAAATCGAAAGAATCGAAAGTCCCGATCCGTTGAAGTCGAGAACGGCCTTCGCCGCATTTTCGATCACTTCGTCCGCAAGAATGGACGGTCCCGCATTGAAATTGTGCTTTTTCATAATAATTTGTTATGTGATTTTGAATATCCGGTCGCAATCTGTTAGTTTGCTAACACAAATATAAATAAAAAAATTTTACAAACGCAATCTTCGCCAAATAAATTTCACTCCCCGGCAAGAATCGTCGCCTTTTTGATTTGTTTTTACTACTTTTGTTCCCGAATTCAAGCCATGCAATGCCATGATAAAGTCCATGACCGGTTTCGGAAAGGGCGAAGCCGCACTCCGAAATAAAAAGATCACCGTCGAGATCCGATCCCTGAACTCCAAGCAGTTGGACCTCGCACTGCGGCTCCCGGCCGTCTACCGGCAGTCGGAATACGAGATCCGCAACCTGGTGTCGCGCCTGCTCCAGCGGGGTAAGGTCGACGTTTTCGTCAACGTCGAGTCGCAGGTCGTGGAGACCTCGGCGCACATCAACCGCGAAGTCTTCGCCGCCTATGCCGCCCAGTTGCGCGAAGCGGCCCGGGCTGCCGGGCTGACGACCGACACCCCGGAGTGGGATGCCGCAGCCACCCGAACGCTCATGCGCCTGCCGGACGTCGTGGCCACCGAGGCCGAGACGATCTCCGACGAGGAGCACGCCGCGCTGCTGGCCGCCACGGAGGCCGCCGCCGCCCAGCTCGACGCCTTCCGCACGCAGGAGGGGGCTACGCTGATTGCCGACCTGCTGCGCCGCGTCGACCTGATCGAACAGTATAAAAACGAGGTTGTACCCTTCGAGCAGGCCCGCACGGAGACCATCAAGGCACGAATCCTGGACAACCTCTCGAAACTGGCCGTCGAGGTCGACCGCAACCGGCTGGAGCAGGAGATGATCTTCTACCTCGAAAAGCTGGACATCACCGAGGAGAAGGTGCGCTTGACGAACCACTGCCGCTACTTCCGCGAAGTGGCTGCCGGAGAGGAGGGCGTGGGCCGCAAACTGGGATTCATCGCTCAGGAGATGGGCCGCGAGATCAACACCATGGGTTCGAAGGCCAACGAAACGAACATCCAGATCCTCGTCGTCAAGATGAAGGACGAACTGGAGAAGATCAAGGAACAGGTACTCAATATTTTGTAGTTTTCCGAACCGCCGGGCCGAAGAACGGACCGGGGGGGGGTAAAGGACGGACCGGAGGAAGAGCCGAAAGACGGACCGGAGGAAGGACCGGGAGGAAGATCGGAGGCTGGATCGACGAAGCCGGAGGCCGGACCGGAAGGGCAATGCTCCGAAACGTTTCCGCCGGGTGCAGCCCGAAAGATTACCCGATACTCCGAAACGCTCCCGCCGGTGGATGCAATTCAGGTTCCGAAAAAAACAAGACACGAAAAAAATGGGAAAAGTCATCATATTCTCGGCCCCGAGCGGATCGGGCAAAACCACCATCGTCAAGGAGTTGCTGGCGCGTTATCCGCAGTTGGAATTCTCCATATCGGCCACGAGCCGCGCCCCGCGCGGTGCGGAGCAGAACGGCGTGGACTACTACTTCCTTTCGCAGGAGGAGTTTGCGCAGGCCGTTGCCGAGGAGCGCTTCGTGGAGTGGGAGGAGGTCTACAAGGGCACCTGCTACGGCACGCTGCGCAGCGAGGTCGAGCGCATCTGGGCGAAGGGGCATGTGATCGTCTTCGACGTCGACGTCCTGGGGGGCATCAACCTCAAGCGGATCTTCGGCGACGAGGCCTGCTCGATCTTCATCATGGCCCCCTCGGTCGAGGAGCTGCGCCGTCGACTCGTCGCGCGCGGCACGGACGCCCCGGAGGCGATCGAACGGCGCGTGGCCAAGGCCGAATTCGAATTGACAAAGGCCCCGGAGTTCGATCACGTGGTGGTCAACGACCGCCTGGACGACGCCGTAGCCCGGGCCAGTGAAATCCTCGGAGCCTTCATTGCCCGGTAGCCGCATGAAACGCGAAATGCTCTATTTCGGGTCGTTCAACCCGATCCACAAGGGCCACATCGCCCTGGCGGAGTATGTGCTCGATCAGGGGCTGTGCGACGAGGTGGCGCTGATCGTCTCCCCGCAGAGCCCCTACAAGGAGGCCGGGGAGCTGGCGCCGGAGCTCGACCGCTTCGAGATGGCCGAGATCGCCTGCCGAGCCTCGAAACACCCCGACCGGATCAAACCGTCGGTCGTAGAGTTTTTGCTACCAAAACCCTCATACACAATCGACACCCTTCGCTACCTGCAGGAAAACTTCGGGTCGGAGATGGAGTTTTCGGTGCTGATGGGCGGCGACCAGATCGCCGGACTCAAAGGCTGGAAGGAGTACGAAAAGGTGCTCGAATATCCCATTTACGTCTACCCGCGGCGCGGGGAGGAGACCGGCGGGTTCGAGGGACGCATCACGCTGCTCGACGGCGCTCCGCTGCAGGAGTTTGCCGCCACCGACGTCCGCGAGCGGATCGCCCGCGGCGAGGATGTCTCGACGCTGCTCGACCCCGGGGTCCTCGACTACATCCGCAAAAAGGGGCTCTGGAGCCCCGCAACCCGCATCGCAGCCCTCACGGCCCGGATTACGGAACGTCCCGGGAACGTGGAGCTGCTGCTCGAACGCGGAAAACTCCACTACCGCATGGGCGAGTGGGGCCCGGCGCTGAACGACTTCAACGCCGTGCTGCGCATCGATGCGGCGCATGTCGAGGCGCAGCAGTTCGCACAGATGGTGCAGGAGATTCTGGAATTCCGATACAAAGACATATACAACCCCTGAACATGACACGACTGAAGATCGCCCTTCTGGCGGGCGGCGACTCCCCCGAGCGGGAGATCGCACTCCAGAGCGCCGCACAGATCGAAGCGGCGCTCGACCACTCGAAATACGACATCACGGTCATCGACCTCCACCACCGCAACTGGCACTGCACGACGCCCGACGGCCGGCAGTGGCAGGTCGACAAGAACGACTTCTCCATCACGATCGACGGTGAACACAAGATCTTCGACTATGCGCTGATCCTCATCCACGGTACGCCGGGCGAGGACGGACGTCTGCAAGGCTATCTCGACATGATGGGCATTCCCTATTCGTCGTGCTCGATGGTCTCGTCGGTGGTGACCTTCGACAAGATCACCACCAAGCGCACGCTGGCCGGGCGTGTCAATCTGGCCCGTGAGCGGTTCCTGCGCCGCGGCGAGGCATGGGAGGCGGCCGAAATCGTGGCCGAGCTGGGGCTGCCGCTCTTCGTGAAGCCCAATGCCAACGGTTCGTCGTTCGGCGTGACGAAGGTCCACACGGCCGAAGAGCTGCCCGCAGCCATTGAGGCGGCATTCGCCCAGGGCGACGAGATCCTCATCGAAGAGTGCATCACGGGCCGCGAAATGGGGTGCGGCATTCTCGTCACGC
Source organism: Candidatus Alistipes intestinigallinarum (assembly GCA_019115745.1). GTDB lineage: Bacteria > Bacteroidota > Bacteroidia > Bacteroidales > Rikenellaceae > Alistipes > Alistipes intestinigallinarum. The sequence goes on from DXDA01000018.1 coordinate 8,564, forward strand.
GCGAGAAGGAGTACATCTTCCCGATCACGGAGATCGTCCCCAAGAACGACTTCTTCGACTACGAGGCCAAATACACCGCCGGGCGCTCCGAGGAGATCACCCCGGCGCAGATTCCCGACGAGGTGCGCCGGGAGTTGAACCGCATGACCCGCGAGGCTTACCGGGCGTGCCGCTGCTCGGGTGTCGTGCGGGTCGACTTCATCGTGACGCCCGAAGGAAAGCCTTACTTCATCGAGCTGAACTCGATCCCGGGCATGAGCGCCGGGAGCATCGTCCCGAAGCAGGCCCGCACGATGGGGCTGTCGCTCGGCGAGCTGTATGACCTGATTATCGCCGACACCTGCCGCAAATGATTGAGATTGATGACAAAATCGTAAGCGCCGACCTGCTGCGCGAATGTTTCGCGTGCGATCTGGCGCAGTGCAAGGGGATTTGCTGCGTGGAGGGGAATGCCGGAGCGCCGCTCGAAGCCGACGAGGTGGAGATTCTCCGCCGCGAATACCCGAACTACCGCCCCTACATGACCGGCGAAGGCATCGAAGCCGTCGAACGCCAGGGTTTCATGGTCGTGGACGAGGAGGGCGATCTGACCACTCCGCTGGTCAACGACGCCGAATGCGCCTACACCTATCAGGAGAACGGCGTGACGCTCTGCGCCATCGAGAAGGCCTGGATGGAGGGCAAAACCTCCTTCCGCAAGCCCATCTCATGCCACCTCTATCCGATTCGCGTGATGCGCTTCTCGAACGGAACCGTGGGCCTCAACTACCACCGCTGGTCGGTCTGCGCCCCGGCCCGGCGGTGCGGTGCGAAACTGGGAATCCCGGTCTACAAGGCGCTGCGCGAACCGATCATCCGCCGCTTCGGCGAGGAGTTCTACCAGGCACTCGAAGCCGCCGAGGAGCTGATCAAACAGTAAACCGAACATACACCGATAAAAGATACCGCTCGAAGATGAAAAAATACATACTGACCTGCGCCCTGCTGGCTGCCGCTGTTGCGGTCGAAGCCCGCGCGGCCCGGCCCTCGCGGGCCCGACTCCAGGAACAGGCTGTCGAAGCGATGGCCGAAGCCGATTCGCTGCGCCGTCTCTCCGGCCTGCAGGGTGCCGCCATCGACTCGCTGCAAAACCTCCTCGACCGCATGGAGGCCCGGCTGGAAAACCGAGCCCGGACCGCCCGGGAATCCTCGGACAAACCCGCAGACCCCGAACAGGCCGCTGCAGACTCCATCGCCGACCTGCAGTTCCGCCTGCAGCGCAAACAGATCGAATCGACGTTCGATACCCACGGACTGACGGTCCTCGACACGCTCGATTCGGGAAATGACGCCCTGCACGTCATCCTCTACGCCAACAACACCTGGAAGTATGTCCGCAACCGCGCCGTAGCCAAGGACAGCACGATCTTCGAAAAGTATTGGGACACGACGTCGCTCTTCCCGTATCAGGAGGTCGACATGTCGTCGATGCCGCAGTCGGTCGTGATCGACCTGATCGACTCGACGAAGAGTTACCACTATCCCTACAAGGGTGCCGTGAACCCCCGCGGCAAGTACGGGCCCCGCCGCGGACGCCGCCATCAGGGCGTCGACCTGCCGCTCAAAATGGGAGATTCGGTCTATGCGACCTTCTGCGGCCGCGTGCGCATCTCGAAATATGTCCGCGGATACGGCAATCTGGTGATCATCCGCCACGACAACGGCCTGGAGACCTATTACGGACACCTCTCGGAGCGGCTCGTGGAGCCGGGAACGTGGGTCGAGGCCGGGCACATCATCGGACTCGGCGGCTCGACGGGTCGGTCGACGGGTCCCCACCTCCACTTCGAAACCCGTTACTACGGGCAGGCGTTCGATCCCGAACGGCTGATCGACTTCAAGAACGGTATTCTGTGCCGCGAGACCTTCCTGTTGAAGAAGTCCTTCTTCAGCATCTACTCCAACGCCGGGCAGGATTTCGAGGATGAGATCGCCAACGAGGAGCAGGACAAGAAGGAGGCTGCCGAAAAGGCCGCCATGCGTTATCACAAGATCCGCTCGGGCGATACGCTGGGGGCCATTGCCCGCAAATACGGAACAACCGTGACGAACATCTGTCGGCTGAACGGCATCAAGTCGACGACCATTCTCCGCATCGGTCGCACACTGCGCGTGCGGTAAGCCCCCTTTTAAGAAAGCCCCTTTAAGAAAGGGGTTCTATGGGCGAAGGAGCGAGTGAAGGGGCTCCGAAGCAGTTCCGCGCTTCGACAGACGAAGGGTCCGCCGCCGGGCGGGCGCACTTCGCTTGCAGCGGGAAAAGAATCTTCGGAATTCCGAGCGCCCGGAACGGGAGGCTGTAAAGGCTTGATCTTACTGCGCCCGTTCAGCGAGGAGTTCCGAAGATTCCCGCGAAAGCGACTTGCGGCTGGTTTTGGTGGCACCTTTTGACACCAAAAGGTGCCGGTTTAAGAAACCGGTTTCAGGGGCGAAGGGGTCAATGAAGGGTTTCCGATCCAGTTCCGCGCATCGACAGACGAAAAGGCCCGCCTAAAAAGGCGGGCCCCTTTATATAAGTAAGAAGAAGGGCTGCGGAAAAGGCTACTTTTTGTTCACCTTCGCCTGGATGGCGTCGATCGCCGCAATCACCGACCCGCGGAATCCCCGCTGTTCGAGCTCCCCGACACCCACGATCGTCGTGCCGCCCGGCGAGCAGACCGCATCCTTCATCGCTCCCGGATGCTGGCCCGTTTCGAGTTGCAGTTTGCCCGTGCCGACGATCATCTGGCTCACCATCCGGTAGGCGTCGGCACGCGGAATACCGTACTTGAGCGCCGCATCGGCCAACGCCTCGATGAACATCGCCACGAAAGCCGGGCTGCAGCCGCAGATCGTTCCGGACAATCCCAACAGCGGCGTGTCGACCGTCAGCACCAGCCCCACGTGCGAGAAGAGCTCCTCGATGGCCTTCAACTGCCCGTCGGAGAGCGAGTGGCGGCGTTCAAAGACCACGATGCCCTCGCACACCGCAACCGGCGTATTGGGACACGTGCTCAGATGAGCCGTGCCGGGAGCAAGCATCCGCTCGTAGTCGTCGAACGTGAGGCCCGCAGCCACCGAAACGACAATCTTCGACTTCAACGCCTCGCGGATCGGAGCGACAACCGACTCGACCTGGTAGGGCTTCACGGCGATGACCACCACGTCGGCAAACGCCGCGACCTCGGCCGACGTGTCGAAGGCCCGGAAGCCGAAAGGTTCCGTATTGCGCTGCAGTTTGGCCCGATCGCGGGCGCAGGCCCCGATGGCGTCGGCCTCGACCGCGCCGCCATGCACCAGTCCGCGGGCCAGGGCCTGAGCCATGTTTCCGAATCCGATAAATCCGATTTTCATAACGAAATATACATTTTGAAAGGCCGCGCCGCCTTCGGAGCGCAGCAGGTTGTTGATTGAAAAGGTCTACTTCGAATAGTCGCGTTCGCCGAAGATCAGCGAACCGACGCGCACCTGCGTCGAACCGCACGCAACGGCCAGCGGGTAGTCGTGCGACATACCCATCGAGAGGGTGTCGAACGCCGGGCCGAACTTCGGTCGCAACTCCTCGAAACAGCGGCGCAGCGCGTCGAAATCGCGGCGAACGAGGGTCTCGTCGTCGGTGTTCGTGGCGATACCCATCACGCCGCGCACACGCAGGTTGGGCAGCGCGGCAAAGGGGTCCGCGGAGAGATAGGTGCGCAGTTCGTCGAGGTTCCAGCCCGTTTTGGTCTCTTCGGCGGCAACGTGGATCTCCAGCAGGATGTCGATCACCCGGCCGCACTTGGCCGCCTCCTTCTGGATCGCCTCGGCGAGCCGCGCGCTGTCCACCGACTCGATCTGGGCGACGAACGGCGCGATATACTTGATCTTGTTGGTCTGCAGGTGGCCGATCATGTGCCACTCAATATCCTTCGGCAGCGTCTCGTACTTCTCGCGCAGCTCCTGCGGGCGGCTCTCGCCGAAGATGCGTTGTCCGGCATCGTAGGCCGCGCGGATCATCTCCGCAGGGTGGGTTTTCGAGACGGCAACCAGCGTCACCCCCGCAGGCAGCGACTGCCGCACAAGGGCCAGTTGGGATGCTATTTCTGACATGGGTTTGCTAATTTTCCGTAAAAATAGGGAAAAATCCGCCTCGACGAATGATTTCGCCCGGAAAATCACACGGTCGGAAGCACTTCGGGCTTACTGTGCAAGAAAAATCACACGATCGGAGCCGGACTCTCCTTGCCCGGAAAATCACACAGCCGGAAGCACTTCGGGCTTACTGTGCAAGAAAAATGCCCGTCACGCCGGAGAGGTCGGCATCACTCAATACCATCGTCCCGGAGTGCGTGGCAGGGTTATAGATCCAGACCTCGCGCCGGCCTTCGACCTCGCTCAGCACGCCGACCCGGACCTCGGGCTCAGGCTTTCCGGCCGACTCCTCCCCGGACGAATTTTCCTCCGCCACAACACACTGGGTCATCGACAACACCCGTCCCTCGACCACGAAATCAGGCTCCGCTGAAGGGTTCAGCGTCAGCGTGGCAGGGTCAAGGGGCAGAAACCAGGTCAGGCTTCCTTGCAGCACGCCATAACCGCCCACGCGCTCCATCCGTGCGGGATCGTCGGCCGACGGTTTCAAGGTCCAGTAGGGGAGCAGGTATTCCGACGCAACGGCTGCCCCGAGCCGAGCCGTGGAACCCGACAGCGGAAGCACCAGCGGCGAAAAGGTGTCGTCGTCGTTGCGCACCGTGAGCAGAAGCGCCTGGAAGGCATAGGCGAAGGGCTGGCGGACGATCTGGTCCACGGTGACGCCCTCGGGCAACTGCCAGGAATAGGGTTGCGACGTGCCGCTGGAGAGGTAGAGCCGGTCGTCGCGGCCATAGAGAGCCATCACCGCCGAAGCGGAGATCGATCCCGCAAGCAGGGCTCCATCACCCGACTCCTGCGTATGACGGATCACGAGGTCGAGGTCGACGAGCCGTCCGTCCGCCATGCCGCAGGTCGTGCCGGTACCGATGCGCCCCACGGCATAATCCAGCATCAGGTCGGTGGTCAGCACCTCTTCGCGCATATCGGCCGAGCCATACATCGGGCTGCGGGCCACGGAGGTTCCGCCCGCAGCAGTCGGCGTAAGCGTATAGAGAAAGGGTTCGTGCTGCACGCCGTCGCTCACGCGGATCGTGCCGAGCGTCTGGAAGATTCCTCCGCGGAAGAGTTGCACGCCGACCGTCGAGGGAGGGTAGTGGCCCGGCGCCAGGAAGGTGATCGACCCGGCCGTGCGCTCCGTCACGATGCCCCGAATCCCCTTGGCCCAGCCCTCCGGAGCAAACTCCTCCGAACCGCCGGTCCAGGCAATTTCGAACCAGATTTCATCCCCCGATTCGAACCCCGAGGCCGTGACGGTCACGCGATCGCCCGGCACAAACTCCCCGTCGGCAGGCATCGTGATGTCGGTCACCAGGATCTCCTTCGGGCGTTCCACCTTGAGGCCGCACCCCGACACGAAGAGACAAACAAACAGTACCGCACAAATCCTACGCATGACAAAATATTGATTTTTACGATTTTACCTCCGCAGCGGGGGGGGGTATTTCCGGGCGTGAAAAGGTTGTTGCCGTCACAAATATACGATTTTGAATCGATCGGCGCAGCGGTTTCCGGCTTTTTTTCTATCTTTACGTGCTAAACCCGAAAAACATGAAAAATTTCCGATTGATGCTCGCAGCCTTCGCCGCCGTAGCCGGTTACGGAGCGGTCTCGGCCTGCACCAACTTCATCGTCACGAAGGGCGCCTCGACCGACGGTTCGGTCATGGTCACCTACGCGGCGGATTCCCACGCCCTCTACGGAGCCCTCTACCACACCCCCGGCGGCCGACACAAGGACGGCGCCATGCTCCCCGTCTACGAGTGGGACACGGGACGCTACCTCTGCAACATCCCGCAGCTCCGCGAAACCTACTCCACCGTGGGCAACATGAACGAACACTCGCTCATCATCGGCGAAACCACCTACGGAGGACGTGAGGAGCTCGTCGACACCACGGGCCGCATCGACTACGGCTCGCTGATCTACATCGCCCTGCAGCGTGCCCGCACCGCCCGCGAGGCCATCGACGTGATCGTCGACCTGGCCAACACGCACGGTTATGCGTCGAGCGGCGAGTCGTTCTCGATCGCCGACCCGAACGAGGCGTGGATCATGGAGCTCATCGGCAAGGGGTACAAGGACGACGGCAAGGGCGGAAACGCCCGCAAGGGAATCGTCTGGGTGGCCCGCCGCATCCCCGACGGGTATGTCTCGGCACACGCCAACCAGGCCCGCATCACCACCTTCCCGAAGGATGATCCCGAAAACTGCCTCTATGCCCCCGACGTCGTGGAGTTCGCCCGCGAAATGGGCTACTTCAACGGCAAGGACGAGGAGTTCAGCTTCGCCGACGCCTACTGCCCGGCCGATTTCGGCACCGTCCGCGGCTGCGACGCCCGCGTGTGGGCCTTCTTCCGCACCGTAGCCGACGGCATGGACGCCTACGAGGACTACGCCATGGGCTACAACCTCAAGAACCGGATGCCGCTGTGGGTGAAACCCCGCACAAAGGTCTCCCCGAAGCAGCTCTTCGACTGTATGCGCGACCACTACGAGGGTACGCCGATGGACATGACCAAAGACCTCGGGGCCGGAGGCCACAACTGCCCCTACCGCTGGCGCCCGATGGAGTTCGAGGTCGACGGCGAAACCTACCTCAACGAGCGCGCCACGGCCACGCAGCAGACCGGTTTCTGGTTCGTGGGCCAGGCCCGCGCCGATCGTCCCGCCGACATGGGTATCCTCTGGTTCGGGGTTGACGATGCCGCCACGTCGTGTCTGACGCCGATCTTCTGCTCGGCACAGGAGGTCCCCGAGTGCTTCCGTGAGGGCAACGGCTCGATGCTCGAATACTCGCCCACGTCGGCATTCTGGCTCTTCAACCGCACGACGAACTTCGCCTACATGCGCTACGACAGGATTGCGGCCGACATCCGCAAGGTCTCCGACCAGTGGGAGAATGCCCGCCTGGCCGAGATGGAGACGATCATGGCCCGCACCGGCCGCATGTCGCCCGCCGCCCGCCGCAACTACCTCACCGAGCTGAGCGTATCGACGGCACAGGAACTCTTTGACCGCTGGCAGCGCCTCAACGGCTATCTGCTCATCAAGTACATCGACGGAAACGTCAAGAGCGAGCACGGCGACGTGCTGTCGTTCCTCGACGGCGACGGCTCGGCCGCCCACTTCGTCGACAACGGAAACGGACGCCAGATCCCCGACAAGATCCAGTTCCCGGGCTACAACGAGAAGTGGAAACGTGCCGTGGCCGCCGACAATGGCGAAGTGCTGCGCGTCCGCAAATAGAGGTCAGCGATGCTCTCCCGGGCTGTGTCCGGGAGGGCGCCTCGGGCACTTTATAAATCTGAGAAATTTGAAAAAAATTCCGGGAAACCGGGAAAAACCGGCAGATTCGGAAAAATATCCGAAAAATATCCGAAAAAACTGAAAAGACCATGAAATACGACATGCTGATCGTCGGCAGCGGCCCCGGCGGATATGTGGCCGCCATCCGGGCCGCGCAACTGGGCCGCAAGGTGGCCCTCGTGGAGCGGGCCGAGGCGGGCGGCGTCTGCCTCAACTGGGGCTGCATCCCCACCAAGGCGCTCCTGAAAAGCGCCCAGGTCTTCGGCTACTGCAGCCACGCCGAGCAGTACGGACTCGAACGCTCCGGAGAGATCCGTCCGAATCTCGAAAAGATTGTCGCACGCTCGCGCACGGTGGCCGAGACCATGTCGCGCGGTGTGCAGTTCCTGCTCAAGAAGAACAACATCGACCTCATCGCCGGAACGGGTCGGCTCACGGCCCCCGGACGCGTCGATGTCGACGGTACGGAGTACGAGGCCGACCACATCATCCTCGCTACCGGGGCCCGGCCGCGCGAAATGCCCTTCATGCCGGTTGACGGCGAGCACGTGATCACTTCGCGGCAGGCCCTCACGCTCACGAAGCTCCCCGAGACGATGATCGTCGTCGGGTCCGGAGCCATCGGCAGCGAATTCGCGTGGTTCTACGCCGCGCTGGGGGTCAAGGTCACGATCATCGAATACCTCCCGCGCATGATGCCCCTCGAAGACGAAGAGGTCTCGAAGGCCATGGAGCGCGCCTTCCGCAAACTGCGCGCCACGGTGCTCGTCGGCACGACCGTCAAGCAGGTGCGCGTCACGGGTGAAGGGCGCTGCGAGGTGGAGATCGAGGGCAAGAAGGGGCCGGAGACCCTCACGGCCGATGTCGTATTGTCGGCCGTCGGTATTCAGTCCAACCTCGAAGGGATCGGTCTCGAAGAGCTGGGCGTAGCCGTCGAACGCGGCAAGGTGTGCGTCGACAAGTTCTACCGCACCAATGTGCCGGGCATCTACGCCATCGGCGACATCGTGCCCGGTCCGGCGCTGGCCCATGTGGCTTCGGCCGAGGGGATCTGCTGCGTGGAAGCCATCTGCGGGCTCGACCCCGCCCCGGTGGACTATTCGACCATTCCGTCGTGCGTCTTCACGCAGCCCGAGGTGGCGTCGGTCGGCATGACCGAACAGCAGGCCGTAGAGCAGGGCATCGCCGTGAAGATCGGACGCTTCCCCTTCACGGCGTCGGGCAAGGCCACGGCAGCCGGCGACCGTGACGGATTCGTGAAGCTGATCTTCGACGAGCAGGAGCGGCTGCTGGGCGCACACCTGGTCGGGGCTTCGGTCACGGAGATGCTGGCCGAGCCGACCCTGGCCCGCAAGCTGGGAGCCACGGCTCACCAGCTTGCCCGCACGATCCATGCCCATCCGACGATGAACGAAGGAGTGATGGAGGCTGCCGAAGCGGCACTCGGTGCCGCCATTCATCTCTAAGGAAGACCGGCGGGAAACCCCGCTTGCCCCTATAACACAGGAGCCACCCTTTGCAAAGGGTGGCTCCTGTGTATTCGTGGGGACGGGAGCGTCCGATGTCTACTGAAATCCGGCGGAACGAGAGCGCCCGTTTGCTACGGAGACCCGATAAGGGCAGGTCGCCTCTAGAACCGGCTTCTTAAACCGGTACCTTTTGATGGCAAAAGGTACCCAAAACCATCCGCACGTCGCCTGCTGCGGGAGATACCGGACGGGTGAGTTGAGCGGATGCAGTAAGATCAAGCCTTTACAGCCTTCCGCTCCGGGCACTCACCCGCCCGTCATCTCTTGATCCGCATCCGGCGAGAGTGCGGAATCTTGCTTTTATTTCCGATAACCCGCAAATAACGGTCGAGGCGCCGGTCTAAAAGACCGGTTTTAGGAGCGGTGGTATGTCGAAAGGTTCGGAAGCAAATCCGCGCTTCGAACGTTGGCCGCGGATTCACGATCGGGAAACCTCGTAAGTTTCCGCAGCCCCTATAACCCGGTTCTTAAAGGGGCGAGGCGCGGAACCGGCCCGGAAACCTCACAAAGCCCCCTCCGCCCATAGAACCGGTTTCTAAAACCTGCTTCTTAAGCCGGGGAAGATCTCCGCCGGGTAGCGGACGTCGCTCAGAAAGAGCCCCTGCGCCGGAGCCCCGGCACTCGAACGCGACAGATCGCGGCTGGCGATGATCGCCCGGAAATCATCGGGCGTATAGCGCCCCCGGCCCACGTCGACCAGCGTCCCCACAATCGCCCGAACCATGTTCCGCAAAAACCGGTCGGCCCGGATCGTGAAGCAAAGGCGTCCGTCCGCCAACTCCTCCCACTCGGCCCGCATCACATGGCAGATGTTGGTTTTGTTGTTCGAGTTGAGCTTGGCAAACGACGTGAAATCCTCGTACTCCAGCAGCAGGGCCGCCGCACGGTTCATCCGTTCGACGTCCAGCGGCACGTAATACTGCCACGTCAGATGGCGCGTGAAGGGATTCTTGTGCGGCTCGATGTAGTAGCGGTACTCGCGTTCGCGGGCGTGGAACCGCGCGTGGGCATCGTCGGAAACGGGCGTCAGGCTCCAGACCGAAATATCGCCCGGAAGCAGGAAATTCAGCTTGTAAACCACCTGGGCGGGGTCGGCGACCGGCTGCGAGCAGTCGAAGTGCGCCACGTAGTACGACGCGTTGACCCCCGTGTCGGTACGCCCCGCACCGGTCACCTCAATCGGTTCGCGCAGGAGCGTCGTCAAGGCCCGTTCGAGCGTCTGCTGCACCGACGGCTGGTCGGGCTGCCGCTGCCACCCGCAATAGGCCGCTCCCAGATAGCGGAGTTCGAGAAAATAGCGCATGGACATGTTCTTTTTGCCGACAAAGATACGCATTTCGCACATACGATAAACCGGGGGCACTGCGTTTAGTTTCCGAATTTATTCGTATCTTTGCCAGAACCGAACTTTCGAACCACACGACAACATGAAGGCTGCAATCATCGGATACGGCAAAATGGGCCGCGAAATAGAGAAAATCCTCGCCGAACGGGGGCACGAAACGGCCCTCGTCATCGACCTCGACAACGCCCGCGACCTCGATGCCGAACACTTGAAGGGCATCAACGTGGCCATCGAGTTCACCACGCCCGCCACGGCCTACGACAATATCCGCACCTGTCTGGAGTGCGGCGTGGCCGTCGTCAGCGGAACGACCGGGTGGACCGACCGCCTCGCGGAGCTGCAGGAGCTGTGCCGCCAGCGCGGTGGAGCGCTGTTCTACGCCTCGAACTACTGCCTGGGCGTCAACCTCCTGTTCCGCCTCAACCGCCAACTGGCCGCACTGGTCGGACGCCTCGGGGGCGGTTACGACGTCCGCATCGAGGAGGTGCACCACACCCAGAAAAAGGATGCCCCGAGCGGTACGGCCATCACCCTGGCCGAAGGAATCCTCGAAAACCTCCCCGGAAAAACGGGGTGGGTGAACTTCGCACCGGGCATCGAACACGCCGCAAACCGCGTGGAGCGCAGCGAGGATACACCGGCCGACCGCATCGAGATCCGTTCGGTGCGCGAGGGCATGGTCCCGGGTATTCACACCGTGACCTACGAGTCCGAGGACGACATCCTCGAACTCCGCCACGAAATCAAGAACCGCCGCACGCTGGCACAGGGCGCAGTCGTCGCTGCCGAATTCCTCTGCGGAAAACAGGGCGTATACGGCATGGATGACCTCCTGAAATAGTTGAAATAACCATTCGCAAGATGCATAAAATCAAGGCTTTTTTCGGAAACAAATGGGTCGGATTTACACTCGCCGCCCTGCTCTATACACTCTGGTTCGTCGTCTGGACCGGGAACCTCTGGCTGCTCCTCGGCCTGCCGGTCATCTACGACCTCTACATCTCGAAGCTCTTCTACCGCTACGTCTGGCGCCACAACGCGGAGCTCTGCAAGCGTAACAAACTCTACAAGACCCTCTACGAGTGGGTCAATGCCATCATCTTCGCTACGGTCGTCGCATCGCTCGTCCACATCTTCATCTTCCAGATGTATGTAATCCCCACCTCCTCGATGGAGAAGTCGCTGCTCGTCGGCGACTACCTCTACGTCAGCAAGGTGTCCTACGGACCCCAGATGCCCAACACGCCCCTGTCGTTCCCCTTCGTGCACCACACGATGCCCTTCTCGCAGACCAAAAAATCTTTCTCCGAGGCGATCAAGTGGCCCTACCACCGCCTCAAGGGACTCAAGCCCATCCGCCGCAACGACGTCGTGGTCTTCAACTTCCCGGCCGGCGACACCGTTCTCCTGGAAAACCAGTCGGTGACCTATTACGACGTGCTGCGCGGGTTCGAGGAGTCGTTCGGCAAGGAGGAGGGGCGCAAACGCCTCAACGAAAAGTACACGGTCATCAGCCGACCCGTCGACAAACGCGAAAACTACATCAAGCGCTGCGTGGCCCTGCCCGGCGACTCGCTCCTGATCCGCGACGGGCAGGTCTACGTCAACGGCGAACCCCAGGAGCCCATTCCCGGGCTGCAGAGCTCCTACATCGTGCAGACCAACGCCCCCTTCACGCAGTATGCCCTCGACAACCTCGGGATCACTGAATACAGCGGAAACGGTGCCGCCTACTACATGTCGCTGACCCGCGAGGCCGCCGAGAAGATCGAGGCCCTGGACAACGTCATCTCCATCCGCCCCTACATCTACACCCCCTCGACCGACGTATTCCCCCAGTGGGACGAGGCCCGCTGGAGCCAGGACAACTACGGCCCGATCTGGATCCCGAAGAAGGGGGCTACCGTCGACCTTTCGCTCGAAAACCTGCCGCTCTACCGCCGGATCATCGAGGCTTACGAAGGGCATGAGCTCGAAGTGCGCGACAGCGTGATCCGCATCGACGGAGCGCCCGCCTCGAAGTACACCTTCGCCATGGACTACTACTGGATGATGGGCGACAACCGCCACAATTCGGCCGACTCCCGTTTCTGGGGCTATGTCCCCGAGGACCACATCGTCGGAAAGGCTTCGTTCGTCTGGCTCTCGCTCGACGCCAACAAGAAGTTCCCCTCGAACATCCGCTGGGAGCGTCTCTTCCGGAAAGTACGGTAGGCGATGCGGGAGGACGATCTCTATCGGACCGTAGCGGCTCCCGCCGAAGCCGCCTACCGCGAGCGCAGCAGCAAATTCCTCGCGTGGATCTATCCCGTCCGGTCGGAGGAGGAGATCCGCGAACACCTGGAGGCCCTGCGCAAGCGGTTCTTCGACGCCACGCACCACTGTTACGCCTGGCGCCTCGGCCCCCGGGGCGAGGCTTTCCGGGCCAATGACGACGGCGAACCCTCGGGGACGGCCGGAAAACCTATTCTCGGGCAGTTGCTCTCGAACGAGTTGACGGATTGTCTCGTCGTCGTGGTCCGCTACTTCGGCGGCACGAAACTCGGGGTCCCGGGTCTGATCGCCGCCTACCGCGAATCGGCTGCCGCGGCCATCAATGCCGCGCAGATCGTCGAGCGGACCGTCGACCGGATCGTCACGGTCGATTTCTCCTATGTGGCGATGAACGACATCATGCGCGTGGTCAAGGAGTTGCAGCCCCGGATCGAGGAGCAGACCTTCGACAACCTCTGCACCCTGCGGCTCTCGATCCGCGAAAGCCGCGCCGACCTGCTCGAAGAGCGGCTTCGAAAGGCCGGAGGCTCCCTCCGCGAACAGGAACTAACGAACTGAACAGGACCGCAAGAGGCGGACCTTACGGATATGGAAAAACACGAAAACTGCATCTACATAAAGGGTGCGCGGGTCCACAACCTCCGCAACATCGAGTTGGAGATCCCGCACGAAAAACTGGTAGTCATCACCGGATTGTCGGGATCCGGAAAGTCGACCCTGGCCTTCGACACCATCTTCGCCGAAGGCCAGCGACGCTATGTCGAGAGCCTCTCGGCCTATGCCCGGCAGTTCCTCGGCAAGATCAACAAACCCGATGTCGACATCATCGAGGGAATCGCTCCGGCCATCGCCATCGAACAGAAGGTCAATACCCGCAACCCCCGCTCGACCGTCGGCACGACGACCGAAATCTACGACTACCTGAAACTCCTCTTCGCCCGCATCGGGCACACCTTCTCGCCCGTCTCGGGCGAAGAGGTCCGCTGCTACTCGACGGACGACGTCGCCGAATACCTGCTCGAACACCGCGGGCAGCGTGTAGTCATCGGCGCACCGCTGGTGCTCGGTCCCGGGCAGGGGATCATCGAAAAGCTGACGCTGCTGCTCTCCGAGGGCTTCATGCGCGTACTGGTCGACGGAGAGACGAAACTCATCGAGGATGTCCTGCCCGGAATCGGCCCCGAAACGAAAGCCGATGAGATCCGCATCGTCGTCGACCGCCTGCGCGTGAGCGACGACGACGAGATCCCGACCCGTATCCGCGACTCGGTGGCCAGGGCCTTCTCCTACGGAGGCGGGGTCTGCGACACGGTCACCGACGACGGGCTGCGCTCGTTCTCGTCGCGCTTCGAGGCCGACGGCATCGAGTTCGAGCCCCCGACGGAGCATCTGTTCAGCTTCAACAACCCGCTCGGGGCCTGTCCCCGCTGCGAAGGCTACGGAAAGGTCATCGGCATCGACGAGGACCTCGTGATCCCCGACAAGAGCAAGACCATTTACGAGGATGCCATCGCCTGCTGGCGCGGCGAGACCATGCGCCGCTGGAAGCAGCAGCTCGTCGACAACGCCGCGAAGTTCGACTTCCCGATCCATACCCCCTTCTACGAACTGACACCCGCCCAGAAGCGGCTGCTCTGGCGCGGAAACCAATATTTCCACGGCCTCGACGAGTTCTTCCAGTACATCGACTCCGAGCGGAGGAAGATTCAGTTCCGCGTGATGAAGGCCCGCTACACGGGCAAGACCGTCTGTCCCGAGTGCGGCGGTTCGCGCCTGCGCCGCGAGGCCCTCTACGTACAGGTCGGAGGGCGCACGATCGCCGACCTGGTGCGGATGCCCGTCGACGAGCTGATCGCCTTCTTCGCCGCCCTGCAGCTCGACGAACACGACGCGAAGGCCGCAGCCCGCATCCTCGTCGAGATCCGAAACCGGTTGCAATACCTGGCCGACGTCGGGCTCGGATACCTCACCCTCGACCGCCTCTCGTCGACCCTCTCGGGCGGCGAAAGCCAGCGCATCAACCTCTCCACATCGCTCGGAAGCAACCTCACCGGTTCGATGTACATCCTCGACGAACCCTCGATCGGGCTCCATCCCCGCGACACGAACCGACTGATCGGCGTATTGAAGCAGTTGCGCGACCTGGGCAACACGGTGATCGTCGTCGAACACGAGGAGGAGGTGATCCGTGCCGCCGACTGGATCGTCGACATCGGACCCAAAGCCGGGTACAACGGCGGCGAGGTGGTCTTCAACGGCACGCTCGACGGGCTGCTGAAGTGCGACCGCAGCCTCACGGCCGACTACCTCACGGGACGCCGCGAAATCGCCGTGCCCGCCGGTGAACGCGGTTGGAGCCGCTCGATCACGATTCGCGGCGCCCGCGAAAACAACCTCCGCAACATCGACGTCCGGATCCCGCTCGGCGTGATGACCTGCATCACCGGAGTCAGCGGCTCGGGAAAATCCTCCCTGGCCAAAGGAATCCTCTATCCCGCACTGCGGCGGATGCTCTACGACACGGGGGTGAAACCCGGCGATTTCGACGGAATAGACGGGGACGTGCAGTTGATCAAGTCGGTCGAGATGGTCGACCAGAACCCCATCGGCAAGTCCTCCCGCTCGAATCCCGTCACCTACATCAAGGCCTACGACGAGATCCGCAAGCTCTTCGCCGACCAGCCCTATGCCCAGCACAACGGACTCAGCCCCGCCGCCTTCTCGTTCAACATCGCCGGAGGCCGCTGCGAGGAGTGTCAGGGCGAAGGCGTCATCAAGGTCTCGATGCAGTTCATGGCCGACGTCGAGCTGATCTGCGAAGCCTGCGGCGGGAAGCGTTTCCGCGACGAGATTCTGGAGGTCAAGTACCGCGGACGGTCGATCTACGACGTGCTCGAAATGACCGTCGACGAGGCCATCGACTTCTTCGGCGAGGATCTCCGCAACGCCACCTGCCGCCGCATCGTCGAACGCCTCCAGCCCCTGCAGGATGTCGGACTCGGGTACATCAAGCTCGGGCAGTCGTCGTCGACCCTTTCGGGCGGCGAGAGCCAGCGCGTCAAGCTCGCCTCGTTCCTCACCAAAGATGCCGCGCAGGGCGGCGTGATGTTCATCTTCGACGAACCCACAACCGGCCTCCACTTCCACGACATCTCGAAGCTCCTCGCCGCGTTCAACGCCCTGATCGAACGCGGCCACACGATCGTCGTCGTCGAGCACAACATGGACATCATCAAGTGCGCCGACTGGGTCGTGGACCTCGGTCCCGAAGCCGGTGCCGAGGGCGGAAAGGTCGTCTTCGAGGGGACGCCCCGCGATCTGGAGCGCTGCCCCGAAAGCCACACCGGCGAGTTCCTTCGCCGCCGGACCAAACCCGGAACCCCCTCGAAGGGTTCATCCCAAAGCTGAAACGCATGATCGAATTCCATACCTACACCTTGCCCAACGGGATTCGCGGCATTCACCGTCAGGTGCGCGGGTCGGTGGCCCACTGTGCGCTGGTCATCGGCGCCGGAAGCCGCGACGAACTCCCCACGGAGTACGGGCTGGCACACTTCACCGAGCACGCCTTCTTCAAGGGCACCGAGCGCCGCCGCGCCTGGCAGGTCAACTGCCGCCTCGAAAACCTCGGCGGCGAGCTCAACGCCTTCACCACCAAGGAGGACACGACGATTCACGCCACGACCCTCCGCGGCGACTTCGCAAAGGCCGCCGAGCTGATTGCCGACATCGCCTTCCATTCGACCTTCCCCGACCGGGAGCTCGAACGCGAAAAGGAGGTCATCGTCGACGAGATAAACACCTATAAGGATTCGCCCGCCGATCTGATTTACGACACCTTCGAGGACCTGCTGTTCGAAGGCTCGCAGTTGGGGCACAACATCCTCGGCCGCAAGACCGCCCTGGCCCGCTACAACGGCGACGCCATCCGCGCCTTCACCCGGCGGATGCATACCACCGACCGCATGGTCTTCTCCTCGATCGGCAACTTCTCACCCCGGGTGGCCGAGGCCGTCGCGGCGCGTTACTTCGGCGAACAGGCCCCCACCGTATGCCGCAGCGAAAGGGTAGTGCCGGGGCCCTGCGCGACGTTCGAAAAGAGCGTCGTGAAGCACACCCACCAGACCCACTGCATCATCGGAGGCCGGGCCTACGGAATCGGCGAAGAGCGCCGTCTGCCCCTGGCTCTCGTCGTCAATATCCTCGGCGGACCGTCGGCCAACTCGCTGCTCAACATGGTGGTGCGCGAGCGTAACGGACTCTCGTACAACATCGAAGCGTCGTACACCCCCTACGGCGATACGGGCATCGTGGCGATCTACTTCAGCTCCGAGCACGGCAATGCCGAGCAGTGCATCGAGCTGATCGAAGGGCAGTTGCGGAGGCTGCGGACCCAGCCCCTCACCAACCGCCAGCTTTCGATGGCCAAGAAGCAGTTCATCGCCCAACTGGCCATTTCGAGCGAAAGCAACGAAAGCTACATGCTCAGCGCCGGGAAGAGCCTGCTGACCCACGACGAAATCGACACCATGGAGCAGGTCTACGCCAAGGTCCGCGAACTGACCGCCACACAACTCACCGAAGTCGCCGAGGAGGTCTTTTCGGGGATGTCGCGCCTCATTTACAAATAGACCGTATGGACGCGCTCGAACGATATGTACACGAACATTCGGCTCCCGAAGAGGAGCTGTTGCACGAACTGGACCGCGAAACCAATCTCCGCGCCGTGGCGCCCCGCATGTTGTCGGGACACATTCAGGGCCGGATGCTCGAAATGATCGTCCGGATGATCCGACCCCGCCGGGTGTTGGAAATCGGAACCTTCACGGGCTATTCGGCCCTCTCGATGGCCGCAGGACTCGAAGACGAAGCCCGGTTGGACACCATCGAGGTCGACGACGAACTGGAAGAGTTCACCCAATCGTGGTTCGACCGCTCCGAACACGGCCGCAAGATCCGGTTTCACATCGGCTCGGCACTCGACATCGCCCCCCGGCTCGGCGAAGTCTACGACCTCGTGTTCATCGACGGCGACAAGCGCGAATACCCCGACTACTACCGGATGCTGATGGGCGACAACGGCGGCAAGGCCCTCGTACACAGCGGTTCGGTACTCATTGCCGACAATATTCTCTGGTCCGGGAAGGTCGTGCAGCCCGTGGCGCACGGCGACCGTCACACGCAGGCCCTGTTGGAGTTCAACCGCATGGTCGTCGAGGATCCCCGCGTCGAGAATGTCATCGTGCCCCTGCGCGACGGGCTGAATCTTATCCGGGTAAAATAAAAAAATCTATGGAAATCAAGGAATTGCAGGAAAGGGTAGACGCCTGGATCAAGCAATACGGCGTACGTTACTTCTCGGAACTGACCAACATGGCTTGTCTCACGGAAGAGGTAGGGGAGTTGGCCCGCGTCATGGCCCGCACCTACGGCGACCAGTCGTTCAAGGCCGGCGAAAAGGCAAACCTCGCCGATGAAATGGCTGACGTGCTGTGGGTATTGGTCTGTCTGGCCAACCAGACCGGTGTTGACCTCACCGCTGCCGTCGAGGCCAACTTCGCCAAGAAGACCTCCCGAGACAAGGAACGCCATCTGCACAATCCAAAACTCAACGACTAAATCGGAGCAGGCCCGATTAATCCGATCTTTTCGGTGGTACCTTTTGACTCCAAAAGGTACCGCTCTAAGAGCCCGGGCGCCCGAAACAAAAAAAGGGGGCCCCATAAAACCCCCTCTCTTATACCGGATTCCGGCAGCTATACCAGTTTCAACTCCTGCTTGATCTGCTCGATCTTGCCATCCAGCTCGGCCAGCACCTTCTCATAGTCGGCAACCGACGCCAGAGGCGCCTTCACACCGAAGTAGAACTTGATCTTCGGCTCCGTACCCGAAGGACGTACCGAAACCTTCGTCCCGTCCTCCGTGAACCACTGCAGCACGTTGCTGCGGTCCTGCTCGATCGGAGTCTTCACGCCCGTCTTCACGTCGGTCGTCTCCAACGTCTGGAAATCGTTGATCAGCACCACCGGCGAGCCCAGGATCGTCTTCGGCGGGTTCGAGCGGAAGTCCACCATCATCTGCTGGATCTGCTCGGCGCCCTCCTTGCCCTTGCGGACCACCGAAACGAGGCCCTCGCGGTAGAAACCGTACTTCACGTAGAGCTCCTGCAACCACTCGTAGAGCGTCAGGCCCATCGTATCCTTGGCCCACGCCGCAGCCTCCGCAGCCAGCGAGCACGCCGAAACGGCATCCTTGTCACGCACGTAGTCGCCGCCCAGATAACCGAACGACTCCTCGCCGCCGCCGATATACTTCGTCTTGCCCTCGTTCTCGCGGATGATCTTCGCAATGTACTTGAAGCCCGTCAGGCAGTCGTAGCACTTCACGCCGAAGTGATCCGCCACGGCATTGGCCATCTGCGACGTCACGATCGTCTTCACGACGTACTGGTTGCCGTCCAGAAGCCCCCGCTCGGCCCAGCGCGTCAACTGGTAGCTCATCAGCAGCACCAGCGTCTGGTTGCCGTTCAGCAGCACGTATTCACCCTTCTTGTTGCGCAGCGCCACGCCGATACGGTCCGAGTCGGGGTCCGTAGCCAGCACCAGATCGGCACCCTCCTTCGCGGCCAGGTCGATCGCCATCGACATCGTCTTGCGCTCCTCCGGGTTCGGGGACTCCACCGTCGGGAAGTTGCCGTCGACAACCGACTGCTCCTTCACCATGATCACGTTCGTGAAGCCGAACTTCTTCAGCGACGCCGGAACCAGCCGTACACCCGCTCCGTGCATCGGCGAGTAGACGATCTTCATGTCGTGGTACTTCGCCACGCTCTCCGGCGACAACGACAGTTCGTGGATCCGGTTCAGGTAGATCTCGTCGAACTTCTCGTCCAGGATCGTGATCTTCTCCGGATGCAGACCCGTGAGCACCATATCCACGTCGGTGATCTTCTCCACCTCGGCGATGATGTTCTTGTCATGCGGAGCCGTCACCTGGGCGCCGTCCGTCCAGTAGGCCTTGTAGCCGTTGTACTCCTTGGGGTTGTGCGACGCCGTCACGACCACACCCGAGTGGCATTTCAGCTCGCGGATCGCAAAGCTCAACTCCGGCGTCGGACGCAGCGCGTCGAAGAGGTAAACATCGAAGCCGTTCGAGGCGAAAATGTCCGCCACGCGCTCGGCGAACATCCGCGAATTGTTGCGGCTGTCGTGGGCCACGGCAACCCGCACCTGCTCGCCCGCAAAGTTCTTCTTCAGGTAGTTCGAAAGTCCCTGCGTCGCGGCGCCAACCGTATAGACGTTCATGCGGTTCGAACCTACGCCCATGATCCCGCGAAGGCCTCCCGTTCCGAATTCCAGATCCTTGTAGAAGCTCTCGATAAGCTCCTTCATATCATTATCCATCAGATACTTGACCTGTTTCTTCGTCTCTTCGTCGTAGTGTCCGTCGAGCCACGACTGCGCTTTTTTCAGAACCAATTGTTCCAGTTCGTTTGCCATAGTTTTTATTGGTTTTATTTATGAATTTGGATGCGTGAGTCCCAAAAATTTTATATGCAAATATAACAAATAAAATTCGATAATTCAATATCAACAAGTTAAAATTCAACCGCCCGAAACCGTTGTTTTTCTATATATAAAAAAAGGAGATTTGCAACCCAATTTCGAAAATCTTTTTGCAAAATTATTCACAACTTTGTCACGTCAAAACAGAGTAACCCTCCATCATGTTAAACAACTCGCAGACATATAGCGATATGTGGCAACACTGCCTGGACCAGATCAAGGCCCGGACCTCCGAAGAGGAGTTCCAGAAATGGTTCCAGCCCATCGTGCCGCTCGAATTCGACGGCACGACGCTGCGTCTGAGAGTCCCCAACGAAAGCTACGTCCGACAGATCGAGAAGAACTATATCCCGTTCCTCAAACCCATCATCTCGCAGCTATACGGACAACAGACCCGACTCCACTATGCCGTGCCCAGAACCACCGCTCCCGCGGTGCCCGTGGCTGCGGATGCCGACACGACGGCCATCAAGCGCTTCATCACGCAGACCGATACCGCAAATATAAAAAATCCGTTCGTTTTCCCGGGGCTCAAGAAGATCAGCATCGACCCCCAACTGAATCCGAACCTCACCTTCGCCACCTTCATCGAGGGCGAGTGCAACCGTCTGGCCCGGTCGGCCGGCATGTCCGTCGCCGTAAACCCCGGAAACAACCCCTTCAACCCCTTATATATATATGGGGACTCGGGGCTCGGAAAAACACATATCGTACAGTCCATCGGACACGAGGTCCGCGAACGGCACCCCGAACTGCAGGTCCTCTACGTCTCGATGAACAAGTTCCAGGCTCAGTTCCAGACCGCCTACAAGAATGGTGAAATCCCCGATTTCATCCACTTCTACCAGATGATCGACGTCCTGATCATCGACGATATTCAGGAACTCACCGGAAAAACAGGTACCCAGAACGCCTTCTTCAACATATTCAACCACCTGCAGTTGGCCGGAAAGCAGCTCATCCTGACCTCCGACAAACCGCCCGTCGAGTTGAAGGATATTGAACAGCGCCTGTTGACCCGTTTCAAGTGGGGGTTGTCCGCGCAGCTCAACACGCCGGACTACGACACCAAACTCAAGATCATCCGCGCCAAGGCCCAGAAGCTCGGCGCGCAGATCTCCGACGATGTCGTCACCTACCTGGCCGACAACATCTCGGCCAACGTGCGGGAGATTGAAGGTGCCCTGTCGTCGCTCGTGGCAAACGCCTCGTTCCTCGGACGAAAGATCACCACGTCGCTGGCCAAGGAGATCCTGAAGGTCTACGTCAAGATCAACCAGAAGGAGATCACCATCGACCACATCATCGAGGTGGTGTGCCAGTATCTCAACCTGGACCACGACCGCTTCAACTCCACGGAGCGCACGCGTGAGATCGCCCAGGCCCGCCAGATCGCCATGTACCTGGCCAAGCAGCACACCAAAGCGCCCCTGACGACCATCGGCGCCGCCATCGGAGGCCGCAACCACGCCACGGTGCTCCACTCCTGCAAGGCCGTCTCCAACCTCATGGAGACCGACAAGGCCTTCCGCCGCCAGGTCGAGGAGATCGAAAAGAGGGTATTGGCGCAGTAGCTCCCGGAACGACAAAAAACAGAATCCGTGACACAACCTGTCACGGATTTTTTTTCGTATCTTTGTCTGCAAAATACAACATATGAAAAAAGTGCTTACCCTTGTGTTTGCATCGGCCGCGTTGATGGCCGGATGCGCCACCGACACCTCGATCTCCTACACCATTCAGGGGCAGGATCCATCGTTCGTCAACGGAAAGTGGATGTATATCCTCTCCTATGCCGGAGGCGAAGAGCAGGTAATCGACTCGGCCCGGATCGAAAACCATGCCTTCACAATCCAGGGAAGCCATCCCTATCCGGTCAGCGCCTTCCTCTACATGGGACGCGATGCGGACGGCGTACAGATCAGCGCTTCGGATTTCATCCTCGAAGCGGGCGACCTGGTCGTGAAAAAACCGGCCGAAGGAGTCTTCCTGCTGGCCGGAACTCCACAGAACGACCTCTACAACGACCTGCCGCGGCGGATGGCCGATATCGAGGCCAGCGCCCGCCCGGCGCTCCGTCGCGCCGAGGCCCGCGACAGCCTGCTGCGCGCCATCGTGCTGGAAAACCGCAACGCTCTGGCTTTGACGCTGCTCGACATGAGGCTCCAGGAGAAATCGGGAGCGGAGATCGCGGCATTGCTGGATTCCTTCCCCGAGGCAATGCAGCGACATCCCGCGCTACTCGAACTGCGCTCACGCATTGCCCGGATGCGCACCGATGTCGGCAAACCCTATGTCGACATCATCGGGCAGACGCCCGCGGGCGACACGCTCTCGCTCGGCGAGGTGATCCGCCGCCCCGAATGCCGCTACCTGCTGCTCGACTTCGGGGCTCTGTGGTGCGGACCGTGCCGGGCGGAATTCCCCAACCTCACGGAACTTCGTGAAAAATACGGCCCGCAGGGGTTCGAGATCTTCGGCGTCTCGTTCGACGTCTCGCCCGAGCGGTGGCGCGAATGTATCGAAACCTACCGAATGGGATGGCCACAGGTTCACCAGGGATTCGGCCGCGCACCGCGCGAAACCGAAGCCTGGAACAACTATGCACTCAACGGCATCCCGTCCTGCTTCCTGATCGACGCTTCCGACGGACGGATCATTGCCAAGAACCTCCGAGGACAAGCTCTTGCCGAAAAAATAACCCTTATGATGGAGTAAAAACGCTGCCACATGGACCAACCCAAGCTCGAACGGCTGCTGCGGCTCATGAAGCTGCTCACCGCCAACACCACCTACAACGTCGACCAACTGGCCGAGAGGCTTGACATGTCTCGAAGAACCGTCTACCGGTACATCGACACCTTCCGCGAGGCGGGGTTTGTCATCAAGAAGTCCGGCGACTGCATCCGCCTCGACAAGGAGTCGCCCCATTTCCGCGACATTTCGCAACTCGTCCACTTCACCGAGGAGGAGGCCGTGATCCTCAAAAACGCCATCGAGAACATCGATGACACGAACCTCCTGAAGCAGAACCTCAAACGCAAACTCTACTCGGTCTACGACAACCGCTCGCTCGCCGATACGGTCGTGCGCGGAAAGAACGCCCCCAACATCCGGCGGCTGATCGAGGCCATCGAGGAGCAGCGCCAAGTCACGCTCCACGGCTACCAGTCGGGGCACGGCGGCGAGGTCCGCGACCGCAGGGTAGAGCCCTTCGCCTTCACGACCAACTACGTACAGGTTTGGTGCTACGACCTCGAAAGCCGTTCGAACAAGCTCTTCAAAACCGCCCGGATCGGCTCCGTCGAACCCTCCGCAACCCCCTGGGAGCACCAGGCCGAACACGAAGAGGGCTTTATCGACGTCTTTCGGATGCACGGCGCCGAGCGGCACCGCATCCGGCTGGAGCTGGGGTTATTGGCCTACAACCTGCTGTGCGAAGAGTATCCGCTGGCCGAACGCGACATCCGCCCACTCGGACGCGGGCGCTGGCTGCTCGACACCGAGGTGGCCGGGATGGCTGGCGTGGGGCGTTTCGTCGTCGGGCTGCTCGACGACATCCGCATCGTCGAAAGCCCCGAGCTGAACGATTACATTCACCGCTATATTGCTGAAAATCTTCAATAAAACCCTTCGAAAAAACGTACCCGCCATGAAATTCAGACTCCTCGCTCTCTGCGGCCTGCTGGCCGCCGGAACCGCCCTGGGACAGACCCGGAAGGCGCTGTTCATCATCGCCGACGGCATTCCCGCCGACATGATCGAACGGCTGGATCCCCCCGCCATCCATGACATCGCCGCACGCGGCGCCTATGCCCGCGCCTACACCGGCGGAGAGATCGGGGGTTATTCGCAGACCCCGACGATCTCGGCCGTCGGGTATACGAACCTCCTCACGGCCACCTGGATGAACAAACACAACGTCGGCGGAAACTCCAACCTCAAGCCCAACTACAACTACTGGACGATCTTCCGGATCGCCAAGGAGCAGTCCGCCGCCTGTCGGACGGCCATCTATTCGAGCTGGACCGACAACCGCAAGGTCCTCGTGGGGGAGGGAAAACCCGAAACCGGTTATCTGAAGATCGACCATGTCTACGACGGATACGACCTCGACACGGTACGCTTCCCGCAGCAGGAGATGCGGCGGAGGGTCTTCGCCATCGACGAGGTGGTGGCCGAAGAGGCTGCCCGGAGCATCCGGGAGGAGGCGCCCGACCTGAGCTGGGTCTATCTGTGGTACACCGACGAGGCCGGGCACCTCTCCGGAAACGGCGCCTATTTCGACGAATACGTGCGGAAGGCCGACCGTCAGATCGGGAAGATCTGGGAGGCGGTCCGCTACCGCGAAGCCCATTTCGACGAGGAGTGGCTCGTGGTGGTCACGACCGACCACGGGCGGGCCGAAAACGGACACCACCACGGCGGGCAGTCCGAGCGGGAACGGACGACCTGGATCGCCACCAACCGCGACGTGAACGGACACTTCCGCAGCGGAAGCCTCGCCATCACCGACATCACGCCGTCGATCTGCCGCTTCATGGGTTTCGAGATCCCCCGCGACGTGCGCTGGGAGCAAGACGGGATCCCCTTCTTCGGGCCGGTCGACATCGCCGGAATGAAGACCTCGCCCTACGACGACGACATCATCCTCTCCTGGGAGTGTCTGAACCCGAAGGCCGAAGTCACGGTCTACGCGGCGGCCGAGAACCGATACAGAGAGGGCGGCAAGGAGGAGTGGATCGAACTGGACACCGTAAAGGCCTCCGACGGCAGTTACCGGGTGGAGGGAAAGCGGCTCCCGCAGTCGAAGTTCTACAAGTTCGTGCTCGCAACCCCCAACAACCACTTGAACCGCTGGGTGAAAAAATAGCATATTTTTTTGAGTTTGTGTCATAACCTGTCACTCGCAGGCCGTTCCTTTGCATCGTGAACCAATCAAACAACACGACTATGGGAACAGCTTACAAAATCAGATGCAAGCACTGCGGTGCGCAGTTTGACCACTACATGCAGCCCGGTTACGGCGTATTACCGATGTGCGTCGGATGCGGCGAGTATGTCGAGACCGAGACCGCCATTCGATGCCCGGCCTGTCATCGTCGGCTCAACGCCTCTCAGGAGGAGTTCGAAGAGCAGATCGAAGTGACTTATCAATGGGACTGACCCGAAAAAATCGCGTCCGAAAGGCGGAAATACCCGGAATTTTTCGTAACTTTGAACAACTGATTTTTTCGCACTGGAACCTATGACGACCTTGCAGCCGGGCGATATGGCCCCCGATTTCAAGTCTACGACGCAGACGGGTGAAACTCTGACGCTTGCCGACCTGCGCGGACAGCGCACGATCCTCTACTTCTATCCCAAGGACAACACCTCGGGATGCACGCTCGAAGCCAAAAGCCTCCGGGACGGAAAGGAGGAGCTCGCCCGCCAGGGATTCCGCATCATCGGCGTAAGCCCCGACAGCGAACGTTCGCACCAGAATTTCTGCGCCAAGCACGACCTGAATTTCACCCTGCTGGCCGATACCGACCACGCGGTCTGCGAGGCATACGGCGTGTGGGCCGAAAAGTCGATGTACGGACGCAAGTACATGGGCGTGCTCCGCACCACCTTCGTCATCGATGCCGAAGGGCGCATCGAAAAGGTCTTCACCAAGGTCGACACCAAGAACCACTATCAGCAGATCCTCGACGCCTATAAATAACGCTCCGACATGCGCTCCGCGGAACATATCCTCTTTGCAGCCATGCTGTTGGCTCCGGTCATCGGGGTCGGGCAGGAGATGCGCGGAAACGACGCGATCCGAAGGGTGACGCTGCCCGGGATCGGGGTTTCGCCGGAGGCTATCGGAATCGGAGGCGGGGTAGAACCCCTCAACGGAAGCATCGAATGGCTCCGCGAGGAGGTCGACCCGATCCGCAGGGCCCGGCGGCAGATTCGCAGAGAGATGTACCGCAGGGCCGATACCCGGGCCATGGAGGCCGCGGCCGGGGCTGCACGAAGCTCAACACCCCGGGATCCTGCCGTTGAATGGGCCGACTGGCGGTTCAGCATCGGCAACAACGGCAACTGGAGTCCCTATCCCGACCGGGAGCTCGATGCGAGGATCATCCGGTTTCCGCTGCGGATGAAGACCGACAACCGTCCCGAAGCCGAAAAGGCCCTCGAACGGATGCGGAAAGAGCACCGGCCCTAAGGGGGGGGGCGAGCGAGGAGAGAGAGAGAGAGAGAGCGAGGAGAGAGAGCGGGGAGAGAGAGGCAATGAAAGGCAAGGGAGAGAGGGCGTTGGATGAGAGAAGGAGAGACTCGCCAACAGACCGGAAGGGAGAGGAAGAAGGGAGAGGAAGAGGGGAGAGAACGAGGAGAGAGCAAAGAGACGTAAGAACGGAAAAGACGAAAATCAAGAATAAGGAATAAAATAAAAACCAAGTAATACCCATACACGAAAATGGCAGAAAAAGTACCTGTTAACGCAGACAAGCTCAAAGTGCTCGATGCGGTAATGCAAAAAATAGAAAAGGACTTCGGAAAAGGCTCGATCATGCGCATGAACAGCACCGAGGTAAATGACATCCCGGTCATCCCCACGGGCTCCATCACGCTCGACATGGCCCTCGGAGTCGGCGGTTACCCCAAAGGCCGCGTCATCGAGATCTACGGCCCCGAATCCTCGGGTAAGACAACCCTGGCCATCCACGCCATCGCCGAGGCCCAGAAGGCCGGAGGTATTGCCGCCTTCATCGATGCCGAGCACGCCTTCGACAGCTTCTACGCCCAGAAATTAGGCGTCGATGTCGACAACCTGCTCATCTCGCAGCCCGACAACGGCGAACAGGCCCTCGAAATCGCCGATTCGCTGATCCGTTCGAGCGCCATCGACATCATCGTCATCGACTCCGTCGCAGCCCTCACACCCAAGGCCGAAATCGAAGGCGAAATGGGCGACTCGAAGATGGGGCTCCAGGCCCGGCTCATGTCCCAGGCCCTGCGGAAACTCACGTCCAGCATCTCCAAAACCAAGACCGTCTGCATCTTCATCAACCAGTTGCGTGACAAAATCGGCGTCGTATACGGAAACCCCGAAACCACCACCGGCGGTAATGCCCTGAAGTTCTACGCATCGGTGCGGATCGACATCCGACGCGTTTCGGTCATCAAGGACGGCGAAGAGCAGTTGGGTACCCGCACGAAGGTAAAGGTCGTCAAGAACAAGGTCGCTCCCCCGTTCAAACGAGCCGAATTCGACATCATGTTCGGTGAGGGAATCTCCAAGATCGGCGAAATCATCGACCTCGGTGTCGATTACGGAATCATCAAGAAGGCCGGATCGTGGTTCTCCTACGGAGACCGAAAGATCGGGCAGGGACGCGACGCCGTCAAGGACCTATTGAAAAACGACGCGGATCTCGCCGCCGAAATCGAGCAGAAGGTCCGCGAAGCCCTTAAAAACCCGAAAAAGGAGTAGCCTATGGGATATACTGCCGAGGATGAAGCGCTCATCAAGGAAAAGTGGGACGACCTGCTCCTCGCCTGTACGCGCATCTGCAAGAACGATGAGGACTGGAATCTGATCAAACGTGCATTTTTCCTCGCCAAAGAGGCTCATGAGGGGGTACGGCGCCGCTCCGGCGAGCCATACCTCCTGCATCCTATTGCAGTAGCCAAGATCGTCATCGACGAAATCGGACTCGGCGTCAAGTCGGTCGTCGCAGCCCTGTTGCACGATGTCGTCGAGGACACCGAGTACACCGTCGAGGACATGGAGCGCATTTTCGGTCCCAAGATCGCCTCGATGGTCGACGGCCTGACGAAGATGTCCGGCGTATTCAATGCCGACACCTCCGAGCAGGCCGAATACTTCCGGAAGGTCCTCCTGACCCTCTCGGACGATGTGCGGGTCATCCTGATCAAGATCGCGGACCGCCTCCACAACATGCGGACCCTCGGCTCCATGCCCCTCAACAAGCAGATCAAGATCACCGGAGAGACCATCTATCTCTTCGCACCGCTCGCTTACCGCCTCGGGCTCTACTCGATCAAGAGCGAGCTGGAGGACCTCTGCATGAAGTACCGCTTCCCGCAGCAGTATGCCGAGATCACCCAGAAACTCCAGGAGAGCGAAGCCTCGCGCCGGGAGTTCATCGACAAGTTCAACGCCCCGATCATCGCCGCGCTGAACCGCGACAACTTCAACTACGAGATCTCGGGACGCCTGAAGAGCGTCTACTCCATCTGGAGCAAGATGCAGCGCAAGCAGATCCCCTTCGAGGAGATTTACGACCTGTTTGCCATCCGCATCGTCTTCAAACCCCTGCCGTTCCCCTCGGAGAAGACCCAGTGCTGGCAGATCTACTCGACGATCACCGACATCTACACCCCCAAGCCCGACCGCCTCAGAGACTGGATCTCGATGCCCAAGGCAAACGGCTATGAGGCGCTGCACTCGACCGTCATGGGACCCGACGGCGTCTGGGTCGAAGTGCAGATCCGCACGCAGCGCATGGAGGATATTGCCGAACGCGGGTTTGCCGCCCACTGGAAGTACAAGCACGCCACGATCTCGCAGGACGAGGACGAATTCGACAAGTGGCTGAAGCAGATCCGCGCAGCACTGAACAGCCCGACGGAGAATGCCGTCGACTTCCTGGATAACTTTAAGTTATCACTGTATACATCTGAAATCGTAGTATTTACACCAAAAGGGGAGGCGCGGAAAATGCCCTATGGCGCCACGGCGCTCGACTTCGCGTACGACATTCACTCGAAGATCGGAAACAGCGCCATCAGCGCCAAGATCAACCACAAACTCGAACCCATTACCACGCAGATCAACAGCGGCGATCAGATCGAGATCATCACCGCCGACAACGCCCGGCCCAAACCCGAATGGCTCGAAGTGGTCACCACGGCCAAGGCCAAGCAAGCTATCAAGAACTTCCTCAAACGCGAGCGTCAGAACAACATCGAACACGGGATGCAGATGCTCGACGAGAAGATGAAGTCGCTGAATGTCAAGCTCAGCGGGCGTGTCCTGCGCAAGATCGTCCCCATCTACGAGTGCAACAACAAGGAGGAGCTCTACAGCAAGATCGGAGCCGGGATCGTCTCGCTCGACAACCTCGACAAAGCCCTCAAAGTCAACTCCAAAAGCAAAATTCTCAAGTTCTGGACCCTCTTCATCCCCCAAAAGGAGGAGGATGAGGCCGACGATACCGCGCCGGGAGACATCGCACCGGCGGCCGATGCCCCGGTCGAACCCCGTTTCGAAATCGCCGAGTGCTGCAAACCCATTCCCGGTGACAAGGTCGTGGGGTACAGGGACCCCGCGTCGGGCAAGATCATCGTGCACAAGGCAACCTGTGACGAACTGAACCGGCTGGCCGCCCAATACGGCAAGAACATCGTCAAGGAGGAGATCAAATGGTCGCAACACAAGGCCATGTCCTATCTGGTAACCACCGAACTGCGCGGAATAGACCGCCAGGGGCTCCTGCTCGACCTCGCAAGGGTTGTCACAGACGATTTCAACATCAACATCCGAGAAGTGAACATTCACAGCCACGACGGAATCTTCGAGGGGAACGTCAGCCTCTATGTCAAGGATGCCGAAAGTCTCAACGCCGTCATGGACAAGCTGCGCCAGATAAAGGGTATCGAGAGTATCAAACGAATGCTGAATTAGGCCGTTATGGAGGATTTTTCGTCGATTCTGTGGGTGGTGATCATCGTTGCGGCGATGATCTTCAACTCCGTGTCCAAAGCCCGCAAGAGTCGCAACAACGACGGCCAACCGTCCCCGCAGCACGGCGAGGCCTGGCCCTCGATCCCGTGGGATGACACGCAGGACGCCCCGCAAAAACCGACAGCCCCGACCCCGCAAACGGCACACCCAAAGATACCGGTTCCGAAACCGATTCCGGTTCCGCCCCCCATATCCCACAACAAGCGGATCCCGGTCCCCGAAACGCCCCGCCAATGGGCGGAGAGTCCATTCGAAAGGGGCGAAATCCCCGAAAAAAGGGAGGCGTTGGAGTCTCCGACGCCCCGACCGGCCGCCTTTGGCAGCGGCAACGGGGATTCGGTGCGGACAGTCAGCCCCGAACCGCCCGTTTTTACGGAATTTCCGGACGAATGTCAAAGTCTGGAGGTGATTCCTACCGAAGAGGGGCAATCCGAACAAAACGCGGCAGAATCGGCCGTTGGGGCCGGATTCCGCAAGGAGCAGGCAGACCGAGGCAAAAAGTCTGGAGCGGCTGCAGCAACCGCCAAAACGCCCAAAAGCGGAGATTCGAAAGAGGGCGTTTCCGAATGGGCCGAAGAGTTCGATCTGCGGCGGGCTGTCATCTATTCCGAGATTCTGAAGCCCAAATTTGAAGAGTAGGAGGGGCCTTATCGGAGAACGGACATTCGCCCCCTGGCCCCAGAATAAAGGCAGAACCAGACAACCATGAAACCAACGCAACAAGCCCCCAAGGAGCCTTCGGCCGAAGAACGGCGCTGGCGTACAGCCGCAGAGGATCCCGCCCGCGTAAAACGGCATCTGATGGCTCTGTACGTGCTGGCCGGAATATGGTGCGTGCTGACAGTCGGATGGGGGATAGCCGTCATGTGCAAGGCTCTTCCGTTCGCATGGACAAACACCGTTGTCCTGTTTGGCACGTTTCTGAGCATCGGTATCGGCATCGTAAACAATCGGCGCATACTGGCCGGAAAAAAGCCCTGGTAAGAGATTCGCAGCAGCCGGCCTGACGGGAAACGGAATCGGGAACAGCAAAGACTCAAAAACAAATCCATAAACACAAACTGCCATGGCAACGATTTTTTCACGCATCATCGCAGGGGAGATCCCCTCGTACAAGGTGGCCGAAGACGACCGCTATTACGCATTCCTCGACATCAATCCGCTGGCTAAGGGGCATACGTTAGTAGTCCCGAAACAGGAGGTCGATTATCTGTTCGATCTCGACGACGAAACCCTGGGCGGAATGATGGTATTCGCCAAACAGGTAGCTGCAAAAATCAAACGCGAAATAGCTTGTAAAAAGGTCGCCGTAGTCGTTTTAGGACTCGAAGTGCCCCATGCACACATCCATTTGATCCCCATTCAGAGCGAAAATGACGTCGATTTCCACCGCGAAAAGCTCCAATTAACGCCGGAAGAGTTCCGCGAAATTGCCGATAAGCTCTCGAAGTAAACGGCTGTTTACAACTATACAATATCCTGTATATGAGTCGGGTAGTGAGTTATGAACACTACCCGATTCTTTT
>DXDA01000019.1 GCA_019115745.1 Candidatus Alistipes intestinigallinarum
TTTCTTTGCCATTTGAAAAATGTTTTAATGGGTTATTTTTGAAAGAAATTATGGATACGAGCCTTGTAGAAGGCTATATCTTCTTTTTTGAAGTCCTTTACGTGTCCGGAAAGGAACGTCAGCACGTCCTCTTCGCTGTAATAGGTCTTTTTGCCGAGCGTCTTGTACGGCAACGCGCCGATGCTGCGGTAGCGTTGCAGGGTACGCTTGCTTATCTGGAGGAGCATACAGAGGTCTTGGTTGTCGAACATCCTGATACGTTCCATCGGGTCCGGGGCTTTGCCGGACGGTTGCAAGGAGAGCAGCAGTTCGTCCTGACGGTCGAGCCGTTCCATCAGCTTCTGCATCCAGCTCTCGAAATTGTTTCGGGTAAGCAGTTCCATACGTCATGCCCTCCTTCCTTTGGGTTTGTTGCCGCCCGTGCGTAGCGTGTGGTTCCGTTTCAGTTCCGTCGGTGTCGCCGCGTCTTCCATGACGGTACAGTCCGCAAGCAGACGGTCGATTTCCGACTGACGGTAGCGGCACTTGCCGCGCAGCACCACATAGCCGATGCGATGCTCGCTACGCATACGCTGGAGGGTGCGGGTACTCACGTTCAGCAGGTGCGCTGCC
Organism: Candidatus Alistipes intestinigallinarum; assembly: GCA_019115745.1. Taxonomy (GTDB): domain Bacteria; phylum Bacteroidota; class Bacteroidia; order Bacteroidales; family Rikenellaceae; genus Alistipes; species Alistipes intestinigallinarum. The sequence goes on from DXDA01000019.1 coordinate 613, forward strand.
TCACGGGTGGTGAGCAGCCTGTCTGCGGATTTTTCCTTCCTTTCGCCGGAAACGGCACGCACGTGTGCCGCTATCTCGGCTATCTGTTCCGTCAATGCGGTGAATGCGGAACTTTCCATCGTTATTACTTTCATATTCAGTCCTTTCTTTTGGTTTCTGCGGCAAAATTCGGCAATAAACAAAAGGGGCTTTAACAGCTCACTACGTGTCTCACGTAAGATTTTTATCGGAAATGGCTCCGTAACCCGGACAGACGGCGCAACATACAGCCTTTCAGCAGGAAACGATATGCGTTCACGGGGACGGTGTTACCTTTGCGGCAAATCTGAAATGTATTGAATATGGAAATTGTATCTATCGAGAAAAAGACCTTCGAGATGATGGTGGCGTCTTTCAACGCTCTATCGGAGAAGGTTGCCGCCCTGAGGCGCAAGAGCGACGGCGGGCGGCTGGAAAGGTGGCTCACGGGCGAGGAAGTCTGCGGGCAGTTGAGAATCAGCCCGCGCACGTTGCAGACGTTGCGCGACAGGCGGCTTATCGGCTACTCGCAGATAAACCGCAGGTTCTATTACAAGCCGGAAGAAGTCAGGCGGCTGATTCCGCTTATCGGTACGCTCTATCCCGGCGGCAGGTAATCTTATTATTCACCCACTGAATCCGAAGTTATGATGAACGAGAACAACGATGTTTTTACAATGGAGGACGAGCCGGTTGCCACCGTGGTGCAGAATATGCGCAAAGGCTCAAAATGGCTCTCCGCATTTTTGGAAAGTTACCGTCCGCCGTTAGACGGGGAACGTTACCTGACGGACAGGGAGGTGGCAGACTTGCTCCGTGTGAGCCGACGCACCTTGCAGGAATACCGCAACAACAGGGTGCTGCCCTTTATCCTTTTAGGCGGGAAGGTGCTTTACCCCGAATCGGGGTTGCGCGAACTGTTGGAGGCTAATTATCGCAAGCCGCTGGAATAAAGGAAGCATGAAAACGAAAAAAGGAAACGGACAACTCAAATTGGGCTGTCCGTTTCCTTTTGTTTCGTCTATATGTATGTTCAGCAATACCCGGCTTTCCCGTTCTGTATGAACATCACGTATGCCTGCCGCTTTTCTTTCGAGAGAGCTTTGTTTACCAGCCACGTGCGGAACACGTGCGTGCAGTAGGTGTTCAATCTGAAAGCGACGGGGATGATGATTTCAAGCGAGTAAACATCCGCGTACAGGCCGTTTTCAAGCTGAATGTAGCGGCATACCTCGTAGTCACTCAACACGTCCGCTTTGAGAACGGCTTTGATGGCGGCGTTCACTGCCGGGACACCCGTGTGGAACAGTCCGGCGATTTCTCCGGCGGTCATCCATACCTCGTTACCGGTTACGCTGACCGCCTTGTCCTCTATGATGATTATGTCACGTTTCATGGCTTTTCTTTTTAGATGGTGCAACCTGCAAATTCCTCGACTTGGTTCAATCTCGCGGCAAGGTTCTCCATGTCTTGGTTGAGCTTCTCCTTGGTTATTTTCGCGTATAGCTGCGTTGTCTTTATGCTTTTGTGTCCCAGCATGGAACTCACCGTTTCGATAGGCACTCCGTTGGAGAGGAACACCGTTGTTGCTGCCGTATGGCGACTTTGATGCCACGTGATATGCTTGGTGATGCCGCAACGCTTGGCGACGGCACGGATTCCGGCAAGGCACGTGTTGTAGTGGGGGACAGGAAAAATCCTGCCGTTTTCGCACAGCCCACGGTATTTGTCGATGATGCGCTTCGCTATGTCGAGCATACGGATGTTGGACACCACACCCGTCTTCTGGCGATTGATGTTTATCCACTCGTGTTCGTCAAAGTAGGTGCGGATATTCTCTTCCGTCAGGTTGCGCATATCGGCGAACGACAGACCCGTGAAGGTGCAGAATAGGTATAAATCACGATACAGTTCCTGTTTCGCGTTCTTCAGTTTGCCTTCCATCAGCAGGCGGATTTCATCTTTCGTCAGAAAGCTGCGGGTCGTTTCTTCTTTCTTGATTTCGTACTCGCGGAACGGGTCGCGTGTGAGCCACTCGTTGTTGATGGCGATGAACACCATCGTCCGAAGCGGGCAGACATACAGCCACACGGTGTTGGTGCAGCAGTGCTTGTCCGTGCGCAGGAACATTTCAAAATCGGAAATGAAAGCGGGTGTAAGTTCCTTCAGGGCGATGTCCTTCACGTGGTAGCGGATGGTGAGGAACTCTTGCAGGTGCTTGTAAACGGTCTTGTACTTCAAGAGCGTGCCTTTGGCTTTCATACCAGCCTCCACCTGCTTGGCATAGTCCTCGTTGTGCTGTTGGAACACCTGCATCAGTGTATGGTAGCGGTGTTCCAGTCCGAGAAAGGCGTTCTTTACTTTTTCTGCCGTGACAAAGTTGTCACGCTCCATGATTTCCTGATAATGCTTGTTGATGCGCACCCGCATCTTGTCGAGCATACGGTTCGTTTCAAGTGCCGCCGTGCTTCTGCCCGTGACACGTCCCCCTTTGGTGTCCCACAGCTTGGGATCAACAGTCAGTTTGCAGCTGAACTGCGTCTGGCTGCCGTCCACCGTGATGCGTCCCATGACGGGTACTGTCCCGTCCTTTTTCACTACCTGACGCTTCAGGTAGTAGATTACTGAAAATGTACTCTTCATCGTCCTTAATTTTTTTAGGTTCAAAATTAGTCGGTGAAGAATCCTTCGTCGGTACGCAAAACACGGAGGAACGGCGCAATCTTTTTCCGTAACCGGATTTATCGCGTGAGTTGTCAGCAACTCACTATATCACAACGCCTTGTTTTACTATCCGTGTCCGTTTGTCGCCCTTTCGGGCATGGTTACGGACAAGTAACGTAGCGGCGTCCAGATTTGGCTTCAGCGGTGATTGTGATGGCTTCACGAATAATCGGAAGCACGACTGAAACCCCTGTAACTCAATTCTATCACTATATCTTTCCGCATTTCACTTTTTTGTAGTAACTTTGTGTAACTAAATTTTCGAAGACCCCATGTCTCAAATAGATATCGGTGCCGTAATCAGGGAGAAAGCCCCGCGCGCGGCCCGCTGGATCCCGCGCCCGGTGATTACGTGGCTTCGCCGCACGATCCACGAACGGGAGATCAACCACATTCTCGCAAGCTACTGGTCGCTGCCGCCCCAGGAGTTCATCCGCGCGGCCTTCCGCGAATGGGGCGTCAGCTACTCCGCCGAGGGCCTCGACCGTCTCGATCCGAAAGGCCGCTACCTCTTCGTCTCGAACCACCCCTTCGGCGGCATGGACGGCATGATGCTCGCCGACAAGCTGATCGAACACTTCGGCGACGCCCGCGTGGTGGTCAACGACCTCTTGATGCACCTCGAACCGCTGCGCCCGCTCTGGATCCCCGTCAACAAACACGGCTCGCAAAGCCCGGCCTACGCCCGGAAATTCGACGAGGAGTTCTTCGGCGACCGCCCGATCCTGACCTTCCCCGCGGGACTCTGCTCACGCACCGTCAACGGGCAGGTCACCGACCCCGAGTGGAAAATCAGCTTTCTGAAAAAAGCCTACGCCTCGCAACGGCTGATCGTACCGGTCTTCGTCGAGGGGCGCCTGTCGAACTTCTTCTACCGGGTCTACCACCTGCGCAAAGCCCTGGGCGTGAAGTTCAACATCGAGATGCTGTGGCTCCCCGACGAGATGTTCTCCCAGAAGGGCCGCCACTTCCGGATCGTCGTCGGCGAACCGATCGCCGTCGCCGACCTCCAGCCCTGCGGATCGCTCCGCGAACAGGCCGAAGCAGTTCGCAAAAAGGTCTATTCGCTGGAAAAAAGAGTCGGCGAACCGGCAAAATCCCGCTAATTATTGGTACTTTTGCGGCGTCATGCAACAGAAAACCATAGAGCCCATCATCGAACCCGTCGACCGGGAGTTGCTGCTTGCGGAACTCACCCCCGCCCGCAAGGTCCGCGATACCCACAAGGCCGGCAACGAAATCTATATCTTCCCGGCCTCGGAGTGTCCGGCGCTGATGCGCGAAATCGGACGTCTGCGCGAAGTGGCGTTCCGCGGCGCCGGAGGCGGCACGGGCCACGAGGTCGACATCGACGAGGAGGACCTCGCGCCCGACGGCTACTACCAGCTCATCGTCTGGGACCCCGCCGCGCAGGAGATCATCGGCGGTTACCGGTTCATCATCTGCACCACGCCCTATCCGCGCCACCTCTCCACGGAGCACTACTTCCGCTTCAGCGAGCGCTTCCGCCAAAAATACCTGCCCCGGACCATCGAACTCGGGCGTTCGTTCATCCAGCCCTCCTACCAGGCCCGCGGCAACTCGAAGAGCATCTACGCCCTGGACAACCTCTGGGACGGACTCGGAGCGCTGATCGTGCTGAATCCCAAGGCGAAGTACCTCTTCGGCAAGGTCACCATGTACACCACCTACAAGGCCGTGGCACGCAATGCGCTGATCTGGTTCCTGCGCCGCTACTTTCCCGACCGTGAGGGGCTGGTCGAGGGGATCCACCCGATCCGGCTCGATCTCGACGACCCCTACTACGAGGAGCTCTTCTCGGGCGAAACCTACATGGAGAATTACCGGATTCTGATCCAGAAAGTGCGGGAGTTCAACGAAAACATCCCGCCGCTGATCAACGCCTACATGAACCTCTCGCCCACGATGCGGGTCTTCGACACGGTGTCGAATCCCGATTTCGGAGGGGTCGAGGAGACGGGAATCCTGGTGACGATTCGGGACATCTACCCCGAGAAACGGTTGCGCTACACGCGCTGGCAGGGGTGGCGGGCCAACCTCAAGCACCGCCGCGAGGAGTTCAGCGAACAGCTCCGCCAACACCTCGAACGCATCACCAAAAACACGAAAAAACGGAACGCCTGAACGTTCCGTTTTTTCATAAACGAGAGAGGAATCCCCCGGACAGCGGAGGAGCGAGCGTACAAAAAGGCTCCGCATCGAAACTCCGGATGACGGTGGACAGAAAACACCGTACCGAAGTTGCCGGAAGCGGAGCCTCAACAAGTCAGGCCAGCACCCGGAGGCTCACTGCACCGCGGTTATCTCCGCTACGAGCTCCCCGGCTCCGCCGTAATGCTCGGTCAGCATCAGAATGCTCCGGATATCGACGGTGATGACCCGGTGCAACTCCGGATCGAATCCGTAATCACGCGTCATCGACTCCCAGTTGCAGTCGCAGACCAGTCCGATCAACCGCATCCGGCCATCGAGCATCGGACTTCCCGAATTTCCGCCCGTCACGTCGCCGTCCGTAATGAAGCAGAGCGGCGTGTCGGCCAGCCGGCCTTCGCGGCACTCGGCATCGAGTTTCCGAAGGCGCTCCGTGCGGCGATAATCGGGATTCACACCGTCATCCTTGGCGGCGATCTCCGAGAACCGGGTCTGGAATCCGCGCGTATCCAGTCCGCGGACCCGGCCGTAGGAGAAACGCAGCGTCCGGTCGGCATCCGGATAATAAGCTCCGCCGAGGCAGGCGATCCGCGCCGCCTGATAATCCTGCAGGGCCTGTCGGTCGGGCGTACGGTTCTTCTCCGCAATCCGCTTGCGCAGGAGCTGGAAGGCCTCGTCGATCGAATGCTCCACCTTCACGACCGGGTCCTCGTCATAGGAGCACCACGGAGCATCCAGCCAACGCCGGATCCGTGTCGAATCGGCAAAGATCGACCGCGCATAGAGCGTATCGACAAAACGCCGGAGATCGCCCCCGTACAGCCGATCGACCTCGTCGGCATAGAACGACGGCAGGAACGCCGCCGGAACCTGCTGCCGGACGAGCTCCATCCCCAGGAGGGTCATTTCGCGGTCCACCTCGGGAACCATCCGTCCGTAATAATAGGCGGTATTGTGGAGGTAATCCTTCCGCGACATGCCGGTATTCACACCGCCTTTCCGCAGCGTCTCCAGCCCGGAGCCGAACGCCATCACGAAGTTGAGCATCCGGCTGCAGCGGTGGAAACCTTCGAGCAGGCAGTTGACGGCCCGGGATTCCACCGAATCGGCCTGTGCAAGCTCCTGCGCCGCCAGATAACGCTCCACATCGGGGAAACGTCCCTCCCGACGGGTCCATTCGACCAATTGCCGTTCAAAATCCCGTTTACGGGCGATGAGGCCCTGGCGGTCGATCCACTCGTTCATTCCCAGCAGATTCTTGTACTCGTTGGCCAGGGCGTTGAACTCCTCGTAGTAGGCCAGGTTCACCGCGCGGTCGGTCCGCATCCGTTGCTGCAGAGCTTCGAGCATCCGTCCGCGGATGGCGACGATCGGCGCATTGACCACATACCTCGTCCGCCAGATCTCGGAAGAGGTCGCACTCCGCGTCGTCCGCATCGGATAGCCGAGACTCAGGGCAAAATCCCCCTCGTCATACCCCTCCTGCGAGACCCGGAGGAAATCCCCGGTGGCATAGGGGACATTCTCCGGAGCATAGGAGGCCGGCGTTCCGTCGGGCGCGGCGTAGACCCGGAAGAAGGCGAAGTCGGGATTGTGACGCGGCCACATGTAGTTGTCGGTCTCGCCGCCGAACTTCGCAACGCTCTGGGGCAGCACCCCCACGAGCCGCACGTCGTCGAAGACCTCGCTGCCGTAGAGTACGAAGCGGGTGGCGGCCTGGTAATCACGCACCGTCCAGCGGTAACGGGGCGTCCGTGCGGCGTGGTTCGCCGCGACCTTCCGCATCGCTTCGTAGAGCGTCACACCGCCCGCAGCGATCCGCCGCACCTCGTCGGTTACGTCACGCACGACCCGGTCGATCGTCACGCTCAGCCCCTTGACCGGCAATTCGGGAACCCCGCCGACGGCCCAATAGCCCTCCTCGACGATATTCCGTTCGGGCGAGGAGTGCTGCGCCACGGCCTGATAGGCGCAGTGGTAGTTGGTCAGCAGCAGCCCCTTTCCGGAGACGAACGATGCCGTACACCCCTGTCCGAAACGCACCACGGCACGTGTCGCACGCTCGAAAGCCGCAGCATCGGCCTGCATTCCGAGCTCCCGCATGACGGTCTCGCGGCTCTCGTACTGCGTCGGGAGCCACATCCCTTCGTCGGCCCGGAGGCTCTGCACCGCCAGGCACAACGAAAGGATCAGCAGTACCCGTTTCACTCTCCAAACAGTTCGCTGCATCGCTCATAGAGTTTTTCACCGCGCAGCCCCTCGGCAATGATCCGGCCGTCGGGGTCGATCAGCCAGATGGCCGGGATTCCGTCGATACCGTAGGCCTGAGCCACGGGCGACAGTTTCCCGCCGACCAGATCGCTGGCGTTGAGCCACACCATCTCATCCTCCTCGATGGCGCGTTTCCAATCCTCGGCCTTGCTGTCCAGCGAGAAGGAGAGCACCTCAAGGCCCGACTTGTGGAACGCCTCGTAGAGTTTGCGCGTATGGACGGTCTCGGCCCGGCACGGCACACACCACGATGCCCAGAAGTCGAGCAGCACGTATTTGCCCCGCAGGTCCGACAGACGGATGGTCCCGCCGTCGGGCGTCCGGGCCGTGAAATCGGGCGCAATGGCGCCGGGCGATACCGAACGTACGATGTCGGCCCGGGCCTTCAGCTCGTTGTAATAGGGGTGACCGGCCAGGGGCGCGAAAAATGCCAGCAGCGAATCGAGCTTCCCGATCTTGTACATCGTGACGGGCCCCAACACGGTATAGAGGGCATGTACCGAGGTGGGATCGGCATAGGTCATCGAATCGAGGAAACGGTCGTATTCCTCGTTGAGGGCCCAAATGGCACTTTGGTCGCTCTTCGCGGCCAAGGCCTGGTGACGACGCTTGTTGAGGTCAAGGTTGAAGTCGTGCATGAGGTTGATCCGGGCATTCTCCTTGCCGCCCGACACGCGGGCGAAATAGAAGTTGTCGAGATCGCCCTCGATGCGTACCGTGCCCCGTTCCGAAACGAACTGAGCTCCGCCCCGATTCCCGTCCACCACCAATTCGTAAACCCGGCCGACCAGGCTGTCGGGCAACTGCAGGGTGAAATTTCCGTTTGTGGCCACCGCCGAAGCGACCGTATCGCGGCCGTATTCACCCACCTTGGCAATCACATATACCGAAGCATCGCCATCCAGATCTCCGATATGCCCCTCAACCCGGCACCCCGTGTCGGTACACGATGCGGCAAACAACATTCCGACCGCTGCGGCCACAACCGACCGCTTCTCAAATTTCCATTTCATATTTGCAGAATCAATAAAAAGGTTTATTTCCACTTGTATCCCAACGAGACGATCCGCCCGAATCCATCGTAAACCTTCGGGCCCGATTCAATCACGCCGCTGGTCTCGCTGACCACATACTGCAGAAGTTTTCCCTCGCCCGTCGTCGGGTTCCAAATCCCCACATAGAGGAGTTTGCCGTAAAGTGTCGCATTCGACAGGTTGTCGTTGAACATCCACAGCAGCGAGACCTCGTACCCCGGATACTCCTGCGACACGTCGAGAAGGAGTTCGGCCGCCGAGGCATTTTCATAGAGACAGCGGTAGATCTTCTGCGAGGTTTCGTAGAAGATCACCGGGCCGCGCGTCCCGAAGGCGAACCGCGAAGCCTGAGCCATCTCCGGAGCGGCCGACAGGTCGTAAAGACCCGCACCCGTATTGGCATTCGGCTCATACCAGTTGGCATTCAGATCCAAAGCGTAGAGTTTTCGCACGGACGAATTCCCGGGCTGCTGCATGAGAGCAAGGTAAAAGTTGCTCGGATAACCCATCTGGGCATAGACCATTTCGGTTTCGTTTTCCAGTGGTTTTTTCGGATCGAAAGCATTGCCAGACGTTGTAAATCCCTTCACCATCTGATTGAAATCGAGATACATGAAGCGTTTGCTCAGCTTGTCGAAGAAGCAGCACCGTACTCCCGAGGAGGCCCCCGCCGTCACATTGCCGCCGATATAGGGTGCAGCGTCATAGGGTTCGCCGAAACAGCGCACATCGTATTGTGCATAGACGCCGGACGTGTTGCTGTCGCTGAAGTAGATCGAGCCCTTGTTGACCAGATACTCCTTGCTGCCACTCCACAGGGCGAAGCCCTCGAATCCAACCGGCTCGATCCCTTCGCGGAAACACTCCTGATAGGTGTCTATGATCTTCATGTCGGCAATCGAGAGGCGGTAACCGCCGCGGTCTCCACCCTGAAAGAGATAGATGTGATTGCCCTGGTTCCACGGAGCCACGATCATGGCACCCTCCTCGGGATGCAGCCCTTCGTTGTTCCCCGAAAAGATGGCGTGCGTCACATAGTCGTCGGAATAGCCCTCGATGCCGGCATTGACCTCGGGATTCATCACCATGCTCACATCGCCCTTGCCCTCACGGTCCTCGTGAAGCACCATCAGCCCCTGAGGCGCGATGGTCTCGACCCGCAGGCTGAGTTTTTCGTTCACCGTCACTCCGTTCGTACGGTCCGTGACGTAGAGGATCAGATGGTAGTCCCGGGCCGGAAGGTCCACCGTGATGTCGAGCACCCGGTCGGTGGAGAGCAGCGAATCGATGAAATAGCCCAATGCGGGATCCGGAACCCACAAGTTGTCCTTAAGCTGCCAGCGGTAGGTCAGATTCTCGTCGCTTCCGCCCTGACTGACCTTCGGTTCGATCTTCAGCCGCTCCAACTGGCGGGCCACCACCGTCGAGGAGTTCAGGCCCATGTCGATTTCGATCGGCGTGAGTGTGCGATAATCGTAATTTCCGTTGTCCTTCACACAGCCCGACAGGGACAACATAACGGCTACGGCTGCGGCTGTCAGCCAGATATATTTGCGTATCATTGTCAGCTCTTTTTTCATGCTACGTTTTTGTGATTGTCGACGGAAGAATCAACCCAGACCGCCCGAGCCTCCGCTGTAAACCGGGATTTCGATTGGCTTTCCGTCGTCCTCATATTGCGGATTTTCGGAGAGGTACTCCCGGACCTTGCGGTTGTAATAACCCAGCGTGGAGATGTCCGACGGAGGCGGCAGTTCACTGATCCCGCATACGGAGAGAATGATGCCGTACTTCTTCTCGGTAAATTCGCCCCAACAGGTCCTGTAGACGGTCGAGTCCCAGTTGTCGGGCTTGATGTACTTGTCGCCCCAGCGCAGAATGGCCTCGTGCCCGCGGGTAAATCCCAGCGAAAAATCCGCATTGGGCTGCAGGGCCACAACCAGACGAACCTCCTTGTCCTTGAGACCTTCGCGGCGGAGCGTGACGGGGATCGTCGTCTCATAGGCTCCGGCCGGGATCGTCACCGATCCGGGCAGGTCATAATGGGTTCCCGCCTCGGCCGTACTCTCTGCGGCATTGACCCCCACGTTGATCGTGCGGTCCCGATCGGCGGCAAACCCGATGATCCGGACCCGCAGATCGAGTTGGTGCGTGGGCTCTTCGGTGATGGGGAACGAGAAGACCAGCGAATCGCGCAGACTCTTTCCGTCGGCGGCCAGCATCTCGAAATAGACGGCCGGCGTCTCGTCCTCGTAGATCATGATGTCTTTCTCGGAGCATCCGGCAACGGCTACAGCCAGCAGGCCTGTTCCCAAAAGATATAAAGCGCTCTTTTTCATAGTCGTATGGGATTATTGATTATACTCGGTCTCCAGATCGGGCCGTTCGATGGCAAAGACCCCGGACAACGAATATGTCAGGTAACGGGCCATCGTCCCGTCAGGGATCCAGGCGTGGCGTTTGCAGAGGAAGTAGAATTGTCCCTCACCCCAAAACTCCTTGAGGTATTCGTGACGCACAGCGCTCATCACACCCGCATCGTCGAGGCTCCCGGCATCGAGATCCACCGTAATGCCACGGTGCTGACGGACGGTATTCAGCAGCGAACAGGCTTCGCCGTTGTCGGTTCCGACCTTGCATTCGGCGGCGATGTAGTAGAGCTCCGAAAGCCGGAACAGCGGAATACGGGCCGCATAGTCGCTGTTGTATCCTTCGGGCTGGTAGAAGCGCTTGACGATGTAGTTCTGCGAACTCCCGATCATCACCTTCTCGGTAATGTAGAGTTTGCGGTAGTCCGTGGCCCCGACACCTCCGGCCTCGTACCACTGTTCAAAATAGTAGTAGCCCTTGCTCAGAATCTGAACGGCTGCGGCCTCCTTCGCAAGCCACTTTTCATAGAGGTTCTCCAGATTGAAGACATTGAGTGCAAAGAGATGTTCGGTCGAGAAGGAGTAATCGCACTGCCGTTCGTCGGTGCCGGAGAGTTTCTCCGACGCGATCCACGGGAAGGACTCCGAACAGTCGGCGATAAGCTGCGTTGCGGCGGTGTAGGCCTTCTGCTTGTCGCCGCTCCAGAGCAGCGCCCGAGCCTGGAGAGCCCGCACGGCATAATAGTTCATGCGCAGATGGCGGTCACCGAGAAAGATGTCACCCTCCACCGAGAAGGTTCCCTGGCAAACCGGATCGGCATCACGAAGCAACGCCTCGGCCTGCTCCAGCTCCTCGATGGCCCGGGCGATCACCTCGCGGCCCGACGAATCGGGAACGGGATTCTTCGTCAGCGTCGCCACATAGGGGATGGCCGCAGCGTCGAGATCGGAAAAGTCCCCGAAGATCTTGAAGAGCTCCAGGTGCAGGAAGGCCCGCAAGCCGAGTGCCTCCCCCTTGATGATGGCATAGCGGTTTCCGGTAAAGAGGTTCCGGTGTCCGTCGATCTGATCGAGGATGTTGTTCAGATTGGCAATCGCATTGTAGAGACCGTTCCAGAATCCGTCCGTCACGCTGCGGACATTGGTCGCGGAAAGGCTGCCCTTGGCCACATCGGCATAGACCGTATTGTTCGAAGCGCTCAAATCGTAGTTGCCCACGAGTGTTTCGAAAAATCCGTAGGTCAACTGGCGCCCGTAGAGCTCTTCGCCGATGAGTTTCGAGTAGACACCCACCAGCGCATCTTCGAAGCCCTGCTCCGAGGAGAGCAGATCATCGGATTTCACCTTGCTCTTGAGGCGGACGTCGAGCCACTCTTCGCAACCCGCAAACAGAAGGGTTGCCAGCAGCAATATTGCGTATGAAAATGCTTTTTTCATGGTTCGGAGAGTTTAGAAATTAACGATCAGGGTGCAGGAGCCCGTGCGGGCGAACGGATAGGTGGTTCCGCGCTCGATCTTCACGCTCGAAAACGAAGCCACGTCGTTCATGTTCACGAAGAGCTGCAGCCGCTCGATGCGGAGTTTCTTGAGGAACTTCCAGCGGTAGAAATCGTAACCGATCGAGATCGTGGAGATGTCCAGCCGGTTGTAGTCCTGTACGAAACGCGAGGTGGCCAGCGTAGGCTGCTGCCAGTCGCCGACGTTGCGGAACAGCACGCGGTCACCCGGCTGTTTCCAGGTGGCGTAGTAGGCCCGACGGTCGACATTGCCGTTCATCTGTGCATTCTCGACCTTGTCGATGAGCGTCGTGTTGTAGATCTGGGCGCCCCAGCGGTAGCTGCACGACACCGCCACGGAGAGACCCTTGTATTCGAGGTTGAATCCGAACAAACCGCGCATCTTGTCCTCGGTATCGCCGCAGATGACCTTGTCGGCCACGTCCCACGTGTCGGTCATCTGCCCGTCGCGCGTCAGGAAGATCTCCCGGCCCGACGCCGGATCGATCCCCAGCGAACGGACCGCCCAGATGGCACTCAGCGACTCACCCTCTTCGAAGCGGACCAGCGGGCGGTTGTCGGTTTTCGACAATTCGTCCTGTTCGGCGTTCACCGACTGCAGCGAATTGGAGATCCGGCGGATCCTGTTGGTGTTGTGCGTACCGTTGACGAAGAAAATGAGCGAGGTGCGGTCCTCGGGACGCGAGAAGACATTGGCGCTCAGGTTGAACTCGATACCCTGGTTGAGAATCTCACCCAGATTGGCCTTGTAGGTCGTAAAGCCGAGCGAGGGCGGGATGTTGATGTCGGTCAGGAAGTCCTTGGTCACGGCACGGTAGTAGTCGAAGCGCAGTTTCAGACGGCCCCAGAGATCCATGTCGAAACCGATATTGGCATCGAACTTCTGCTGCCACTTCAGATCCTCGTTGGCCAGGGCTTCGAGGTAGACGCCCGACATGCCCTGGTAGTTGCGGTCGGTGTAGTAGTTGTAGAGCAGTTGCGCCTGGTAGGAGTTGAAGGACTGCGAACCCGTCGTACCGACCGATCCGCGGATCTTGAGCTGCCGGAGCCACCGCACGTCACGCAGGAAGGGCTCGTTGTGGATGTTCCAGCCCAGACCCGCCGACCAGAAGAGACCCCAGCGGCTGTTCGTTCCGAACTGCGAGGAGGCATTCCCGCGCAGGGTCATGTCGGCTAGATAGCGGTTGTCGTAGGAGTAGTTCCCCGAGAAGAGCGCACCGACGGCCCGGTTGAGCGATTCGCTGCCCGTGGGCGTACTGTTCTCGGCATACTGCTTGGCGAAGATGATGTTGTCCATCTGCGCATTGGGGAATCCCACGGCCGAATAGATGTAGTTTTCGCTCTTGTTCTGCTCGATGTTCACTCCGGCATTGGCAAAGAGCGCATGGCGTCCCCACGTCTGGTTGTACTGCAGGTTCAGGTCACCGCTCACCGAGGCGTACTTTCCGTGTCCCGAGGTGTAGGAGCCGCGCTTGAGATACTCTTCGGTCGACGAGGGGAGGATATTCCGGAACGAGGAGTGCGAAGCGGGCAGAAACTCCTCCGTACCGGTGGACTGCTGCGTAAAGGAGAAACGTCCCACCACCTTCAACCGGTCATTGAACTGGTATTCGAGATAGGTGTTGTTCGTCACGTCGAAGTAGTTCGAGCCGTAACGCGTACCGTTCGAGGCGTCGGTCATCGGGTTGTAGACCATCGACGAGGTAACCGGTCCGTAGCCCAGCTCTTCGAGCAGGTTGCCGTTGTCGTCGCGGATGCGCCAGTAGGGGTTCAGCGCCACGTAGTCCGAGAAGGAGCCGTAGGGCGAATCCTCCGACTTGGTGCCCGTGAGGGTGATCAGGTTGCGGAAGAGGAACTTCTTCCAGCGGTAGCTGACATCGGCGCCTCCGGAGAGCGTGTTGCGGAACGAGCCCTTCATTACACCCTGCACGTCGTTGTATCCGAAATCGAATCCGGCCCGCAGATCCTCGGCACCCACCTCCAGCCGCACGGAGTGCTTGTGGCCGACCCCGACGCGCGTGGGCTGTGCGAGCCAGTCGGTATTCACGCCGCTGCGCACGGCCTCCAGGTTCTTATAATAGAGGTCCTTCTTGTCGATGTCATTCTGCGGTTGATCCGCGTCATAGAAGCCCAGCAGACGCTCCAGTTCGAGTTTCTCCTCGGCGCTGCACATGTTGTAGCTCGACAGGTCGGGGATTTCGAGCGAAAGGCTTCCGGTGTAGTTCACACGGACCTCCCCGGCCGTCAGCTTCACGGTCTCGATGACCACCACGCCGTTGGCGGCCTTCGAACCGTAGATGGCCTTGGCCGAGGCGTCCTTCAGCAGCGTGACGCTCTCGATACGGTTCATGTCGAGATCGAGGACCTTCTGGAGCGTGGTTTCGAAACCGTCGAGGATGAACAGCGGCTGGTTGGGATCCTGCGTGTACTGCCCCTTCAGGTCGGGGAACGACGACGAACCGCGCATCTCGATCGTCGGGAGGTTGTTGGGGTCGGAACCCATCGACAGGTTGTCGATCATGTTGAACGACGGATCGATGTTCTTCAGACTCTGAATCAGGTTCTGGTTGCCGCGGCTCATCAGCTCCTGGCGGTTAACGGTGACCGACGAACCGGTGAAGCTCTCGGCCTTGCGGGTGAAGATACCCGTCACGACAATGTTCTCGACATCGACGGCGGCAGGCTGAAGGCGGACATCGTGCGTGGTCTCCATATGGAGCAGGAAGCGCTGCGGGGTGTAACCCACGAAGGAGTAGACGATGGTCAATCCGTCGGCCACGCCCGTAAGGCGGTAGGCACCCTGTGCATCGGTGGTCGTACCGCGATCGGTCCCGACGATGGCGATGGTGACACCGGCCATCGGAAGGCCCTTTTCATCGCATACCGTACCGGTGAGTTCGCGCTCCTCGGGGCGAAGGGGGGGGGTAGCGGATGGCGCCGAAGAACGGGTCTGGGCCCGCACAATGACCACATGACGGTCATTGAATTCGTAGGTCAGCGATGTCCCGCGGAGCACTTCGTCGAGGACCTTGCTCAACGGAGCATTCACGACCTGCACCGAACGATTCGGGACCCGGGCGATTTCGCCCGCATTGTAGACGAACGACAGACCGCTCTGCTGTTGCAGTTCGGCGAAGATTTTCGAAAGAGGCGAGGCCGGCATACTGAGCGTGATGGGCTGATCCTGCGCCACGACGAGCGTCGTCAACAGCAGACAGCCGGCCGTCAGGAGCAGGCGCAGCTTCCGGAATGGGTTGTAGTAGATTTTTTTCATGTCAACGAGGTTTTTTGAGGTACAGAGCCCGAAGGCTTGGCTTATCGGAGGCCCGCCGGGGCGGGCAGAGGCTGAAAGGGGGTGGTACGATGCCTATTCAATGACGATCTCACCTCCTTCCTCTTTGTATCGGAAATGGCCGACCTTGGCCAGCAGGTCGAGAATGGGCCGCAAGGTCGGATAGCGTTGGATGCGGGCCGAGATGATCTCCTGCGCCGCCGTCTCGTTGCCGAACCGGATCCGGCATTCGTAACGGGTTTCGAGGCGCCGGGCGATTTCGCCCAGCGTCATGCGGTCGAAGAGCAGGAATCCGTCGCGCAGTGCCGTATAGAGTCGGGTGTCGACCTCGCGGAGTTCGACTTCCGCTCCGGCGGTCTCGGCCTGGTTGCCGGGGTGCATGACGACCGACTGCCCGGCAGCGGTCGTGAAGGAGACCTCACCCTCGACGAGCGTCGCCACGGAGCGTCCCTGCTGCTGCTGGATGAGGAATTCGGTGCCGAGCACCCGGATCGATGCGTTTTCGAAAGCGACGACAAAGGGTCTGTCGGGATCGGGAGCCACATCGAAATAGATCTCTCCCGAGGCTTCGACCCGACGATGGTCGCTCTCGAAACAGAGCGGGAAGCGCAGCCGCGAGTAGTTGCCGAGCCAGACGCGGGTTCCGTCGCTGAATTCGAGGGTCTGTTCGGGTCCGGTTCCGACGGTGATTTCGCAATATTCGGGTTCCGCTTCCCGGATGGGTTCCGAAGTCCCGACCCGCAGCAGCCCGGTACTGTCGCGGCTCACGCCGAGCGTATCGGCGGCAAAGACACCCTCGATGGCACGGCTCGAACCGTCGGGAAGGGTCAGTACCACCTCGGCAGCCACTTCGGACCAGTCCCGAAGGGGTTCCGGTGCGGAATTCTCCCGCAGCAGCAGAAAACCGGCCCCCGCCACGAAGAGCAGGACGGCCGCGGCCGCCGCATAGCGGATCCGCCGCGACAGCCGGTTGCGGGCATTCCGCCGTTCGACGATCCGCAGGGCGCGCTGCGTATCCACCCGCACGTAGCGGTGTCCGGATTCCAGGTCACGGCACAACCGATGGAAAATATTCCTGTTTCGTTCCGAGGCATCGAGCCACTGCTCCAGGCGTTCGATCTGTCGGCGATCCGCATCGCCGTTCAGGAAGCGGACGATGAGATCGGAAATGTCGTCGTAATCTTTCATGGCAAATATCCGACTTTTTATTATTATTACACCGCTGTCCGGAAAAAGGGGTAACGATTCGTCATTTTTTTTACACTCCGAGGCGGGAATCGCTGCCAAAACGACCGGCCAAGGGGCCTCGAAACGCCCTAAAAATAAAAAATGTGCCTATTCGTAAGCAACGGATCAAAAAACATAAGAGTCATTAAAACAGCGATTTAAATAGGAAGAAAGGCGATTGGGCAGATTTTTCAGAGGCAAAACAGGAAACGTCTTTATTATTTTTTTCTAATTTTGTCCCCACCCGACACATCGGGAACTCCGGAATCGTGATCGAACACCTCGCATACGAACACTATTACCGCCGCCTCTTCGAAACCTATTACGGTTCGTTGGTCAATTTCGCATGTCGCTACGCACACGATCCGGAAGAGGCCGAGGATATTGTACAGAACATCTTCGTGGCGATGTGGAACGGCCGGGTGCATTTCGAGAACGAGTTGAAAATGCGCAACTACCTCTACCGCGCCACGATCCACGGCGTCTACAACGTCAAACGCCACCGCCGGGTCTGCGAAAGCGGCATGGCGGTGCTCTCGCAGCACCAGGCGCAGGATGACAACCTGTTACAGGATGCCATCCAGGAGCATGAGCTCTGGTGCCGGGTGGTCGAGGCGGTAGACGAACTCCCGGAACGCTGCCGGGAGATCTGCCGCATGACGCTGGCCGGGAAAAAGCCCTCGCAGATTGCCGAAGAACTCGGACTTTCGGTCGAAACGGTCAAAAAACAGAAAAAGATTGCGATCCAGAAACTCAAGGATCGGTTTGGAATATGGATTCTGCTGCTACTTTCCTGATCCGCAGGCGAGCCTCGTGCAAAGAGGGCCGGTCCGCCCGGTCCGGACACAAAAAATCCCTGCCCGAAGGCAGGGAACCAGGCAAACAATTGTTTAACTAATAAGGAAAAAAGATTTTTAGGGGTGGACGAAAGTCAGCAAGGATCTTTAATTTCACTCTCCACACCGAAAATCCTCGCTGCTTCCATCCGTTTCGATAATTATTCAACAGGTTGTGATTCGGGTTCGGCCGGGGTCTGATCCGGAGTTTCAGGCTGCGGCTGCTCCTCGGGATTCGGCTCGGGAGCCGGCTGCTCTTCCGGAGTGGGACACTCTTTCTTCGGCGGCTCCTGCTTCTCGGGCTCCTGGGCCACTACGAATCCTCCGCACATCAGCGCCATCGCTGCCAACATCACCATTGTCTTTTTCATAGCGTTCCGTTTTAACAGGTTAAACTTCTCTTCTAAAGGAACGGGGTATCATCCGCGTTCTGCCACTCAGAAGTTCAAGCACGATGCCAAACCGGCCATTCGGGCATTTATTCTCTGGTTGTCAGACACATCCATGAAAGCCACGACACGCAGAATTCGGGAAGCGAAATGTGGAAAACAGATTCGGAGTGTGGAATAACTCCACACTCCGAACCGTTGTCGGCCTTCAGGACGAAGGGTCATTCAATCCCGTAGAGGTGCATTTTGTTGTAGAGTGTCTTGCGATCGATACCGAGGAGTTTGGCGGCCTGCGACTTGTTGCCTCCGGCAGCGGCCAGGGCCCGGCGGATCTGCTCCTCCTCCGAGACCGGGTCGTGCAGCGAGAACGAAGCTGCGGCTGCGGACGGTTCGGTAATCTCACGCGGAAGGTCCCCGACCGTAATGTAATCCCCCGCGGCAAGCAGGGTCGCCGACATCACCGTATTCTTCAACTGCCGCAGGTTGCCCGGCCAGTCATATCCCGACAGGGCCTTCACGGCCTTTGGTTCGAATCCGACGATCCGTTTGTCGAGTTCGCGGTTGGCCTGGTCGAGAAAGAAGTCGGCGAAGAGCGGAATATCCTCGCGCCGATCCCGCAGGCAGGGGACCCGCAGCGTAAAGGAGTTGATCCGGTGGTAGAGGTCGGCGCGGAAGGTTCCCCGGGCAATGGCGGCTTCGAGATCCTCGTTCGTGGCGGCCACGAGGCGAATGTCGACCGGGATTTCACGGTTCCCGCCCACGGGCCGGATCCGCCGCTCCTGCAGCGCCCGCAGGAGCTGGACCTGCGTCTCGTAGGTCAGGTTGCCCACTTCGTCCAGGAAGAGCGTACCGCCGTCGGCCAGTTCGAAGGCCCCCTTCTTGTCGCTCACCGCCCCGGTAAAGGAGCCCTTGACGTGGCCGAAAAACTCCGAGGCGGCCAGTTCGCGCGGAATCGCCCCGCAATCGACCGCCACGAAGGGTTTTTCGGCGCGTTTGCTGTTCTGATGGATGAGCTGCGCCACATGCTCCTTGCCGGTTCCGCTGGCGCCGTTGACGAGGACCGACATATTGGTCGGCGCCACCAGCCGGATATACTCGTAAAGCCGACGCGACGCATCGCTGCGCCCTTCGATATAGTCGAGCGGCACGAGTGCCGGAACCGTCTTCGCCGCACCCCGCCGGGGGGCCTTCGCCTCCGCAGGAGCCTCAACGGGCTTCTCCAGCGCCTCGCGGATCTTTTTGAGCAATTCGTCGGGGTTCACCGGCTTGGAGACGTAGTCTCGGGCCCCGAGTTTCATGCAGCGCACGGCGTTCTGAATCTCGGCATAGCTCGTCATGACGATCACCGGAGTTTCGATCCCCGCGCCCGACATCCACTGCAACAGCGCAATCCCGTCCTGGTCGGGCAGTCGCATATCGCTCAGCACCAGGGCAAACCGCCCACCCGAAAGCGCCGTACGCGCCGCCGCAACCGTCGAGGCGGTCTCCACGTCGAAACCGCGCTTCGAGAGCCACGTGCGCAACATCAGCGCAAACGTAATATCATCATCTACGATCAGAATCCGTTCCATAGGTTACAAAGATAACGTTTTTTCCGCTTCCGCGACGATCGTCCGGATGCTCCGCACCGTCGGCCGCAACGCTTCGGAGCGGGATTCGGACCACGGAGCCTCTTCGGTTTCGGCACGCCGCAGGGCTTCGGCCACCTCCCGGGCTCCGAGCATCGTGAAGATCGGAACCATTTTGTGCGCCAGAGCCTTTACCGCCGCTTCATCCCCCGTATCGAGGGCCCTCTCCAACCCGTCGCAGTTGGCCGCAGTCTGCTCGGCAAAGGAGCGCAGGATGCTCCGGGCCGCCTCGTCATCGTCGCCCGCATAGAGCGTCAAGGCGTGGAAGTCGATCCGGTCCGATTGCAGGGCATCGGGCATATCCGGGGTTTCGGGAAGCTCCCCGCATCCGGGCTCCGTTCCGACGCCGCAGGCCTCGCGGATCGCCGCCACCAGTTCGCCCGACGAGAAGGGCTTGCGCAGACATCCGGCAAAACCCTGCTCCCGAAGCTCCTTCGCATCGAGCTCCCCGCGGGCCGAAACGGCCACGACGGGCAACGCCGGATCGACCCCGTGTACGCTCTTCAACACGGAGAATCCGTCGGCCGACGGCATCTGAATATCGGTCAATACCAGATTGAAATCCCCCTCGGCGACGAGTTTCCCGACATATTCGGGGTACTGGCAGCTCTCGGCGGCAATTCCCGCCCGGCGGCACATCGCCGCGGCCATTTCGAGCTGCAGCGGGTCATCATCGACCAGCAGCACCCGCACTCCGCGGGGAGCGGACAGCTCCACGGCCGAATCCGCGGCGGCGGATTCGGTCCCGGCAGCGATTCCGGAGCGGTTTCCCACCGCTCCGGTCTCCCGGACCGGGAGGGTAACGATAAACCGGCTGCCCTCACCGGGACGGCTTTCGAGTGTGATCTTTCCATCGAGGAGTTTCACCAGCCGGTCGACGATCGAGAGCCCGAGGCCGAAACCGTCAACCCCCTGCGCCGAACTCAGCCGTACGAACTCGGCAAAGATGCGATCCCGCTCCTCCCGGCCGATTCCGCGGCCCGTATCGCGCACGGAGAAGATCAGCCTCCCCTGCACGACGTCGACCCGGAGCTTCACCCACCCGCGATCGGTGAACTTCAAGGCATTGGAGAGCAGGTTGTCGGCGATCTGGCGGATATGGAAGGCATCCCCCTCGACCATCCGGGCAGCCCCCTCGCCGGTCTCCAGGCGCAAATCGAGCCCCTTGGCGGCTGCCGAAGCGGAGAATCCTGCCCGGATCGTCTCGAAGAGCTGCGCCGGATTGAACGTCACGCGATTCACCTCGATCTTGTTGATATCCAGCCGATAGAAATCCAGCAGGCTGTTGACCAGCGCCAGCAGATGTTCCGAAGAGTCCTTCATGTTGTGCAGGTAGAGCTCCTGGCGCCGGTCATCGGTCAGGCGCGACAGCAGGTCGATATACCCCATCACCGAGCCCAACGGCGCCTTGATGTCGTGCGTAATGGCGAGCATCAACTGCTCGCGGGCGGCCAGCAGCGACTCCTTCTCCCGGTTGGCGCGTTCCAACTCCCGGCGATAGCGGTTTCCGCGGTTGATGTCGCGCCAGAGGATCCCCACGAAGAAGAGCATCAACAGAATCGAACCGCCGGTCACTCCTCCCAGGATATGAGACGTCCGCCGCCGGATCGCCTCGTTGCGGCGAATCCGCCGCATCAGAAACGCCGTATCCTCGGCTTCGAAATCGAGGATCAGGCTGTAGATCTTCATGTTCACCAGGTCGTTGCTGTAGCTCAGCCGCAGCACCTCCTGCCAGGCCCGGTCATAAAACGTCTGGCGGTTGCTCGTGACGCTGTCCTGCAGGGCCCGGAGGACCAATTCGATGGTATCCTTCACCATTCCCACGGGGAGTACCGGCCCGGCCGTCTTCCGACGCGAAATCACCCCGGTGGAGTCCTCCCGGGGCGGGAAGAGACCGGTCATCTGCTGCAGAAAAGGCTGCGTGGCCGGCGATCCGAAGAGCGTATCCCGACGCACGATCCGACGGAAAGGATCCGTATCGGCCGCAATGCTCGTCTGCGGGCCGATCAGCTCGCGGATATTCTTGTCCAGCAGGCCGTCGGTCGATCCGGCACGGATGGTCTGCCGCAGGCTCATCGTCTGCCACTCCTTGTTGTTGAGCAGGCGTGTGATGCTGTCCAGGCGCATGGTCTGCAGCGAATCGCCTTCGGCCGTCAGTGCCCGCAGGGAGTCGATACAGCCCCTTACAGTCTGCAGCTCGGCCCGATAACGGGTTTCGAAGGAGAGATTTCCGGCAATCATCAACTGTCCGTAACTTTCGGCCTGATACAGATGGTAAAGCGTACGGTTGACGGCCGTGCGTTTGGTGTGCAGCAGGGCGGAGTCGCTGTCGGGCGCCGACAGCCGCACCAAGGCCCGATAGACATAGGCGATGGCCAGGATACTCACGGCAGCCAGCAGCACATACCCCGCAACAATCTTCGTTTTGACGAATTTGGACTCCTTCACGGGGCCAAAGATACGAAAAAAGTCCGGCTTGTGACCGGACTCTCCGCAAGAACTCCGTATCAACGGTCGGAAGAAGGGTGTTTCTCACGCTTCCGCCCGGCGTTTGCGGTTGAGGAGCGGCAGCAGGAACGAGATCACCGAGGCGGCAAGCCAGAAGATCGCCGCAGGTCCGAAATCGTAATGGCGCGAACCGTCGGCGGCCAACGTCACGTGGTTGTCGATGAGCCACCCGGAGACCACATCCTGAATGCCCGCAGCACAGTACGACGCAATGCCCACGACGCCCAGTGCGGCACCGGTGGCCTTGCGCGGCACGATGTCCACGGCCATCAACCCGCCGAGGAAACAGATCAGCACCCCGATGGCGATTCCGAAGAGCACCATGGCCAGGATATTGACCCACAAGGCATCGCCGCCGTAGAGAAAGATGGCCAGGGCCACGGAGTTTAACACCCCGAAGATCAAAGCCGGAATCTTCCGGTCTCCCTTGAAGAGCCGGTCGGAGAACCACCCCGAAAAGACCGTTCCGAGGATACCGAGCAGGGCGTTTATCGAGACGATGGAGATCGCCTCCTGGTCGGAATACCCTTTCGCCTCCTGGAGAAACAAGACGCCCCAGCCGTTGATCGCATAGCGCGAGACGTACATGAAGGCGCTGGCTGCGGCCAGGACCCACACGGCCGGAGTCCGCAGGACCTGTCTCTGAATCTCCCGGACCGAATGGGTCTGCGCCTGCGACGGAGCCTCATGGGCCAACTGCTCTACCGGCGGCAACCCTTTCGATTCGGGCGTATCGTGAAGCATCAGTACGACGATCACAACCCCGATCGCTCCGGCAATGGCCGAACCGAAAAATCCGGCCTGCCACCCGGCAAAGGTCACGATCGACCCCACGAACAGGAACGAGAAGAACTCCCCGAGGTTGTGGCTCGCGGAGAAGAATCCGTAGTAGGTTCCGCGTTCCCGGAGCGGGAACCAACGCGACAGGGAGATGATGGCCGGAGCGGCACCCATGGACTGCGCCCAGCCGTTCAGGCCCCACAGAACAGCGAAAAAGAGGAACAACGCAGCCGTAGGAACCACCGTATGAGCCAGTCCCAGCAGCCCCATCAGCGCATTCGCCGCGGCCGAAACGACGAGTCCCGTGGCCATGAAGCGCTTGATGTTGCAATAATCGGCGATAAATCCATTGACGAACTTCCCCACGGCATAGGCAAAGAGCAGGGCCGAGCCGATGACACCCAACTGCGAGGCATCCAGCGAACCGCTGTCGAGAATCGGCTTCTTCATCACGTTGAGGCTCGTCCGGCAGACGTAGTAGAGGCTGTATCCGAGCGTTGCGGCGACGAACGACTGAAACCGCAGCCGCCGATAATACTTCGTGCGACCCGCCTCATCCATCTCGCGGAGCGGAGCGGGATCGCTGATGCGGTAAAAATCCGTAAACCGGCTCATGGCAACAATCGGTTAATCGTGAAGGTCCCGCGAACGCAGGTAATCGAGGAGCAGTTCGGGACGGTCGGTCTGGATCATCGTAGCGCCCATGTCAACCAGTTTTCCGTAGATCCCGGCAGGCGAGCCGTCGAATGCGGCATCGTCACACAGCCCGCCGCACAGGCTCGGCCACAAGGAGTTGACCCACAGTTTCGAACCGCTCGACACCACCTCCCGCATACATTGTTCCACCTCGGGGGTCAGTTCATCCCAACAAACCTCGTATGCCAGAGGGACGATGCCCTGCTGCCTGTAAGCAGCGAAAAGGGCACGGCCGGAGGGTTTCAGAATATCGATGATCGGCATGTACATCATGTTCCGGGGATGCTCGCCGAATTTGGCCGCAACGACCTCCGGAGCGCGTTTTCCCTTAATGAGAACCTGTCCGGTTACCCCCAGTTCCTCGGTCACGGAAAGGGCCAGATCGTAGTATTCATATCCCTGGTCGATATTCACGACAATGCGGTCACGACATACCTCAAGAGCCTCGCGGAGCGTAGGCATCCGGTATTCGGTTTTCACCCCATGCCCGGTTTTCAACACGCAGCGACGGATTGAATCGTAGGTAATGTCGCAGACACGCCCGTGGCCCGATGTCGTCCGGTCGATGGTCTTGTCATGGCAGAGGACCAATACGCTGTCCCGGGTCAGCTTCAAATCGAGCTCCAGGACATCGACCCCCATGCGGATGACGGATTCTATGGCCGGAATGGAGTTTTCGGGATAGTTGCGCCAGTCACCGCGGTGCGAGATGACCAGCACGTTGCGCGACGCCGGGTCGTGCAACTCGGCAAGAGTCCGTTCAACGGGATTCGAGGTGAGGGGACGGGCCGACTCGCACGCTGCAAGGAGGAGCAGGCTGGCGGACAAAATCATTAATCTCTTCATGTCGTTGGATTTTGAGGTTTTCAACTCCAAACACGAAGATACCTCCGCAGGAATCTGCGGAACATCCACCCGGCCGGTCCGCCGCCATCCGACCCGAAAAAAGGAGACGGCGACCGGTTACAAAGGTATGAAAAATTTCTGCAACCCGACACAATATGTCGAAAAAAAATATACATTTGCGCTGGCGGTATCTGACAGCCAATACGCTATGAATCAAAAAAATATATCCGATTCTCTGTTGATTTCGGCGCTCCGGAACGGAGACATAGATAGTTATAAAACTATCTATGCGAAGTACTACGCCAAGGTGCGCGGCTTCGCACTCCGGCTGACCCGGACCGAATGGATTGCCGACGAAATAACCCAGAATGTCTTTGTCAAGATCTGGACCCACCGCGACTCACTGGTGGTATGCGAACAGGGCGGCAACCTCAACGGATATATCTTCATGATCGCCAAAAACGAGGTCGTCAACTACTACCGTTCCCGCCAACAGATCATCGCCTACCAGAAGGACTTCGTGGAGGATGTGCGGATCGAGGCCCGCATCGACGAATCGATCGATTCGAAACGCCTGGCCGCAGTCATCGAGCGCATCGTCGCCGCCCTGCCGCGAACACGCCGTGAGGTCTTCATCATGAGCCGTTACCGCCACATGAGCAACGCCGAGATCGCCCTCCACCTGGGGATTTCGAAACGCACGGTCGAGAAACACATCAGCCTCGTACTGGAAAAACTGCGCATGGAGCTCGCCACGTTCCTGCCCTGACCGTCCGAGACTCACTCCCGGCATTTTGAAACGGAGCCAGAAGCCTCCACCCATACAACACTCTGACAATCTTATCCTTACAGGTATTCCACACACCCGGAAAAGTCTGAAAACCGCTCCGACAAGAAAAAAATTACACGCCGGATTACGTATGCCCGGGCGTTTCCGCGTATTATTATCGAAGATGAGAAAGGCATCAAACATCAAACAGGAACCCATGACCGACCATCGGAATACGGAGAGTCCGGACCGCCAGTCTGAAGCGTTCATGCAGGCGGTCGAAAAGGGCGACACCCATCGAATCGAGGAGCTGCTTCTGCAGGAAGAGGAGGATCGGTTCGAGGATGAATTACGCGCCTTGTGGAACGAGCCCTCCGGGGACGTCGAAGCCCACGAAATCGAAGATGCATTCCGCTCCTTCAAGCGTCGCGTGCGCCCGTTGCACCACCTGAAGCTGAAGAGCCTGCTGCGCCATGTCGCAGCCGCCGCGGCCGTCATAGCCATCGCAGTCCTGTGGTGGCAGAACCGCCACGGGGAGGTCCGGATCATCGAGACCCAATGGGTCGAATGTACGGTCCCCTACGGCCAGACCCGCGAGCTGACCCTCGCCGACGGTACGCAACTGTGGCTCAACGCCGGATCCCGCGTACTCTATCCCACGACGTTCCCCGGTGCGGAGCGACGCGTCTACGTCTCGGGCGAAGTCTGTTTCGATGTGACCAAAGACCCGAACCGACCCTTCTTCGTCCAGGCCGACGGTACGGAGATCCGCGTGCTGGGCACGCGTTTCAACGTCAAGTCCTACCTGGATGAACCGGAAGTGACGACAACCCTGATGAGCGGCTCCATCGAGATGCGCCTGCCCGACTCGGAGGAGACCTACCGCCTGACTCCGGGCAAAACACTCCGGTTCAACCGCATGACGGGCGACATCGCCCTCTTCTCCACGCCCGAATACAACTATCCCGCCTGGTTCCGCGGCGAATTCAACTTCTACAACATGCCGCTGCGGGACATCACGGCCGAACTGGAGCGCAAGTTCGACGTGCGCATCATCATCCGGACTCCGGAGATCGGCGATTTGCGGTTCTTCGCCGGGTTCGTGAACAACGAATCCGTCGACGAGATTCTGGCAGCACTCAACATTCAGAAACAGTTCCGGATCGAACGCCGGGGCGACATCATCGACCTCTACTGAAACACAATCATCAAAAACAACTGAAAAACCCGATTACGAACCTTTAAAAAAACCGAAAACACCAAACAGAAAGTACCGAACACCCACCCTTAGCCTTTCTCCGAAACCGATCTCAACACCAACCGCTAAAACGACCCTTAATGAAGAAGACTTCCACAAATGGAGGTTTTCCGGGAGGTACTTTGCTCGGAAAACTCCTGGCTGTCCTGCTCGCGGCACACCTGTTTCTGCCGGTCACGGCGCAAAACCGGAAACCGGTCAGTGTCAACGTGCAGAATGCGACCATCGAACACGTGATCAGCACCCTGAAAACCCAATACGGATTTTCGTTCGTCATTCCCAGCGACGAGATCGATCTCACGCGCCGGGTGACACTCAACCTGCAACAACGCCCCATCGACGAAGTGCTCGGCATCCTGTTCGCAGATCAACCCGTGCACATCGAATTCCTCGGCCGAAACGTCATCCGCATCAGCCGCAAGATCGAACCGCCCGCCTCGACGCTCGTTTCGGGCCGGGTTGTCGACGAACAGCAGCAGCCGATCATCGGCGCGAGCGTCGTGGTCCCCGGAACCACCATCGGAGTCAGCACCGACATCGAAGGCCGGTTCTCCATAGATCCGGGCCCGAACCGGCGGCTGCGCATCTCCTACATCGGCTACGCAACGCAGGAGGTCAGCATTCCGGCCTCGCAGACAACGCTTGAAATCACACTCCGCTCCGAAGAGACCGACATCGAGAACATCGTGGTCGTCGGTTATACGCCGATGCGCAAAAGCGACTTCACGGGAGCCATCGCCAGCGTCAAGGCCAGCGAACTCTCCACAACCACCGCCACCGTAGGCCAGTCGCTCGCGGGACGTATCGCGGGTGTGGAGGTGCGCCAGACAAGCGGAGCCCCGGGCGACGGAGTCCAGATCCGCATCCGCGGCGTCAACTCCTTCTCGGCGAGCTCCGAACCGCTCTACGTGATCGACGGATACCCGGCCTCGGAGGATGTATATATCAATCCGGGCGACATCGAGTCGATCGACGTGCTGAAGGATGCGGCATCGGCGGCGATCTACGGATCCCGGGGAGCCAGCGGTGTGGTTCTCATCACCACCAAACGCGGATCGGCGGGACAAACCCGCGTCTCGTATGACTTCACCGTCGGCATCCAGCAGGTAGAGCGCAAACTCGAACTGCTCAATGCCGTTCAGTTCCGGGACCTGCTCATCGAGGCGCGGAACTGCTCCTACCGGACCAAGGCTTTGGCCGCCGGGCTGAACTGGAGTCCCTACGACGACAACAGCGTCAGAACCGCCAAGGGTTTCTCGCTTTCGGAGGTGGGTATTCCGGAGGATTTCTTCGATTTCACCACGGGGCAGCCCGTAACCCCGGCCTACGATACCGACTGGCAGGACGCCATCTTCTCCAATGCCCTGACCATGCGCCACAACGTCCAGGTCTCGGGAGGCAAGGATTTTCTGGCCTACATGGTCAGCGTCGGCTATCTTTCGCAGGAGGGTATCATCGACCCCTCGGACCACACGCGGACCAACGTGCGGGTCAACCTCGACGCCAAGGTAACCAAGAAGCTGACCCTGCAGACCAACTTTTCGATGTACGACGTTCAGAACCGTGAAGTCTCGGCCGCCGGCCGCTGGATCAACGACGGCGTGATCCAGAGTGCCCTGATGATGCTTCCCGGCTCACCGGTCTACAACGCCGACGGCTCCTACGCCACGGGCTACATGATCGGGCTGAGTGCCGACGGATGGGGCATCAACGGGGCCGAAAACCCCGTGGCGCTGGCCCATGAGCTCGACATCCGGAGCAAGTCGCAACGCACGTCGGCCAATGCGACACTCAACTTCGAAGTCATCGAGGGGCTCAACCTGAAGGCCAACCTCGGAATGCAGTTCTACAACTACCGCTACAACTACTACCGCCCCCGCTCGATCGGGCGGAACTCCGACCTGGCAAACAGTGCCGGCATCGAAACCTACGTAAAGGCCGAGAGCCAGTTTGACCACGACGTCGACCGTCTGGGCGAGTTCACGGCCAACTACAAGAAAGAGTTCGGGCGCCACCGCCTCGACCTGCTGGCGGGATACACCATGCAGAAAAAGACCTACGACCGGGAGGTTATCGAGGCCACCGGCATGGCCGACGACCGCATCCACGAAATCACGGCACACGGTTCGGCCGCCTCGGACGTGACGATCAGCAGCAGCACGCGGAAAGCCTCCTGGACCATGCTCTCCTATCTGGCGCGCGTGAACTACGCCTTCGATGACCGCTACGTCATCACCGGGACGTTCCGGGCCGACGGCTCCTCGAAATTCGGACCCGACAACCGTTGGGGCTATTTCCCGTCGATCTCTGCAGGATGGACTCTCTCGAACGAGCCGTGGCTCAAAAACCTCTTCGGGAACGACACCTCGCTCAAGCTCCGGGCTTCATGGGGTCTGAGCGGCAACAACGACATCGGCAATTACGAGCACCTGGCCGTCCTCGAAAGCGGAGGCTATGCCGAAGGCTCCTCGGCCGGCGCCGCCTATTGGGAGTCGAGCTTCACGGACGGAATGCTGGGCTGGGAGACCACCTCGCAGGTGAACGTCGGGGTCGACCTGAGTCTCTTCCGCGGGCGCTTCAACCTGATCGCCAACTTCTACGACAGCCGCACGCGCGACCTGCTCTACACGCAGCCCGTCTCGGGCATTTCGGGTTCCACGAGCGTCGTGACGAACGTCGACGGAGCGCTGCTGCGCAACCGCGGCGTGGACCTGCAGATCGACGCCCGGCTCCTTACCGGCGCCGTGAAGTGGAACGTCAGCGGAAACATCTCGTTCAACCGCAACAAGGTGCTCTCGCTGGGCAGTCTGGAGGACATATACAGCGTCGGGGAGCGCAGCGTAACGAGCTATGTCACCCGGGTGGGACTTCCCATCGGTTCGTTCTTCGGATACCAGGTCAACGGCATCATCTCCGAAGCCGACATGGTCAACATCCGGGAGGATGCGAAATACTACGACGCCACCAGCAAGAGTTTTCCCGAGGGGTACCGGATGAAGGGTCCGGCCGTACCATCGTACAGCGCGGCGGAAGCGGGCGACGTGCTGTGGGCCGACACCAACTCGGACGGCGTCATCGACGAGAACGACCGCACCGTGCTGGGAAATGCCTATCCGAAGTTCACGGCGGGCTTCAACACCTCGCTGTCGTGGAAGAACATCGACCTGGGAGTGGTTCTCACGGGCTCCTACGGGGCTTCGGTCATCAATTTCCAGAAATACTATCTCTACAACATGGAGGGTTCGAGCAACCAGCTCATCTCGGCCATGGACCGCTACCACTCCGACAGCGATCCGGGACGCAACAACGTCTTCCGCGCCGCACGCCACTCGACGACCAACGTCTCGCAACGCATCAGTTCACAGTTCGTCGACGACGCCTCCTACCTGCGCATCTCGAACATCTCGCTGGGCTACACCTTCCCGCAGAGGCTGATTTCGAAGCTGCGGATGCAGCAACTGCGGATCTACGCCTCGATCGACAACGTCTGGACCTTCACCGACTATGAGGGCTACAACCCCGAGGTTTCATACAAGAGTTCGAACCTGCTCCCGGGATTCGACTGGGGCTGTTACCCGCTGTCACGCACCTACAGCCTCGGCGTGCGCATCACCTTTTAAAACGATCCAACGATGAAAAGATCTTTCAGCATCATCTGTCTTGCGGTTCTGTTTTGCAGTTGCGCGGATTTCCTCAGCGAAACGGACCCCAATGCCGTGACGACCGAGTCCTATTACATAAATACGGAAGATGTGGAGATGTCGGTCCGCGGCTGTTACAACGCGCTCTATGAGGATGGTTATTTCGGCATGATGTATCTCTACACCGAGGTACGTTCGGACAACACCACCTGGCAGATTCCCGGAGCCAACAACGGCGTGTACTACCAGTTCCACGACTACACGCTGCGCACCGACAACACCTATCTGTATACCCATTATACGGGGCTTTACCTCTGCATCAGCCGCTGCAACACCGTTCTGGCACACATCGACGACGTCGCCTGGAGCGATTCGCAGCGACGGGAGCAGCTCGAAGCCGAAGTTCGCTTTCTGAGGGCCTTGAGTTACTACTACCTGGTCGCACAATGGGGCGACGTGCCGTGCATCACGCGGACCTTCGCCACGAAAGACGAAGTGCAGGCCGCCACGAAACGCGACCCCAAGGCGCGGATCTACGAAACCATCGGTACGGACCTCGACTACGTGCTGACGAGCCCGCTGGAGGAGGTGAACAGTGCGGCAACGGTGGGCCGGGCCTCGAAAGCCGCCGCCGCTGCGCTCTATGGCAAGGTGCTGCTCACGCAGGCCGCCGACGAGGATTTCGCCGCCGACAGCGAAGCACTGGTGGACAAGGCCTGCGAAAAACTGACCTATGCCTGGGAAACCCGGAGTTTCGAGTCGTTGACGGAGATCGACTACGCCTCGCTCTGGAATCTCGACAGCCAGAAAAACTGCAAGGAGCATATCTTCCAGGTCAACTACCTGAGCGGCAACGAGCAGTTGGGATCGGAGTATGCCTGGCGCTTCCAGCCCGAGGCCACCACGGGGCTCAACTCGAACAAGGCCGGACAGGGACACAACATCTTCGAGCAGAACCTCATCGACGAATTCGAAGCGGGGGACAAACGTGCTGTAGCCACCTATGCCTACTACGCCTCCGCGGACATCTACTACTGCACGAAGTACGTCGATCTGGTATGCGGAGCGAGCGGATACGGCGGCAACAACTGGATCGTATTCCGCTATGCCGACGTACTGCTGATGCTCGCCGAAGCGGAGTACCTGCAAGGCAACGAAACGTCGGCCGTCAAGCGCATCAACGAGGTTCGGGCCCGGGCGGGTCTTCCCGATTACGACCCGGATTACGTTCCGAGTGATCCCGAAGAAACGGTCCGCACGGTCTGGGAGCAACTGATCCACGAACGGCGCTGCGAATTCGCCGGTGAGAACCAACGCTGGTTCGACCTCGTCCGCATGTATCCGAAGGAGGAGTTGATCGCCCTGATGCAAAGCCGCAACGGCAACTTCGGCGAAAAGGATCTGCTCCTGCCGATCCCCAATACGGAGTACCTGCTCAACCCCTCGGGCATGTACCAGAACCCGGGCTATTAATCTAAGATCTGCGAAACATGATACGAATACTCAAATATGCAAGTGCCATGTGGCTTCTCCTCGCGTTGAACGGATGCGGAGAGGACCGGGCAACTACGATCAACCTCGAAACGCGCGACTTCGCCATCGAGACGAGCAACTCCACGCCGGCAAGCATGGAGTCTGTCCGCCTGGGGCTTGTGGCCATCGACGCACAGGGCAACCGGAGCGATGCCGCGCTGCTCGACGACATCACCCGCGTGGAGTGGGACTTCGGCGACGGAACCCGGCAAACGACCGATGCGGGCTCGGCGTTCCGGCACCAGTATGCCGCCGAAGGGAACTATACGATCACCGTGCGCGTCACGCTCGCCTCGGGTGAAACCCGCACCGACACCTCCTTCATTCAGGTTGCCGGGCGCAGTCTCCGCTACGAAATGGAGCAATACAACGGCGACAGGGTTTGGATCATGGCTCACCGGGGACGTTACGATGACATGGCCCGGGAGGGGATTCCGGAGAACACCGTGGAGGCCTTTCTCCGTTGCGTGGAGCTGGGGTGCGTGGACATCATCGAGACCGATGTGCGGACAACGAAGGACGGACGGCTGGTCGTCTGCCACGACAACACGACCATCAACGCTGCCAACGGCGGCGGATTTATCAAGGACATGACGCTCAAGCAGGTACAGGCCTTCAAGCTCTACGACCGGCAGGGGAATATCACCGACCATACGTTCAATACGCTGGAGGAGGTTCTGGAGGCGTGCCGCGGCAAGGTGTGGCTCAAGATCGACAAGACGGTGGACAACGACATCGACCTGATCTACGAAACGGTGCGTGCGTACGGGATGCTCGACCAGGTTCTCTTCTATTTCAGCCAGGCCCAGAACACCGAGGATGACAGCGACCTGGTGAACAACAGCGAGGAGTGCATCGAAATCCTCAACGGATACAGTCCCGAAGCGCTGTTGCACCCCCACAGCAATTCGCTCGCCTGGTTCAACCTCTACGACGGCACCCCCAACGTCCGGTCGTTCGAGATCTCGACGTCCTATGCCATGCAGGCCGGGAACGAAACGGTCAAGGCCATGCGGGACAAGGGCTACATCGTGATGACCAACCTGATGGACAACTACGACGCCAACTTCATCTCCGGAGACACCTCCGTCGTCGACGCGTTCCTCGAAAACGGCTGCAATGTGATCCAGACCGATGTCTGTGTTACGCTGGACCGTTATCTGCGCAACATCGGACGACGCTAACCCCACCTTAAAACGACACGACCATGATAAGCATGAACACATTGAAACACGGCATTTCCACCGTCCTGCTCCTGCTCGGCGCAGCCTGCTCGTCGGACAATACGACCGACGCTCCCCGGGCCGTTCTGACCGTCGGGATCTCGATCGATGGCGAGGAGTTCCGCCAGGGAGAACCGATTCAGTTCTACGGCAACGCCGAGGTGGAAAACGGCGAAATTGCCAGTTACTTCTGGCACTTCGGATTCCGCGGCGACGAAACCAACCACGCCGAGGTGCAGAATCCGCTGGTGACATTCCCGGCGGGCGGGAACTTCACGGTGAAGTTTACGGTCACGAGCCGCGACGGTGCCGTAGCCACCGCCACCCGGGAGATCTACGTCATTCCGGACAACATGCGCCCGACAGCCGCTTTCGCCTGGGAACCCGCAGAGATCATTGCCGGCAGTCCCGTTCGCTTCTCCGACGCTTCGTTCGACACCGACGGCGAGGTGGTTGCCTGGCACTGGGATTTCGGTGACGAAAGCACCTCCGAAGAGCAAAACCCGGAACACACCTATGCCAGCGAAGGTTTCTACATGGTGACGCTCTCCGTCACCGACGACCTGGGCGGCACGGCCGAGAAACAATCCACGATCCGCGTCATCTCGGGAACTCCCGAGAAGCAGTGGAACATTCTCTGGAGCAAGGATTTCGCCACCGGAGGATCGCTGGCCACCGTATCGGCGGCCGTAGGCGACGACGCGCGGATCTATGCTCTGTCGACCCTCGGGCAATTGTATGCCTACGACCGCGACGGCAACCAGTTGTGGAGTTTCGACCTGACGCAAAACGGCACGGTACTCTCCACCGAACGGCTCGCAACCCCCTCGGTAGATACCGACGGTACGGTGTATGTGCCCGTAGGAAACGGAGTCAGCGGATCGAACGGCTACCTCTATGCCATTGACGGGGCGACAGGCAGCGAGAAGTGGAGACTGCTGCTCGACGACGGGGCCTTCCCCGACCTGCAGGCCCCCGTCATCACCACCTCCTACGTGGCAATCGGAAATCACGGCACCAACGGTACGTTCCGGATCATCGACAAGGCCACGGGAACGGTAAAATACGCCGCACAACCCTCGGGAGGCGTCTACGGAGGCATCTGCGCCACGCGCACCGACGTCTTCTTCTCCTGCGCCAAGAACGACCGGGGATACTTCACCTACCTGCCCGAGAACGGCGACTGGCTGATGTCCACGCTCTCGAACAACTACGGGTACGGGCACAGCGGAAAATACACCAACCCGGCCCTTGACGATGCCGGAAACCTCTACCTGGCGATGTGCGAAGGCACGAGCGAAAAGGGATACATCGCATGTTACGTTACGGAAGAGTTCGACGACACGGCTCCGGTACAGGCCACGTGGAGCTACACGACCGAAGCACCCGTCACCGTAGGCGGCTGCGTCCTGGGAGCCGGCGGCGAAGTATATGCATTGACGGAGAGCACCTCCACGTCGCGCGGAGAGCTGATCGCACTCTCGGCCTCGGGAGCCAGGCTCTGGAGCTATCCCACCCCGGAACCAGCCTCGGGAGTTCCGGCCGTGGACAGCGACGGAAACATCCACTACTGCGACAAGGCGGGCTACTATACGGTGCTCACCTCCGGAGGCGAGGAGCTCTACCGGGAGAAGATCGCCGATGCCATGGAGACCTCGCCGGTCATCTCGGATTACGGCATCGTCTACGTGCTCGGGCAGTCCGGAGGCAACTGCCGCCTGTATGCCATCGACATCGGCATCGCAGGCCCGGCCGACTCTCCGTGGCCGCAGCGCGGACAAAATGCACGTCACAGTTCCGTACAGCGTTAACAGCCAACAATCGACGAATCATGAAACGACTGTTTTTTCATACATGCACCGTCGTGGCGCTGCTTCTTTCCGGCGCCTGCAACGACGATCCGACCTCCGGCGACGAGGAGGCACAGACCCGGATCGACATTTCGTTCACCTGCGAAGGAAGCTCCGGCGACGGATTGTGGACCCAGCAGGAGATCCACTTCACGAACACCTCGCAAATTACAGGCAGCAGTGCCGCCGCCTTCGAATGGGATTTCGGATTCCAGGGTGTCGGCAGCACCTCCACGGAGGAAAATCCCACGGTGGTCTTCACCTCGGCCGGAGAGAAGACCGTGACGCTGACCGTCACGGCCGCCGACGGCACCAAGGTGTCGGGGTCGCAGAAAATCACCCTGCAACGGACCAACGGACTCCCCGAAGCCTCCTTCACGCATGATCCCGAAGCTCCGAGCATCGGGGACGAGGTCACCTTCACCGACACCTCGGTCGACAGCGACGGAGAGATCGTCTCCTGGGCCTGGGATTTCGGTGACGGCAACCGGTCGGAACTTCAAAGCCCCGTACACACCTATACTGCATCGGGCAGCTACACCGTGACGCTGACCGTCACCGACAACGACGGCGGCGAGGACACCGCCACCCTGAATCTCGCGGTCAGCGAAGCTCCCGAAGCGGAACTGGCCTGGAGTACGCTCATTGCCGAAGCCGGGCAGATCAACCACGGAGCCGCCGCACTGGGCAGCAGCCACCTCTACGCCGCAACCACGGCGGGCGAGCTGGTCGCCGTCAACCTCACGACGCACCAGATCGACTGGCGCTTCGACCTGACCAAAGACGGCGCCGCCCTGGGCGATCCGATGAATACGCCGTCGGTCGACAGCGACGGGACGGTCTACTACGCCGTCGGGAAATCGAGCGCCGCCTTCGTCTACGCCATCGACGGGACGACGGGAAGCCAAAAGTGGAAATACACGATCGGCAGTTCGGGGGTTCGTGTCGAATACAACTATCCGCTCATCTCGGATCAGGACTACATCGTGATCGGAAACCGCGGAACCAACGGCAGCATCATCGTACTGAGCAAATCCGACGGTTCGGAACGGTTCCGCGGAGCGCCCGCCGGCGGCGTGGGAGGATGTCTGGCCCTGGCACAAGACGGGACCATCCTGTCCTGCTCCACGGGAACGAATGCCTTCACGCTGTCGAGCTTCCTGAACGGCTCCTGGACGATCTGCAACACCCCGCTCAACCTCTGGTACGGGAACTATGCCAACGGCGTACAACCCGCCATCGACCGTTCGGGGCGTGTCTATCTTGCCGTCCAGAACCAACAGACGGGCGGCGGCTCGGTCGGCTGTTTCGACCTGTCGAAGTTTGACGGCAGCACGCAACTG
Source organism: Candidatus Alistipes intestinigallinarum (assembly GCA_019115745.1). Lineage (GTDB taxonomy): Bacteria > Bacteroidota > Bacteroidia > Bacteroidales > Rikenellaceae > Alistipes > Alistipes intestinigallinarum. The sequence continues at coordinate 36,537 of DXDA01000019.1, forward strand.
CAACCCGAATGGCAGGTGGACTGCGATGCCCAGATCAAGTACAGCGGTTGTGTCCTGGGTCCCGACAACCGGGTTTATGTCGTCTCGCAGCAAGACAGCGGCATCGGAGAGAAGGCCGGCGAGCTGCTCGCCATCCACAACGACGGCACACTGCTCTGGAGTTGGCCCACGGAGTCGAAGATCCTCTGCGTCCCGGCCGTAGACAATGCCGGGAACATCCATCTCGCGGATCAGGAAGCCGGAAACTACATCATCATCTCTCCCGAAGGGGAAATCCTCTTCAAAGAGCAGTGCTGCGCCAAATCGCACACTTCACCGGTGATCGGCGACGACGGCATGGTCTACCTGCTCGGCGAGCAGACCAAGGGTGGAGCCTGCTACGTCTATGCCTACAAACTGAAATCCGCAACCGGGCCCGCCGATACCGACTGGCCGCAATACGGACAGAATGCCCGGCATACGGGACTTCAACTGCCGTAGGGCCTGCACGCGGAACGATACAGAAGACGCGGGGATGGAGATCGATCCGTCCCCGCGTTTCGTATGCCCGTCCGAAAGCATCCGCGGAGGAGCCCGGATTGCCCGCCACAACAACACGTTTTCGCCCGGCGCGTCCGAAATCATTCCGTGCGAAGGCTTTTGTAACCGTTTTGTTATCGAAAAACGATAAATATTTTTTGATATTCAAAGTTTGTTGTTATATTTGCGGTCGTAACGATCCGAAAACAAACATTCGACATGAAGGATTTACTCACGGTGGAGCACGTCACCAAACAATATGCCGCCCACACGGCTCTCAACGACGTTTCGCTCACCATTCCCGAAGGGTCGGTCTACGGGCTGCTCGGGCCCAACGGCGCCGGAAAAACCACCCTCATCCGCATCATCAACCGCATCACCGCACCCGACAGCGGCCGCGTCCTCTTCGACGGACACGAAATTGCCCCCGAGGATGTCTACCGCATCGGCTACCTGCCCGAGGAGCGCGGACTCTACAAGAAGATGAAGGTCGGCGAACAGGCCCTCTTCTTCGCCCGGCTGAAGGGGCTCTCGCGCCGCGATGCCATGGCCCGGCTGAAGGAGTGGTTCGAGAAGTTCGGAATCCAGAGCTGGTGGGACAAAAAGGTCGAGGAGCTCTCGAAGGGCATGGCCCAGAAGGTGCAGTTCATCGTCACGGTGCTGCACGAACCGCGCCTGCTGATCTTCGACGAACCCTTTTCGGGATTCGATCCCATCAACGCCAACCTCTTGAAAGAGGAGATTCTGGCCCTGCGCGACAAGGGCGCCACGGTGATCTTCTCGACGCACAACATGTCGTCGGTGGAGGAGATCTGCGACCACATCACGCTGATCAACAAATCGCGCAACATCCTTTCGGGGCGTGTCGACGACATCCGCCGCCGCCACGGCGCCAACATCTTCGAGGTGGCCTACCGCGGCGACGAAGAGGCTCTGCGGCGTGCCGTCGCGGGTCGCTGCGAGATTCTCGAAGGGGCGGCCGAGGAGTCCGTCTACCGGACCCTGAAGCTCCACGTTGCCAGTGACGACGAGGTGCGGGCCGTCATTGCGGCCGTGAACGAGGCGGTCGACCTGCGTTCGTTCCGCGAGATCATCCCCTCGATGAACGACATCTTCATCCGGGCCGTGAACGGACAACTTTAATTCGAAAAAAGCCATGTCAAGATCCAACATACCCATCATCATCCAGCGCGAATTCAACGAACGCGTACGCAAAAAATCCTTTATCATCAGCACGATCCTCACGCCCGTCCTGATGATCGCCCTGATGGCCGCCCCGGCCCTCATCATGGAGTTCTCGCGCGGCGAACAGAAGACGATCGCCGTGATCGACGAGAGCGGGCTCGTGGCCCCGCGGCTCGAAAGCGGCGAGGAGCTCCGCTTCGAAACCTCCAACCTCTCGACCGACGAGGCCCGCAAGGAGTTGACCGACCACTTCGGCGTACTCTACATCGGGCGGGACATCCTCGAAAACCCCTCGAACGTGCGGCTCTACGCCAATTCGTCGTCGTCGCTCTCCGTCGAGAGCAACATCACGGACCAGATCGAGAAGATCCTCGAAGCCGAGAAGCTCAAGGCCTACGACATCGAAAACCTCGACCGGATTCTCTCCGAAGTGAAGACTACGGTCACGCTGCAGACCTTCCGCAACGACAAGTCGCAGGAGGGGGATACGCAGGCCCAGTCCTCGACCGTGGCCACGGCCCTGGGCTACATCCTCGGATTTATCCTCTACATGTTCCTGCTGATCTACGGTTCGATGGTCATGCAGTCCGTGATCGAGGAGAAGAACAACCGCGTGCTGGAGGTGATGGTCTCGTCCGTCAGGCCCTTCGACCTGATGCTCGGAAAGATTCTCGGCGTCGCGGCCGTCGCCGTGGTGCAGATCCTCATCTGGGGCGTGCTGATCGTTGCCGTGGGCGGATTCGTCCTGCCCCACCTCATGCCTGCCGATGCCATGGCCGGCGTTCAGGCCATGCAGCAGGGTGTTCCCGACGCCGCCTCGATGAGCGGCATGGATCCCGAGATGCTGCAGGCCGTAGCCGCCATGACCGACCTGGGTTACATCCTCAAGATCTTCGGCTGTCTGCTGTTGTTCGTCTTCGGAGGCTACCTGCTCTATTCGGCGATGTTCGCCGCCGTGGGTTCGGCCGTCGACAACATTCAGGACGCCTCGCAACTGCAGATGCCCATCACGCTGCCGATCATCCTCGCCCTGCTGGCCATGCTGGCCGTCATCGAGGACCCCAATTCGCAGCTCTCGTTCTGGTTCTCGATCATCCCCTTCACGTCGCCCGTCGTGATGATGGCGCGCATCCCCTACGACATCCCCTGGTGGGAGATCGGACTCTCGCTGGCGGTGCTCTACGCCTCGTTCGTGGGGATGGTCTGGCTGGCGGCCAAGATCTACCGCGTGGGCATCTTCATGTACGGCAAGAAACCCACCCTGAAGGAGCTCGCCAAGTGGGTGCGGTACAAATATTGACACCGATCTTCCGGAGCGGATTTGCCGCCCCGGAAGGTTTGTTTTTTGCCGGAAGGAGATTTTTTCTGTTATTCGGATAACAGATTTACTGAAAATTTTTCGTAACTTTGTCCCCGATAGGGAATTCACGGAAAAAATTTCTACAAAATACTTAAATATCAAAGAGCTATGATTTCGATCGACAACTACGATTTCAAAGGCAAACGCGCGATCATCCGCGTGGATTTCAACGTGCCCCTGAACGAGAAGGGCGAAGTAACCGACGACACGCGCATCCGCGCCGCCATGCCCACCATCAAGAAGGTGCTCTCCGAGGGCGGTTCGGTGATCCTCATGTCGCACATGGGTCGCCCGAAGAAGAACCCCGATCCGAAATACTCGCTGGAGCAGATCATCCCGGCCATCGAGAAGAACCTGGGTACAAAGGTAGAATTTGCCGGTGACTGCATGGGCGAAAAAGCTGCCGAAATGTGCAAGAACATCAAACCCGGCGAAGTCGTTCTGCTCGAAAACCTGCGTTTCTACGCCGAAGAGGAAGGCAAACCCCGCGGTCTGGCCGAAGACGCCACCAAGGAGGAGAAGGATGCCGCCAAGAAGGCGCTGAAAGAGGGTCCGCAGAAGGAGTTCGTCCAGAAACTCGCTTCGTACGCCGACTGCTACATCAACGACGCCTTCGGAACGGCTCACCGCAAGCACGCTTCGACCTACCTGATCGCCAAGCACTTCCCCAACGACAAGATGTTCGGCTACCTGATGGAGAAGGAGGTCAAGGCCATCTCGTCGCTCATGGAGGCTCCGCAGCACCCGTTCTGCGCCATCATCGGCGGTTCGAAGGTCTCGACGAAGATCGGCGTGATCAAGTCGCTGATCGAAAAGGTTGACTCGATCGTCATCGGCGGCGGTATGACCTACACGTTCGCCGCAGCCCAGGGCGGCAAGGTCGGCGGTTCGATCTGCGAGCCCGACATGTTCCCCGTTGCACTGGAGATCCTCGAACTGGCCAAGCAGAAGGGTGTACAGCTCGTGATGTCGCCCGACGCACTGATCGCCGACGCCTTCTCGGCCGACGCCAACACGTCGACGGCTCCGGCCAACAACATTCCCGACGGATGGGAGGGTGTCGACATCGCCGACGAAGGCAAGAAGATCTTCCGCGAGCACATCCTCGGCTGCAAGACGATCCTGTGGAACGGCCCGGTAGGCGTCTTCGAGATCGACAAGTTCGCTACCGGTTCGAAGGAGGTGGCCCTGGCCATCGCCGAGGCTACGAAGAAGGGTGCCTACTCGCTCATCGGCGGTGGTGACTCGGTGGCCTGCATCAACAAGTTCGGGCTGGCCGACCAGGTATCCTACATATCGACCGGCGGCGGCGCCCTGCTCGAATACATCGAGTTCGGAACGCTGCCCGGCGTAGAGGCCATCCGCGAATAGGAGGCCCGGAATCGGAACAAGCAATCATCCCGAAGCGGAGATTTCCGGAGCTCCGGAGGTCTCCGCTTCTCTTCAAAAACCCGAACAACCCATGAAACGTATCATCCTTTTAGCAGCAACCGCAGTCTGTATGGCAGCCTGTCAGAACAACAATACGAAAACCCCGGCCATCGACCTGTCGAATTTCGACCTGTCGGTAGCCCCGAACGCCGACTTCTACCAGTATGCCACGGGCGGCTGGCAGAAGAACAACCCGCTGAAGCCCGAATTCTCGCGCTACGGCTCCTTCGACGTACTGCGCGAAAACAACGAAAAGCGCATCAACCAGCTCTTCCAGGAGATGACCCGGCTCGAAACCGCCCCGGGAAGCGTCGAGCAGAAGATTGCGGATCTCTACAAAATGGGGTTGGACTCCACGCGTCTGAATGCCGAGGGCGCCTCGCCGCTGGCCGCCGACCTGCAGCTCGTCGAGGGGCTGACCGACCGCAAGCAGCTTCCGGAGGTGCTGGCCAAGATCCACATGGCCCTGGCCAATCCCTTCTTCGGCATCGGCGTGATGGCCGACCTGATGGACAGCAACGTCAACACGCTCTACGTGGCCCAGTCGGGGCTCTCGATGGGCGACCGCGACTACTATGTCGACCCGGAGAACGCCTCGATCAAGGAGGCCTACAAAAACTACCTCGTGCAGCTCTTCACCCTCTGCGGATATGATGCCGAAGCAGCCGCACAGGCGGCCGCCGATGCCCTGGAGATCGAGGATTCGCTGGCCGAGGTCTTCTTCTCGAACGTCGAGCAGCGCGACATCCCGGCCCAGTACAACCCGATGACGCGCGCGGAGTTCGCCAAGGCTTACGACGCAATCGACTGGGATGTCTATTTTGCCGGCATGGGGCTGGCTGACGCCGACCGCATGATCGTACAGCACAAGCGCGTCATGGAGCGCGTCAACGAACTCTTCAAGAGCCTCCCGCTGGAGAAGATCCGTCACTACCTGGCCGCCCAGATCATCGACGGCGGAGCCTCGTCGCTGAGCGACGACTTCCAGACCGCCTCGTTCGAGTTCTACGGCCGCACGATGTCGGGCCAGCAGGAGCAGAAACCCCGCTGGAAACGCGCCATGTCGGTGCCCAACGGACTGCTGGGCGAGGCCGTGGGTGAGATGTACGTGGCGAAGTATTTCCCCGAAAAGGACAAGCTGCGCATGATGGAACTGGTGAAGAACCTGCAGACGTCGCTCTCGCAGCACATTGCCGACCTCGACTGGATGTCGGACGCCACGAAGGCCAAGGCTCAGGAGAAGCTGAGCTCGTTTACCGTGAAGATCGGCTACCCGGACAAGTGGAAGGATTATTCGACGCTTGAGATCGATCCGACGAAGAGCTATTACGAAAACCTGCGCAACGCCGGGGTCTGGGCCACGAAGGACAACCTCGAAAAGTACGGCAAACCGGTCGACCGGGCCGAGTGGGGGATGACTCCGCAGACGGTGAACGCCTACTACAACCCGACGACGAACGAGATCTGCTTCCCGGCCGCCATTCTGCAGCCGCCGTTCTACAATCCGGATGCCGACGATGCGGTGAACTACGGCGCCATCGGCGTGGTGATCGGCCACGAGATGACCCACGGGTTCGACGATCAGGGCCGCCAGTTCGACAAGGACGGCAACATGAACAACTGGTGGACCGAGGAGGATGCCGCCGCCTTCAAGGCCAAGACGGAGATGCTGGTCAAGCAGTTCGACGCCATCGAGGTGCTCCCGGCCAAGGATGGCCAGCCGGCGCTGCACGCCAACGGAGCACTGTGTCTGGGTGAGAACATCGCCGACCAGGGCGGTTTGCGGGTGGCTTATACGGCCTACCGGAACTCGCTGGCAGGCAAGGAGGCCCCGGCTCCGATCGACGGCTTCACCGATGCCCAGCGCTTCTACCTGGCTTACGCTACGCTCTGGGCCCAGAACATCCGCGACGAGGAGATCGCGCGTCTGACGAAGCTCGACGTGCACTCGCTGGGCAAATGGCGCGTGAACGCCACGCTGCGCAACCTGCAGGACTTCTACGACGCCTTCGGCATCACCGACGGCGAGATGTTCATGCCCGAAGAGGAGCGGGTGATTATCTGGTAATCCGCCCGAAGAAAGAAGCGGGTCAGCCTTGCGGCAACCCCGTTCCGAAAAAAGCCGTCCGAACGAGTTTCGGACGGCTTTTTCATGGGCCGGAACCGGGAATCGGCCCGGAAGCAAGGGAAGGTCCCGGAGCCAAAAATCTCCTCCGAGAGCAGGAAAGGTGTCCGATACCGAGAGACAATCGGGTCCTAACCCAAGGGAGAGCCCCGGAGCCGAAAATCTCTTTCAAGAGCAAGGAAACCGCCCGATACCGAGAGACAATCCAGCAGCGGCAAAAGAATACGGTTCAATAAAAGGTGCCTTTGGGGGCGAAGATGGCGTATCCGAAGTTAAAGGTCAGATACATGTTTTTCCAATTCTTCAGATCGTATTTCGTCAGCGACAGACTCACCGGACCGATCGGTGTGTGGTAGACGAGCGACGCCTCGGCGATGTAGTGCCAGCGCTCGTCGGGAACCCCCAGCGGATTGAAGTCCCGCTTGTTGCGGAACAGGGTGTAGAAACCCGTCCGGAAGAAGAAGTCGGGCATCAGATCGAAGGTCGGCATGACACCTCCCGCCACGAAGCGGTCAGCCCGGTAATCGGGCATGAAGACCATCCGAGCGTGCTGAATCGGGGAGTACTCGGGCATCGACATCAGCGTGGCGGTCTCGGTGCGGAACGAAGGGTGATTCGTGTAGACCGCATCGACATTGAGCCCGAACGAGAACCAGTCGCACTGCGGCATGTCGAAGAACTTGTTCCACGTAAAACGCCCTCCGAACCATTGCCGACGCTCCCGGGAGATGAAATCCTCGGCATCGTAGGGCTCGTACTTGTCGCGTCCGTCGATGTAGATCGCCGAGAGGTAGAGTTCCGACCCGCGGCGCGGATAGAGGAACTTGTCGAGCGTATTTCGTGCGAGCCCGGCCCGGAGCCCGAAGAACGAAAAGCGCGAAAGGTCGGTATCGTCGGCAAAGAGGTCGTCCGAGTCGTAACGGTAGTTGACATGCCCGCCGTTTGCGCGCAGGACAAAGACACTGCGGTGGGTCAGCGGCATCCCGACCCCCATCGAGAGGAAACTCTCGCTGCTCTTGACCTGCTCGGCATTGGTGATGCGGGCGACATTGCCGAAGTAACCGTGCCGGAAATTGCTCACCGAGAAGTTGTAGGAGTAGTCGATGAAGAGCGGTTCGATGGCATAGAAGTCGGTCCGGCCGCCCAGCACACCCCAGGTATAGAGGGGCCCGAGGTAGAGATCGGCGCCGAGTTGCTGGGACACGCGCCCGATCCAACGGTATCCCACGCCGATATAGGCCTGGTTGAAGGCCGTCGAGGAGACGTTGCCGCCGACGGTGATCTTGAAGCTGGGACGGGTCTTGAAACAGGCTCCGAAGGAGTAGGCGTTCGAGAGCGAATCGTAGCGGACTTTGGGAAAATCCATCGTGAAATCGCCGCCTGCCAGCACATTGAAGAGGTTGTCGCGCAGTTCGGCGAAGCGCATCGGACGCTGACGCCCCGGCGTCCGGCGGTCCATGTGGAGGAAATCGCGGACAAACTCCCGTTGTTCGCGCTTCAGTCCGTCGATACGATAGTCATTGAAGATCAGCGGCGGGCACTTTTCGCGGAACGTCCGGCGCCGCTCGGCGAACCAGGTCGAATCGCGCCGTCCGGCACCGACCTTCTCCAGCAGTTGCGGCATCACGGCCATGGCATCCTTGTAACCGGCATCCATGATCGCCTCGGCCTGGTCGAAATCGAGCATACCGACCCCGACGGCCCGGCGGATCGTGACACTGCGCTCGGCGGGAAGCGTGTAGTCGGTATCCTGCATGGCGAGCATGAAGGCCTGATCCATGATGTTGCTGTTCACGCTGGGAGGGGTATTTCCGGCGGTGCAGATCGAGCCGACGATCAGGTCGGGACGGAAACCGTCATCGAGCGGTTTCCAGGGGAAGTTGTCGAAAATCCCGCCGTCGTACAACAGCATCGAGTCGATCGCCATTGGTTTGAAAACCAAAGGGATGGACATCGACGAGCGGACCGCTTCGCTCAGATCCCCGCTGCGCATGACCACCGGACGGCGGTGGTTCATGTCGCTGGCCACGCAGAGAAACGGAACCATCAGGTGATCGAAATCGCCCTTCGAAGCCGCCGTGGCCGGAGCGAAGAGTTCGGTCAGCGCCAGATCGACCTGCGTCGAGGAGATCAGGTTCGTCGGGAACTGGACGCGCTCCCCGGCCGGATTTCCGAGATTCACGCGCACGCTCAGGAACGAGGGATTGCCGCCCAGTTGGCGGTAGTAGTCCATGTATCGGTTGGGGTCGATGCGGCCCGAAACCCACTCCTTGACCACTCCGGAGCTGACAATGGCACGCATTTCGGCCGGGGAGTACCCGGCGGCATACATCGCCGCGATGATCGATCCCATGGAGGTTCCGGCCACGTAGTCGATCGGGATTCCGTTCTGCTCCAGCGCCTCCAGCACTCCGATATGGTAGAGCCCCTTGGCCCCTCCGCCGCTCATCACAACCCCGACCGTCCCGGCCTCGGCCGAGAGCGACAGAAGCAGCAACATCCCCACAAATGAGCCGATTTTACGCAACATATCTCAATTTTTTTATAACTTTGCACGTTAAAGGATGACCTCCAAAAGTAGGTAAAAAAGAAATACGTACAAAATATGACCGACAAAATCAACGAACTTCTGCGACGGGTCGAGGAGTTCAAACCCAAGGCAGCAAACGAACTCGAAGAGTTCCGGATCCGGATTCTGGGCAAGAAAGGCGAACTGAACGCACTGATGGAGGAGTTCAAGACGGTGGCTCCGGAGCTCAAACGCGAACTGGGCCAGCAGCTCAACCGACTCAAGAGCGCCGCAACGGAGCGTATCGCTTCGCTGCGTGAGGAGCTGCAGAACGCCGCGGCCGACCAGGTGGCCTCGTCGGGCGACCTGACGCGTCCCGGCTCGGCCGAACACCTCGGCTCGCGCCACCCGATTTCGCTGGTCCGCAACCAGATCGTCGAGGTCTTTTCGCGGCTGGGCTATACCGTGGCCGACGGCCCCGAAATCGAGGATGACTGGCACGTCTTCTCGGCGCTGAACTTCCCGCCCGAGCACCCGGCCCGCGACATGCAGGACACGTTCTTCATCGAAAAGGACCCCGACATCCTGCTGCGTACGCACACCTCGTCGATCCAGGTCCGCACGATGGAGCGCCAGAAACCGCCCATCCGCGTGATCTGCCCGGGGCGTGTCTTCCGCAACGAGGCCATTTCGTACCGCGCCCACTGCATCTTCCACCAGATCGAGGGTCTCTACATCGACGAGGGGGTTTCGTTCGCCGACATGAAGCAGTCGCTGCTGTACTTCGCCAAGGAGATCTTCGGCGAACAGGCCGTCATCCGGATGCGTCCGTCGTACTTCCCCTTCACGGAGCCGTCGGCCGAGGTCGACGTCTCGTGCAACCTCTGCGGCGGCAAGGGGTGTCCGGTCTGCAAGGGAACGGGCTGGCTCGAAATCATGGGTTGCGGCATGGTCGACCCCAACGTCCTGAAGGCTAACGACATTGACCCCGAAAAGTATTCCGGATTCGCATTCGGCATGGGTATTGAACGAATCGCCATGCTCAAATACGGTGTGAAGGATCTGCGCCTCTATTTCGAAAACGACGTGCGCTTCCTCCACCAGTTCGACGAAGCGCTCTAAAACCGGTTTGCCCATGAAACGTCTGACAGCGACAACGGTCCTCAGCCTTGTTCTCTTTTCCACGGCATTTGTCTCCGGAAAGGGAAACCCGTCGGCGCCCGACCGTCCCGATTCGCTGCAGAGCGTCTGGTTCTACACCGAGGGGGTCAAGCTGCACACCATTGCAGGTGATACGGCCCGGGCCCGGGAATACTTCCAGGAGGCGATCCGTCGTGATTCGACCTATGCCCCGGCGTGGTACGAGCTGGCCGGGAATCTTCTCTCGTCCTCGCCCGACGAGGCCGTTGATGCGGCACGCCGGGCCTGGCAGCTTGATACGACGAACAGGTGGTACCTCCAATTATACGGCCAGACGCTGCTCATGACCGACCGCTACGGCGAGGCGTTGAAGGTCTTCCGCCGGCTGATGGAGGAGAACCCGAAGGATCCGGACAACTACCGCATCGTCGCGGCGCTCTACGAACAGCGGCAAAGTCCGTTTCAGGCGCTGGTGACGCTCGATTCCGCGGAGTTCCGCTTCGGGCGCATTCCGCTGCTGAGCAGCATGAAGCGGCGCCTGCTGGTCGCCACGAACCAGATCGACAAGGCGCTCGACGAAGCCCGGGCCCTGGTTGAAGAGGCCCCCTACGAGGCCGAACACCACGTCGTGCTGGCCGACCTCTACGCGGCGGGCAAAAAGGATTCGCTGGCGCTGGTGGAATACCGGGCCGCCCTGGCGATCGACTCCATGAACATCCAGACGCTCATGTCGCTGGGCGATTTCTATGCCGAACGCCAGGACTACCGTTCGCTGCTGGCCACAACCCGCCAGCTCTTCCTTTCCGACGATTTCCCGCTCGAACTGAAGATCAAACGCTTCGAAGATTTCACTTCCGACACGCGTTTCTACCGGGAGTATTACTTCCAACTCAACGACCTGGCCTCGACGCTGGCCATCCGTTATCCGGACGACGCGCGCGTCGTGGAGCTCTACGCCCAGCACCTGATCGCTTCGGGCGAACTGGAGCAGGCCCTGGCCCTCTACAAGAATCACCTCGGCGACCAGCCTCCCGTGGAGGATTACTACCGCATGGTGATCGACATCGAGAGTTACCTCCAGCGCCCCGACTCCGTCGACCGATACGTCACCCGAGCCCTGGAGCTCTTCCCCGAAAAGGTCGATTTCCACATCTCGAAGGGCCACGTGATGAGCTATTCGAAACGGTACGACCAGGCGATCCATGCCTACCGCGAATCGCTCCGCTATGCCGATACGGACTCGCTGCGCAGTGTCATCTGGGGGATGATCGGCGACACCTGGCACCAGAAGGCCCTCGGCAACGACTCCATTCCCGAGGAGGAGCTCTTCGCCCTGGCGAAAAAGGGCAAAAAGGGAATCGACCGCCGCGCCATGAAGGAGTGCTACAAGTCCTATGAGAAGAGTCTGAGCTACTGGCCGGACAATGCGCTGGTCCTGAACAACTACGCCTACTTCCTCTCGCTGGAGGAGCGGGATCTGGACCGGGCGCTCGTGATGTCGAGCCGCGTCGTGTCGCTCACGGACAACAACCCCACCTACCTGGACACCCAGGCGTGGGTGCTCTACAAGATGGGGTGTACGGAGGAGGCCCGGAAGATCCTGCAGAAAGCCGTGGCGCTCGACGGACAAAAAAGCCCCGACCTGATGGTCCATTACGGGGACATCCTGCACGAACTGGGCGAGCAGTTCATGGCCGAAGTCTACTGGCGGCGGGCCTTGGAGAAGGGTTACGATGCCCGCCAGATCGAAGAGCGGCTGAAACAACCCGCCAAAACCCAATCCGCCGAATAGTCCGCCGATATGAAAATCATCCGCTTTTCGTCTCTTTTTCTTGTTTTCCTGCTCTTCGCCCTCGGCGCTTCGGCCCAGACCGACAGCCGCATTGAGAAGCAGAAAAAGGTCATTGCCGACCTGGAAAAACGCATTGCCAACGAGGAGCGGGAGATTTCGAAACTCCAGAAGGGGCGTGCGGCCACCGAGGAGCGGGTCCGGCGTCTGGCCCGACAGATCGATTCGCGGAACCAGTTGCTCGACGAGACCGAAAAGCAGGCTTCGCTGCTGCGTGAGGAGATTGCCCGCAAGGACAGCGTGGCCGGGGACCTGGCCTCGACGCTCGAACGCAACCGGGCGCAATATGCCGAGATGGTCCGCGAAGCCTACCGCAACTACCGTCACAACAACTACCTGACATTCCTCTTTTCGTCGCGGGATTTCGCCGACGTGGCTCGCAAGATCACCGCTTTGCGCGAGGCCGCCGCGATGCGCGAACGCAAGATGCGCGACATCGAGCAGCTCTCCGAGCAGGTCCGCACGGAGAAGGAGGAGCTCGACCGCCGCAACCGTTCGCTCGACTCGGTAACGCGGCAGCTTTCGGCCCAGCGCGAAAAGCTCCAACGCGACTCCCGGAATGCCCGGGCGACAATCCGCACGATGTCGCAGAAGGAGAAGTCGGCCCTGCAGCGCAAGATGGCCCAGGAGCAGAAACTCGACGTGGCGATCAACGAACTGCGCAAACTCACCAAAGGCAACAAGGAGGGAGCATCGTTCTCGTCGAAGACCTCGGGACTGCGGCTTCCGGTGGTGGGCGGACGGGTCAAGCGCTACCGGGAGAACATGGCCGAAGTGACGGGTCCGCGGGGAGCCCGGGTGATCTCGATCTACGAAGGCAAGGTGATCGACATCAAACGCAACCGAATCACGAACAAATACGACGTTTACGTAGCCCACGGCGAATACCTGACCTCCTATGCCAACCTGGGGACGATCAGCGTGGAAAAAGGCCAGAAAGTGGCCCGGAATCAGTCGTTGGGGACCATCGGCTCGGCCGTCGACGTAATGACCATGGAGACGGAGTACAAACTCGTCTTCGGCATCTACCCGCCGGACCCGAACCAGAAGATGCGGGCCGAGAACTGTTTCAAGAAATAGAAGACGGGGAACAAAAAGCGGAGAGAGGACGGAAAACGGACAAGGAAAAGAGGGTCAAGAAGAGGGTCAAAAGCAAAAAGCAGAAAAACAAGCAAAAAAGCCTCTAAAACTTCAAATCTCCTTTCGTTCGAACAAGGATGCCGGATCTCCGAACCGATCGAAAATATCCAAGAAAAATGGCTGTAAAATACTATACCGACGACTGTACGTACCGCTACCCGCAGAAACGGCTTACGGCCCGCTGGCTGCAGGAGGTGGCCGCCGCCGAAGGCTATACGCTGGGGGATGTCTGCTATATCTTCTGCTCGGCGCAGCGGCTGCTGGAGATGAACCGGCAGTATCTCGGACACGACTACTTCACCGACGTCATTACGTTCGACTACAGCGACCGAAAGGGTGCACGGGTGGTCTCGGGCGACATCTTCATCGACGTGGAGACCGTGGCGGACAACGCCCGGCAATACGGAGCCACGGCGCTGCAGGAGATGCGCCGCGTGGTGGTCCACGGCGTGCTGCACCTCTGCGGACAGGGAGACAAGACCCCCCGCACCAACGCACAGATGCACCGAAAAGAGGATAAATACCTGAAATTCTGGGAGAAACAATGATCCTTGATTACGATATCATCGTCATCGGCGGCGGACATGCCGGCTGTGAAGCCGCAGCAGCGGCAGCCCGGCTGGGCTCACGGACCCTGCTGCTGACGATGGACATGACAAAAATGGCTTCGATGTCCTGCAATCCGGCTGTCGGAGGAGTAGCCAAAGGACAGATAGTCAGAGAGATAGATGCTTTGGGCGGAGAGATGGGACGCATCACGGACCGCACGGCCGTGCAGTTCCGGATGCTGAACAAGTCGAAGGGCGCGGCGATGTGGAGTCCCCGGGCCCAGTGCGACAAAACGCGTTTTTCGGAAGAGTGGCGACACACCCTGGAAAATATCTGGAACCTCTACATCTGGCAGGATGCCGCTACGGAGCTGCTTTTCGATACCCCGACACCCTCCTCCGCCAACGAAACCCATCCCGACGACATACCCGCAAACAACCCGGAAAAGGGGAGTGGAAAACGCCCATCGGTTCGGGGTGTCCGGACCCGCATGGGGGTGGAGTTTTCGTGTCGGGCCGTCATCCTCACGGCCGGGACCTTCCTCGACGGCATGATGCACTGCGGCGCCGCACACGCCGAAGGGGGCCGGGCCGGTGACGCTGCTTCGCACGGAATCACCGAAAGCCTCCGGGCCATGGGTTTCGAGACCGGCCGCATGAAGACCGGAACCCCGGCCCGCCTCGACGCCCGGACGATCAATTTCGAAATTCTCGAACCGCAATACGGCGACGAAAAACCGGGAAAATTCTCCTTTTCACCCGAAACCGAGCCAGTCAAGGATCAAATGCCCTGTTTTCTGGTCTACACATCGCCCGAAGTGCACGCCATTCTCCGCACGGGATTCGACCGTTCGCCGCTCTTCAACGGCACGATCCACGGCATCGGACCGCGCTATTGCCCCTCGATCGAGGACAAGTTGCGGACCTTTGCCGACAAGGAGCAACACCAGCTTTTCCTCGAACCCGAAGGGCGCTCGACCAACGAATACTACCTGAACGGCTTCTCGTCGTCACTGCCCTGGGAGGTGCAATGGGAGGCGCTGCACAAGATCGAAGGGCTGGAGGATCTGCACATTTTCCGCCCCGGATACGCCATCGAATACGACTATTTTCCGCCTACGCAACTCCACCATTCGCTCGAAACCAAACGGGTTGCAGGACTCTATTTTGCCGGTCAGGTCAACGGTACGACCGGTTATGAAGAGGCTGCAGCCCAGGGTCTGATGGCGGGAATCAATGCCCACCGGGCGCTGAAAGGGGAGGAGCCGATCGTTTTGAAACGCGATGAAGCCTATATCGGCGTGTTGATCGACGACCTTGTCACGAAGGGAGTCGACGAGCCCTACCGGATGTTTACCTCCCGGGCCGAGTATCGGATTCTGCTCCGACAGGACAATGCCGATCTTCGATTGACACCTCTGGGCTACAAAATCGGACTGATTTCCGAAAAAAGGTACGCTCATTTTGTCCAAAAAAATTCACTCGTAGAATCGCTTGTAGCCTTCGCGCGTGAGCAGAGCATCAAAGCAGCCGAAATTAACGACTATTTAAAATCGGTCGGACAGGAGCCTTTGAATCAGGGTCGGAAGCTGTACGACATTCTGATGCGCAACAACGTCACCTTCGAATCGCTGCAAAAGGTGCTTCCGAAGCTGCAGCGCTTTATCGAAAAGCAGGGGATCGATGCGGAGGTAATCGAAGAGGCGGAGATTCAAATCAAGTACAAAGGGTACATTGAACGTGAAAAATTCATTGCCGACAAGCTGCATCGCCTGGAAAATATCCGTATTCCGGATAATTTCGACTTCTTTTCGATGAATTCCTTAACGATTGAAGCCCGTCAGAAGTTGAATCGAATCCGTCCGAAGACGATCGGACAGGCCTCGCGCATACCGGGAGTTTCGCCTGCGGACGTCAATGTGCTGCTGGTCAAGTTCGGTCGATAGTCTTACGTTCCACGTGGAACAAAAAAGGCGACCCGAAAGGCCGCCTTTAAAATTAATTGAGAGATAAAATTACAATACCACCGTGCACCAGCCGTACTTATCCTCGGCACGTCCGTATTGAATATCCTGCAAACGGGTATAGAGTTCCAGACAGGTTTTACCCACCTGATCGCCATAATTGTAGGTTTCGCCGGTTTGCATGTCGTAAATCGAACCGATAGGGGAGATCACGGCAGCCGTTCCGCAGGCACCGCACTCCTCAAAGGTCGGCAACTCCTCAACGGGAATATGACGCTGCTCCACTTCGAGACCCATATCGGCAGCCAACTGACGAAGGCTCATGTTGGTGATCGAAGGCAGCACCGAAGGTGATTTCGGCGTAATATACTTACCCTCCTTGATGCCGAAGAAGTTCGCGGCACCGCACTCCTCGATATACTTATGTTCGGCGGCATCCAGGTACATGATATTCGAATAGCCCAATTCATGTCCCTTTTCACCGGAAAGAAGACTCGCAGCATAGTTACCGCCAACCTTCACATCACCTGTTCCACGTGGAGCAGCGCGGTCCTGTTCCCGGTCAATAGCAACACGGATCGGAGCAATACCCGACTTGAAGTAGGCACCAACCGGCGAACAGTAGACAATCAGCAGGGCATCCTTGGCGGGTTTTACCCCCAAGCCGACCGTCGTGCCGAACATCACCGGACGCAGATACAACGAAGCTCCCGTCCCATAGGGAGGAACGAAACGCTCGTTGCGCTTCACCACCTCGATACAGGCATTTACAATCATCTCCTCCGAGGGAACCGGCAGGCAAAGCCGCTTCGCCGAAGACTGCATCCGGCGGGCATTGTCCGCAACACGGAAGAGACGAACTTTTCCGTCAACACCACGAAAAGCCTTCAAACCCTCGAAGAGTTCGATGCCGTAATGCAGACACGAAGCCGACATGTGCATATGAATATACTCATCGTCGGTAACCATCATGTCGCTCCACTTGCCATCCGTGTAGGAGAAGCGGACATTAAAATCCGTTTTGCGGTAGTCGAAACCGAGCGCACTCCAATCCATATTTTCCATATCTTTCTGTTTTAAGCGTTTTTTACACCAAAAATAAATCGAAAAATCCCGGGCTTATCCGACCACGGCTCCATTGTTGGTCGAATCGCCGGGCTGCAGCAACCGTAATTTTCCGGAGGCATCCTCGGCCATCAGAATCATGCCTTTCGATAAAATACCCTTCAATTCGCGCGGTGCCAGATTGACCAACACGAGCACCTGTTTGCCGACCAACTCCTCGGGGGTGAAGTGTTCGGCGATTCCCGAGACGATTTCCCGCTTGTCGATACCCGTATCGACGGTCAGTTTCAACAATTTCTTGGTTTTGGCCACCTTTTCGGCCGCCAAAATCGTCGAAACACGGATATCCATCTTCTGAAAATCGTCAAAGGAAACCGTATCTTTCTGTGGTTCAACATGTTGAGCCGCTTCCGCAGCCTGATTGGCCGCTTTCGTGGCTGCGAGCTTGTCCAATTGACGCTGAATCACATCATCCTCGATCTTTTCGAAGAGCAGCGACGGCTCGCCGATCTCGTGTCCGGCCGGAACCAGATCCATCGCCCCCAAACGCTCCCAACCGAACTTCTCGACGGCCAGCATCTTCAGGATCTTCTCGGCCGAGAAGGGCATGAAGGGCTCAATGGCGATGGCCGTATTGGCCGTAATCTGAAGGGCGATATTAAGGATGGTCTTCACCCGTTCGAGGTCTGTCTTGACGACCTTCCAGGGCTCGGTATCGGCCAGGTATTTGTTGCCGATCCGCGAGATGTTCATGGCATCCTTCAGCGCCTCGCGGAAACGGTAGTGTTCAATATTGGCTTCGAGCGACGCCTTCACGGCAGCAACCTCGGCGATCGTCTCACGGTCATAGTCGGTCAACTCGCCGCAGACCGGAACCCGGCCCTCGAAATACTTCTTAGTCAACACCAGCGCCCGGTTGACAAAGTTGCCGAGAATGGCTACGAGTTCGTTGTTGTTCCGGGCCTGGAAATCCTTCCACGTGAAGTCGTTGTCCTTGGTTTCGGGGGCATTGGCGCAGAGCACGTAGCGCAACACATCCTCCTTGCCGGGGAACTCTTCGAGGTATTCATGCAGCCAGACAGCCCAGTTGCGCGAGGTGGAGATCTTGTCGCCTTCGAGGTTCAGGAACTCGTTGGCGGGAACGTTCTCCGGCAGGATATAGCCGCCGTGCGCCTTCAGCATCGAGGGGAAGACGATGCAGTGGAAGACGATATTGTCCTTGCCGATGAAGTGCACCATCTTGGTGTCCTCCGACTTCCAATACTTCTCCCAATCGGGCGTAAGGTCCTTAGTAGCAGATATATAGCCGATCGGAGCATCGAACCATACATAGAGGACCTTTCCCTCGGCCCCTTCGACCGGCACGGGAATACCCCAGTCGAGGTCGCGGCTCACGGCACGCGGCTGCAGTCCGCCGTCGAGCCAGCTCTTGCACTGTCCGTAGACGTTCGATTTCCACTCCTTGTGCCCTTCGAGAATCCACTCGCGGAGGAACCCTTCGTACTGATCCAACGGGAGGTACCAGTGCTTTGTTTCGCGCTTGACAGGCACCGAGCCGGACACGGCGCTGTGGGGATCGATCAGCTCGTCGGGCGAGAGGGTCGAACCGCACTTCTCGCACTGGTCGCCATAAGCCCGGTCATTGCCGCACTTGGGGCAGGTTCCGACGATATAGCGGTCGGCCAGGAAGGTTTGCGCCTCCTCGTCGTAATACTGCATGGAGGTCTTTTCGATGAACTTGCCCTCGTCGTAGAGTTTTCGGAAGAAGGCCGAAGCGGTTTCGGCATGAGTTTTCGACGAGGTGCGCGAATAGATGTCGAACGACATGCCGAGCCCCTCGAACGACTTCTTGATGAGTTCATGGTAGCGATCGACGATCTGCTGGGGCGAAACGCCCTCCTTGCGGGCCTTGATGGTGATGGGCACGCCGTGTTCGTCGGATCCGCAGACCGAAATGACGTCGCAGCCCTTGAGCCGCAGATAACGGGTATAGATATCCGAAGGTATGTAGACTCCCGCCAGGTGGCCGATATGTACGGGACCGTTGGCATAGGGGAGTGCAGATGTCACGAGATAGCGTTTGAACTCTTTTGCCATAAACAGAATAGGAATTGCTGATTTTTCGTCAAAAGTACGAAATTTTAAAGGATTCCCGAACGAAAAGGGGAATTTTGTCACCCCTTGACGGGAAAAAGCGATTTTCCGTCAACCGCTCCACCCAGACCACAACCCAAAAAAAAGGGATTCGCCCCCGTTGGAAGCAAATCCCTTTTTTCGTGTGTGCGGAACTCCGCTCTACTCAAACTGCAGCTCGTCCAAAAGCCAGCCGGCCCCGGCGAACTTGTCGACGATAAACAACACGTAGCGAATATCCACGGCAATCGTGCGCTGCAATTCGGGCTCAAAGGCAATATCCCCCGACATCGCCTCCCAGTTGCCGTCGAAGGCCAGTCCGATCAGCACACCGCGGTCGTTCAGCACCGGCGATCCGGAGTTGCCGCCCGTGATGTCGCAGTCGGCCAGGAAGGCAACCGGAAGCTCGCCCTTCGCATTGGCATAACGCCCGAAATCCTTCGCGGCGTAGAGCTCCTTCAACTTCCCGGGGACGAAGAACTCCTGCGGATTCGCAGGATCCTCCTTCTCCATGACCCCCTTCAACGTCGTATAGTAGTTGTACTCGATGCCATCGGCCGGCGAATAGGGCAGCACACGGCCATAGGTCAGGCGGATTGTGAAGTTGGCATCCGACGCCCAGGCCTTTTTGGGATTCTGCAACATCAACCCGGCAATGTACTTGCGGTGCCCCTCGTCGTAGCGCTTCCGGGGCTCCTTGAGGGCCTCGGAGAGCTTCCCGTACTGCTCCAGGACCGACTTGGCCATCACGACGGCGGGATCCGAAGCGATCTTTTCCGGAGCATAGTCGTCCAGCAGGGCCATCACCTTCTCCTCGGAGACGAAAAGCGAATGGTCATAGAGGTAGTCCACATAGGCGTCGATATTGCCGCCGAACTCCTTGTCGACCACCTCCGCATAGAACGACGGCAGCTCCTTCATGTTCTCCCGGGCGATTGCAAGCATCCGCTTGGCCACCTTGCGGTCGGTCGCGGGGCTGTAATCCCTGTACCACTCGCCGAGCGACTCCTTCGACTCCTCGACCTGCTCGATCCTGGACTTCAACTCCAACGTCTTCCGGTTTCCGATGAAGGAACGGGTCGGCGAGAGCAGTTCGACCGCCGAAAGGAAGGCTTCAGCCAGATACTGACGCGAAGCACTCAGCGGCGACATCTCCTCCACGGCCGAACGGATCTTTGCGAGGGCGTCGACATACCCCTCTTCGGGCAAGGTATTCTTTTCGGCCCAGGCCTGGAACGAAGCCTCCTGCGCCTCCTTGCGGGCCTTTACGTCGAGTTTCTCGATGCCGCGCGACATGCCGATCGAATTCTTCCAGTAGTTCGACGAGCGGGCGTATTTCGAGGCATACTGGATGCGCACGGCATCGCTGGCGATCATGTCCTTCCAGAGAATCGCCTGACGTTCGCCGCGGATGAAGATCCGCTGGGGATTCTCGACCTTCAACAGATCATCGATCTCATACGACGTGGCATAGCGCTCCGTGGAGCCGGGGAATCCCATGATCATGGCGAAGTCGTTCTCGTCGACGCCGTCCAACGAGATCTTCAAGAATTTTTCGGCCTTGTAGGGGCGGTTTTCGGGCGAATATTCGGCCGGGCGGTTGTCCGGTCCGGCATAGACGCGGAAGATCGAGAAATCGCCCGTATGGCGCGGCCACATCCAGTTGTCGGTATCACCTCCGAACTTGCCGATCGACGAGGGGGGCGTGCCGACCAGCCGCACATCCTTGTAGACCTCCATCACGAAGGCGAAGAACTGGTTGCCGCCGAAGAAGGACTCCACCGAGATCTCCATTCCCGGATTCTCCTCGCCGAGCCGTTTTTCGATAGCCGCGATGTTCTCGTCCGTGATGCGCTCATACTCCTCCTGCGAGGCGATCGAGGGGACGTTGCCCAGCACCTCGGCCGAGACGTCGGCGATCCGGCGGATGAAGCGCACTTCGAGTCCCGGAGCGGGCAGCTCCTCGGCCTGCGACATGGCCCAGAAACCGTTTTTGAGGTAGTCATGCTCGACGCTCGACAACTGCTGAATCGAGGCATAACCGCAGTGGTGGTTCGTGAAGAGCAGCCCTTCGGGCGAGACGATTTCGCCCGTGCAGCCGCCGCCGAAAATGACGACAGCGTCCTTGAGCGACGACTTGTTCACGCTGTAGATCTCCTCGGCGGAGAGCTTGCAGCCGCGCTCCTTCATGTTCCTGATGTTCATTTTCTGAAGGTAGGGCAGAAGCCACATCCCTTCATCGGCGAACGAACTCCACGAAAGCGAGATCGCCGCCAGCAGCAAAAGAAATTTTTTCATCAACAATAAGCGGATTAAAGTTTTCGATCATGTATCGTTTCTCGCACGGATCCGACTCCCGCCCCCCGGACTACCGGATGGCGATCATGTTGCGGATCGAGCGTTCGGCGGCCCGGCGGGTCTCCTCGTCGAGCACGATCTCCGGCGATTCGTTCTCCAGGCACGAGCAGATATTCTCCAGGGTCACCATCTTCATGTACTTGCAGTTGTTGCAGGCACACGTCTCGTCATCGGGCGGCGCCGGGATGAAGACCTTCTCCGGATAGCGTTTCCGCATCTCCGCGAGGATGCCGGCCTCGGTCACGACGATGAACTCCCGGGCCTCGCTTCGCCCGCAGTAGTCGAGGATCCCGGCCGTCGAGCCCACATAGTCGGCCACTTCGACGATATAGGCCCGGCACTCGGGGTGTACGACCACCTTCGCGTCGGGGTGTTCGCGTTTGAGCTGCAGGATCTTTTCCAGCGAAAACTCCTCGTGAACGTGGCAGGCGCCGTTCCACAGCACCATGTTCTTCCGTCCGGTCAGCTTTTGAATATAGGAGCCCAGGTTGCGGTCCGGGGCGAAGATCAGCGGCTGGTCGGCAGGCAGCGACTCCACAACCTTCAGGGCGTTGGACGACGTGCAGCAGACATCCGTCAGGGCCTTGACTCCGACCGTCGTATTGACGTACGAGACGACCTTGTATCCGGGATACTTCGCCTTGAAGGCGGCGAACTCCGCGGCATCACACGACTCGGCCAGCGAGCAGCCCGCCTCGGGGCACGGTATGAGCACCTTTTTATCGGGACAGAGAACCTTGGCGGTTTCGGCCATGAAGTGCACTCCGGCGAAGAGGATGATCCGGGCCTCGACCTGTTGGGCCTGGACCGAGAGGGCGAGCGAATCGCCCAGGAAGTCGGCCACGGCCTGCACTTCGGGCGTCGTATAGTAATGGGCCAGGATGATGGCGTTCTTCTCGCGTTTGAGCGCCTCGATGCGGCGGCTGAGTTCGGAGGAGTTTTCGACGTTCATCGCTTTTTTGTTTTTATTCCTTTTAAATAAATTTAAATAAATAAAAAAGAAGAATAAATAGAATAGCTGTTGATACTGTTGACAACTTCGGCTGTTATTTTCCTATCAACATTTTTCCTTTTTCCTTTTGATTTATTTTTTTATTTAAAATGTTGGTTTTTAATAGAATCAAAGAAAATATAAACAATTGTTCATATTGGTTTTCCACATTTCGACAGTCCCATTTTTTCAACATTGGATTCCCTTTTCCGACGGATTCCGGACGGCACAACTTTTTATAAAAAAATTTGTTTTCGGCGATTTTCCGTATATACCCGCATCACTTTCCGAAATGCAAGTTTTTGGCCCGTCAAGTTATGCTTATTTTTCATCCGTTGTTGAACGGGTTATCGACAACTTGTCAACCGTTTTTCATCACTTTGCTGACAATCTTCTCCGCGATTGCCCGGTAGCGCTCCTCCACCTCGGGATGGGTCGACGTGGCCGGACGACCCTCTTCCGAACCCTCCATAATCGACTGAACGATCGGAATTTCGCCCAGGAAATCCACGCCGTTCTGCTCGGCGTAGGCCCGGGCTCCGCCCCGGCCGAAGAGGTAGTAACGGTTCTGCGGAAGCTCCGCCGGCGTAAACCACGCCATGTTCTCGATGATACCCGCAACGGGAATGTTGACATTTTCGTTGCGGAACATCTCCACACCGCGCACCACGTCGGCCACGGCCACCTGCTGCGGCGTCGAGACGATCACCGCGGCATCGATCTTCAGCTCCCCGATGATCGACAGGTGTACGTCGCCCGTGCCGGGAGGCAGGTCCGCCAGCAGGAAGTCCAGCGTCCCCCAGCGGGTCTGGTGAATCATCTGTTTCAGGGCGCTTACGGCCATGGCTCCGCGCCACAGCAGCGCGTCGGTGGGTTTGATGAAGAAGCCGATCGACATCAGCCGGATATCCATCGACTCGGCCGGAATGATGTGCTCCTTCCCCTCTTCGACGATCGCTTCCGGCAGGTAGCCTTCGACGCCGAACATCTTGGGTTGCGAAGGGCCGTAGATGTCGGCATCGAGTACGCCGACCCGGAAGCCCATGTTCCGCAGGGCGATGGCCAGGTTGGCCGTCACGGTGGACTTGCCTACCCCGCCCTTTCCCGAAGCGACGGCAATCACCTTGGCGATACCGCCCGTCGTGGTCGAGAGTTTCGGTTCCGGACGCGGGGCCGCGCCCCCCTCCTTGATGACGACGAGGACTTCGGAACCCGGGAATGCCTCGCGCAGCAGGTTTTCCGCCTGGTTCTTGATCTTCACGGCGAAGGGATCGCGGGCCTTGGCGAAACGCAGCACGACGGTCACCTTTCCTCCGGCCGTGGCGAGGTGTTCGATGAATCCGCTCGTGACGAGGTCTTTTCCCGTTTCGGGGTGGACGATCGAGGCGAGCAGCTCTTTTATTTTATCTTCCATAACTGTAGCATGTAACATTTGCTGCAAAGATAACGCATATTTTCAGGATTAAATACATAACGGGAATTTATTTTATCGAAAAACGATAAATTTTATTTGTTTGTCGTAAAATATTTCTATATTTGCGTAGAAGAATCGACTATTTTTCCAACCGGGCATTCCGGCGGCACCGGATTGGCCGCCGCTTTCGATAGAGGGTTTCTGGATTTCGGGGATTTTTCAGACCTGTTTTTCGGGGTCCGGACAGGCGGGAATGGTGAAACGTAAGGAGGAACCGCATCTTTTTTGAGCCGATTCGATGCAGTTCGGAGATTCGTAAATGGAAACAATATATAAATATAGGAGATTATGAATTTTGTAAAAACCTTTTTGGCGGGACTTCTCGCGGTTGTCGTGGGAACGTTCCTCGTATTTTTCCTGTGGATTTTCCTCCTGTTGGGGATTGCCGGTTCGATGGAGAAGAGCGTGGCGGTCTATCCCGAATCGATCCTGAAGATCGACTTTTCGGAGATGCTGACCGATGCGCCGTCGTCCGATCCGCTGGCGGGGATCGACGTCATGACGCTTCAGTCCATGCCTCAGCTCTCGTTGTTCAAGGCGCTCCGGGCCCTCGAAGCGGCGGCTGCCGACGACCGGATCAAGGGTGTCTACCTGCGGATGAACGGTGCGGGCGGGATTGCCGGTACGGCCCTGCTCGAAGAGTTGCGGGCAGCCCTCGAAGAGTTCAAGCAGAGCGGCAAGTTCGTGGTGGCCTATAACGAGACCTACTCCCAGGGGCAGTATTACCTCGCTTCGGTGGCCGACCGCATCTACCTGCAGCCCGAAGGGGGAATGGACTGGTCGGGACTCGCCTCGAACGTCACCTTCTACAAGGGATTGCTGGATAAACTCGACCTCAACGTGGAGGTTTTCCGCCCGACGGCCTGCCAATACAAGAGCGCCGTGGAGCCGTTTATCCTGGAGAAGATGTCGCCGGCCAACCGCGAACAGATGCAGGCACTGGTCAATTCGATGTGGGCGACCATTTCGGGGGATGTCTGCGCCGCGCGCGGCATCGACTCCGTGGAGATGCGCCGCATTACGGACAACCTCGAAGTGACGCTTGCCGACGAGGCCCTCAAGTACGGCTTCGTCGATGAACTGCTCTATGAAGATCAGATGGAGGATGTCTTTGCCGGTCTGGGTGTGGAGTCTGACGGTGGGGATTACCGTTTCGTGACGCTCGGTGAATACGCCTCGCAGGTGGGTGCCGATCTGAAAAACATCTCGGCCGATCAGGTGGCGATCGTCTACGCCGACGGCCAGATCGTCGACGGCGAGGGTTACGGCAAAGAGATCTACGGCAATACGCTGGCTGCGAAACTGGCCGACGTGCGCCGGAACGAACAGGTCAAGGCGGTGGTTGTGCGGGTCAACTCCCCGGGCGGCAGCGCCTTGGCTTCGGATGTGATCTGGCGCGAGATGGAGCTTCTGCGGGCCGAGAAGCCCGTGATTGTCTCGATGGGCTCCTATGCGGCCAGCGGCGGATACTACATCTCCTGCCCGGCCGATGTGATCGTGGCCGACCGGCTGACGCTGACCGGTTCGATCGGAGTCTTCGGGATGATCCTCGATCCGCGCGATGCCCTCAAGAACAAACTTGGAATCACCATCGACGGGGTTCAGAGCAATGCGTCGTCGGATTTTCTGGGCAAGGGTCCGCTGACCCCCGTACAGCGGGCGATGATCATGCGCGGGGTGGACCGGGTCTATACGACCTTTACGAACGACGTCTCCAAGGGGCGTAACCTGCCGATCGAACGGGTGCTGGAGATTGCCGGCGGACGGGTATGGTCGGGGGAGGATGCCCTGGAGATCGGACTGGTGGATGGCTGCGGCGGTCTGAAGACGGCCATTGCCCTGGCGGTGGACAAGGCCGGATTGGGCGACAGCTACCGGGTGGTCGAGGTGACGGAGCAGCCCACGGGACTGGCGGCCATTCTGGCTTCGTTGAATCAGAGTGTCCGTGCGGCGTTCACGCGTTCGGAGTTGGGTGACATGATGAAGGAGTACGAGACGGTCCGTGAGGCGTTGAGCCAGCAGGGAATCGTGATGTATTCGCCCTATCGCGTGGAGTTGCGTTAAGGCGGTATTTTATACGCTGTGGAGGCCTTCCCGAAATGCGGGAGGGCCTCTTTTCGTATTCGGGGCCGAATCGGTGCCTTTTTGGCATAAAAAGCAAAAGAAAAGAAGGATATGTTAAAAAAGTATCGTATCTTGTAACGGCATATCATTTCACGCCTATGGAAAAGCAGTACGAGGATGCAATTTACGAGATTACGCCACTGTCGGAAAAGGATTGTTTCTACATCATCGAGCGTTACAAGTCGGAATGTACGTTCCCGCTCCACTCCCACGCCGAGTACGAGCTCAATTTCGTGGAGAACGGACGGGGAATCCAACGTATCGTGGGAGATTCCATCGAGGAGATCGGCGATTACGACCTGACCCTGATTACGGGCAGAGAGTTGAAACACGCCTGGAAACAGCACAAATGCACCTCGAAAAAGATTCGTGAGATTACGATCCAGTTCTCTTCGGATCTGTTTTTCGGGAGTCTGCTCTCCAAAAACCAGTTCAACTCCATCCTTCACATGCTTGAAAAGGCGCGTGTGGGGTGCTCCTTTCCCATGAGTGCCATCCTGAAGGTCTACTCGCTGCTCGACCGGCTCGCTTCGGAACAGGGCTTTTATGCGGTTCTGAAGTTTCTGACCATCCTCTACGAATTGTCGCTGTGCGAGTCGCGCCCCCTGTCGAGCAGTTCGTTCGCCTGCATCAGCGATTCGGCGGACAGCCGCCGCGTGCAGAAGATCTATGCCTATATCAACCGCAATTATAACAAGGAGATCCGCCTTGCGCAGTTGGCCGAACTCGTGGGGATGAGCCCGACGGCATTCAGCCGTTTTTTCAGCCAGCGAACGGGGAAAAACCTCTCCGACTACCTGATTGAGATCCGTTTGGGTCATGCGGTGCGTATGCTGGTGAATACGACCCAGTCGGTTTCCGAGATCTGTTTCGAGTGCGGCTTCAACAACATCTCGAACTTCAACCGCATCTTCAAGCGCAAAAAGGGGTGTTCGCCCAAAGAGTTTCGCAGTAATTACCAGCGGGTGAAGAAGATCATATAACGCTGAGAGGGGCTTTTGTCTCCTTTTTCGTGGGGGTGAGGAGTCGGTTCGGTCTGCTGGCACCTTATCTCCAGTGCTTTTTTGCCAACTTTTCGGTGGTGGTATACGGCTTCGGCCCGGGGAAATATCGTATGGTATTGGTCTTTTCCCTCTTCGGGGAGGGCTAAGTGTAATTCTTTGCTAAGAAAGTATCAATATATGATGATATGGTACACTAAATTTGCTGTCGAATTTAGTGGTGAATCCGACTTTGGGGTCGGAAAGCCGTAAGACCTAAACTTAAAATCATTATTATGAACCTAAAACGGATTGCGACAGTGGCGCTGTTTTCAGGCGCCATGTCGGTTCTGCATTTGTCGGCCCAGACGCCATCGGTTTCGGGTACGGTCAAATGGACAGATGACGGGAATCCCCTTCCCGGCGTATCGGTAATTATCCGAAACACGAACAAAGGAACGACTACCGATTATCAGGGACGCTATTCGATCGGAGCGATGAAGGGGGATACGCTGGACTTCCGGTTCATCGGTATGAAACCGGTGATGAAGGTTGTCGGGAATGCTTCGAGAATCGATGTGGAGATGAGTTCCGTATCGGAAGGTATCGACGAAGTGGTGGTAGTCGGATACTCGCTGATGAAGAAGAGTGACCTGACGGGCAGTGTCCAGAACGTAAGCTCCGAAGAGCTGATGAAGAGCCGCCCGGCGAGTCTTGAACAGGGTCTGCAGGGCCGGATCGCCGGTGTCAACGTCGTTCGCAACGACGGTGCTCCCGGAGGCGGAATCAGCGTGCAGATCCGCGGTTCCAACTCGTTCATGGGCAGTACGGAACCGCTGTATGTCATCGACGGGGTTCCGTTCACGGCCTCCAACGACGACGAGTCGATGACCTTCGACGAAAATGAGGTCGCCAGCCGCAACGTACTGTCGTTCCTGGACCCGGAAAACATCGAATCAATCGAGATTCTGAAGGATGCCTCGGCTGTGGCGCTGTACGGATCGCGCGGCTCCAACGGCGTGGTGATGATCACTACGAAGAGCGGACGGAAAGGGTCGAACCGATTGACCTTCAATGCTACCCTGAGCATCAGCCAGGTTTCGAACAAACTCCGGATGCTGACCGGAGCCGAATATGCCGAGTACCGCAACCAGGCCTATATCAACACCCAATATATCAATACGGGAACGTTCAATCCGCAGGGTTTGCCCCATTTGGGCGATATCGGACCGCTGGGAACCTACGTGAAGGGCCCCAAGGATTATGACAACGATCCCTACTACTGGCAGGATGCGATTTTCCGCACGGCCATCTCCCAGAACTACTCGCTGAACTACTCGGGAGCCACCGACAAGGGCGACTACGCGGTGGGTCTCTCCTACCTCGATCAGACGGGTACGGTGGTCAACTCGGGCTATGACCGTCTGAACGTGAACCTGAAGCTGAACCAGACCATCAAACCGTGGCTGAAGATCGGTACGTCGACCAACTTCTCGATGGCGAACTCCGACATGATCAAGACGGCAACGAGCAACCAGAACAACGGTGATGAAGGTGTGATCCGTTCGGCGCTCTACTACCCGCCGCTCTACAAAATCGAGGAGCAGCCGGGATACGAGGAGTACCAGCTCGTATCCAACCCGCTGGACTATACGGCGGCCATGAACAAGAACAAGAATTATACGATTTATAGCTCCAATTATGCCAATGCGACTTTGACGAAAGGTTTGATTTTCCGCACGGTGTTCTCCTACAAGGCCTCCATGAACTTCAACAACCGTTATTTCCCCAAGAATCTCTACGAGGGACGTTCGGTTGGCGGCAAGTCGTTGGCCGGAGATATTCAGAGCCAGCGGTATCTGTGGGACAACTTCCTGATGTTCAACCGCACGTTCAAGAGCCGGCACAACATCAGCGCAACCTTGGGTGTGAGTTGGGAGGATTACAGCTATTACAGCAAGCAGGTGACCACCCAGGGCTTCGGTTACGACGGCAACAACGGCTGGATCCTGGAGGACGGTACGGCGCCTCAGACTCCCCAGTCCGTCAAGCAGGATGCCACGCTCTTCTCTGTCATCGCCCGTGCGGCCTATACCTATGACAACCGTTATTACGTAACGGCGACGTTCCGCCGTGACGAATCGAGCAAGTTTGCCAAGAACAACAAGGCGGCCTATTTCCCCTCGATCGGTGTGGCCTGGACGGCAAGCCGGGAGAAGTTCCTGCGGGAGAGCAAGGCCGTTACGAATCTCAAGCTGCGTTACAGCTACGGTCTTTCGGGTAATGCCGGTATCGGTCCTTACGGATCATTGCTGCTGTTCGGCAGTGCGAACTACCCCTTCGGGGCGAGTGTTTCGCCGGGCTACGCCATTGAAGGGACCAACCCCGGAAATCCGAATCTGAAGTGGGAGACGACCTATCAGCACGATTTGGGTATCGAGTTGAGCCTGTTCAATGTTTTGGACCTGGAGGTTGATTTCTACGACAAGACGACCAAGGATCTGATTCAGAACAAGGATTTGAGCCCGAGTACCGGTATGAAGAGCGTGCTGATGAATGTCGGTGAGGTGAACAACAAGGGTATGGAGATCACGGCGAATGCACGGATTCTGAACAAGAAGGACCTGAGCCTGAACATCGGCGGAAACATCTCTTTCAATAGGAATAAGATCACGAATCTGAATGGCTTGCGGATCTTCCCGAACAACCTGTGGAATGACCTGCGTCCGTACATTCTCGAAGAGGGGCACTCGATCGGGCAACTGTATGGATACAAGGAGGAGGGTATCTGGAATACGCGCGAGGAGGTGATCAACAGCAAACAGTTCCAGACCCAGTATCCCGGCTATACGGTCAGCGACAATGATGAAGCGACCGAGCTGCTTATCAAACAGCAGTGGTTGGGAGAAGTCAAGATCCACGACAAGGATGGCAACGGGGAGATCAATGATGCCGACCAGGATTACATCGGGGATGTGAATCCGAAATTCATCTATGCGTTCAATGTGGACTTCTCGTACAAGAATTTCGACTTCTCGATTCTGTTCAACGGAGTCAATGGCAACGACATCATCAACATGCCGAGCCTTCGCAACTACAACCTGGGCCAGACCCGCAATATTCCCAAGAGCATTCTGGATGATGCGTGGGTTCCGGGCGGCAGCGGCAAGAGTCCCAAGATTTACACCACGACCAGCCGTGATCTCTATTTCACCCGCCGTTACGTCGAGGATGGCTCGTACCTGAAACTGCGGAACATTTCGTTCGGCTATACGTTCAAGAATCCGGTCAAGGGAATCGGTTCCCTGCGGCTGTACGTATCGTTGAACAACCTTTGGACGATTACGGACTACACCGGTTACGATCCCGAGGTCAACGCCTTCGGAACGAATCCGTCGCGCCGGGGTGTGGATGCCGGAGGTTATCCCCAGTCCAAGGAGTATCTGTTCGGAATTAACTTAACGCTGTAAACGACACGAACGATGAAAAACATATTGCCTTTTGTTTTGGGACTGTCGTTGATGCTTTCGGCCTGCGACATGGAGGAGCGGCCCTACACCATCAACGATTCGATGACGCAGACCGAGGAGGGTGCGGCCCTGGCCGTGACGGCGATGTACAACACCTTCTGGAGCACGTCGCTGATGAAGAAATCCTACATGGAGTGTATCGACATGGACCACGACCACTCCGCCGCCCCGTCGTGGGTGATGTCCGGAGCCGGTGAGGGAAACATGACGAACCACTGGTCCTACAACACCTCGTCGGACCCCTTCTATGCCTTTTATGCCCTGATCAACCGGGCCAACTACGTGATCGAGAAGGTTGCCGAGTCACCCATCGACGAGACCGTGCGGAACCAGTATCTCGGAGAGGCCTATTTCCTGCGAGCTTTCTCCTACTTCCATCTGGTGCGCATGTACGGTCCGGTGCCGTTGCGGCTCAAGTATGACGATCTGGGCGATAAGGCCCGCTCTTCGGTGCAGGAGGTCTACCAGCGGATTACCGACGACCTGGACGATGCCTGCACGCTGATGACCGAATGGGGCACGTCGTCCGGAAACTGGGGACATGCCAACAAGACGGCAGCCAAGATTCTTCTGGCGCGGGTCTATGCCACGATGGGCTCTGCGGCCCTGGCGGGCAGCGTCGAGATGAAGGTTGACATCAAGGGTTCGCTGCAGAATTTCAATACGGCGACCGTAGCCGGATTTGAGGGCGTGGATGCGAAGAAGTGCTACGAGAAGGTGGTTGAGATCTGCGACGAGGTGATTGCCCGCAAAGGGATCGATTACGATTACATGCCGGCCTTCAACAAGATCTGGGGAGCGCCCAATTTCCGCAACAAGGAGTTCGTGTGGGGAGTTGCCGGGAATGCCTTGAATGACTTTACGACGGAGCACCTCGGATATTACTATACGGCGCCGACCTACTACGGCCGGGGCTGGGCCGGAATTACCGAACACGCCTACGGTTTGTATACGGGGAACGACGAGCGTGGGGAGCATGGAATTTTCCACTACATCAAACAGACGTGGAACAACACGTCGAATTATGTCCGGATGCCGGACGACCCGGAGAAATACCCCACGGGTCCCGATGGAAAACCGGCCCGCAGCAACGCTGATTATTTCCGCACTTACTTCATTACCAAGTGGTATACGGGCGATGGTACGGTGGACAATCCGATTCCGAATACGACGGCCCCGGGCTATGCGCTGAAGGAGCAGGACGTTATTCTGATCCGTTTCATCGAATTGTATCTGCTTCGCGCCGAGGCGTACAACGAACTCGATTTCCCGGACAAGGCTCTGGCCGATCTGGATGTGGTGCGGGCACGTGCCAAGGCGGACCTGCTGTCGGGAACGACGAGTGACAAGATGGAGATCCGCAGTCTGATTCTGCAGGAACGCGCCATGGAGTTCATGCAGGAGTTCAACCGCAAGTTTGATTTGCTGCGTTGGGGACTCTATCTGGATGTCATGAACAAGACGCAGTCGGTTCGCATCCAGGGTACGGGGTTGTCGATCTCGAAGGTGCGTCAGCCGCGCAGCATCCTGTATGCCGTTCCGCTCAACGAGATCAACAACAACAGACTGTTCGGTCCCAACAACAGCGGTTATTAAGCTTAAATTCAAAAAAATCCGAAACTCATGAAAGCAATCTATTTGTGGATTTCGATCCTCTTGTTCGCAGCGACGGGTTGTGCGGATGAGAATTACGATTACGGAGACAAGGGAGCTCCGAAGATCGATTATGCGATCGATCCGGTAGCGATGGCCCGTCTGGATGTCGTAACCGTCGGTCAGGCTGTACAGTTTGTCGGCGACAATCTCGGTTCGGTTCATAAGATATCGATCAACGGCGTGGAGGTCGCCATCGGTTCGACGACGCGGCTTACCCACTCACTCTATCTGACCATTCCGCGTTTGACGCGCAGCGAGAGCTATGTCATGACCCTCGAAAACGATTTCGGGTCGACGGAGGTCGCTCTTTCGATCGAATTCCCACCGTTCCAGATCACGGGGATCTTCAACGAGTGGACCCCGCCCGGACAGGAACTCAAACTGCTCGGCGAGAGCATGGATCTCTACGCCAAGGTGGGTGTTTCGAAGCTGATGTTCGGCGACAAGGCGGCTCTGGTGACCGAGGTGTCGGAGACCTACGTGAAGGCGGTCGTTCCCGAAGGCGTCGGGAACAAGACGGTGATCACGTTCCTGGCCGACGATGCGTCGGAAGGGGTGAAGTGTCCGGTCCGGTATCGGGATGACACCTTCATCATCGAGAATCTCGAAGACAAGAGTACGACCCGCTATCCGGACTGGGTGGTTCCGAACGACGACTACCCCGCTCCGCTCGATCCGGCTCCGACCGAAGGCAGCCAGTATACGCGGATCGTCACCGAAGTCGGGAAAACCGGTCTGGTGAACATGATTGCCAATTATAACCTCGTAATTCCGGAGTCCTATTTTACGACCGATGCGGACAATTACGTGCTGAAATTCGAATTGTGCACGATCAAGCCGATTGCTTACCGTCTGGCCATTGCATTGAACCAGAGTATGAACTGGTATGCCTTCGGACCTTCGTCGCTCACGACGGATCCGGCGCTGATGATCTCGACCGGCGGAGAGTGGCAGACCTTTACCATTCCGATGGATACCTGGAAGAACAAGGGCGGTACGAAGAACATGCGCATCTGGGTGGGAAGCCATCCTTCGGGCAATTCCTACGATTTCTGCATCGATAATGTACGACTCCAGCCGATAAACTGGGAATAGAAGAAAAATGAAAAGAATAACTTGTATTGCAATTTTGGTGAGTATCTTGTGCCCGATTTTCTTGCGGGCACAAGACTCCACCTACTTCCGTGCGAATGAATGGCGCGGACAGATCGAAGCCTATTATGAAAATGACCGGCAGCACTTCCCCGAAGCGAGTTCGATTCTTTTCGTGGGGAGTTCGTCGATTCGGATGTGGAAGGACCTGGCGAGCTATTTCCCGGAGCATCGGGTTCTCTCCCGCGGTTTCGGCGGGGCGTGGATCAGCGACGTGCTCTACCACATGCAGCGTCTGGTGATTGCCTATGATCCGGCTCAGATTGTCCTGTATGCCGGGGAGAACGACCTGGCCAACGGAGTATCGCCGGCTGCGGTGGTTGAGGATGTCCGGTGTTTCCTCCGCCTTGCGGAGATCTTTTTGCCGGGGGTTCCGGTTGTGGTGCTGTCGGTCAAGCCGTCGCCCTTCAGCAGCCGTATCCTGGAGAAGCAGCGCGAGACCAACCGGATGCTGGAAGCCTTGTGCCGGGAGAGGAAACAGGTCACCTATGTGGATGTGGCGTCGTTGATGTTCGATGCGCAGGGAGCCCTCCGCCCCGAACTCTACCGCGACGACAAACTGCACATGACTCCGGAGGCCTACCGGTTGTGGGCAGAGAAGATAGAACCCTTGCTGATCGATAATAAATAGTGATGTTATGAGACTTTCGAGTTTGATATTGTTCCTTGTGCTGTGGGTCGGGACGGTGACGGGGCAGCCGTCGCGTCAGCCGGTTGAGGTGCGTGTTGTTCCCGAACACGCCGACTGGTGTGTCGACCGCGGGGAACGGATCCGGTTTCGGATCTCGGTGGTGAAGGACGGGCATTATCTGGAAAACCTGACCCTTCGGTATGAATACGGACCGGAGAAGATGCCTGCAACCCGGAGTGAAGAGGTGCTCTACAAGGGCGGTGAACTGACCGTCGATGCCGGACGTTCGGATATTCCGGGTTTTGTGACGTGCCTTGCGGAGGTCGAGGTGGAAGGGAAGGAGTATTCCGACCTGGCCAAAGTCGGGGTGGATCCCGAACACATCGAAGCGGTGGCCAAGATGCCGGAGGATTTCGACCGCTTTTGGGAAGGGGAGATTGCGGCGTTGAAGCGCATTCCGCTCGATGCCCGGATGACCCTGCTGCCGGAGCGCTGTACCGCACGCTCGGATGTCTACCACGTCAGTTTCCAAAACGAGCGACAGGGGTCGCGGATCTACGGCATTCTCTCGGTTCCGAAGGCTCCGGGGCGTTATCCCGCGATCCTGAATGTCCCCGGGGCAGGCGTAAGGGCCTATCAAGGGGACACCTACCTGGCAGACGACGGTTTCATCTCGCTGACGATCGGCATCCATGGCCTCCCGGTCACGCTGGATGACGAGGTCTACGCATCGCTGGCTGCAGGGGCCCTGGACCGCTATTGGCTGCAGGGGCTGGACAACCGCAAGGATTTTTATTATCGGCGGGTCTATCTCGGGTTGGTCCGTTCCATCGATTTCATCTATACGCTGCCCCAGTTCGACGGTGATTTCGTGGCGGTGAGCGGCGGCAGCCAGGGAGGAGCCCTTTCGATCGTGGCGGCGGCTCTGGACAAGCGGGTGCGTTGTTATTCGGCGTTCTACCCGGCATTGTGCGATCTGACCGGGTATTTGAACGGGCGTGCGGCCGGATGGCCTGCGATGTTCCGTTACGAGGAGGACAAGACGACCTGTGTGGTGGTGCAGAAAGCTGCCGTGAGTGCCTATTTCGATGTAGTGAACTTTGCCCGCAAGGTGTCGGTTCCGGGATTCTTCTCCTGGGGATACAAGGACGAAGTATGCCCTCCCACGTCGATGTATGCGGCCTACAATGCGGTGACGGCACCCAAGCAACTGGTCGTATATCCCGACACGGGGCATTGGAACTACCCCGAGCAGTGGGTCAAGAAGCAGGCATTTATCAAATCGAAGGTTTCACGCAAACAATAGACCGAATTACATGAGAATCATAAATCGGCTTATGAAAGCCCTGTTTCCGCTCCTTGCGGCCCTGACCGTATGGACGGCTTCGGCCATGCTGCCGGGCAAGAATCCCCGGGAAAAGATGTGGCTGCCGGAAATCGAGCGCTTTGTCAAACAGGACAGTATTGATTTTCCCGGAGTCGGGAAGATCCTCTTCGTGGGGAGCTCTTCGATCAGGACCTGGAAAAATATCGAACAGTATTTCCCGGGATACGATATTGTCCGGCGGGGAGTGGGCGGCAGCCACCTCGAAGACATCATCTATTTTTCCGACCGGATCGTCTTCCCCTACAAGCCGCGGCAGATCGTCCTCTACGAAGGGGACAACGACCTTAAGGACGGGTTTACGCCTGAGCGTTTTCTGGATGACGTGAAGACGTTCGTGCGGCTTGTGGAGTTGCACAGCCCCGGGACCGAAATCATCCTCCTGTCGGTCAAGCCGTCGCCGTCGCGCCGCCATGTGGAGGAGAAATACCTTAAAGCCAATGAACTGATGGAAGCTTATGCTGCAGGAAAAGAGCATGTGAAGTATCTGGACATCACCGCGCCGCTGAAGGACGGAGACAGATACCGTGCGGACATGTTCCACGGGGACAGTCTGCACGTCACGCCCAAGGCCTTCCGGGAGTGGGCCCGGATCATTACGCCGCACCTGATTCCCGGACCGGGTTCGGTTTCGAAACTCTCCACTCCGGAGAGCACGCCTCAGACGGAGGCCCTCTATGCCGGTCTGAACCGGATGGTCGGCAACAAAACGATGTTCGGCCATCAGGACGATACGGCCTACGGCGTCGAGTGGGAGGAGACGCCCGGCGGCAGTGACGTACGTGCGGTCTGCGGAGACTATCCGGCCGTCTACGGATGGGAGATCGGCGGTATCGAGCACCGCCGGAACGAGAATCTCGACAAGGTCAACTTCAAGCAGATGAAGCGTCTGATCCGGGAGGCCTATGACCGGGGCGGTATCAACACGATCAGTTGGCACGCCGACAACCTCGTGACGGGCGGGAATACGTGGGATCTGACCGGCGGCAACGTCGTGGCGACGCTCCTGCCCGGGGGTGAACACCATGCCGAATTCTGCCGCTGGCTCGACCGAGTCGCCGAATTCCTCGCTTCGCTCAAGGGCTCGGACGGGGAGTCGATTCCGGTGATCTTCCGACCGCTGCACGAGCATACGGGAAGTTGGTTCTGGTGGGGCCGTGACTTCTGCTCGGTCGACGAATATGTGGCCTTGTGGCGGCAGATCGTGACCTACCTGCGCGATGTCAAGGGCTTGAAGAACGTGATATACTGTTACTCTCCGGATCGGGTTCGCACCGAAACCGATTATCTGGAGCGTTATCCCGGCGGGGAGTATGTCGACCTGTTGGGGCTGGACCTCTACCATTTCAAGGGAGAGGAGGGGCTCGACGAGTACCGGACGTGTGCCGACCGTTCGCTGAACGTGCTGCAGCGTGTGGCGTGCCGGGAAGGGAAGCCGTTCGCCTTTACGGAGACGGGGCTGGAGTCGATTACCATGGATAACTGGTTCAGCGAGGTGCTCTACCCGCTGGTTGCGAAGTACAAACCGGCCTACGTCCTTGTCTGGCGGAATTCCAGCCGTATCGAGAACCATTTCTATGCACCGTATCCGGGCCATGCTTCGGCGGCCGATTTTGTGAAGTTCAAGGAGAAACCGTCGATTCTGTTCAACGGAGATCTGCAGCATATGTACGAGAATCAATAGCTATACTATACCCATGGACAAGTACCAAGAGAAAATCGACGCATTGTATCGCAGACACGAAGCGTTGTTGCGGAAGGCCAATCTCCCGCAGGACGAAGATAATGGCGTTTTCCGCCGCTACAGGAATCCGGTTTTGACCGCCGCGCATGTTCCGTTGACCTGGCGGTATGATTTTTCGCAGGAGCGGAATCCGTTTTTGCTGGAGCGGATCGGCGTGAATGCCGTACTCAATGCGGGTGCCATTCTGTTCAACGGTCTTTATACGCTGGTTGCCCGCGTGGAGGGTGCGGACCGCAAGTCCTACTTCGCCGTGGCGCAGAGCGAGAACGGAATCGACAACTTCCGGTTCTGGGACCGTCCGATTCAGCTCGACGAATCGGATGAGGAGGCCGTCAATGTGTACGACATGCGCCTCACGGCACATGAGGACGGATGGATCTACGGCGTCTTCTGCGTCGAGCGGAAGGATCCGAACGCACAGCCGGGAGATCTCTCTTCGGCGGTTGCTTCGGCCGGCATTGCCCGTACGCACGATCTGGTTCACTGGGAGCGACTCCCGGATCTGCGTTGCAAGAGCCAGCAGCGCAATGTGGTGCTTCATCCGGAGTTCGTCGACGGGAAGTATGCGTTCTATACGCGGCCTCAGAACGGCTTCATTGAGACCGGACAGGGCGGGATCGGCTGGTCGCTGGTCGATGACATCACCCATGCCGAGGTCTGCGACGAGAAGATCATCAATTTCCGCTATTACCATACGATCAAGGAGCTGAAGAACGGCGAGGGTCCGCATCCGATCAAGACGCCGAAAGGGTGGCTGCATCTGGCCCATGGCGTTCGGGGCTGTGCCGCGGGGTTGCGCTACGTGCTCTATCTCTACCTGACGGACTTGGAGCGTCCGTGGGAACTGATTGCCGAACCGGCGGGTTATTTCATGGCCCCGGAGGGTGAGGAGCGGATCGGAGACGTCTCCAACGTCCTCTTCTCGAACGGATGGATTGCCGCGCCGGACGGTACGGTTTACATCTACTATGCATCGAGCGACACGCGTATGCACGTGGCCGTATCGAGTGTGGATCGTCTGCTGGACTACTGCCTGAACACGCCGGCCGACGGCCTGAGAACGGGGCTGTCGGTTCGGACGATCAACGAACTGATCGACCGGAACATCGCTTCGGGATACCCGAGATAACCGTGAAAACCGCATGAAAGAGTTTGCGATGATCAAGTTCCGGGAAAAGATCGCCTATGGGTTCGGGGACATGTCTTCTTCCATGTTCTGGAAGATCATAGGCATGTACATGCTGTTCTTCTATACGGATGTTTTCGGACTGGCTCCGGCCGCCGTCGGCACGATGTTCCTGCTGACGCGGATCTGGGATACGGTCAACGACCCGATCATGGGAATGATTGCCGACCGGACCCATACGCGCTGGGGGCGTTTCCGGCCCTACCTGTTGTGGGGTGCGGTTCCCTTTGCGGTGATCGGAGTGCTGGCCTTCTCCACGCCGGACCTCACGCCGGGGTGGAAACTGGTCTACGCCTATGCGACCTACACGCTGCTCATGATGGTCTACACCATGGTCAACGTCCCGTATGCCTCGTTGCTGGGTGTGATCTCGTCGGATCCCGGGGAGCGCAACACCCTCTCCTCCTACCGGATGTTTTTCGCCTATCTGGGCAGTTTCATTGCGGTGGGGCTGGCCGAGCCGCTGGTGGGTCTCTTCTCCGATCTGGGGGGCGTGCATTCGGAGGCCCACGGGTGGCAGTATACGATGGCGGTTTTCGGGGCGGTTTGTGCCGGACTTTTCGTGCTCTGCTTCAAGTGGACCCGGGAGCGGGTTACGCTTTGCGCGCCGAAGAACACCTCGGTCGGCAAGGACCTCCGGGATCTGTTGGTGAACCGTCCCTGGTGGATCCTGCTGGGGGCGGGAATCGCGGCGCTGATCTTCAACTCGATCCGGGACGGCGCCACGATCTACTACTTCAAGTACTATGTGCTGGATGACGGTGTTTCGGGCTTCGGCGGCGGCTTGTTCTCGCTCTCGGCGCTCTACCTGATGCTGGGGCAGTTGTCCAACATGGTGGGAGTGGTCCTGGCCTCGCCCTTGTCCAACCGTTTCGGCAAGAGAACCATCTATATGGGAGCGATGGTCGTGGCTTGTGTCCTGAGTGTGATATTCTACGCCTTTTCGCCCGATCAGTTGCTTGGGATTTTTCTCTTCCAGGCGCTGATCAGCATCTGTGCCGGATGTATCTTCCCGCTTTTGTGGTCGATGTACGCCGATATTGCGGACTTCTCGGAGTGGAAGACCGGACGGCGTGCCACGGGACTGATCTTCTCCTCCTCCTCGATGTCTCAGAAGCTGGGCTGGACGCTCGGCGGAGCCGTGACGGGCTGGCTGCTCGGTTATTACGGTTTCCAGGCCAATGCGGCGCAGAGCGAGGAGGCGATCCGCGGCATTCGGATGATGTTGAGTTATCTGCCGGCCATCGGGGCTTTCCTCTCCGTGGTGCTGATCTGGCTCTACCCGCTGAGCGAACGGCGCGTTCAGATCATCTCCCGCAAATTGCAACAACGACGTAACGAATTACAGCATTGATACAATTGATACAGATGATGGAATCCTTGAAAAGTTTGATCCCGGAGTTGACCGATACGCTGAGAAACGGCATTCTTCCCTTCTGGATCGGGTTGGAAGACCGGGTCCGGGGCGGTTTTTTCGGACGTGTGGACGGGACGGGTGTGTTGCATCCCGATGCCCCGAAGGGGGTTGTCATGCACGCCCGGATTTTGTGGACCTTTTCGGCTGCCTGCCGCCTTTTCGGGGATCCGGCCTATCGGGCGGCGGTCGAGGCAGCCAAGGCTTGCCTGCTCGGGAACTTCTGCGACCAGGAGTATGGCGGGGTTTACTGGACGATTTCCGCCGACGGCCGGCCGCTGGAGACGAAGAAGCAGTTTTACGGCTTGAGCTTCGCCATCTACGGCTTGAGCGAATACTATCGGGCGACGGGGGACCGGGAGGCTTTGGATGCTGCGGTCCGACTGTATGGGGAGATCGAACACCATGCTTTCGACCCGCAGTATGACGGTTATTTCGAGGCGTCGGACCGGACCTGGAACCTGTTGGACGACATGCGCCTGAGCGACAAGGATGCCAACGAGAAGAAGACGATGAATACCCACCTGCATATCCTGGAGGCCTATACGAACCTTTATCGGGTTTGGCCGGATCCGGATTTGTGGCGGCAGCTTGCGAACCTGCTCCGGCTCTTCCTGCGGCGGTTGCTCTCTCCGTCCACGAACCATCTGGGACTCTTTTTCGGCGAGCGCTGGGAGGATCGCAGCGAGGGGGTCTATTCGTACGGTCATGACATCGAGGCTTCGTGGCTTTTGTTCGAGGCGGCGGAGGTGATTGGGGATCCGGCATTGATGCAGGAGGTCTTGTCGCGGACTGCGGCCTTGGGCCGTGCGGCCCTAGAGGGCTATATGTCGGACGGAAGTATGGCCTACGAGGGCAATGCGGAGGGGATCACCGATCGGGAGCGCCACTGGTGGGTTCAGGCCGAAACGATGGTCGGGTTGTACTACCTGTCGGCCTTCCATGGCGAGGAGCGGGCTGCAGCCATGCTGCTCGATACGTGGGATTATATCAAAAGCCACCTGATCGACCGGGAATCGGGCGAATGGTTCTGGAGTATCCGCGCCGACGGAGGGGTGAATCTCGACGACGACAAGGCCGGGATCTGGAAATGCCCCTATCACAACGGGCGGATGTGTCTGGAGTTGCTCGAACGTCTGGGCGGAGTTCCC
This sequence comes from Candidatus Alistipes intestinigallinarum, assembly GCA_019115745.1. Lineage (GTDB taxonomy): Bacteria > Bacteroidota > Bacteroidia > Bacteroidales > Rikenellaceae > Alistipes > Alistipes intestinigallinarum. Next base: position 77,280 of record DXDA01000019.1, read on the forward strand.
GAACGGAAATAGATGGTTTTGGCCCTTTTCAGAAAGGCGTCCTCCGCTGCGGGGGACGCTTTTTTTTGGAATGATTCGTGCCGGGAGGCGGAATTGTTTTCGATTTCCATTATCTTTGTGAAATGCAGGCCTCCTTTTTGCGTGCCTGCTCCATGAGCTTGACCATATGGCAGTAATCAGATTGACCAAGGAATTTTCGTTCGAGGCGGCACACGCCCTCGACGGGTACGACGGCCCGTGCCGCGAGATTCACGGGCACTCCTACCGGCTTTTCGTGACGGTGAAGGGATCCCCGATCCGGGACCCCGAGAACCCCAAATACGGCATGGTGATGGATTTCGGCGTCTTGAAACGGATCGTGAACGAGGAGATCGTTTCGCGCTTCGATCACGCGCTGGTGCTGAAGATCCCGGAAGCCGGATCGGAACTTTTCAGGGTGTTGTCGGCCCGTTTCGGGAATGTCGTGACGGTGGATTACCAGCCGACGTGCGAGAACATGCTGGGGGACTTTGCCGCGCGGATTGCTGCGCGGCTGCCCGAGGGCGTGACGCTCCATTCGCTGCGGCTCCACGAGACCGCCACGTCGTTCGCCGAATGGTTCGCCGAAGACAATGCCTGACCCCTCCCCTTTCGACAAAACGACGCAATACACAGCTATGAAAAAACTCTTCCTGGTCGACGCCTATGCGTTGATATTCAAGTATTACTATGCGTTTCTGGGGCGTCCCATGCGCAACCGTACGGGGATGAACACCTCGGTGGTGTTCGGCTTCGTGAAGTTCCTGCGCGACATCCAGAAACGGGAGAAACCCGATCTGCTGGGGGTTGCCTTCGATCCGCCGGGCGGGAGTTTCCGGCGGGAGATTTTTCCGGAGTACAAGGCAAATCGCACGGAGACGCCCGAAGATATTCTGCTGTCGGTTCCTTACGTGAAACGGGTGCTGGAGGCGATGTGCATCCCGATCCTCGAAGTCGAGGGCTACGAGGCCGACGACGTGATCGGCACCCTCTCGCAAAAGGGCGCCGAGGCGGGCTACGACGTCTATATGGTGACGCCCGACAAGGATTACGGACAGTTGGTGCGCGACCATTGCCGGATCTACAAGCAGCGGGGCGCCGATGGAAGTATCGAGATCGTGGGATGCGAGGAGATCCGTGAGAAGTACGGTATCGACGACCCCCGACTGGTGCGGGATATCCTGGCTCTGTGGGGGGATGCGTCGGACAACATTCCGGGTGTCCCGGGGATCGGCGAGAAGAGTGCCTGCAAACTGGTCCGCGAATGGGGTACGGTGGAGAATATCCTGGCGAATGTCGACCGGATCCCCGGAAAGCAGGGCGAGAAGATCGCCGCCTGGGCCGACAACCTGCGGCTGGCCAAACGGCTGACGACCATCTGCCTCGACGTTCCGATCGAATTGCGCGAAGAGGATTTGACGGTTTGCGAACCGCATCTCGATGATTTGCGGGCGCTCTTTGCGGAGCTCGATTTCAAGGCGTTCCTGAATGACTTGGCCAACCTGGCGCCTCCCGAACCCGTTCCGGACGGTCCCCGCCAGGAGGCGCAGACCCAACTGGCGGAGATGGCGCGGGCCAAGTCGGCCGCGGCGAAGAAGGCAGCGCTGGCCGGACAGGGAAACCTCTTCGGCGAGCCTGTGGTTCCGATGACGACGGCGCCGGTTCCGGCGGCCGAACTGCAGCGCGAAGCCGAGACGATGCAGTTCGAGACGGCGCAGACCACGCCCCACGAATATACGCTCGTGGAGAGTGCCGACCACCTGCGGGAAGTGATTGCCGCGGTGGGGCGTTACGAGGAGTTCTGCTTCGATACCGAGACGACGGGACTCGACGTCTTCAACGACCGGATCGTGGGTTTGTCGCTGGCCGTGGAGCCCTTCAAGGCGTGGTACGTGCCCTTCAGGGAGGAGACCGCGCGTGAATATGCGGAGATCATCCGCCCGTTGTTCGAGAACGACCGGATCGCCAAGATCGGCCAGAACATCAAGTTCGACCTGATGGTTCTCAGGCAGTTGGGGGTCGAGGTTCGGGGCCGTTTCTACGACACGATGATCCTCCACTACCTGCTGGATCCCGAGTCGCGCCACAACATGAACATCCTGGCCGAAAAGTACCTGAACTACCGCCCGATCGAGATTGAGACGCTGATCGGCAAGGGGGCCAAGCAGTTGACGATGGACCTGGTGAATGTCGAGCGCGTGAAGGAGTACGCCGCGGAGGATGCCGACGTCACGCTCCGGCTCAAACGGGTGCTCTTCCCGCTGGTCGAGCAGATCGGGTTGAAGCACCTCTATTTCGAGGTGGAGGCGCCGATGATCACCGTGCTGGCCGACATCGAGATGGCGGGCGTGCGGATCGATACGGAGGCACTGGCCACCTATGCCGTGGAGCTGAACCGCAAGCTGGCGGAACTGGAGGCTGCGGTGCGGGCCGAGGCCGGGGAGCCGAATCTGAATATCAACTCGACGCGCCAACTGGGCGAGGTGCTCTTTGCGAAGATGCGGATTACGGAGAAGCCCAAGATGACGAAAACCAAGCAGTTCTGTACGGACGAGGAGTATCTCCAGTCGTTTGCGCACAAACACCGCATCGTCGATCTGATCCTCGAATACCGCGGGGTGAAGAAGCTGCTGTCGACCTATGTCGAGGCGCTGCCGCAACTGGTTAACCGCCGGACGGGACGCATCCATACGTCGTTCAACCAGGCGGTGACGGCCACCGGGCGCCTCTCGTCGACGAATCCCAACCTGCAGAACATCCCCGTGCGCGAGGAGATGGGGCGCCGCATCCGCAAGGCCTTCATTCCGTCGGACGACGACCATCTGCTTTTGTCGGCGGATTACAGCCAGGTGGAGTTGCGGCTGATGGCCCACCTTTCGGGCGACGAGTCGCTGATCGCGGCCTTCGAGCACGGGGAGGATGTCCATGCCTCGACGGCCTCGCGGCTCTTCAACAAACCGATCTCGGAGGTGACACCCGAGGAGCGGCGGCGCGCCAAGACGGCTAATTTCGGCATTATCTACGGCATTTCGGCCTTCGGACTGAGTCAGCGGCTGGAGATTCCGCGCAAGGAGGCCCGGGAGATTATCGACGGCTATTTCGCCTCCTACCCCAAGGTCAAGGAGTATATGGACCGCGTGGTGGAGAAGGCCAGGGAGGAGGGCTTCGTCTCGACGATCTTCGGGCGGCGCCGCTACCTCAACGACATCAATTCGCACAACGCCGTGGCGCGGGGCCTGGCCGAGCGCAACGCTGTGAATGCTCCGATCCAGGGTTCGGCGGCTGACATCATGAAGATTGCCATGATCGACGTTCACCGTCGTTTTGCGGCCGAGGGGATCCGCTCGCGGGTGATCCTGCAGGTGCACGACGAACTGGTGGTCGACATGCTGCGTGAGGAGCAGGAGCGGGTCGTGCGGATCGTCACCGAGAGCATGGAGTCCGCCGCGAAACTGAAGGTGCGGCTCATTGCCGATGCCGGAGTGGGCCACAACTGGCTCGAAGCGCATTGAGTGAAACCGGGAATGCCCTCCGGAGCGGGGAGCCCTGCCGTTGAAAGGGACTCTGCCGCCGGAGAGATTCCGCAATGATCCATTCAGCGAGGTATGATTGAACCCATTTACAACCCTTCGCCGTCGCGTTACGACGACGGCATGGTCTATCGCCGGGCGGGACGGAGCGGTGTTTTGCTGCCTTTGGTGTCGCTCGGGCTGTGGCAGAATTTCGGCAGCCGCCAGAGCTTCTCGAAAGTCCGCGAGATGGCCCATTACGCCTTCGACCGCGGGATCGTGCACTTCGACCTGGCGAACAACTACGGACCGGAGTACGGTACGGCGGAGGAGCATTTCGGCCGGCTGATGGAGCAGTCGTTCCGCCCCTACCGCGACGAACTGTTCATCTCGACGAAGGCCGGATACGACATGTGGCCCGGACCCTACGGCAACTGGGGCTCGCGCAAATACCTGATGGCGAGCCTCGACCAGAGCCTCCGGCGCATGAAACTCGATTATGTCGACATCTTCTATTCGCACCGCTACGATCCCGAGACACCCCTCGAAGAGACCCTGCAGGCGCTGGTCGACATCGTCCGCAGCGGCCGTGCGCTCTACGTCGGCCTTTCGCGCTATCCGCTTGAAGCGGCTCGCTTTGCCTTCGATTACCTGGCGGCGCGCGACGTCCCGTGCCTGCTCTTTCAGGACCGTTACAACCTGCTCGACCGTGCGCCGGTCGACAGCGGTGTTTTCGATCTTTCGGTAGCTGCCGGGTCGGGTTTCATCGTCTTCTCGCCGCTGGCCCAGGGGTTGCTGACGAACCGTTATCTCGACGGTATTCCGGCCGGTTCGCGCATGGCCGAGGGGCGGACGCTGCGGAGCGACGTGCTCGACGAGGCGATGCTGGCGCGGCTTCGTAGCCTCGACGATCTGGCCCGGCAGCGGGGACAGTCGCTGGCCGAAATGGCGCTGGCGTGGCTGCTGCGCGACGAACGCATCACGTCGGTGATTGTCGGAGCCAGCTCGACGGCCCAGATTGCCGATAACCTGCGGGCGATCGAAAATCGGAACTTCTCGGATGACGAACTCGCCCGGATCGAACTCCTGACCCGCGGATAGAGGTTTATCCGGGAGGGGATCGAACGACCTGTTTCAAGAAAAAGCCGGACCTTGTTGCAAGGCCCGGCTTTTTGTGGCGGATCGGCGAGGGTCAGAACGAGACGCCGACGCGGATGCCGAAGTTGTTGATGTTGTTGAGTTTGTAGACCAGCACGTCGCCGTTGTTGGTGGCGTAGCTGTAGTAGAGCGCCACGTGGAACCCCAGCCGGTAGTCGGGGCGCGGGAAGATCGACACGCCGACCTCCGGCGACATGTAGAATCCCCAGGTTTCGGAGTATTGTCTGACGATGTAGTAATAGGAGGACATCTCGGCGTAGCAGGCTCCCAGCTTCATGCCTACGTAGGGTTGGAAAACGCTGTCGGTAAGCCAGTTGTATCGGCCCGTGACACCGAACGGGAACTGGAACAGGGCGTGTTTCTGATTGGTGGTCAGGGCGGCGCCGTCTCCCAGGTCGAGAGTCTGGCGGTCGATGTCCTGCAGGTTGGTCTGGTAGGAGATGAAGGGACCCACGGTGATGGCCGGCGTGACGAAGTAGCCGCCTTCGAAGTTCATGCCCCAGCCGGATGTCTTGTCGGCGAAGTCGTTGCCCAGGGGCACACCCATCTGCCAGTCGATGTTGATGTAGGTGTTGGGGAAGACCTGTGCTTTTCCGGGCATGGCCGCAGCCAGCAGGAGGGTGCAGATGGCAATGGTTTTGAGGTATTTCGATGTTTTCATGATCGGACAGATTTTGCGTTAAACTATTTTACCAGGTAGGGCGACTGTGCGAAAGCCTGTTCCACCCCCTCGACGGTGCGCTGGAGGTTGAGTTCGGCGTCGGAGGTCAGCAGTCCGCCGATGAAGGTGTCCCAGACGACGGGGAGTTTCTTGCCGCTCTCCTGATCGGCCTGGAGGTCGAGCATCTCCACGAGCAGCGATCCGGCCGTGTAGGCGTAGTAGACGCTGTAGGGGTAGTGCCACCCGGCCCAGTTGCCCCAGTAACCGGGAGTCCAGTAGTAGGGATAGTACCACCACCAGTAGGGGTTGTCATAGCCGACGAAGTAGGTCTCCTGCCGCACGTAGCTGAGCTGAAGACCCACGCTGGCCGCGGTTTTGTCGTCGGAGCGCGTGTAGCCGGCGTCGTCCATCCCGCCGGCCACGGCGTCGATGATCGTCAGGGCATTCTCATCCTTCCAGTATTCGGTCTGGTCGCTGTTCCCGATTACCAGGATGCTGTCCGGGAGGTAGTAGGTGTCGATTGCCGAGAAGTCGGTCCCGGTATCGTGGGCGGTGTAGACCAGATAGTCCCTGTGGAGATCCGACGTCGAGGGATCTTTCTGGCACGAGCAGAACGCGGCTGCAACGAGCGCGAACGCAATGTAACGGAGTTGTTTGACGTTCATGATGTTTTGATTTTTGGTTTGCTGTCCCCTCCCGAGTCTCAAATTTCGTTCCCGGTTCGGGCGGATTGCGGCGTGCGGGACCGAACGGGACATGAAAAAACCGGAAATCCGCAAATGGGATTCCCGGTTGGTTCCAGAGTCTCGGAAACGGGTCTGTTACCGATACTTGTGTGAGATGAGGGTCATGAACTCCTCGCGGGTTCTATGATCCGAGAGGAAGATGCCCGTAAAGGCCGATGTGGTGGTGGCGGACTGCTGTTTTTCGATGCCGCGCATCTGCATGCACATGTGGCTGGCCTCGATCACCACGGCGACACCCATGGGGCTGAGGGCCTCCTGGATGCAGTCGCGGATCTGGACCGTCAGCCGCTCCTGAACCTGCAGCCGCCGGGCGAAACACTCCACCACGCGGGCAATCTTCGACAACCCGGTGATGTATCCGTTGGGGATGTAGGCGACGTGCGCCTTGCCGTAGAAGGGGAGCATGTGGTGCTCGCACATCGAGTAGAGCTCGATGTCCTTGACCAGCACCATCTGCTTGTACTCCTCGCGGAACGTTGCCGAGCGGATGATTTCGAGCGGGTTTTCGTCGTACCCTTTCGTGAGGAACGACATCGCCTTGGCGACCCGTTCGGGGGTTTTCAACAGCCCTTCGCGCGAGGGGTCTTCGCCCAGCAGGCGGAGGATCTCCGTATAGTGGCCTTTGAGGGCTTCGATCGTTGCCGGATCGAAACGCTCCTCCTTGTCGTAGTTTTTCGTCTCCATAGCGGGGCAAAGATAGCGATTTATTTCTTCATAATCTCATCCATGACCCACGAAGTCCGGGCGGCCGACACGCCGGTCGAGGGACAGCGGCCCGTGCCGCGGAGTTCCGCAACGATCGACGCGATCATCGGGCCTTGAATATGTTTCGGGGGTTCGATGGCAAAGCATTCCGTACCTTGGGGCGTTGTGAGTTCGACGGGTGTGAAGGCGAAGGTGCTGAAGCGGATCGAGCCCCGGCTGCCGATGATGCGGACCGAATCCTCGGCCTCTTCGGGCGGAGCGACGAAACTCCAAAGGCCTGTTCCGACGACCCCCGAACGGAACCGGAGGGTGGCGCTGACCGTGTCGGCCACCTCGTACAGTCCTCCGAGATTGCGCTTCATCCCCTCGGCTGCCGCGATCTCCCCGAGGAGGAAATCGAGGATGTCGAGCGTGTGGGGCGCCATGTCGTAGAAGTAGCCGTCGCCGCCCACCTCGCGGCGCAGACGCCACGGCAGGTGCTCCGGATCGCGGTCTTCGGGGCCTGCCGGACGCAGGTAGCGGACCTCGACTTGCTGCGGGGTTCCGATCCTCCCCTCCTCCAGCAGCTCCCGGACCTTTTGGAAATAGGGCAGCGACCGCCGGTAATAGGCCACGAAGAGCCGCTGTCCGCAACGTTCCGCCGCGGCGAGCATTTCGAGGCATTCGGCGTGGTCCATCGCCATGGGCTTCTCGACATAGACGGGTTTCCCGGCCTCCAGCACCCGGATCGCCAGCTCCTTGTGTGAGGCGGGCGGTGTGGCGACGTAGACGATGTCGACCTCGGGGTCGGCAATCAATGATGCGGCATCGGTGTAGAAGCGGGCGACGCCGTGACGGCGTGCGAAATCGGCTGCCTTCTCCCCGTCGCGCCGCATGACGGCCACAAGTGCCGAGTGCTCCGTGAGGTACATCGGCGGACCGCTCTTGCGTTCGCAGACGTCGCCGCACCCCAGAATCCCCCACCGGATGATCTCTTTCGGTTCCATGCCTTGCTCTCCTATTTTTCGTGTGCGTGGAGGTATTCGGCCAGTTTGCGCACGGCACGTCCACGGTGCGAGATGGCGTTTTTCTCCGCGGGGCTCATCTCGGCGAAGGTGCGCTCGTAACCGTCGGGGACGAACAGCGGATCGAATCCGAATCCTTCGTGGCCGGTCTCACGGTCGAGGATGCGCCCTTCGACAATCCCTTCGAAGAAGTGCTCTTCACCGTTGAGAATCAACGAAATAACCGTCCGGAAACGGGCCCGGCGGTTCTCGACGCCTTCGAGATTCTTCAGCAGCAGGCGGTTGTTGGCCGCGAAGTCGTGTCCGTCGGTGGCGTAGCGGGCCGAGTGTACGCCGGGGGCGCCGCCCAGCGCCTCGACTTCGAGCCCGGTGTCGTCGGCGAAGCAGTCCAGACCGGTCCGGTCATGCAGGTAGTGAGCCTTCTGCGAGGCATTTCCTTCGAGGGTCTCCTGCTCTTCGGGAATCTCTTCGGTGACGCCGCATTCGCGGGGCGTCACGAGCGTATAACCATCGCCCAGCACGGCCTGTACCTCGCTGAGCTTGTGCGCATTGTTGGTGGCAAAAATAATTTTCATCATTCGGTTTTCAACGGCTGATTCACCGCGAAGGTACTCAATTTTTCGGGATTTCCGCGCCGGAATCCGGAATCCCGACCGCGCGTCCCAGTTCGTAGTGTTCGTAACGGGCGAGGACACACCCGCCTCCCAGCAGGTAGAGGTCGTCGCAAACCCCTTCGAGCGGGGTGATTTTTTCCGAAGAGAGCAGCACGGTCCGCCCTTCGGTCCCGAGGTGCAGGAGGAGCTGCTGCATGACGAAGATCCGTTCGGGTTCCAACTCCCGGAAGGGTTCGTCGAGCAGCAGGATGCGCTTGTCGCGCATCAGGGTCAGGATGATCCCGAGGTGTTTCCGCTCGCGGGGCGGCAGGGTCCGGGCTTCGGTGTCGAGCGGCACGGGGAAGCGGCGGAGCAACGCCTCGGGGTTGGCCGAGCGGTCGTTGTAACGCACCAGTCCGATGCAGTCCCGGGCCGTGAGTCCGGGCCAGAAGTGCGGATCGGCCTCCAGGAAGACCATTTCGCTTCGCGGCAGCGGGTGTCCGGACTCGGAGACCGAACCCGCTTCGGGAGTTACGAGTCCGTAGACGCTGCGGAGCAGGGCGCTCCTCCCCTCGCCCGTGATGCCGTGGACGGCATTCCTGGGCAGGTGCATCGTCACACCGTCGAGCAGGATCCGCCTGCCCTCGCGGACGCGGAGTGAATCAATCGTAATCATGGAGGTAACGGTTGAGGTTGCGTTCGGCCCGCAGGGCGTAGCTGACCGTGAGCGCGAGGCTCAGGGGCAGCAGGACCGGAACGAGGAATCCCGCACTCCCGAACCGGGCGGCCAGCGGTTGCTGCCGGGGGCTTTCCGGGACGTAGTGTGCGTATTTCGCTACAACGGCGTAGAGCAGGGCCAGGGCTGCCAGCGGGACCCAGGCGGCGGCGATCCAGGCCGTGCGGGGGTGTGCGAGGATGGCCAGCAGGGTGAAGGGCAGCGTCAGCAGGAAGTAGTTCCGCCAGGCGGTAAGGACCTTGCGGACGAGGAGCCGGCCGGCACTCAGTCCCGGGAGCCGCAGCAGCTCCAGGGGTTCGTTGTCGAGGTAAAAGGCCCCGCAGGCTGCGGCCGCGACGTAGAGCGCGGGGAATGCGACGACGGGCAGCAGGGCGCAGAGCGTCAGGAGCCCTGCTGCAACCCACAGCGCCGAAGGGTGACGCCGGAGTCCGGCGGTCCATTCCGGGGATCCGCCGAGCCACTCGGGTCGGACCCAGCGTCCGGGATAGATTCGTTTTCCGGGAGCGGATGCCATGGCGGTCAGCGGACGACTTCGAGTTTCTCCAACCGGTCGTCGAGGTCGATCTTGTCGATGATGGTCTTCACCAGGATGTCCATCTCCGAGCCTTCGGAGTAGTCGGCCGGGCAGACATGGCTCACGCGGTTGTCGTGGATGAGCGACGCCAGCTCTTTCCGTGCCCCCTTCTGATCGGGGTTGTAGACGGCGATGGAGTGGCCTCCGGAGCTCTTCACCAGCCGCATACAGGGGATGTCGGTGGTTCCGTCGCCGACGTAGATCATGCGGCGGAACGGCACGGGACGTTCGTTCTCGGGGATGTAGCGGTTGACGAGCTTCGAATCGAAGACCGACTCGACACCCTTGTTGATCTTGAAGATGAACTGCGTCTTGTTGGTGTAGTTGACCGCCACGGCGGGCCAGTAGGCGATGCCGTCGACGTCGTAGAGGAACGAACAGGCGTAGATTTTGCGGAATTCGTGGGCGATCTCCGTTCCTTCGATGATCTCCTTCAGCCCCGAGGAGTTGATGTAGTGGAGGATGCGGATATTGCGCTCTTCGCCGTAGCGGTTGATCCTCGAAAACCACTCCCGGACGCCGTTGAAGAGCGTGACGCGGCGTCCCGACTCCTGGAAGGCCTCGCGGCGCAGCGACAAACCCTTGGATTTGGCCTCCTGAATCATGCGGGCCATGTAGGTGAGGACCATGTCGGCATCCTGCTCTTCGGCCAGCGTGTTGGCTTCGGTCCAGAACTCCTTGTTGCTTTTGCCGACGGCCGGGATGAAGTCGTACTCCTGCATGTTGCCCGGTGCGAGCGTGCCGTCGAAGTCGTAGATCAGGGCTATGGTGAAACGGTAATCCATGGTGTTCGGGATTTTTGGATTTTCAAAGATAATGTTTTTTCGCTATTTTTGTATGCAAGAAACGTGACGATTATGGAATTCAAGGAATTGATAGCCAAACGACGTTCGATCCGCAAGTTTTCGGATCGTGCGGTGCCCCGCGAGGTCGTGGACCGGCTGCTCGCGGAGGCGTTGACGGCCCCTTCGGCCCGCAATACGCGGACGACCCGTTTTCTGGTGGTCGATGATCCGGCCCTCGTGGCCCGCATGGCCGACATGCGCGACTACGGCTCGGGATTTCTGAAGAATGCGCCTCTGGCGATCGTCGTCCTGGGGGAGACGTCGACGAGTGACCTGTGGCGGGAAAACGCCGCGATTTCGGCCACCGTACTCCAGTTGGCCTGTGTCGACGAGGGGCTCGGCTCCTGCTGGGTCCACATCTGCGGACGGCCGCGCCGCAAGGACGATCCCGAGGGTGAGAAGGCTGCCGACTACCTGCGGAGCTTCCTGCCGATTCCCGCGGACTGCGAACCGCTCTGTGCCATTGCCATCGGTTATTCGGACTTCACCCCCGCCCCGCTGCCGCCCTGCGACGACGAGGCGCGCATCATCCGGCTGTAATACGTGATTGGCATGTTTAATCAGTTTTCCGAGTCTACCATAAATGCCCTGAAATATTACGTATATGTCCTTGTTGATCCGATGGACAAACGGATGTTTTATGTTGGCAAAGGTTGTGGAAACAGAGTCTTTCAACATGCCGCAGATGCGGTGAAAGATACGGATGGATCATTGAAATTGGATGCTATCCGTAGAATTCATCGTTCCGGGAATCATGTGGAATATTACATTATACGGCATGGTTTGACGGAAGAAGCTGCCTTTTTGGTCGAGTCGGCAATTATTGATTTGTTGACTTATCCGGCTTTCAATCGAGAGAATTTATTGACTAATCTTGTTGCTGGACATCATCAGTGGGATGAAGGTATAAAAAGTGTGGAAGAATTGTCGTGTTTATACGATAGCCCGAAACTGATTGTTGAAAAGGGACATCGGCTGTTGTTGGTAAATCTGAATCGGACTTATAGACAGACTCAAGCCGAAGGGGTC